>CALDTY010000010.1 GCA_937923605.1 Candidatus Absconditabacterales bacterium
ATATATGAGAGCTGTGTTATAGAGAAGTCAGTTAGTCAGATTAGTTTCTGTAATTCATTCAAGGTAAACAGATGATAAAATCTGTGATACATGATATTATTCTGATGATATTTAGGATCTTTTCGTGGTATTGATAAATCGTTCCAAGCTTTGTTTCATACAGTAGCTATCGAGAGTGGGATTGCTTTTGCAAGTGAAGTCCAATATTTCTTAAGAAACCAATCAGAAAATGACCAATTTACAAGGATGATAATACCTCAATAGGTTAAAGTTCTGTAAAGGTTATGTAATACTAGTAATCTATCTTCTAAGCTAGTAAGGTGATGAAATGATGCAAGACAAAGCACGCAATCCACTGATTGTTGCTTTTGTTGTTGGAGATAACTTATCATATCCTGACATACAAACATAGCATCAGGATACTGCTCTTGAGCTGTCTCTATCATTCAACTTGATATATCTACTCATGTATATGTATATTTGCATCAAATATCTTCAAGTCGTTTAGAGACTCTTCATGCACCACATCCTAGGTCTAGAAATTCTAAAGAATTTCATGTTTGTTGTGAACATTGCTCTAACAACAGGGGCTTGATGTACTCTAATTCTGGTCGTTTATGTATTCATCTTGTATGATGAAAGTGTAATGCTTGAGCATCATAACAAGTTGTTAATTCTTCTTGGAGTCTAGTCATGAAGTAAGTTATCTGAAAAAACCACTTTGAGACGTTTCTGTGTCTTCTGTGCTTTGTAATTGTTTGGATCATCATCGTTCAATCATTTGTTCAAGAGTGAATTCTTTAGATTCTCATTCAATATGAATCTTTTTATGTTCCAGTAAGTATAAGAAAACTCCTAAGGTGATACGAACATCATTTTTACAATAGTTTTTAACTTTTCTTAATAATTTCTCGTCTCATGTCTCTTTCCAATCCTGCAAAAGCTTAGATCATTCTGCTCAAGATTCCAATGTTTTTCACATGCTGACTAATGATTCAGCAACTTTAGTAAGTTTTAGTCTTCTTTTTAGGAGTTTATGTAACAGTAAAAAAGGATCAATAGATTTCATATTTAGTATATCTAACTCTGTTTGACCGTATCAAATGTTTTGTATGATAACTGGATTATCAAATCAAATGTGATTATAGCCAATAATCCATCATGGATATTCTAACAGATAATCAACATAACGGTGCATACTGACTCTATCTATATAATTATATTGTAATCATTTAGAAACATCTTGTGTAGAGACTGAGTATGCCATTTCAAAATGCTGAGAGGACAACGATTCTCAAGTATATGTGGTTTCAATATCGTACGTAACAAATGGTTTATCCATGATGAATTGTAAGTCTCAGTTCATGCATTTCTGAAACAATCATTCTATAATAGTCTTATTTTCATTTGCTGCCTTATTAACCAAGCGCATGTTCTTAAGTATATTATGTACTTGATTTATTCAATCAGCATCAGTAATTATTTCAATCTTGTCTACTTCGTCTACTAAACGAAATTCAGTATCATTTTGTTGAATTCTAAACAGGGGACGTCAACTATTGAAAAAGTAGTGTGATTGTGATTCATCTAACATCTTGTCCATAAATTCCTGAAAATGTGTATATCATTGTTTACTAAAAATATCATGAACGTTTTTGAAAAATCATGTATTTGTCTCCTGTAACTGATTAATAGTCATGCGTTTATACATATTTGATAGATGGATAAATATGAAAAGAATATGTTTTGAAACTTGGATTTGATAATATGTTGTGTAGTATAAGGAACAAGAGCAAAGAATCCAGAATTTAAATTTAATTCGTACATGAACAAGAGAACATTTTGACAACTATTAAAGAGGTTTTTCGAACCAGTATTCTCATATCCACTTATCTATGGGGGATCTATTTTTGTTTCTGCTACATTCTTTTTCTTCGATATCTATACTGTACTTACCCTACAAAGCTTAGCGACAAGTTTCCAAGATTGAAATGTAGGACACATTCCTAAAAGATTATCAATATATGCAATTGTAGTAGTGATTATGTATATTCGAAAACGAATTATAAGAAATCAGTGACGAGTGTTAAATAAGCGATTTTCTGCAAAGTATTTATTTGATTTATATTTTCAAAAATATATCAAACTCAATAATACTGATGTTGAGAAAGTATGAGTTTGAAGATTGATGTCCATTATAAAGGACTGAGTATTCTACCAATTAGACTCTATAAATTTATTGAGTTACTCAATTACGGACTTACTTATAAAAACATCATTTACAGTGTATTTATTGTCTAGCATGTGAACTGTATATGTACTGTGATTTTTAGCATTTATAGTCATAAGTTTCTGGCTAGTAACCTATATAGACTGATTTGCTAATACTTGAAGGAGAGCTCGCAAAAGTTTAGAAGAAAAGTTTTCAAGATTGTTTGTTCGTGTATTGCAAAGTAAGATGGAGATTGTTAGTTCTAATTCCATTGATATAGAACGTAAAAAGAACAATGATCTCCGAGATGAAATGCTCATATATAACAAAGACATAAATAAGTACATTCGATGAATGTTCAATATTCCACTACTGCTGGTCACCTGATTGGTACTTGTTATAATGTACTATTCATATTATTCTTACCAAACCTGAACCTTTGATTTTGGTGAGTTCACTGGATTAGTAGCAATGACTTGATATCTGAATCAACTCATGCTTAATTTATCGAAAAAGTTTCAAGATCTCACGAAAAATTACACGCATATAGAAAGATTGTGGAATTTCTTTGACACAACGCCTGAATTTTGATCATTACATGAGTGAGAAAAATTTATATATAAAACATGAGATATCGCTCTTGAGAATATATCTTTTTCTTATTCAGATGACGAAGAGAAAGTCTTTAATTCGTTTTCATTGACAATATCGTGATGAAATAAGACTGCTTTTGTTTGAGTGTCAGGTTCTGGAAAATCAACATTAGCGAAACTTGTTGCCTGATATTTATTGCCCGACTCATGATCCATCAATATTGATGGGCAAAATCTTGAGAAAATTGCTCTACAATCTTACTATGAACATATTTGATATCTAACCCAAGAACCAAGTATCTTTGATGGCACAGTATGGGAAAATCTTACCTATGCAGTTAGTAATGATGTATCAGAAGATTCAGATTCACAAGAAGTTTTATTGCAAAAAGTGAAAAAGGCTATTGAGAATGCGAAATGTGATTTTGTTTTTGATTTTAAGGATTGATTACAAACTGAAATTTGAGAAAGAGGTATAAGGCTGAGTGGATGACAACGTCAACGTTTAGCAATAGCAAAAATTTTCCTCAAAGACCCAGAGATTATTATTTTAGATGAACCTACATCTGCTTTAGATAGCTTCTCTGAAGAATGAATTACACAAGCAATGAACAATTTATTTACTTGAAGAACGGTAATCATAATTGCACACAGGCTCCAAACTGTAAAAAAAGCTGATGATATAATCTTATTTGAAGGGGGGAAGGTGATAGAAAGATGAACACATCATCAACTGTTAAAAAAATGAGGACAATATGCGAAAATGTTAGAATTACAATCTTGATTTTAGTTTGAGAAATACACGCGCTAGAAAAAATAAGTATTGAGTCGATCAGATGTCTTTGCCATCTATTGATTGATGCTATATTACAGATCAAGACTAATTGACAAGAGATTTTTTTATAAGTATACTTAATAAGTAGTATTTTTTTGTATATAACGTGATGAAACGAGCAAATAATCCTTATGTTTTTCTTTTTCGCAAAATGCGAACTTACGCACCTTCAAAGAAGATGCTTATTTTTATGTTAACCTTTAATATTATTTCAAAACTAATTTGGCTAATTGAGCCACGAATATTTTGAAAGATTGTTAATGTCTTACAAGTGCAGGGAGTGTCATGACGACCTACTATCCGTTGGTATATCATCTGATTAGTGTGAGTCACTTTATTTTGATGGATGTTTCATTGAATTTCTCGTGTATGGGAAGAAAGAATAAAATTCGATGTTTGAGAGGCTTATTCTTTAGATATGTTTCACAAAGTAACATCATTGCCTATGCAACGACAAAATGATAATCATTCATGAGAGACGATTGATAAAATTAACAAATGAGTCTATGCGATTAAGACTTTTACTTGAGATAATCATATGTATTGGAACACAGTTGTGTTTTCCATCTGATCAATTATAGCATTATTTTCTCTTCGATGGAAGGCTTGAATGATAATGTTGATATTTTGAGTAATTATTTTTATGATTGTTTATAGATTTGATTTAATTTTGGTTCCATTGATAAAACTGGAAAACAAAAAGGAACATCGCGTGATGAGCACACTTTTTGATTTTCTTTCTAATATTAAAACGTTGATTACTTTGAGATTTGAAGGGAAAGCTAAAGAAGTTCTCCATGAGAAGATACAAAATATTTTACCAACCTATATAAAGTATAGTGTATTAAATGAGTGGAAGCGATTTTCCATGGATATGCTGGTGTCACTAACAATTTGAATTATATTGTGATGGTATATCTTTGAGCAATCGATTATGGGATGAACAATCTTGATATGAACATTTACTATGTTGTTCCAGTATAGTAAAAAGATGAATTCAGCACTGAGTAACTTTACCTGGCAGTATTCTTGAATTGTAACAAAAAAAGCAGACATGGAAGCGATACAGGATATTGAAGATGAGTATGCTTTATTGCCTAAAACCTATCATGTGAATGTATGAAACAAACGAGATAAAATACATATACAAGACCTACACTTTACGTACAAAAAATGAAGTAATATTTCAACCTTGAGTGACATAGGGTTAACGTTAGCTAAATGAAAGAATATAGCTTTGGTTGGAGAAAGTGGAAGTGGAAAGAGTACACTTATGAGCTTGCTCAGATGATTGTATGATGTTGATAACGTGGTATTGCGTATTTGAGAGAATCAATTTGATGATTTACATCCATTGGCCCATATTACGTCTCTTATTCCACAAGAGCCAGAAATCTTTGAAAACACTATTAAATATAACATCTGTATGTGATTGGATGTTTCAGATGAAGAAATATTACGCTTAGCGAAGATTGCTCATTTTGATTCAGTTATTGATGAGTTACCAAGTTGATTAGATACCGACATTAAAGAAAGATGAGTGAATCTTTCGTGATGACAGAAACAAAGATTAGCTTTATGTCGCTGATTACTAGTTTCTAGATGAAGTGATGTAGTGTTGCTAGACGAACCAACTAGCAGTGTAGATAGTGTAAATGAGAGAAGTATTTATGAATCTATTCTGAAAGAATTTAATAATAAATGCATTGTTTCTTCAATTCATAAATTACACTTATTAGAATTGTTTGATTATGTTTATATTTTAGATTGATGAAAAATTGTTCAGCAATGAAGTTTTACAGAATTACTAGAAAGCGAGTGACTCTTTACTACAATGTGGGAAAAATACCAGATTCAGTAATTTGACCTTATTATTTTTAGATCTATATTTGTAATGCCAATTCGATTGCTTTATGTAGTAGCCTTGCTTGAATGATTTTCAACATTAGCAGTTGAAATTATAGCAATGAGAATGGCTATACCTGTAGTAGGTAGTAGTATTATATTAACATCAATATTCCTATGAGTAATTCTATTGGCTTTAAGTTTCGGATATTGGAGTTGATGAATCTTATCAAGTAAATTAGAACCTAATAGATTGCCATACGCCCTATGATCATCACTTTTGTTTGCATGAGTTTGGTATGTTATTATCTCATTCACGTTGCAACGTTGATTTCTAGAATTTATGATGAACTCTAGTGGTTCATATATCTTGACTTTGTTTTTGGTGTCTGCTGTTTTGTTTTTTCCTCCGGTATTTATTGCCTCTCATACAATACCACTACTAACAGAGATGTTGAATGAACCATCAAAATGAAAAGCAGCATGAACAATGTTGTTTGCTAGTACTGTATGATCATTTTTGGGTAGTGTATTGACGAGTATTTTATTTTTTGCTCGACGATGAGTATCATTGACTTGAGTTATTGTTTGAGTTATGTTGATCTTTTTAGCAGCGATAGTTTTTTCTAATCTAAATAGAATATATTCACTGATCTGTTTGGTAGTATGATTGCTAATATTCATTTTCTTTTGATGATTTGGTGCACAAAATGAATCTGTCTTTTCTTATGATAATGCATATCAAAATATTAAAGTATATGATGCGTTGTATAAATCTGAAGATATTCGTGTTTTTTCACTTGATGGCTCATTGTCATCAGCAATTTATAAAGATGACAAAAAACCATGAACTCCATTTAAGTATGTAAATGAAGCGTTAAGAGTTACTGATATCCTACAACCCAAAAGAATTTTAGTAATCTGAGCTGCTTGATTTACTTACCCAGAAAAGATTGCAACTAGAAAATATGTAGACAAGGTAGACACTATTGATATAGATCCTGATGTTAAGAATATTTCTGAAAAGTATTTTTTTGAAAGAGAATTAAATAAAAAAATAGAATTTTATCCATATTCGGCTAGGTGAGTACTCACAAATATGATTAATGATTCTCGTAAGTATGACTTAGTTTTTTTAGACGCTTATACTGATAAATCTATTCCAGTTGAACTAGTTACTAAAGAATTTTTTGAGTCAATAAATCTAATATTGGAGGATTGATGAACACTGATTGCAAATTTGATTTTAGATAAGCAATTGGAGTCTAAGTTTTCTCATAGGACTCTCGCAACCATGTCATCTATTTTTGATCAGATGTATTATACTAACATTACAGACAATGAGGGATATAATTTTGACAATTTTATTGTATCTTCAACATCAATAGATTCATTTTGATCTTGGAACGAGACGTGAAGTGAAAAAATTTATACAGACAACAAATCTTCAGCTTCTCTTGATAGTGTAAGAATGCTTTATTCAAAGCCAGAATAGATCTCATTAAATAATTGACTTAATATATATATTATATATACATAATTCTGTATATTTACTTATTTTTATGTATAGAATGCAAAAGTACTTACATATTACTTCAAAGTGAAGTCTAGATAAAATTATAGATCAATGATATATTGATAATTCTGAACTTCCATTACTAAATAAGTATTACAACGGTGATGAAGAAGTGTATTGAAAAAGAGGCCAAACTATATTGCCTATCAAGTGATACTTGTATAATATTTTAAAAATAAAAGAAAGCTGATATAGAGATACAGCTCCTTGGGAACATCCAAGACACACAAAGTCTATGCGAATTAAGAATGGAATCTTGCCAAAGAGATTTAAAGTATATGATATCGAAAATTTTAGAGCTTTATTGCTTGATGTTCATTCTGAAAAATGGTTGCTTGAGAATTATGTTATAGATAAGAGAAAATCAAAAAAATTGTATGCTGAAACAGCAAGCATGAAAAGAATAAATATTAGAAATCCAGAAGAAATAGATATTAATGAAGCGTGTGGTGAGATATTAGATATGTCTAAGCCATATATTATAAGAACTCAAGATTCGTGATATAAGTATTTTGATTATCAGCAATCAGACTTTGATCCTGAGTTTCAAACTAGGTTGTTACCTAAGTTAATGATATGAACATAGTGATTAAAAAATAGATTTTGATATATTTAACAGTAGATTATATAATATGATCTTTATTTATATAATACGTCATGTCTAAACAAACATTCACCTCAATTGAAGACTATATTTCATCTCTAATTCCACAAAGACAAGAAGCAATACAAAACATGAGAAATATTATTAATAAAAATATACCAACATGATTTCAGGAATGCATAAATTATGGTATGATTGGATGGGTAGTGCCTCATTCAAAATACCCTGATTGATATCACTGTAATCCATCTCTTCCATTGCCATTTATGAATCTAGCAAGTCAAAAAAATCATATATGATTATACACTATGTGATTATATTCTGATAAAACACTAATGGAGTGGTTTGTAAACTCATACCAAGAACAAGTTTCCACTAAGCTTGATATGGGTAAGAGTTGTATAAGATTCAAAAAATTAGAGACTATTCCTTATAAACTTATATGAGAACTTGCTTCAAAAATGACAGTCAACCAATGGATTGAGATATACGAAAAGAGTAGAGAATAAATTATTGCTGAATCATTTCTTCAATTTCTAGGCCAGAGACTTTTGAAAGATTCATAAGAAAAATAACCATTGCAACAGTAAGAATTAGGGTCGCTGGCAGAGCAATCGCAGGGAAGCTTATTCCCGTTAATCTTCAGATTTCTTCATTGAATGCTTGCGTTCAGGCTGGACTTGTAACTATCCAACTTGCCAAGATATAATTCAAGACTGTTGATAAAGCAAATGAAGCAATCATCCATCGAGTTAATTTTCTCATTCATGTATGTCGATGATGCATTTTGTTTTCTAAGGCTGCAAATATTTTTTGCGTATCAAGTATTCCACTAAACATTTTTTCAACCAAGTTATGTCAGGTATATAAAGATCATAAGAGGACGAGTCAGATAATTCACGGCACCATAGCTTCTTTGATTGCTACTCGTTCAGTTGGTAGTTTCAATAGACCTATTCATCAAGTCATCAATACAGAGAATAATCCTAGTCAAGATATAAAGCTCCGACTTCATTCTTTTTTTCGTTCTCGAATACCATAAAGTAAAGGAAATGCTAAAGCAACTATTAGTCACCAAGTTGTTCATAAGTAAGTCTCCCCAGATAATTTTGTGAGAACAATCATTGGAATTATGATATTCAGCATGAGCGAGAGTCGTTGGTTGTTCTTTTTTTTCATAAACAATGTGATTAACTAAATTTGTCTTAATTAACTAAGCTATGTATACTTAAGTATGGATAAGATGCATAGTCATTTTGATGATATCGATAATTATAGTACGAATGAATTAGGTAATTTGTATCAAGAATATAAAGATGGAATTTCTAATAGAGAAAAAAATACTACTGAACCAAAGATTGATTTTTCTTTTTTGAAATCTAAAGAGTATCAAGATAAATTTAAAAACATATGGAACTCGTTAGAAAATATTGCTTTTGATTCGCCTTTACCTAAAGCTCAGCATCCTGAAGGAGTAGACTTACTACCTTGATTTGATTATGATTGGAAAGGACATGAGTTAACAGATATTTTTAAAGAACAAGTATGATTAGTTTGATATGACAAGGTTAGAATTATTGTTATTGATGAGAGTAATCTGACGCGATCGTGACATAAATATTTTTCAAATTTTGACAAAGAAGAATCAGTTATTTTACTGAATTATTCAAAAATAAGACAAAACAAAGAAGATTTGTTTTGAGACACTATAACAGATGAACTATTTTTTACTGCAATTGTAGCTTCAGAATTAGTGCATACACCAGAATGATGATGAGCATCTGAGGCTGAATCTGAAGTTGCAACCTTACAAGTTCTGTGAACTAAATGGATGGAGGCGAGATTTTTTGATCTAATATCTGATGATATACGTGATAGGATGAACACACCAAAGAATAAGACAAAAGCTTATCTTGAAATGTTTGCTTTATTTAGGTCTGTAATGCCAGTGGAAATTGATGTACAACTTTTTTCCATCTATTTTGAATTTTTGCAAGTACATAGAAAAAACAATGAGTATTCATCACTGCCTTGACTCTCACAAAAACAGAAAATTACTATGATACAAGAGTATATTGATCAGCAATGAATTCAATACTTGAAATTTAAAAGAAGAAATGGAGGAATATTTTTAACTCTTCAGTGAGATGATCTATCAAAGTACATGAGAAAAGAAATCTGAGAATCGTATGATCTTCTTTTACAGAAGTATATGGATGATTATGTAGACACAGTCTATCCTTGATATAAAATTCCTAGTAAATAGAGGTCAAACGACTATTATATACTTAATTTATAAATAGTTATTTCTATGAAAAAAATATTTACCATCTTAGATGGCTCATGATTTGTTTTTCGTGCCTATTATGGAATGCCACCTTTAGAGGACGATCAAGGTCGTCCTGTCCAAGCGATTTTTGGTTTTTTTCGTATGTTGTTTAAGTTGTTGCAACAAAAGCCAGAATATTTTGCCATAGCACGAGATAGTCCAAAGCAAACAATCAGAAAAGAACAGTTTTCCGAATATAAAGCCAATAGAACAAAATTACCTGATGAATTTAAGTATCAGATGTGAAGTATAAAAACATTAGTAGATCAATGTAATATACCCCATTTCGAGGCGCCGGGATATGAGGCTGATGATATTATTGGGACACTTGTGCGTCCAAATTCAATGTTAACAGGAATGAAATGAGATCTTACTTATAAAATAGTTTCTTCAGACAAGGATCTAAAGCAACTCCTTAATGAAAATACAATAGTGTATGATTGAATGAAGGATGAGGAAACTAACGTAGAAAGATTTATATTGGAACATGATTTTGAGCCATTGTTAATTGTAGACTATCTATCTTTAGTGGGAGATTCATCGGACAACATAAAAGGTGTTACGGGGATTGGAGCAAAAGGTGCAGCTAAATTAGTAATTGAGTATTGAGGGTTAGATAATATTTATGCAAATATAGATAAGATTGCTTGAGCTACGCAAACAAAACTTATTGAGTGAAAAGAGAGTGCGTATCACTCAAAGCAGTTAATCCAACTAATGGAGGTTCCTGATTTGGTTTGATACGATCTTGAGTATGCAAACATGAATTTAGATTTTAATCATATACAAAAAGTATTAGTTGATGAGCGAAAATTTTCTAGATTAGAAAAATCGATTAAAGAGCTTAAGAAAGAGGTGGATTGAGGCACGCAGTTAGGATTATTTGGTTAAGTTAAAAAGGACCGTAACATTTCAAAAATCTCTCTATGGGAATTTAGAATTATCTCATGATCTATTTCGATCGCTTGTAAATTTTTTCAGTAGACAAGAAAAAATAATTTCTCATCAAGAATAATAAAATCAGTATATAATTGATGTCAGCTTGGAAGTATTCTCACATCAAATCATTGTTTTTCAAATTTCTTTTTCTCAGTTGTAGCTATGGGTTCATCAACTAGTAATATTTTTTTTTGAATTCTATTAAATTCATGCGCATTATGGACATCAGTAATGATCTGTTCACTCAAGAAGTCAGCAGATGCTTGCGCAGAAAATATCGTTCTTACTGTTTGAGTATTCTTGATTTGTCAGAAAATTAATGAGAGAGCATCTTTTCATTCATATACTTTAATCGATGGAATGATGTGTGATCATTTAATCATTTGTTGGAATTGAGGAATGTTGTTTTTTAATAACGCCTTTCTTTTTTCATATAAAATTATTTTATCTTCCATTAATACCATTATTTCCTGAATACTGACGGCGTAAAATATAAGAGTATTATTTTTTTTATTTTTCGTGATATATGAAGAGAATTCTAATTTTTGAAGTGTATCATAGATAGTAGTTCTAGGGAATTGTGTTCTTCTTTGTAGTGCTGTAACTGTCATTCACCCATATTCAAGACAAAGTAAATATAGTACTCTTTCTTTTTTTGATAGTCATAATTTCTCTAAAATTTGTTCTGGAGTATACATGTTGTCGTTATTTGACGATAGTTAAAAATGTAGTTCTTACCTATGTTCTAATAGTATTATATGTATTTATCCGACAAGTTGCAAATTTTTATTTATACATGTCAATGTTTATTTACTAATTTTGTACTATGTGATTTAATTTATGATCTCATTTGGCAGACACTATTAATATAATCAAAGATAAAAAAGAAAAGAATCCATTGACTGAAGTAAAAATTATAGCTGGACATTTGCCAGTATGAATAGATATGAGGACATCTCAGATGAGAGTAGATCCATATTGATTTTGAAGATTTTCATTGGACACTTGGATTATGGGATGCAAATTATTAGCAGAATTGAAAACTCAAGATATATCATCAAAGTTGGTCATAATTTTAGATGATCAGAAGAAGATATGATTCTCGGCTAAGTTTTGGAAAGCATCTAGAAAAAACTTTAAGAAAATGATGTATGATAATGCTTGAATTAAATTGATGCCTGAGTCTTATATGAATTCAATGGATACATACTGATTAGAGATTAATGATATTCTTACAAGTAAAGATTGAATAAAGGAAAGTGTCTTTTTTAGTGAAATGACTTTATCTAGTATTTGAGAAAAATTGAATATACATTGATCTTTTGAACCTAGATGCACCAAAGCTTATTCTGCTTTTTTAAGGACTAATTTAAATCCAGAAAATGATTACTTAATTTGATTTATTCCTGAGATTTGCACATGATATATTTGTACAAATTTACTCTTAGAATTAGATTGACTGATTAAGTGAGATATAGACGCATCACATTTTTTTCTTTCATCAGCGAGAAAAAGCATGAATAGAGAAACTTGGGAAACTTTGTCTTCAAACAAATTTCATCAAAATATAAGAAGTAAATAAAAAAAATCTCGGTTAAGAGATTTTTCATTATGATTGCTGGTTGAACGTTTAGTTTATCTCTTCGTTTCTCAAGTATATAATTCCATCAATTGTAATTTCGTTATCACCTTGAATAACTAATTCTAGCTGAGATTCTCCAAGTAAAATTTTTCATTCACTTACGATCCAAGGACCTCGAGCTTCTTTCTCATTTGCTGTTACAGCAAACGTGTTGTCTCATTTAAAGGTAAACAATGACGTTTTTCCTGCTGCTTCAGAATACCAACTTCAACCTACTATTGTATTAAAATCTTGCACATCTCACGTTGTTACTGTAGGATTATCTAGAGCTTCAATTGGATCTTTTGGAGTATCCTTACTGCCACATCAACTTAGAACTAGAATAGTTAAAAGAAATGATGCTCATAATAATGTCTTTTTCATATCAATGGTAAAAAATAAACTGAGCAACAATATAGGTATATTATTATGAAAAGCAAGAAACGATATTCAATTATGCTTGTAAAAAATATTGACATATGTAAAATAAATGCATTTACAATATATCATCTGTATGAATTGAAGTGAAATACTATTCTTGACCGAAGGATACAAAGATATAGATCTTGACCTACTAAAGGTTTCAAGAGAAGATCTGGCATTGGCGATAAAGTCATTTCCTAACAAGAAACAGTTTATTTCACCACAATGACACAAAATCTGATATGTATCGCATTGAAATGAAGAAAGCGATGATAAAATTCTGTATTTTCATGGTGCGATATGAAATGCGCATATTTTCGATTTCCAAATGACTGATGATCAATTTTCTGATTATCATCATATTTGAATTGATTTTATCAGTTCAAATTTAGAAAATAATGTACTCCTAAAGGAGCTTTCATTTGAAGAGAAGGAACTACATCTGGTTGAGTCGGTGATGCAAGAATTAAATCTTCTTGATACTTGATTTCATATTGTAGCTGGCTCTTATTGAGTTAATGTGGCTTCAATGCTTGCTGCAAAATATCCTGATGCAGTAAAAGGTAACTTATGGTGATGACCTGCATTTATGACAAATGAGAAAACAACAGATGAATCTGTGAGTTGAATGAAGTTTGTTAGACAGTTGATTTGAAATACACTGAAACAGAAAAATTTTTTTGATTCACAGTTTTGAACAAATGATACATTGCCTAAGCATCTATATTTACGTTGATTTTATCAGTATGCTAATGAAACAAGAAAATTTTTACATTTAGTCGCTCATGTCAAAAATACTGGAAAGATAATATTTAATGCTAGTAAGAGAGAGGAGTTTATAAAGCGCTTACATCTAATGAATAAAAATAATGTTCCAGCAACAGTTATACTGGGATGAAATGATGTGATAACTCCTGTTGTTTGACAGCAAGCTAAGCGAGAAAGAGAGTTATGATCGAGTTTACAAGATGTGAAAGTATACGATAGGTCTGGACATGCTCCCTATATAGATAACTCTAAACAATTTAATGAAGACATGAGAACATTGCTACTGGGGAGATAAAATAAATTATCCTCAAGAATAATTAGAATTTTCTTCTCATTTTTTAGGAATTGTCCGTCCACATCCACATTCTCACTTTGTTCGACTGTGTGGATGTTGTTATTAAATAAATTATCCTCAAGAATAATTAGAATTTTCTTCTCATTTTTTAGGAATTGTCCGTCCACATCCACAGTAATTTTGTCTGAATAGTTTATGTTTTTTGGTAAGTTTGGTAGCCATTTCATATCATTTATTTTTTGCGAAGTTGAATCGAAGAAATTTTGTTGAAGGATGTCTGCGTTCTCATTCTATTCATCGTTGGAATAATTTATCCATTTTCTTTTTTGGTGAAATCAGAAGTGTTGAAGTAAAGTATGGAATATCGTGTTTGGCAGCATTTTTTGCGGCTTCAGCTAATCTCATGCTATAACAAGGATTACATCTACTTGATCGTTCTTCCATTTCTCAGGCTACTTTTAGTGTCTCTTTTGCAGATGCATCTTTAAGTTTTGGATCAATATCTTCTCTTTCTGAAACCATTGCATCAAAAAATTCTTTTGGGTCATATCGATCTTCAATGATTTCGTAATCTCCTTTTTCTAATCAAATTAGCTTAATAAAAGAATCATAGCGTTTAGTATGTTCTTTGCGTGGATGAATATTTGGGTTATACCAGAATAAATATAACTTAAAATGATTTTTAAGCCAATGCAGTGGCCATGCGAGATCAGGAGCACAACAAATATGGAGCAATAGCTTAGGCTTTTCTTTAGAGATAGATATTTTGTCTGACTTTGAAAAAGATGTTATAGATGGAATTAATGTCTTTTTTTTATTTTTCACTTGCTTGAATGTTTTTTTAACTGATATGTTTTGACAGAATGATCTTCTGTGAATATCACTTATTCAAAACTCACTTATTAGCTCTCTATGTTTTTTAGTTCAATATCATTTATGTTTGTCTAGATTATACTCCGGAAACTTCTTCGAGCAAGTATGCATATATGAATCTCTCTCAACTTTAGCAACAATGCTTGCCATGCTGATAAGAGAATTTTTTCTATCTCACTTGATGATGGTAACTACATTGATATCTAAAGTCACATCAAGTCAGAATGTATGATTACCATCTATGATTAAAGTTTCAATACGTGCCACTGTGTTTGGTATGTGTAAAATCATTTCGAGTATAGGTCACGTTGCCTTTCTCTTTGAAAATAATTTTTGTAATTGAAATAGAGCAATCTGATCTTCTCAGTAGACAGATTTAGACAATCTTGGTCCCCATTCTTTGAAGAAGTATTTCTTTATGCATATAAAGACAGCTTGAATGCTTGCTTTTTGAAGAGACTGAATGATTCAGTAAGTATCTATATCTTGATTCGAACTTCGACCAGATCAATACGTAATTTTATTTTTGTTTTCTAAATCTATTATTTTAGTATACAGTGACTCTCTTTTTTTTGCAGTGAGTGTTTTTGAGTCTTGAAAATTAGAAGTATCGATTCATGCTAACGCTAATATACATCAAACACTAACAGGACCTGCTAGAGGACCGCGTCATGCCTCATCTATGTGAAGACGAAGACGTACTGGCATTTGAGGTTCATGAGAAAGTTTTGTCTTATCCATTATTCTTTCCAAGTAAATTTAATTGTCATTCGATGTCTTTTAGTGTTGAATATGCTTGTTCAACATAAGAGTCGAACTTTGGGTCTAGTTTTGATGTAATATAGTCTTTCGGAAAAACTGTACGAATTGGATCTAGAATAAGATTTACTGAATCATGTAGTACTGGGTGATTGATTTGTTTTATATTCTTTTCAATCCTACTTAATGCTATGATAAGATTCTCTGTGATTGTGGTGCTTGGTCATTCCACTCTACGTTGAGGCATCTGACGTGTCGTATAGGGAAGTTTACGTTTAGGAACAAATATAGGTCTGTTTTCTTGTTTCATAGGTATGTTATTAATAATAAATTAAGAGAGAAATTCTTCTAATAGAGTTGGGTCTTGTGTGTATAAAACTATTATCACTATCCATCAAAATATTAGCCCATATAGTTTTAATAAGAACGATCCTTTAATTGTTTTGTGTTTAAAAAATGACATTCAGGCAAATGCTCATAATACTCATCATAGAGCGACTAGAGTAAGTAGTTGTTTTTCAGAAATGCGCCACCATCATTTCATGGCTTTGAATTTGTCTATTCATCGTACAACGAAAGTAAATACATTAATTCATATAAAGTATCGATATATCATATTTATTATAGAATTAGAATTTAGAAGATAGAGAAGTTTTGCAATAAAAAAAGCCGAGAATTAAATAATTCTCAGCTTTGTTGATAATATCATTCTATACGCATCTTGCCTTTATGGCAATAAGTCAATATATTACATAATTTTATGAAGTTTATGTGTGCTCATGTAGAGTTATAGTAAGTATTTTTGCATCTTTTAGCCAATATTGCTATACTTATAGTAGTAAAATTTATTTGTATGTGAAAAGCTATGGTAGCAAAAGATCCATTTGATTTACTAGATAACACTCAAGAACCTTCACAACCTAAAAAAATTGTGAAAAATACTTCTAAGAGTGCTAGTGTAGCAAAAAAGCCAAGTACAAGAAAAAAAACTACAACTGTAAAGAAAAAAAGAAGAAGGAGATCCACGAATAGAAAACAAGTGAAAAAGGGATCTCAGCTTACAGCAAAACGGTTTTTTATCTGATGTTGAATATTTTTCTTATTCTTTTTGCTTTTGATGACTTGATGAGTGTATCGAATTCTCAAGAGCAATGAGATGCTTAAATCCTTGGGTCTTGATGCGGCTTCTGTAAAGACTTTACTTTATCTTTTCTCTTGATTATTCTTCGGAATCTTAACTTTAGGAATGCTATTATGGCTCTTTTTGAGTATTTATAGATTGGCAACCAAAAAGTGAAGTAAATTGAAATACATCTTATGACTGATCGCTAGTATAGTATTGTTGATTTGAATTGTGATATGACGAGTTTATGCAATTAATGAAATCAAGAAAATACAAACCTGACCGACATTATCTACTAATTTAATTGTCTCGTATATTGAAACAAAAGATGGTCGTATACCTGCTGAAAAATGAATTCCTCTTATAGCGCCTATGATGATGAGTTTCACTGTTAATGATTCATCGAATGCTTCTATTGCTAGAGAAATCGCAACAAGCATTAGAAATAAAAGACCATATGCCGTAGAACTTGATTGCTGAAATGGCCAATCTTTACCTATGCAAGCAAATGGACAATTTGTATGAAGTTGTTTATTTATGGAAAAGAAGCAATACAACTTTACTCTAAATGTAGATAAGTGAGATTGAGAATGAATGAAAGAGTATCCAGCGCGTTGATTTATTCCACAAGCTGCAATTGAAATTGATGCTATTGACGATACCTCATTCTTTAATGATGATAAGGATGAATTCATTATCTGAGTAGCTCCAGTAGATGTTAGGTTCAAATCAGAATTGCTCTTTAGTGATTTAAATTTGGCAAATGATGATATCCTTTGGGATTTTTGATCGAACGGGGAGATTGATTATACAAATCAAGCAAGTTTCCAACATACATTTGACGATTCAAAATTGCAGAATATAGCATTTAGACTTCCTGCGTTAAAGTGATCAACACCAATCACTTGATCAAAATCAATAGATCATAATGATGTACGATATACATTTGACGTGAGAGTGATTGAGTCTGAACTAGCAAAATGTATATTAAGTAAAGAGAATGTAAGAGATAATAGGTGGAAATTCACTCCTTCATTTGATGAAGATATACAAGTTTGAGAATGGAGATACACAATTTATGATCTGGTGAATGAAGAGGTGCTAGCTACTCCAAAATCAGATGCAAAAGGAATTTTATCATATAATTTACCTGAAGGAGCTAAGTATGAAATTAGTATGACTTATTACACAAAGGATAAACAAAAAGGTTCATGTAAACCAATTGAAGTAAATGAAGGATATCAATGAAATATGGCTGTTTATGATTTGTTTTGGAAGCATGAGAAGGAACAATGATTTAAGAAAGTAGATATAAAAACCAGAGAGGTAACAATGTCAGAGGATGAATGAATTTCTTCTATATTGGTACCAACTTCGTTTCAAATTGAAGTGCTTCGTACTGAACCAGATCCAGATGCTACTATTCAATTATATTTTAACGAAAGAGAGAT
Source organism: Candidatus Absconditabacterales bacterium (assembly GCA_937923605.1). GTDB lineage: Bacteria > Patescibacteriota > Gracilibacteria > Absconditabacterales > Absconditicoccaceae > JAHDCT01. The sequence continues at coordinate 18,247 of CALDTY010000010.1, forward strand.
TTATCCAGAAGGATCTAATGTATTTGAATTTGATGTTAATCAAGAATGATCTTATGAAATGGAATTTGTAATTACCACTAAAGAAGGAGCTATAAGTAGTCAAATAGTTCCAGTTGAAGTCGCAAGAAATTCTGTGCAAGCATTGATTCAGGTAAATGGTGAGTATGTTGGAGATGATCCTTTTAATGTAGAATTAGACGCATCAGTATCACCGTTATATGATGAAGATGATGAGATAGTTTTCTTCGATTGGGATTTTGGAGATGGTGAAATAAAAAGAAAGGTAAGTCAATGAAAAGTAGTACACGAGTATACGTTTGATTCAGAAAATGATAAAGGAGAATTTTACCCTACCGTAACTGTATATACCAGGAAGAATGTGCAAGATAGTTATAGATTGCCAGAGCCAATAGTAGTTAAAAGAAAACAAAGAGAGATTGAGATCTATATGGAAAGTCATCCTCAACAACAGGCTAAAGTCTGAGAAACAGTAAGAATGAGTCTTCGTACTGATTGATTGATTGACACAATTAAGCGAGATTTTGGTAACCACAAAGCATTGTCTTGTGATTCTAGAGAGTGCAGTGAAACATCAATTATTTATGATGAACCAGGGATTTATGATATTAGAGTAGAAGTATGATATGAAGATAATATTCCAAGTGTGAAAACTTTAAAGATACAGGTGTATTAAGTTTTATATGTAAAAAATAAATATGACACTTTGACCAGTTAATAATTCGGGGAATAAGCTCCCTAAGTCTCAAAAAAAAATCAACAATGAAAATGTAAATTCTATTGAAGATATCTTTTCATGAGAATTGAAGAATCTTAAGGATGAAGGAAAAGAACTAAAAAATAGTCTTGAGAATGATCCGACTATTTGGGCTAAGAATTTTATGCATAAACGTATTCAAAGTGATGAAATCCAACAAGAACTACAAGATAATATTTCACTTACATGAAGTGACATAGTTTTTGATTGATTGCTTATACATAAATTTTGGAATTCTACTTGGAGTGACATGATGGTTTGACTCAAATCAAGATCTGATTTGGATAATGATCTAGATACACAACAAAAGGATGAAATTAAACAGTACTTTGAAAGTGAAGTATGAAATATTGTCTCCCAGTTATTTGAAAATGAGTTATTAGATTTTTTTTCATGAAATAACACTAATTCATTACAAAAACTAAAGATAACTCAGTGAAGTGATGAGTATGAACTATGATACTCTAAGATTATAATTGATCAAAATACTAAAGAAACCTTTAGTATACTAGATCTAATCAATAAGTGAGTAATGAAATCTATACTTAAAGATGATTTAAAAAACTACCTATCTCGATATCCACTTTCAAACAAGTAGGCACTTAATTTGTTCCTTGTTCTATTATAAAAGATCTGTAAAGTTATATTATGTTAGGAAACGAATCTGCTAAACAGACTATGTCAGCATTTTTTGATGCAATAGAATCTACCTGAGAAGTGAGATTCCCTTTTCTTATTATTCAAGGATTAGATGGGAACGGTATTCTTGAATATGTAATGAATCATGTTGAATGAGTGGTTTGATGATATGCCCAGGATGTTATGTTCTTAAGAGATATGTCATGAATTATAGATAAGAAACGTCATACATTACCAGTTACAGTACCAACTAAAGAACAAATTATTAATTCAGAACAATATTGACCAGTAGCAAATTTATGAGCAAGAGAAATAGCGCAACGATTATCTATAGCGCCAACCAATAAGATCAAAGTTGTCGTAATTGAGCATATAGAAAGAATGAATATTAATTCTGCGAATGCTTTGCTTAAGAGTTTTGAAGAACCTCTTCCTTGAAGAGTTATCATATGAACCACAGAAAATGCACGTTGATTGTTGGATACTATTATATCTAGAGCACTTATCGTGGGAACTGTTTCGCCAAAAATTGAGACTTTTATTGAATCATCATATAAACATCAAGACACAAAAACAATGCAACGTATTTGTGCTTTAGTATGATATGATAATGATAAGGTAGATCATTTATTGGAGCAAAAAGAATTAGTTTCACTGTTTGCAGATTTAGAATCATGATTGTTTGAAAAATGATCTTCATTGAAAATCACTCAAATAGTCAAAGTATTAAAAAAGCACTGGACTGATCAACAAATTTTAGATGCTTTAATTATTCGCGCCGACCAAGAAAATATATATCCACTCACTAAGTCCCTTTGACGTCTCAAATCTATGCTTTTAGCAAATATTAATGCAGACAATGTTTGGTTTAGTGCTTGATTATTAATCAATAAAACTATTGACAAATAATATTTTTATAGTATAACTAAATTACTTTATATTGTATAAAATATATGGTTGAAACTGTAAAAGCATATCATTGACAAGCAGCTTCAGAATTGCGTAGAGTTACAGCAATTTGAGATGCTACTGATAAAGAAAAACTGTTTGTAAGTAATTATGCCTGAAATAAATTATGATATATTCAGGATGTGATAAGTGAATCTTCGACTCATATTGAGTATGAAAGAAGTGCTGTTGAGGAAAAGGAAGAAGAGTTATGAATCGATAGTAACACATCGCATGAAATACACAGACATCCGGATTTAACTGTATATCGTAGCCAGACTGATGTAAATAATCGAACACAACAATATATAGATAGCAATTGAAAGAAAAATGATTTTCGTATCGTTGTTAGAGATCCAAAATTATGAGTAACTATAGTGGTAGCTTATGATCATGCCTGAAATGTTAGAATGCAAAATGCATGAGGAATTGATTGCTGAATAACAATGATTTGAAGAGACAATGTTTCTCGTCCAATGTTATTAGAGCCAAGTATCGACGAACTTAAAAATGTGAGATTAGCAATTGATAGATATAAAATAACTCAAGCTTTGTTTGCAAATTTAACAGATGAAGCTCCACTGCCTCAGAATATAAGAAAAGATGTAGCGTTGTGAAAATCGAAACCAGTCATCAATGAATATGCTCAAGATATTGAACATTTAGAGAAAGAACTATTTAAAGATAAATCAATAGACACACTTTCTCAAGGTTAACTTTGAATATACATCATTAAATCTTCAACATGAAAGAAAGATTCCTACTATACAAAATAGTAAGGATTTTTTTTAGAAATTTAAAAAGATGTTTTTTTCTCTTTATTGAAAGGAGAAATACTAAATAAATAGTAGAGAAAAGAGTAAGAATATTATAAATGCGATAAAAATAACTTCCCAGCTATGATGTGTAAATATATATGCTATAGTAATATTGTTTGGTAATTGCTGAGCACTTTCATGAGTCTTATCTAAGATTGTTTTTTCAGTTTCATCAAGCATGTTTATATTTTCTTGCTCAAGCACTACTTCATTGATAATTACTTCCTCAATAATTGCCTCATTAATAACTTCTTCAATAACTTCTTCAATAACAACAACATCAGCTTCGTCTTGCTTGTCAGTTATAATCACTGTGTCAACTTTCTTTTCCATGATTTTCTTTTCAAAAGGAATATCTTTTTTAACTGGATGATTGTACGTTTTTTCGATTACAATTTCTTCGATTACAACATTCTTTTCCTCGATATTTAGAGGTATCTCAACATCAATTGGATCATCAAATACTACTTCTTCCATAGGAACTATTTCCTCAGTAGCCTTATATTCTATATCTTGAAAAAATGGATCAGAACATCATGGTTCTTCGATAACTTCTACTATTTCTTCAACTACTTCACATCAAGCTCCAGAATCAATTGCTATATCTCAATACGCCAATGCGTATGAAAAAATAGATATTCCACTAAGTAGTGCTATTAAAATTTTTATTTTTGTTTGATACATGATATTATGTTATATGAAAAAAGGTAAGTATATTATACTTAGTTTTTGTGATTTTGTCAAAATTTATCTTGCTTAGAAAATGAGAAATGTTATGTTTAGGGTATGGTATTAGATAATGTGTTTAAATTATATTTACATAAAGCCGGAAGGTGAAGTATGTTGCTTCTACCAGTTATTGTCTTGTTCTTTCAAGATAAAGGTTTAGATATGACACAAATTTTTCTTCTTCAAAGTTTTTTTGCAGCGTCAGTTGTTATACTTGAGGTGCCTACATGATATATATGAGATATGCTAAGAAGAAAAGATGGATTAATGATATGAAGTCTTTTTGGCCTAGTAGGACGAATATTGTATCACTTTGCATCTTGATTTTGGACATTTGCAATTGCAGAGCTTGCTTTGGCTTTTGCTTACACATTTTACTCTTGAAGTGATACTGCGTTATTATATGACACATTATTATGTGAATGAAAAGAAGATGAATTTAAAAAGACAAAATGAAAATTTCTTGCGATTGGTAATTTTTCCGAAGCATTATGAGCTGTCCTTTGATGATTTTTAGCTACATATTGATTTCGGTTTCTTACTAGTCTTCAAATTCTTTTTGCCATCTTTGTGCTACTTGTTTCATTTACTTTCCATGAGCCACATAGAGAGAGATATGAAATTCATGAAGCGTGAATAGGTCATCTCAAAAGAATGATATGGGAAACTTTATCGAAAAAGAATTGATTAAGCAGTCTTATTTTCTACTCAGCCTGTACCTGAGTTTCCACAATGTTTTGGGTATGGATTGCGCAACCATATTTTGAGTTTTTGCAAATACCTTTAGTTTGGTTTTGAATATTACGATGAGTTTGAAATGCAAGTGTATGATTTTTTTCACTATACGCACATAAATTTGAAACGTTTGTTTCTGAAAAAACTTTATTATTTTCCTTTCCATTAATTAGTGTCTTGTGATATGTTTTGATGTGATCTTTCCCAGCTATATTTTTGATTTCATGTATGTTTTTTTTCTACGGAGTAAGGTGAGTGTCATGAGTTATTTATGCGGACATTGTCAATAGAAATGTTAGTTCGAAGGAAAGGGCAACTATAATGTCACTTCAAAGTTTAGCTTTTAGATTTTGATTTATGTTGACCTGACCAATGGTTTGACGAGTAATTGATGGATATTGAATTTTACATTGATTTTATGCTGCTTGATTAATATCTCTATTTTTATGAATCATATGATGGTTTTTTTTGTACAGATCAAATTTTATATATACATCTACTTAATGTTTCTATTTCTATTGCCACCTTCAGAATGAAAAAAGGAATGATGAATCGTAGCAGATAGCTTGAGAGAGTTTAGATTTCCATTGCCAGTAGATATTGCATCACTTGCCACACAAAAAGATTTGAAGTGTGTAGGGAAAAGATATCAAGAGTGAATCTCGTTGAACTCAAACATAAATTACTCATTACTACTTCCAGCAATACAAAGGTATTCTGGAGTTATGTTCAAATCAATAGCGTATGATTCAATGTCTCATGCCTCTCAAGAATTTTTCGACAATCATACTCTAATTTTGTCAGGTATGTATTGACTAGTGAAGCCAAAAGAACTTATTTGAAATTATAAGCTACCTATAGATACAAAGTGACTCAGACAACGGTGGTGAGATATATTAACTGATTCATTGATTCAAAAGTATGAATGAGAGACAGTTGTTTTTATTGATCTTCTCTCATGAGCATATCAAAAATTACTTAATGAAAAGAAACTACGTGCAGCTTGATTTAAATATTTAACAATTTCTTTTTATAAAAAGGAAGGAAATAAGTACACGCATTGAGTCAAAAAAGTTAAAGGAGAGCGGCTGAGACAGATATGTGATCAAAGAAATATGAAATTTAATCCAGATCATTCTTCTTTTGTAAAAATTGTTGTTTAGTTTGATCAATAATTTTATTTTTGACTCTTTTTCGTTCTCATTTGATATATATATCTCCTCATATTTGTTCAGCATAAATTCACTTTTCGTGTTCATCAAGATGTAAATGTCACACTGTTTCCAATCATGCTAGAAAGAAATCTTTAAAAAAGATATAATTTTTTTCTATCATTCTATTTGTGAATTCTAAGTTTTCTTCTACTTTGTATTTAGTGACATAGGCATCATTTTTCCATCTTCAGCAGACATCTCTAATATGTCAAAATCATTTAGTTAAGGTTTCACAGGTTTGTTTTGAAATTTTCTTTGTGCATTCGCAATTATTCTCTCATACTGAACAAGGAGATCATATTTTAGAAATCATAATATCATTAACATCAAACTCCATACTGTTTATATAAGTAGAACTTTATGATAAGTATATATGAGAAGATATTATTTGCAAATTTAGAGTTCTATGTATTTTCGCTTTCCTTTTTTTAGTCATTTCAGTTGCCATACTCAGATACGATCTCTACGAAGATAGCTAACCTCATTTCATACAGCGACGAGCATGCGCTTTACTTGGTGAAATTTTCATTCAGTAATAGTTAATAGTAAGGATGTCTCTGATATTTTTTTTACTGTGGCTGGTCTTGTCTTTTTTCAATCAAGATCAATTCACTGTTCAAGTTTTTTGATCATTGATTGAGTGATTGGAATATGCGTCTGTACAAAATACTCTTTATCAACTTTTTTGTGAGGATGTATGATGTTATGTATAACTTTTCAGTCTGAACTACAAAAAAGTAATCATTCGGTATCAACATCTAATCTTCAAGCAATTTCTACGAGTTCTGCATATGGACAATCTTCAAGTAAATCCTTGTAGCTCGGATATGGTCATTCATCTATATTAGAGCTTATGTATCAAGCTGGTTTATGAATAAGAATATGAACTTGAAATTTTACAGGTATAGTATCTTGATGCACTTTGATTATATCTCATTCTTTAATTTTTATTTGAGGTGAATCTACTTTATCATCATTCAAAAGAACCTCTCAGGTTTTGAGAAGTTTTTTGATTTGTCTTCTTGGGACAATTCATAGGTGTGCTAGATATTTATCAATACGCATATAATTTTAGAAATTTTAAATTTACTTACTGACATATATATTAACTTCTTCAGAACCATTTTTTGTCTTTTTTGTAGACCAAGTATTATAATTGAATATTTTTTTTGATCATGAATATCATGTCATCACCACAGTTTTTTTGTTTATACTAGTTGCGAACGTTGAATGTATTTCCTCTAAATCTTCTTGATCTAAACGTAGTCAGTATGGTGGATTGCTTACTACAGTTACCGAAGATCATGAAAGAGAAAGATCTCGTTTTGCATGATCATGAATATCTCCATATTTGAATATAATGTCATCCGCGACTCATGCATTCTTTGCATTCTTCTTAGCTGTTTCAATCATTGCTTCATCTATGTCTGATCAAATTATAGTATATTTCTTTGAATAGATATTACTTTCAGCGTCAGATCTCATTTTTTCAAATATCGCTTTATCATATACTGGAAAGTCTTCAAACGCAAAATATCTATCTAGTCATGGAGCAATATTCTTTGCTATCATAGCTGCTTCAATGCAAATGGTTCATGAACCACAACATGGATCTATTAAAGGATCTTTAAAATTCCAATTTGCAATTTGAACTAATGCTGCAGCGAGATTTTCTTTTACAGGAGCTTCTCACGCTTCATGCCTATATCATCTTTCGTGTAAGCTTGATCAAGATGTATTAATATAAATGCTGCAAATATTCTTATTTATTATTACGTAAATCTGTTGTGATGGTTTTGTTTCATCTATATTCCAATGATCATCTTTTGATCAAGTTAACTTTGAGATAATGGCTTTATGAATAATAGATTGAGATGATTTCGTTGAATCTATTTGCGATTGTCTTAAATGAACTTTTACAGATACTCATTGTCAAATACCTATGTATGAAGATCGATCAATTTCAGAAGTTGTATCAAATAGGTCATCAAAATTTGTACAAATTGATGGTGTATTTAAACGTAAATATATCTTATTTGCAATCCTAGAGTGCAAATTTAAATAATATGCATCCTGCAGCTGTTTCTCAACATATGTTCAAGTGTCAAAAGTCTCTAATGAAGAAAAGTTCATTTTTTTAAGTTCATTATTGAGTATTCCGCTTAAACCATATGGACAAGTAATTAGTAGCATGAAGTAAGGTGTAGTTATATTGTAAATGAAATTAATATTGATAAGATAGGTGAATAATTCTTTGTCAAGTTATGAAAAAACTCACTCCAGCTCAACAGCAGTATACGGAACTTAAACAGCAACACAATGATTGCCTGCTTTTTTTTCGTTTATGAGATTTTTATGAATTATTTCATGATGATGCAAGAACTGCACACAAGGTGTTATGAATTACATTGACCGCGAGAAATAAGAATGCACCAAACCCAATACCTATGGCCTGAATCCCTCATCATGCATTAGAGAAATATCTTCCATTGCTCATCGCTGCATGATATAAGGTAGCACTAGCAGAGCAGGTTTGACTTCCTCAGCCCTGAAAAGTTGTTGAAAGAAAAGTGGTTCAAGTGATTACTCCTGGTACATATATATGAACTCAAACAGATGAGCAATTTATTTTAGCTATTACTCACAACAGCGAATGATATCATATTGCTTGGTGAGACTTTACATTAGGTTCTTATTTTACAAAGACATACATGTCTTTCGATGATCTACTGAATAATATTGAAAACAATCAAATTGTCGAAGTAGTTATTTCATCTGAGTGTAACTGAAAACAGGACATTATTGATTACTTTGATGAAAAATCTATACCTATTTCGATGCTTGATGTGCCATATGACACAGATGAGTTTATACAGCAACAACTTCAAGTTAAAACATTGGCTTGATACTGAGCAGCTTTAACTTGATGAAGAAGCTCAGCTATTGCAATGTTGTTTTCATACTTACATGACACCCAAAAGACATCGATCTGAGCAGTTTACAGTATTATGTACTCTTGAAATAAAGATACGATGCACTTGGATTCTATAACTATTAAAAATTTAGAGTTATTTCAATCTAGTTACGAATGAACAAAAGAGCAGTCGTTATTTAATGTTATTGATACATGTAACACTGCAATGTGATCTAGAATGTTGGCAAGTTGGATGAGAGAGCCTCTAAAAGATACTCATAAAATAAAAGAAAGAAGCTCAAGTATATTATATTACATCGATGAAGAAAATCAAAGATTATTGCTTAGTAAATGGTTAAAACAATTGCCAGATCTCCCAAGATTATTAACATCTATTATTTACAAGAAACCTTCCCCATTAAAAATACAGGCCTTGCAGCATATTTTGTGACCACTATTTGAACAAGAGGTATTGTTAGAGGCATTACGTGCTAAGTGATGATTAGACGGATGAACAATTAGTCAGTTGAACGAATTATTTGATTATTTAAAAAACACTTTAAAGGAGTGAACAATATATGATACTAAAGATTTTATCGCTCAATGATTTGATAATGAAGTAGACAGACTTCGCCAAATTGCTTATGAGTCAGATGATTTATTAATAAATTATCAGCAGTATTTGGTCTCTGCTTCATGAGTATCTAATGTAAAGGTTACGTATATAAAAAATCAAGGTTATTCGTTAGAAGTAACTCCCAAGGATATTGATCAATTTGAAACTATTATTACATTATGAGATGAAAAACTGGATCTAGTGCGTACCCAATCACTTAAATGAGGACAACGTTATGTTAGTTCTTATTTATCAGAATTGCAGAACAGTATCTTGCAAGCATCAGATAAGCTGATAGAAAGAGAATGACTTCTTTTGCAAGAAATTATTCTTGTGATAAGGCAACAGTACGAACAATTGCTCTCATTATCTCACTCAATCTGACTTATAGATGTATTCACATCTCATGCGCAATTTGCACAAAGTCATAATCGAACAAGCCCAGACGTCACAGAGCATAAAAAATTGAATATCATTTGATGAAAACATCCAGTAGTAGAAAAATATCTATCACATACAGATCAGTTTATACCAAATGATTTATCTTTCAGTAAGAATGATTTTTTCCACCTTGTTACATGACCTAACATGTGATGAAAATCTACATATTTGAGACAGAATGCAATTATTGTTTTACTTTCACACATGTGATGTATGGTGCCAGCGCAATCTGCTAGTATACCATTGATTGATTGAATCTTTGCTCGTGTGTGATCATGAGATGCTTTAGCTAAAAATCAATCTACGTTTATGACTGAGATGACTGAAATGGCAAATATTTTACATCATGCTACTTCGAAATCATTTGTCATTTTAGATGAACTTTGACGTTGAACTTCAACTTATGATGGACTTGCTTTAGCTAAAGCAATAACTGTCTACATGTGTCAAGATATATGATCATATGTCCTATTTGCAACACATTATCATGAGTTAACAAAATTAGAATGAGCATCTAGATGACTTTCTAACTGGCGTGTTGATGTTTCAGAAAACAATGATACTGTTTTATTTTTAAAGAAAATAGTACAATGAGGAGCTTCAAAGAGTTATTGAATTGATGTTGCTAAATTTGCATGATTGCCTCAAAAAGTCACAGCTGCTGCACAAGTGTATTTAGAGGAATTAGAAAAGAATAAAGTTGAATTTTCACAGAAACCTAATCAAATAACTCTTTTTGAGGAGTCTTTGAATAATGAAAATGATAACCAACTATCTATAGATATTCTCAAAAAAATAGCTGACATCCAATTGAATGAAACATCTCCAATCGACTTAATGAAGATTATCCAAGAAATGCAGCAAGAAATTAGTGATAATCAATAAGCTTATAAGCTATTTCATTGTAAAGCTATACCAATTTTCTTACATAAAATTACAACATACCATATTGATTTGTAAAGCAAAAGTGATAACCATTAGTTTGCATTTTTTTATTGTTTTCTTAGTGTTTACCTATTGTTTACGATAAAAAAAATATGCAAAAACTCAAAAAATATTTCGTGAGTAGCATTATATTTTTATACCTTATCTCGACCTTTACTCAGACAAGTATATTTTGGCTTGCGCCAAAAGAAGTCTATGCGCAATCTTGATGATCTCATAGTAATATTGCAGCAGTATTAGTGGATACAACTATTTATGATTCTATAAGTTGAGATTTATCTTGGTATGCAAACACTTATCTTCCAAAACAACAACCTTGAACTGAATTAGTAGTGTTGCCGCTAGACCCATCAGGATTTAACGCAGATGATGTTTATCGTATTCTTGAAAATTTATATTTTGACTGAAAGAAAGACTGAGGAAGCACTCTTGTTTGAGTTATAATCTTTTGAGAAATTCCTTTGCCTAGTATTGAAGTTGATTGAAAACCATTTTTATCATTGCATCCCTATACAGATTTTGAAGGACCACCTATGTTTACTTTCAATGAATGACGCTGATTACGATTACCTAATTGATCTTCACATTCACAACCTGAAATTCGACATTCAATAATTCCAACAAACAACGTAGCAGTATTTACAAAGTTTTTTCAAAAGCTCAAAAAATATCACAACGATCCAACAGAATATGCAACCTGACAAATTTGGTACGATGACTATGAGTTGATGCAAAAATCTTTCTCTAATGAGCAGCTGGACGAATATATAAACACTTTATTGTTTGCAGAAGATGTAAGTTATAGAAGAATAAATAGTTCACTTACCGATGTACTTAATTCAGAATATGCAGAAGATCTTCTGTGAACTCTAGAGGTAATGGAAGAGAAGTATGCTGAATCTGTTGCTCAATGAGTTCCTGATGAACTTACTCACCCTAAAGTAGATGGTGTACGTACAAGAATTGATACATGAGTATCAACAATCAAAAACTTACTTTTCCCAAAAGATTGAGAAGTGAAAGAAATCTTGAGTAATTCGGAAGACAGTCCAATTGCTGCATCTAAGAATCCAGTTCCAACATTGATAAATGCAAAACAAAATGAAAACAATTTCCGTGAACTTTTTTCAGTTTATTGAGACGAATATTTCTCAACCTTAGAAGATAATCTTTCTGCTGCATGAAGATATGGAATGAAAACAGTAGACAACACATTGGAATTTATTCAATTGAAAGATCTTGTAGCAATGTCTTATTTGAAAGACATTAATACAATATTAGAGCACGCACTTGATGACAAAATACAGCAAGAACAGTATATGCTCAAAGAAGCCCTTCCTACCTGGTATGAAAAACGAAAGAGTGATGATATTTTAACTTGTTCACCAGATTGATGATCTGAGATTGATTTAGATCTTCCTTGATTTTGAGTTAACCCTGTCTGATCTAAGTTTCTCAATGAAAGATATGAAAATTTCTATTTTTGAAAATATGCTTGAGATGTGCAACAATATGATGATTTACATGTATATAGAGGTGACTGGAGTAATCTTGATGCGACAACATTAATTAATTCACCAATTGCAGTGCGTTCACTTGAAGATATACCGTTTGAATGGAATAAAACTACAATTTGAGCATCTTTTTGATGATTTGCTCAACAAACAAGATCAATGAGATGAACTAATTTTGATAAATGATGAAAGGAACTCGAGTTATATAACACATTTGAATGTGAAGATGATCCAAGAGAGTGGTCAAAGTATTTCCGATGATGATCTTCTCAATTCAATATAGATCCAGAAAAATTAGAAGCAAACGCAAAAGATATAAATTTTGATCCAGAATTTTATGATAGAACCTATATGCGGCATCCTACCGTAAATAGAGCGATATGATGACCCCAATATGATCCTGCAGGAGCAACTCTTATGATGGAAAATGAATTTTGAGAGCCAACAATATCTGCTTGAAATAATTTCTTTGATTGATTTTCAGTTCAATCAATTTGAGAAAATTTAGAAGTGAATAACGCAACAATTCCAGATTGTGTACCCTTAGAACAAGATGATGACATAGACAACGATGGCTTAGCAAATGATGCAGAGGAAGAGTTAGATATTGATGGAGATTGAATATTAGATACAAATGATGGCGATATTGATGGTGACTGTATTCCAAATACTCAAGATGATGATATCGATGGAGACTGAGAAAAAAATTGAAGAGATAGTGACTGTAATGGAGGTGGCTGAAATTGTGGGCAAGATAATGATGACGATAGTGATGGAATTCCAGACGACCTAGATACAGATGATGATAATGACTGAACACCAGATGATCAAGAACCAGATCAAGATGGTGATGGAATCATAGATTCTGAAGATCCAGATGATGACAATGATTGACTCGAAGATGAAGTAGATCCAGATGATGACAATGATGGAATTTTAGATGAGGATGAGCTAGATAGTGATGGAGATTGAATTCCAGATGATGATGATCCAGATGATGACAATGATGGAATTCCAGACAATCTAGATACTGAAAATAACGTTGTCGTGCCAATGATTACGGCTGATACCTTGCATCTAACTGCAGCTAAAGATTTTTCTGAAGTAGTTAAAGTAGATTGATTAAGTCGCTTTGACTATACAAGAGTATTAAAGCCGTTACTCCCACAATTCGTAAGAGCAAAAAGAGAAAAAATGTATTGTGAAAATAGAAAAGAAAAAGACGACTATCCATGACTTTCACCATATGAAGAAATAGATTTCTTCCAGGTCTGGGAAAATGAACTAGTGGAACAAGATACTAAAAAAGTGATTTCTGTATCACAGAATCCCATAGAGGGTTGAGGTTGAGTTGATCGTTTTAGAAAATCTGATGTCGCAACAATTGAAATAGACGATGCATGAATGATGAAAGAAAATTGGAGACCACGATTTTATGAACAGAACATTCCAAGTTGAACTGAATTTTTAAAAGATTCAGATGTAGATAGAATTCCAGATATTTTCGATTATGATTTAGATGGTGATTCTATAGAGAATGAAGAGGATATAGATATTGATAATGATTCAATTTTAAATGTAAATGATCCAGATATTGATGGAGACTGATTTTTGAACTGGTTGGATAAAGATGTTGATGGAGATCTAGTAGATGATGAATTTGATTGAGATGCTGATGGAGATTGAGTGATTAGTGATGATCGAAATGATGAGTTTTCAGATAGTGATGAAAATGACACAGAACAAGGAGATGAAGATAAAGAATGATCAAAATGCGGTGGATGATGAAGTTGTGGAAGATGATCGAAACAAGAATCTTCTGACGAAGAAGTAGACCCAATTTCAGATGAAGAAGAATCAATACCAGAATTAGAAGATCCATTTGACTATGAAGTACAAAATCTAGCTAAACAGATAGAAACCTTAGAAGAGAATTTCACAAAAGAATATTTAGTTATTGAGCTTTCAGATAGTGACTGTCAGTACTGTATTGATCAGGCTGACAAAATTAATAATGATCTTGGTCTTCAAAGTCAATTAACAAACACTTGTGACTTTTTGGTCCTTACTCCAAATTGAAACTTACGTGATTGGGTGACTGAGGTATGAGCTCAGACAACATTTGTATGATGAAAATCTAGAGAAATTACTGAGTGAAATATTCGAGACTTAGAGACGATTTTTGAAGACTGAAGAAGTGCAGCTGGAATGCCGCATACATTTATAGTTGATCAAGAATGAAAAGTGGTAAGTCGCGCGATGGGTTCATTGCCACCGGACTTAGATTCATACTGTCCAGTTGATAAGAAAAGTGCTCAAACTAACTCTTCGATACTGTGATTACTTTCCAATCCAGTATATGCTCAAGATGAAGATCCAGATGAAGAAGAATGTGTTCCATTGGAACAAGATGATGATATTGATGATGATGGAATTCCAAATCAAGAGGATTATGATGATATAGATGGAGATGGAATCCCAAATGATCAAGATGGAGATATAGATGGAGATTGTATTCCAAATACATCTGATGAAGACATAGATGGAGACGGAAAAGAAAATGGAAAAGATAGTGATTGTAATGGCAATGGAAAATGATGTTGATCAGATAATGATGATGATAGTGATGGAATTCCAGATGATCAGGACAGTGATGATGATAACGATGGAACACCTGATAATGAAGAAGGTGATAATGATAATGATTGAAAGATTGACTCAGATGATGAAGATGATGATAATGATAATATTCCAGATCAAGAAGACGATACCCCATTTGGTGAAAACTGATGAGATGATAGCTGAAATGAAAGCTGAAATGATGATTCAACTTGATGAGGTGGTGAATCATGAGAAAATTCAGGCAGTGAGAACGGAAAAGATGATCAACAAGAAAGTGGTGACGAACAAGGAAATACGTCAAGCAATAATGAAACATTTATACCAGGACTTCCTTATAATGTAGAAGTCAGAGAAAATACATGTGATGCATTAGCTTGATGATTATGAACATATAGAGAATGGAAATACCGAGACTATCATATTATTGATACAGTTGTTCAACATAAAGCTCCAACAAACACTATGCTGCACCAATCCAATGTGTTAACTATGGCTAGACCAATAGATGATCCAAGGTATACTACATTTCATGGAGTGGGTTGAGATTTAGTAAAACTGGTATATGCTGATTTGTATAATATTCCAGTATACGATGATTGATGAATGTTGCTTGAAGAAAAAGCAATTGAAAAAAATGTTCGTACATACTTCACTCAGAAAACACAGCAATTTAATAAACAGTTGCAGGACCAACTACAAAAAGCTCCATGACATTATGCAAAACATGCGAGTGCATATGATTTTCTAGCTACAGTTCATAGTTCAGCAACACCAAATCGTTCATATTCTTTATTGCCGTCATGATTTCTTGAGGATCTTGTGTGAGAAGAACAAATCCAACGTATAGCTCATTCTTTATATTATCTTGCATATCCGTGGGAACAGAGACCTTGAGGTTCAACAGTTGACGAGTTTTTGAAAAATGCGAGAAAAGAATTTAATTTAGATCGCAAGATTGAATACGTATCTGAATTGTATTTACTTTTAAAGCCGTGATTACCAGAGAAAGAAGCAGATGATCCAGTAATTCTTCCTAGATATATAGATCCTAATTTAAATCGAAAAGAAAGAAAAGCATACGAAATTTGATATATAAATTCCGATGGAAAAGATGGGATGCCAATTTCTAATGATACATATACAACATATACTATACCAGATGCGTGATGAAGTCAGGCTCCAATTTCTTCTTTGATTCCAGATGTTTGATCATTCAATGAAGCTCGCACCAATGCAGAAAGTATTGCCTCTGCTGAAGATGAAGAGTGTAATGTCCCAGATTCATGAACAGTTCCATTACTGAAACGACCTAAAGCCTTTAAGTGTCGATTAAAGCAAACTTGAGAGAAACCAATTGAGTTTGATATAAATGTTGGAGTAGAAGTGCAAAATAATTTCCTAGAAAGAATGATTATTGATTGGTTATGATCAGAACCCTCTGACACCACATCATGAATGTTAGGAAAGGAATATTTGTATTCTTTTGAGAAACCTCAACCTTTATTTTGAGAAGTTTTTGCTCAGGAGGTAGAAGATGTAATGGAAGCGCTTAACTTTTGAAGTTTTGTACGTCTTGAACCAAGCGATGTTTTTTCACAGAACAATGATGTTGAAAATTTCCTTGTAATATGAAGCGATCGTGATTTATGAGAGCTGTCAGTATCAGTCTCTTCTACTTGAGAAAATCAAATTATAATTAATTGATCAGATATAAGCACTACATCACTTGACTTAGATTTACTGTTAGATTGAACTCGTGAAAAATTACCAATTCGTATACAATGATCTAATTCTTCACCACAAAATATTCTTGTAAAAATTTGTAAATCATCATCTTGTGTCGAGAAATCAGTAACTTCATTTATGAGTCCATGATCGCTTGATCAGATATCTATAATCACTCCTTCATCTCAAGTGCCTAAATGATGAGCTATCCCTATTACTTTGCTCTGAGGTGATGAAAATTGAAATCCATTACCATTTGCTCCAAGTGGGACCACCTTAGTTATTCAATGAGGAACACTAGAAAACTGATTATCTTCAAGAGAAATTTCTAACATCACCAATGATGTACATATGATATTTGCAGACAAAGATGCCTCATCTCTCAATATGCGTCTTGAAAATGATTGAGCGATTTTATGACAAAAGACACTTCCAATACTTGATATACAAGCAAATTTTCAGAATCAAATTGTGTATACATTGCCACAAAAAGAAATTTGATTTAAAAACAGAGATTGAACTTATACAGAAGATCGTCTTCCTAAAATTTTCATATCATTTGATTGAGCTGATAAGAATTTTATCTTACCAATCAAAGTTGAAGGAGCAGAACATTTGGTTCGTCATTGATCAATTAAAGAAGATTGATCTTTTGACCAAAGTGCTGAGGCTATAGTTCAATGAAACGAAGTATTTCTACCATTATTGCCTACGTGAAAAACCTGAA
Source organism: Candidatus Absconditabacterales bacterium (assembly GCA_937923605.1). Taxonomy (GTDB): domain Bacteria; phylum Patescibacteriota; class Gracilibacteria; order Absconditabacterales; family Absconditicoccaceae; genus JAHDCT01. The sequence goes on from CALDTY010000010.1 coordinate 35,609, forward strand.
CTTCTGAATTAATTATTACTTTAGCTGGTTTAGGTAAACAAATTATTCCAATCACTATTAAACCAAGTTGACCAGACGAACTTATTTTCGATATACCTTCTGATTGAGTGGATCCATGAGACATCATTGAAGCAAATGTTAGTATTTTTGACAGTCGATGAAATCCATATACTGACCCAATTGAAGTTGATCTTGAGGCAGAAGGTGCTCGAGAAATTGCACGTGATGTAGTAGTTGCAACATGATGAACTGCTGCATTTACATGAGTTGCAAAACCATGAGGTTGATCATGTTGAGCTTCCTGAAGTTGTTGAGGATGATGAGGTGGTAATAGTTGATCTGATTGATCTACAAGCTGAGATTCATGAGGAGAATCGTGAGATGGTGATTGATCTGATGGTGATGGATCTGATGGTGATGGAAATAATGAATGAGATGATTCGAATAATGAGGGTGAAGAGGGCGAAGAGGGAGAAAACGAAGATAATAAAGATGATAGCGAAGATAAAGATGAAAATGATAACGAAGATGAAGATCAACAAGATGATGGAGAAGATTGAGACGGTTCATGATGAGCATGATGATCTTGACGCACTCAATGAAGTGCTAGTTTTTCTACCAACAAAGTTTTGTGGCCAGATCAACGAGAACCCCAAGAACTAAATGTTATGTATTTGAATCTATATTGATCTAGTCGATGAAATGAGGCGCGTATAATTGATATGCTTAGAAATGAAAAGACTCTAGCAATTACAACGACTCGCAAACTACCATGAGCCTCTATTTACGCAGACAAAAAAACAGTATTTGATATTGATGGCACTAGAAATGATGAAATGGAACTTATTAAGAATATGACTCTCGAAGGAGAGCATGTTTGGGTGAATTTAGGATATAACTGATGAGTATGACGTTATTACATGTGAACAACTGATCAATTGTGATTATCAGTAAAAAGTAAAAAAGAATGACAGAAAGAAAGAGACGATCCAGATGTTAAAATAAAGAAAGTAAGTTCAAGTTGTTCACAATCTAAGAATCAAATCTTAATCAATAAAAATCTTATTTGAGTAGATTTTGAATTCTGATTTATACATGATGATGTAGATATTGTTCCTGCAGAAAAAACATGAAAGACATGGAATATAATGTATCAAAATGAATTAATTGCAACATTTGAGTTGTTGCCTAAATCATGAGCATCACTTGATATTGATTTGTCAGACGAAGTTGTTGAAGTGACAGCTAGAACATCTTGATCTGTGACAGTTGAATTCAAAGACATTGGAGCAGTTGACGGAGATGTGCCTTTTTATGAATGAATAAGTAGTTCATTTAATGCAAATGACAATCTATGATTTAGACACGATTTTAACTGAATCACAAATTTTTCACAATGATTAGCTGTTGGTCCAGCAAATCAACGATTTGCAGATCCATTTTTAGTAAATATATGAGATCCATTTCTAAAAAGAATAGAAGCTAGTGAAGCAGTGCCTCAAACAAAATTTGATGCAGGTATTTGACAGCAAATATATGCGTCGAGTGAAACTATGTTTAAAGTTGAAACAATGGATGTTGATTGAGATGGAAAATTAGATCTCGTGCTATGATATAATGATTGATCTCTAAGAATACTCAAGAATTATGGATGATGAGAACCTTATTCAGATTTATGATCTCTTACCGTAATTGCTGATTGACTAAAAGATTTCTGGCCAGGAGATGTAGATTGAGATGGTGATGACGACATTTTAGTTCTAACCAACGCAGAGAAACTGAGAGCGTATAAAAATGATGATTGAGTTCTTGAAGTGGATTGACGACCAGTATGTTTAGATATACCAAACTGAGAATACAGCAGTGTTAGTCAGACTAATCAATTATTTGTAACTGATGTAGATGGAAACGATATACAAGATATTGTCACTTATGCTGTAGATTGAGAAATTGAAGTTTTTTATGGGTGAGGTGATAGTTATATCTCTACGGATTCATTTGAATGTGACCCTTGAGCAATCTCTAGAAATAATAAAACACTACTAAAATCTATGAAACTTACAGTATGAGCTGACTTTAGCGATAATAGTCTTATTCATTGGTCTTGACTTGAAACTCCTAGTGAAGAGCCCGCACCACCTGAGTGATATGATCAAGCGTGAGAATCATTATCATCTGACTTGCCTGATGCAACTACAGAAGATGAATTTAATCAAATAATTGAAGATATTAAGCAAGAAAAAATTGATCAAGTGCAAAGTATTGATATAGATTGATTGATTGACGATGGTAAGGATAAAATGATTGATTACATTATGGCAGCACCAGTGTCATTAAGACCCCATGCGGAAAAAGATAACGAAGAATATGCATTTATGCGTGCTCAAGACACCTTAGAAACTTCTCTAGCAAAAGCTAAAGTAACCAAATCATTAAGCGATAATAATTGATGATATGTTGAAAAATGAGATATTCTTACTGTCACGGTAACTATTGCAGGATGAGGAAATATAGATTACTTGGAAAGATTAGATATTCCTGTAGTCATATATAAGGATGAGTACAATAGAATTATTTCAATGCAAAATTGATTATGATGAACTATTGATTGGAATATAGGTCAATGATATGAGTTTATGATTCAATGATGATCCCCTGGGTCGTTTACATACGAAGTAATGTATAACTGAAATGGTCATGCTAGAGTAGAGGTCGAGACTGAAATGGAAGAAGTATTTGAGCATTGAGTTAGTCGTACATCTCGATTAGGTTCTCCGGTATATGCATGATCTGCAAAAGCAATTAGAGTATATCCTGATGACTCATGCTATAAATGATATCGAGAATTCGACCCATGAGAAGAATTTGTTAATTTACAAGATACCTATGAACAAAAGAGAGACGTTTTTGTGAATTATTTTGAAGCTCAACGTACTGAATTAGAAGACAAAACTACAGATTCAAATCTAGATAGAATCAAAGAACTTATGTGAATACATGAGGTAGATTTCGATGAGCCACTCATGGAAGTGATTAATGATGTGTTAAAAAATGTTCCTGCTATATGAACAGATGTAAATGTTAGATTTGATGTGTGAGAAGTTGAATTATGGTGAGTGAGTCTAAATGAAATGAACGATGTAATGCAGAGTGTATGAAACACTTTATGTAAATGAATTAAATTTGGTGAAACTAATTGTTGAGGACTTCCGATTCCATTTAACATGTCATTCTTGTCACCAGGAACGATGAATGTATTTGGATGTAAATTATTTGACGATCCAGGGCTGCCACTAGTAGCATTTCCTACAACAATTCCTACCTGAAGAATTAGTAATCCTGCTCCAATTCCATTTTTCCGGCCTTCTATTTTCCCAAAATGAGCTTGATGATATTTTGATTATAGTATCTGAAGAAAGAAATGAGAATTTGATGTTAAACAGAAAGTTGATCCAGAGCGTACGTATGAATCTTATTTTAGACTTTATGTATCACCAACTTTAACAAATTGAGTTGGTATCGCTATGTGTTTTGGAAAATATGATTCGATAAATCTTCCTGACCCATTATGAGATGTAGTATGAAATTGTATTGTTATGTGAGCACCTATACCTGGGATGTGTGATGATGATGGAGATGCATATGCTAATAATAAACATGATTGGTCCACAACAATTGATGATAAAACAAGAGATTTACAGCAAGTAGGAGTTTGTGATCCAAGTCTTCAGGCAAGATCTCCATTCTATTCTACTGCAACACAGAATCCAGTTGCTATGGAGTGAAAACCGAACACTGTCATAGCATCAGCACATTGATCAAGTGAAAATTACAAAGAAAGTAAGAGATCTTGATGATGATGGTGATGAGCTACAACGACACAAGATTTACTAACTTTAGATTCTGAATATACCCTTAAGTGATGAACAGCCTTTGATTTGGAAGTTCAGTGATGAAATGTGAAATGAGTCACTGAATGCATTATCAGAAAGCGAAAAGACAAACAAATAAGATATGTCGCTAACAATATGTTAAACATGCAAGTTACACTTATATTGCCTGATCTGAAGGCTGTTGGTGAATGATTTTCGGAAATAGGTCAGATGTCGAAAGAATTTGATCTAAAAAAATGATGGAAAAAATTAAGTTTTTATCAATGAGATTCTGAATCAGTTTGAACGCAGGAGACGCATAAAGATTCTGAGACAACTGTTGAAAAATTATTTATGCCAAGATGAATCTTGAGAGATTTAGAAGATAATTTTTCAAATCCTTTTGATCAAATCGCAAATTTATTTGAAAACACTCCATTTATAAATGTGAAACAAAGACGTGTACGTATGCAGATACCTCGATTATTTGAAGAGGATATTGCTAGATTTGAATTGGAACGAAAATCATGGGTAAGTAGGAACCAAGAAATATTAGATGCATGGAAGAGATGAGATTTTGAATGAAGCCAAGATATAGAAGATGAGATGGCGAGAGCTCTTGGAGATGTAAAAAGAAATCTAAATACGATCAATGAATATAAAAAATTACCAAGTGTTTTATATGACTATATACATTCACGAGATAAGTATGTGCTAGAAGTATATGATTTTTCCGAAGATATTGTCAAACAATTAACTTGATGGTTACAAGTAAATGCTAATAGATACTCTGCATATGTGGATGCAATTATTCTTATGATCTGAATTATTGAAACATGGCAACCAGTGATAGATTTCTCAATCAACTGGAAAACTAAATGTGGGAAATGTAGAGTAGATAACTATGATTATTATTCATGCAAGCTTAGTCTTCTTTGTGTTGATTTACCTGTCTTTCCAATTCCGCCATTCAAAATTCCAGATATATATATTGATTTATCACAGATACGTTTAGGAATAGATATATTGCTTCCAAAGTTTGTCTTTTTGCCTGAGAAGATTTATTTCCCTGTACTGCCAGATCTGCCAGATCCGCGTAATTTTGAATTAGAAATTGATGTTGAAATACCAGATATACCACAACTTTCATTGCCACCTCCTTTACCACAACTACCAGACATAACACTTGAAGCAAATATTGAATTACCTAATCTACCTCCAGCTCCTGAGATTCCAGATTTGATTCCTTCTGTTAAGAAAGTTATAGATATCGCTGATATTATTGGTACTTTCTTTTGTATCTTCAAGTGATGAATCTGATTAGTGACTGAGCAATGAGTTAAATCAAGAATTGAACAACTCACACAAAGAACATGGTCAGTGTCTCCATTTGATTCAATATCAATTACATTGCCAGATGCACCAGTGGAGTGATACGACTATCATATTGATGCATTTGTTGATCTTAAAGTTAGTTTTGACGAATTATATAATGTTTTTGATGAGATTGCAGATACTGTGAATGAGTGAGTATCAAAGAAGGTAGATAAACTTAAAGAATTGAATAGGAAAGCTACGAATACACTTATTAATCCATGAGGAATATGAGAATTTTTGAACTGATGAAAAGTAGAGTTAGATCTTGATCTTTGAGATTTAGATAAGTGAGATCTATGATTGAACTCAGGACCTTCTCTTCCTATCTTTTCTCGATCATCACTTACACAGCAACAGAAAGACTATCATAACGTTGAACACAAATGATGATCACTACAAGACTCAAAAGAAAAATTGATAGAACAATTTAGTTATATTCTTTCAAATGAAGAGTTTGAACTATATCATGATGATATATTATCATTGCATTCATTTATTGACTCAGATGCTCAGGTTTCACCTAACTATACATCACTTAATGCAGCACATCAAGGGTTCAAAGATATGCTTAGTAAAACAAGAGGATCAATCAATGAGATGAAGAATCTTATAACACAAGATTATGATCAATTTGTGAAAACGTATGTCCAAGATCATATCTTATTAAATGCTGATGAACAAGATGTATTTGTAGATCAATTTGATGTGCAATTATTTACTTGAAATCAAAAAGTAATTTCAACTATTACTCAACAAATACATCCAACCGAATCTTATATCAATTTGCATAAACCACTAATAGAGGGATACCAAAATGCTTTAGAAGAAAATTCTGCTGTAGATTTACAAATGACAGAATTGGTTTACGACTCATCTAAAAGATATATTGATTGACTAGCAGATAGGTTTATATGAGATGAGAAGTGAATGATTCTTGCTCAAACATCTTGAAATAGAAATGATGAGTTAGTCGATGAAGAAGAATGTGTTCCACTTCTACAAGATGATGACATAGATAACGATTGAATACCAAACCAACAAGATATTGTAGATATAGATGGTGATTGAATTCCAAATGATCAAGATGGTGATATAGATTGAGATTGTATTCCGAATACAACGGATGAAGATATTGACTGAGATGGAAAAGAGAACTGAAAAGATAGTGACTGTAACTGAAATGGAAAATGATGTGGATCTGATAATGATGATGATAGTGATTGAATTCCAGATGATCAAGATAATGATAACGACAATGATGGTACTCCAGATGATCAAGAATGAGATAATGATAATGATTGAATCGATGATTCAGAAGATGAAGATGATGATAATGATTGAATCCCAGATCAAGAAGATGATACTCCATTTGGTGAAGATGATGTTGGAGATGAGTGAGATGAGAGTTGAGATGAATTATGATGATGAGCATGAGCGTGAGCTATAGAAAATTTTGCAGAAAAGACAGGATTTGAACAAATTGATTTTTCTCAATATATCGATTGATTTTTCATTAAATGAACAGATGATAAATATCATAATGTTGTATGACGATGAGAAAAAATCAAAAAAATACAAGATGCTTGAACATATACATTTGTTGATCTCAATGGTGATTGATGAGTAGATATTCTTTCGCGAGATGGAACCAATATTTATGTTAAATATGATAGTCAAAAGGATGCATATCCATGAGCAAGTGCATGATGAATGACAGTTATATGACCTTGGTCTAGTGTAGAAGAGTTAGAAGAGGCTGCAAAAAAAGATAATGGATACATAAGTGGTTTTAAAGTCCGAGATTATTACCGCACTCATATTAGTTTTTCAAGAGAGTGAAATAATTTTGAATCATTATGATTTGCTCGAGACAATGATCACAAAGATTCTTATCTTGTGCGCCTTTCAAGAAACATTTCTGTGCAAAAACAGAAGAGTTGAAGCGTATGATCTACTTGATCTGAAGAAATTAAATACTTACTGATGGTTCCTGAATGAATTGAATATGAATGAGTTTATTTGGAAGTACCAGATGAATTATCAAAAAAGAAGATTAAAGACCACGTGGATTCTGAGGATATTATTCAAGTTTCTTTCTATGATTGATCTACCGAAACTTTGAGTGCGATATTAGAAAACTTAGACCCAGCAGGATGGAGATATGCTAAGGTTTCGTCATTACGTCTTGAAAAGAATTCAACACTATTTTGAGGATCAAGTCGATTATTTACTCCTGCATCAGCACGATCAAGACAAGTGGTAGCGTGAAATCAAAAATGGGGTGATGATGCTCAACCTTACTTAGGTTTAGAGCTTATTAGAAATAAGACATGAGAAAAGTTCCCATGATCATCTGAGTTAGGCGGATATGTTCTTACTGATTACACTCTATCATGACAATGGTTAGATAATTGAAAAGTGCTAGAAAATCGAATTGAGTATGATAATGAAATTATATATTTTGACGAATCAGATAAGTTGTTGTTAGAGAATCTTTATTATAAAGAACCAACTAAAGAACATTTTGTATTTTGATCAATTGATCAAGCATGAAATAAAACGACAATGGAAGTTGAATTAAATATCATTGCTCCTGAAGTAAATATCACAAACATTAAGGACAAAGGATCTTGATATGACATAGAGACAGAAATGTCTGCTACTATAGATGATTGAAAAATAGCTTTTTTGAGAGATAGATATTGATGGCGAGAGGAAATGAATCCTTTTACCTTTCCAGTGAAGCCAACAGATCCTAAAGTGACAGGGTGAATATACATCACCGATGACGAAATTGCACTAAAAGATTCAGATTGAAATACTAAATGTAACTGTAATGCTAAAAATTGAAAAATAAGTATTCCAGCTACTACTTGACCAAATGAGAACGGAGGTTGAGGAGTTTCTACATTAAATTCTTGAGATTGATGATCTCAAAAATGAGTAGCTAATAATGTCGAGGTTTTAGTTGACTTCTTACAGCAGTCACCTGAAGTTGCTGTCATAGATAATGATACTGAGCAAACTATTTTTAGAATCTGATTTACTTCTCAAGAACTTGTTTCTTTAGGTATATTGGACTGAAATTATGAATCTCGTGTGTTGGAAGACAATAGCTTATGATTGTCATATATTTGATGAACGTGTATTGGACCAATAGATTGAGAATGTCACATGTATGTATCACCTGACGGAAATCTTATTATACCAGAACCTTATAATAGTGAATATATGGCTGAGTATTGATACGATGATGAGGAAGAAGCTGTGATATATTATATAAAAGATGCACTTTGAAAGCCAATTGTAGAACTTCGTTTTATTATTGTACCTCTAATTTAAATAATGAGATTTACAAGAAAGGAAAGTTTGCTGACAGTTATAATCTTCATATCATGTATGTGGACATGAATTTCATTTGCTCAAGATTGATGAGACTGTGGTTTATCTTTTTGACCTGAAGAATTTAAAGATGCAGTAAATGAAACGTTCACTTCATTAAAGATGCCTCAATTATTCTTTACTGATAATCAATTAGAAGCAGTGCAAATGTCGTTAGATACGTATTGTTGTAGGACGGACAAAATTTCTAAAGCACTTTGTGAAAAGAAGACATTGTATCCAGACGGTAAGAATGTTATTCACTCACCATTTTATTTGGATCACTTTCTGTCTATTTATAGACTGTACCTTAGAGGTGATGACGTAGTTTGCAATACATATGATTTTGATTGTTTTGCACGTATTGATGACGAGAAAGGGTATCCATGAAAATCACTTTGCTTTAGATTCGGAGAGGATGGTGATGCTAGATGTAAATCTTTATATGATGTTTGATCTGGTGTAGATATACTATGAGCATCAACTGATATTAGTTCTCCTTCAAATTATCGAGCATTATATGAAAAATTTTGGGTAAATGCAGATAATGCATTGATTCCTTCTGCACAAGAAGCTAAGAATATGGACCCAAATGATCTTACAATTCTACATATGTGACATTATATGTGCAATGAGGTAAATATGATTTATAATCAAGTGCTGAGGACTAATACAAGTAATGATAAATCTATGAATCCTATACCTTGAAGTACTCTGCAAAAATGTCGTACATCAGCAATGCAGTATTATAAATCAAATTGATTTGATTACGTTAACGCATTGAGTCTAGCGAAATGAGTTGATCAGATGAGACAAATAAACGAACAAAGTAGAAACCATGTACTTGATGTCATGTGAGATGTAAAAAAAACCATGGTATGAATAAGAACAAAAATGACGAATATGTTAAAAAAATTCCCTTCCTTTACTAATACTTGTAGTGCATAATGAAATTATTTTTGAGATTTATCTTAGTACTTATTCTCCTTACATCAACTAATTGATGGACTTTTTCTCAAAGTGAATCACAAGATTCTAATCAAGATAAGCAGTACAATTTAGAATGTGGAGATAAAACTCCAGCTTGTAATGACACTCCAGAACAGATCAAGTTGTATCTTAGTACTATGGACGCTATCCTAAAAATTATAGATGAAGTGCCATCTGAAAGAGATGAAAATGATACTAAAGAGAAAGATTTTAAACGAGTCACTGATTCGGCATTTTCAAAAAGATTAAATTTGAGTTCTTTTATTAGTGATGCATCTGATACATTGTTTAACTGGTGATGAGTGTTTGATGATTACAGAGCTATGGAAAAATGGTCATCAACATTTAAAAGAGATGCTCAAAAATTACAAGACATGAATTTTAAAATCCTTGATATTACAGTTTTAGAACAGAAACAACTATTAAAGAAAAATATACCTAAAGATATCTACGAAAAAATAAACAAGGAACTTAAAAAAATAAAGTATATTACTTTTTGAGAAACTGGTGGTTCATATAATATGGAAGTGGCATGAGAGAAATATGAGACTCTTATTATTCTTCTTTCCCAGATAAATAAAATGTACTCTGAATTGTATCAATTACAATTTCAATCGAATATATTTAAAAATTTGTCTTCGTCATGATTTCTATCTTATGTATATCCATGAGATACTACAAAAGATAAAATTGATTTAGAGTCATTATGATTATTAGCAAATTGGATGAGAGATTTTTTGAGTAAAGTATTCGTGAGACCATTTGAAGATATACGTAATAATGTAAAACAAGAAAGCGAATATGTAACTATTGACCATAAAGAATTTTTACTATTAGTTCGGGAACTAGAAAATGCCTATAGATGCACTCACTGAAAACAGAATGTGTGTGATGATTGAACTAAGAAAACTAGAGATAAATTTAAAGAATTATTTACTGAAACATTGCAAAATGATTCAGAAAAATCTTGGCATAGAATACAGGATGCAACATCTCGTTTGAAATGAGCTTTATTTTGATGATCTGTAGAAGACAAGAAGGCGGCAGAGGAAAGAAAGCAATCACTTCTAGAGTGAAGATATTGAGCCTGATGAAAACCTAGTGAACGCTGACCAATACAGTCATTAAAAGCTTTTGGTGCACAACTATTAGAAGGCGCAAGAAATAGCGTTGATCCAGCAAAGAAGTACTTTAACAAAGAAGAATCATATTCAGAACAAACAAACTGAAGTCAACAAGTGTCGACTGCAACACAATGAGATGCAAGTATTTATCATGAAAATGAAGATAAGTATAGTGGTAGCTCAAAAAAGAAAGATGCTCTTGATTGAGTTTTAGCTGGAACTGAAAATAAAATATATGATAGCTGAAAAATTATTCAAACTGAGAACCAACTTCAACAAAATCAGCTTCGTGTGTTAGAAAATAAAGTAAAGACTATTGTGGGATCTTTTGATAAGTATGCTTGAATTAAACAACGTCAATATGAAAGAGATCTTCTCTATTTGGACACTAAAACTATGACTAAGCAAGCTGTATGATTAAGTATATATGTCCATGCGGCAGCGAATCGTTTTTGAGACTACGATAAAGATCCTGAGTCAAAGTATGTTTCATCAAATGATTCGTTATCAAAAATGTGTGAAGCACAGTGTACTAATTTATGATCGAAAAAATGTAGAGAAGATTTATAAAGAATGGTTACGAGACTGCTACTTATATCTTTACCACTTATGATGATGAAAACTTTATTTCTTAGGTTACAAATAAGTATATGAACGTTGCTGTTCATGCTTTTTGTTCCATACGTAAGTTTTGCTCAAGATGCGTGTTTAACATCTCAAGCTGACATTACAGAACAATTTCTATGATCTTTGTTACATGAAGATCAAGAGAATACAATCGTATGAATTCTTGTGGGAAATAAGGATACATCGATCCTAAAGAATAGATTAGTTGAATATTATTGTGATACTTGGTTACAAAGTCATGGCACAGCTAAAGATTGAATAAAAGATATGGTCAATTGGTGTGTAGACACAAATAATATGAGATTCGACCCAAGACAATCTTTGTTTATGTATGGCTTATGTGTATGATACGATGAGGCACACAAATGAAAACCTACATTAGTATCACAAAAACAAGAGAATTATATCCATAGAGATTGGAAAAATGAAGCATTTGCAAAGATTCAGTATACATATAAGACAACGAGTAAGGGTGAAAAATGAAAAACAATTAAATGAGATATAACAGATTTTATACCAGATGACAGTCAAGATGCAAAATTGTTGCAGAAATGGCGAAAATTAGATAAAGAAAATGATCCTTGTCAGCCTGAGTCTGGAATGTCTGAGTGTCTTATGTGATATCCGACGAGCAATATTTTGAAAACAGTTTTTTCTGGACTTTTTGATTTAAAAAAAGCAGCAATTGACTGATTTAATCATTGAACTGATGAAGAAAGTATAGTTTTATCAATCAAAGATTTATCAATTTCATTATATGATCAACTTTGACCAGAGAATAGTGTTTGTAATAACCCAGATAAGCAATACTTAATGAATCAAGATTTTTGATCAACAGATAAACAATCCCATTGTGGTCATCTAAAAACCCGAGGGGAAGTCAAATGAATTATTAAGGCAGCCATTAAAGATGTCGAGTGAATAAAGGAATTGAATGGAGTAAAAATTGCTGAAGCAGAATGTACATGAATTAGAGATTCTTTGATTCCATGTGCCATGAGTAATATGGAAGAAGGTACTGAAGGAAAAGAAGATATTATTTTTGCTAGTGAAGAGTGGTCATGGAGAAATCTTATTTTAAATGAATTATTCTTCGCTGACATGCGAATTGAGTTTTATACTATGATTATTCAATCTGAACCAACACGTCAATCTCAGCAAGCATGAAGCGTTCTGGATAAGAACGTTAGAATTGATTTTGAAATACAGTCTATGAAAAAAGATTTTGAGCTAATTGAAAAAAGTGCAGATAGATTACTAAATATGTTATGACAGTATCGTACTATGTATCATCAATGTATTACGCTCAAGGCCTATCAAGAAGACCTCCATTACTATTGGTCAAGAATTAATAAAACATATACCCCGTTACATCAACTACAATATACTACTGAGGATGCTCAAGAACAAGGAGGTTAAATATATATATTTTAACTTATACATAAGACATGAATAGCAGCAGAGTTTCACTTATTTCAATCTGAATATTCCATATATGATGTATCATATTGCTTTTTTTCTGATATTCTATTGCTGCTACAAATCCAGAAATTGATACACGTCTTTTATTGCAAGATAGGGTATTAGAAAACAAAGATGCCTGAGATAGAACTACATTAGTTGATAAAATTGTAGATGGTCGTTGACTATTTGAAGCGAGTTATTCTTTTGAAATATATAGCCAAGCTCTTACGCATTCAAATACTATTGATAGTATTTTTGATCATCTAACAAATTACATGGAGTATTGTCCATGATGAGTTTTATATACGAAACAGGACGCAGAACAGAATATGCAAAAGGAAGTTTATCTTCATCCGGATCCCAGAACAAAAAAACCTGTCCCAATCACTCTTACAAAAAAGGATGTTGTAAATGTATATACTTTGTCAAAAGCATGATTATGAATATTGTGAACTCTTAATAACGAAAGAGTTTTTGATTTTGCTCAAGTAAGTGAAACTGATAAAGCTTTCCTTGAATCATGTAAGTGGATAGTTTCATGTCAAGAATGAATTTCGAAATTAAATTACGATTGAACAACTATTAAAGAAAATGAAATTCCACCAACAACTGCTGTGGAGAGAGATCAGTGTGAATCAATTGTGACAGATCTTTTTGATATTTATAGTGCACAAATTGGTTTGGGACTTGAATACGATACTAACAGAGATTGGGAAATCTATTATAACAATATTTTAGAAGAAGATCGCTGACAGATCTGTGACGTTAATCAAGAATTAGAAAAGGTCGGTAAACTATTATGAAGTACAGTTGAAGATTTACCTAAATATTCATTTTACGATCCTCAAAAAGTGAGTAAAAATTCCAGTTGATCATATTCATGAGCATGAGATGATGACGAAGTAAGACTGCCATCAGAATATGAATCAGAAGAGGAGGAAGTTCCTGATGAGTCATCATTTGAGAATAGTATTGAAGATATTCCTTATAATAGTGTTCCAGATGAAACTATAACTAGGGAAGTAACTTGAGACTATTTGTGATCTGCCAACAATTGAAAAAAAGTCGTTGGGCCTTCGTGAGCATGATGATGAAACTCGGATCGTCTTGTCGCTAAACCAAAAGAATGATGACTTTCATCTTTAATAAAAACACCTAAACAAGCAAATAGTGATAAAATATGATGAGTATGAGTGATTCAAAACCCACAGTGTGAAGTAGATGAATTGTGACCTGAAGATAAAGATATTGATCTACTCAAGGAGTCTTGAGATTTAACCGATACATTACAAAAATATTGAAACGACCTTGATAAAGATGAGCGCTTGTCTCAAGCTCTTGCAAACGAGAAACTTCTTACAAAGAAAGAACAAGAAACACATAATATACAAGACGAACCAGTTATTACTGAAGATGAGTTGCAAGAAGACTTAGATAACTATTTAAATTGAATGGCAAAAATCGATGAAGAAGATACGTTATCTACTTTAGAACAAATGGAAGGTGATATTAAGTCATGTATAACAGAATTCACAGATGAAGATGAATGATCACGAAGAAGTCAGTTGGCAAGAATGATAATGTGAAGCTCAGAGTTAAGAGAATGTTTAAGGAAAGTGTTCTGTAAGGAAATTGTTGATCCCTCTTGATTATGAATTTATCGTATCAGATTTTGTAGTAGAATGAATAAAACAGTAAGCACCCCTACAACAAAGAAAGTAAAATCAATATTGGATACACTAGAAACTGTGTATACAGTTTTACATTGAATGACAAGCAGTTGACGTATGGTAAAACATAAGCAGGCTACTGAGGCTTTAGAGTGACAAATTGCCGACATAAAGTTTAAAGATATGTTTTCATTTACAATCAATGTAATTAAGAACACCCCACGTACAACATCTGATCCTAAAGTTGAGAAAGAGTTGATTCTTCAAGAATTGCAAGACATTAAAAAAGTAACGATGAATGAATATGAAGATTTAAGTGTTTTGTTTCCGTTTATAAACGATGCTACTATGTATAATGAGTCTAGAGTAAAAGCAATAGAGCAAGATTTACAAATTTCTACTGATTTTAAATGATCACTACAAGAAGCAAATGATATTATTTGAGAACTAAATAGATCAGGTGATTACTTGTACGACCATTACCGCCGCATGACAACGTTTGAACAAATTCAACATGGAAACATTATTATGGCAGATCATATTGAGTTTTGGCGTGATATGTTAAGCTTAGCTGAAGAACTTAGATCAGAATTAGAAAAACATTACAATAAGATGAAATAATAGTAAAAATGTTACTCGTAAACTTTGGTTTTACCTTCCCATACATATGTTATTAATTTGAGATATACATATTACTTGATGAAAGAAAGACAAAATAATTGATGTGATCAGCGAATATATACTCTGATCTTCTGACACATCAGTTTTGTTTTTATGAGATTATGTCTATCATTTTAACTATGATAGGAAGGCACTTATGGCCTTATTTGACTTATTTGTAAGTTGTTTCGAGCAAGGCAAGGATGTATATATTCTAGCATGAAATCATGATCGAATATGATGACACTTTGTATACCAGGAAGCACAAAAAGCTTTTTCATACGTTTCTTCTTGAGATTGACGTTTGTTATTCATTACAGAGCCTGTCTTGTTACCAATTCAATGACAAGATTGTCTATTTTTTCCTTATCATATTCCAGCTAAAGACATAGTTATATCAGATAGATATAACGAACTCTCAGAATCCTCACATCAAAAGGAACAACGATCAGCACGTGCAAATTCTTTGCTATGAACAATGATAGATAACCGAAAAGCTAAGAATAATTGAAATTTATGGGTGTTTCATCATCGATATATGATTTGAACTGCATTTCCAGGACAATTTTCAAAATTCAGTTTCAAAAATCCTTGATTATCAGATCATTTTTTTGATGAAGAGAATATTATGCTATGTTCATGACATTTACATCAAGCTTTTTCATATAAAAATTATATTTGCTTATGAAGTGTTTGGCATACTTCTCCTTTGGAAATAAATCAAACAAAATATCTTTTTTCTTTAGACACAAAAACTCAACTGGTCAGTGCGACTCCAGTCTTTATTAACCCATATTATCACATCGAAGCAACCGATGGTTCAGTATTATGAGTACAAGAAATTGAGCAACATATACAAGCCATTACTGCACAAAGTCATGAACATCTCTTTTCTTGAATGCTTTCAGTTGAAATAGTGGATTGAACAACGACACCAACTCTAGAGATGAGTACAGTGACTTTATTGGCAGAAATAAAATACGATCAAGTAGATGATTATGTTCATGAAGATGTACTGAGACGTTTATCGGATTTTCGTATCAAACAATCAAAACGTCAGCTACCAGAAATACTAGATTTTTTAGACACAGAATCTAAAGAATTGTGATTTCGTATCTCAGATCGAAAGTCATTACTCGTTTCATATATTAGTCAGAAATATTGAGAAGAAAGTGATAGGTATATAAAACAGTTAGAAGATGTATGAATTTCTCTCTAAAAGACATGCCATAAAGATTATTATATATTTGTAAATATCCTATAGAGTTAGATTTACCTTTTTTTGCCTCAAACATAGCTTCAAGTATACTTAGACAACTAAGTAACTTTAGCTAAAGGTGATTGATGCAACGTTATATTAGAAAATTAATATTTGTACTTATTATACTCAGTGTCTGCATTATTGTATGAGACTATTTTTGAGTTATAGAAGTTTTTGCACAAACATGAACTAGTGAAACCACAATTTCTGAAAAGGAAATTGCTTTTGCTGCAAATCTTCAACTCGTAATAAGAATGGTGTACCTGCTTATGTGGCCGTTAGTAGCTATAGTCTGAGCGACTTTAGATAATTCAATGGTTTTGTGAGAAGTATTCTATCTAAATGTATCAATATATAGAATGCGACAGATAATGAGAAATTTTGCAAACTTTGCTTTGTGATGAATATTTCTTTTTGCAATACTTCGTAATGTCTTTGTTGCAATGTCTTGAAATGATGATTCTTATATCAACGGTGAACGATGAATTAAAAAGTTATTACCTAAGATGTTATTATGAGCTGTACTTATACAGTCAAGTTTTTTTATGATGAGTACATTGATAGATCTCTCTACAGTTGCTATCTATTCTGTTGGAACCTTACCGTTTAATGTAACCATGTCAGATCAACTCAATGGTAAGGTAAAATGATGACTTGAGAACGTTAGATTCCTAAAGCCAAATATAAAATATAATTTAGATAATTCAAAAGCACCAGATGGAACAGATGCCACTTTTAGTATATTTTATAGTTGCCCATGAAACGAAGATAGAACCTATTATATCGCATGTAAATTTCAAAATAACAGTACAATTCCAAGAGGAACAAATTGAGATGATCCGGGAACATGGTTGGCTCATAAAGATGCAAGAGCTGAAGAACGAGCGAACTTGACGGGAATGCCAACTGCAGATGTTCTTGCAAAGATTGATGATGACTTTTGTGTGTATGAGAATTCACTTATAGAAAATCCAAAAGAAGTAGAAAAAGTAGATGTATGTAAAATTGCTAAACGAAGACAAGATGCAGAAAAAGCCGAGGGTGAAGGAGTGATGGCAGCACAATGATGTCCAACATTGGCAAGCTTCATGACTAATGCTGCTGGTATGACTTGACCTATGTATGGTCTTTATGCTTCTATTTTACGCATGGATCAAATAGCGCTTACCCCGAACCATAAGGATGTTATTGAGATATCTCTTGAATTTTTAATTAAATTATTCACTTCAGTTGCATTGATAATTCCTTTGCTAGCATTAGCAGTTGCTATGATGGTGAGATTGGTTGCCTTATGGTGATTTATAATATTTAGTCCATTATTGATTTTAGGGTGGATATTCTTTAAGTGACAAACTGACTGAATTAAAGACGGAAAAGCATCATTTAGCTCGTTGATGTGACTTATTTTTATGCCTGTTTTAGTGGTTTTTGCGATTTCTATATCTCTTGTATTTATAACATTGCTAGCTAGATCAAATGAAATCAATGTAGCTAATATCGAAGGTAACTCATATAGCGTTCCAGATGCATCAATTTGATCTAAACTATGAGTACAGTATGAACCATGAGCGACTTGTGATCCAGTTACATGATTAATGAAATGTCCAGATGAGAAAAATAACCCAAATTGTGGTAATATAAATAATCACTGTTATGACTTGGCATGAATTACAACTTTATGTTTTTCAGATTCTCAAACCTCTATAGGAAATACTATATTAAATATTATGTCATATCTATTAGTAAATTTCTTTTGAATTGCATTGATGTGGATGGTAGTATTTGCTGCATTAAAATCCTCAAAAATAACGTGATGAATTACAGATCAAATTAAAAATCTAGGACAAGATTTTGCTAAATCTATACCTTTAGTCCCAATAGCTTGAGGATTATCATATAATGATATAAAGAATACAAAAGATGAAATTTTAAGTACTCCAAGTAGAATGGCAAATACTCAAAATAGAAATTTCTGAGAATATCTTGATAGACTAAATGCGAAAAGATGAGTAAAGAAGGAGGGAGCTGATATAGAAATCGACAAAGCATTAGGTTCAGATAATGCGCAACAGCAGGCAAAAACATTCTTTTCTAATAAAGACTGATGAATAGCAGATAATACAAGTATTAAGGATTATAATAAAGGGATGAAATTATTAGGAGCAGGTGCTGGTATTAATAATGCTAATTCACTGACTGATATTGTGAAGACTGATGCATGATATGAACTTCTACGTAATATGTGAGATTGAGATGTCTCGAAATCTTTACAAAAATTAAATAAAATTAATGGTGCTCAAGAACAGGCAGAAATTAACGCTGACTTGCAAAGAGATATAAAAACTTGACTTGCTGAGGCTGCTGCGCAATGAGGCTCTAAAATAAGAGCAATAACTAAAGATAAATTTTATCACATGGATCATAAAGAAGTTGTCACTATCACCGATGATGGAAAAATGAATACATTCAAGGTTTGAACAATAAAAGATGCATTAAATAATTGAACAATAGATACAACAAAGATTAACTCATTGTACACAGAACTTGACGCAAGCCCAAATAGTACAGAGGTTCTTTGAAGTTCAAAACTATTACAAGATTTACAAGGTCTTCGTACAGCCACATGAACACATTATATAGTGTCTCAAAGTTGAGCCCCAACAGAGTTTACGTGAGATATAGATCTTTGAAGAGTTAGTACTACGGATGTATTAGTAACATTTGACGCAGCTCATAACCAAATCACTAGCATTAAACAGGGAACTAAGGGGTCTACATAATTATTTAATTACTCATGATAATGAACAGATGGATGCAAAGTAGCACATGTTGATTGATTATAGCAAGCATGCTTGTCATAGTTTTGTTTGTGCCAGAATTTGCATATGCATCTGAAGATTCTACTATGAAAAATACATTTGATATATTTAATATAGTTTTACAGTTCTTGTCTTGGGTTTGGATTGTTCCCGCGATATTAGCATGAGAGCTTTTAAGTAATGATTTAGTGTTTTGAAGTTCTTTTAACTTTGAAATATATCTTTGGAGAATTTGGACAATAATGAGAAGTTTTGCAAATTTCTTTATTTGATGATTGTTCTTATATTATTTACTAATGCATATTGTCAAATCTGTCCAAGGAGCAACTCTTTGAGATTTTTTCAATAAAATACTAAGACTTTTCTTGGCTACTATTCTTGTGAATGCAAGTTTCTTTCTTATTCGTGCAGTTGTAGATATATCTATTGTCGCAACGACAGCAATTTCTTCCTTACCGCACGCTATCATTGAATCTAGATGGCTAGAATTGAAACCAAAAATGACCGTTAATAAGATGTTTTGTATTGAAGATTATGCACCAAGCTTTAAGAATTGTGATAGAGAAGAAAATAAAGAAGTATGATTAACATCAATATTGCCTCAAGCTGACAATATGTGATGACCAATATTATTTATGGGGGTGGCAATGTTAGATTTATTGAACGCAAACGTAGTTCCAATTGACATTAAGAATCGAGAAAATCTAGCTCTAGCAACTGTAATGAAAGTATTAATGATCTTGTTCTTTACTGCACCAATATTGGCATTGATGATTGTAAATATGTTTAGAATATTTTATATTCGACTTCGAACTATCTTCTCCCCTTTTATCGTGCTAGATCTTGTGATGTGACAGGAGAACTCACCTCTAAAATGAATTAGGGGAGAGTGAGGAAAATGATGATTAGCTTACAATGGCTTGTGAGATATTCTTTGACTTATTTTTGTTCCAGTAGCTGTGGTATGAACATTGGCAATTTGATTTATTCTATTGCTATGATTAATGAGTGTGATTAAGTGATGAGCTGCATATGAGAGTCGAGCAGTTAATAGCATACAAATTACAAACAATCCTCCTACTATTTCAGTTCCGCACGTAATGAATATTTGAGTAGAGTGATCACTTTTTCAAAGAACAGCTTTTAGGACATTAGGTTTTTTTGGAGAAGCGCTTATGTTATTTTTTAGTATGGCTATTTTATGGTGAATAGTGAAGGTTTGATTTTCTACAAGCTCAATCGCAAAAAGATATTCTGATCAAATGTTTGATGCGGCAGCTGGTTTTGCAAAATCTATTCCATTAGCTCCAATAGCTTGAGGAATGTCATGGTCTAGCATTCAAAACGCATGATGAGTTGGATGAGTGTTGAAAGGAGTTTCATGACTTCAACAAAGAGAAGATATATCTAGAGCTACAGCTCAAGAAAGGACTAATAAGTTACTAGAGTGACTTTGAATTAGCTGATGATGATATGAGAACGACATCGATCCAAGTGTTCTTGCTAAAATTAATTGATCTGCATGAATTCAAAGCAATGTAAACTCTATTAGAAAGGCACTTGTTGATAAAGATGGCAATAAGAAGACAAATATTAGATATGCATGAAATGTGAAAGCAGCTTTTGAGAAGATGAATGCATCAGTGCTTCTTCAAGATTATTTTCCAAATTTAGATCCAAACATGAATGCAGAAACACTACATCAGACTGAAGCCTGGAGAGATTTTGTGAAAGATGTTATAGAATGAGATGGGAATATACCAATTAGATCAAGTAGGTATAGAAATTCAAATTCTTCTACTCTTCTCAAGACAGATATATTTAATGCTGAATAGTCTCAGATTTTCCAGATATATTGTAGAAACTGTTTATATTATCTATGATATTCTCTGATGAAATATTGTACTTTTGTGTAACCCAATCATATAAATGTAAAATATATGCAGGATGATTTTCTTTTCATCTAACAGTTTGTGGAGCTAGGTAAGGAGCATCAGTTTCTAGCATGATATTCATGTCTAACTCAAGAGCTTTTTCAAATGAAGACCTTAATTCGTGAGCTTTTGGATATGTTAAATTTCCACAAAATCAGATCCAAATATTTGAGAAACTGCTTTGTATTTTTTCTATTTCATCACTTTTGTATCATCGACAATGGAAATATATTTTTAGATCTTTGAAGTCTTTTAGAATATCGAGAGTAAGTGAAAAATTGTCTCTAGAATGGATAACTATAGGTAAGTTATGACTGCGAGCTAGTTGGCATTGTTGGTTAAATAGAAAAGTTTGTATCTGTTGAATAGATTCGTTCCATTCGAAGTGGCTATCAATTCCACATTCTCCGATAGCTACTATTGAAGATTTGTTTGTCTGGATAAGTTCTTTTAATTGTTGTATTTTTTTTTGTGCTATATCTATTGAAATAATATCTCAGAATGTTGTTTCTCAGGGATGTAGTCATAGTGTGGTGCTAATCGTGAAATTAGAAAGTGGTTTCTTGTTGAATTCTTTTTGTATCTCAAGAGCTCTTTCATTTCGAATGTTATTCACTCAAATATTAACTAGTCCACTTCATCAAACATTATGAAATTCTTTGACTAATTTTTCTCGTTGTGGATATAGCTGGTCAGAGTTTAGGTGAGTGTGTGCGTCAATCATTAATTCCTATCGAATATAAATTATATATTTATGATATACTTATAGTTATCTCTTTTATAGTTGAAAGCCTTGTATTGGAGAATCACTTATCTACCATTCTTTATGTGTTTTTAAAAACTTATCTTGAGAATGATTTGATGAATAATTGTAGGGATCATAATGTTTATGTTTTTGGTATTTATACATGAATTAGGCCATTTCTGGGCAGCAAAAAAAGCCTGAGTAAAGGTTCACGAATTTTGAATCTGAATTCCACCAAAAGCAATGACGTTATTTACTGATAAAAGTGGAACAGATTATACTCTTAACTGGATTCCTTTATGATGATTTGTTCGTTTAAAGTGAGAAAATCCTCAGTGATGAGATTTTTTGGATGTAGATAGTTTCGTTTCATCTAGTTTGCCTTGGAAATTGTTAATTTTGGCAGCATGAGTGATAATGAATTTATTATTTGCTTGGATATTGTTTACAGTTTTGTTTATGAGTTGAGTTAAGCCAGTCACTTTGATTTCCGAGAATATGATTAAGCAAGATGTCAAAAGTTATCTGATATCGACTCGTAGTTTTTTAGAATCAGAATGATATTTAACTTGAACTCTTCAAGAAATACCTATACAAGTAGCGGAGGTTTTTTCTTGATCATTAGCAGGTTTAGCATGAATTGTTGCTTGAGATGAACTCTTATCGATAAATAACAATCCAGTGACTAATTTAAGTTTCTGAGTAGCCCTTAAAGATCAAATTGATAAAGAATTTTCTTTGAAATATAGACGTGATTGAAATATACTGACAAAACAAATATCGTGTCCAGATGATCAGTGTTTCTTTTGAATTAGGTTTGAATGATGATGAACACAGGAGATATTACCTATTAAAATGTGATTATGAAGAGCGATGAAAGCAGCAGTCCATGAAATTCGTGAACAAGCAAAAATCACGTTTTGATTGATGGGATATCTATGACGTAATTTAGTCTCAGGTGATTCAGAAAAAGTAGAAAAATCTGTAAACAAATTATCTTGACCTGTTTGAATAGTGAAATTTTGAGAACAAATACTTAGCACATGAGGTTGGTTACAGTATTTAGCATTTGGGGGAATGGTTTCTTTGGCATTGGCTTTTTTTAATATGCTTCCTATACCAGCACTAGATTGATGAAGAGCTGTATGAGTCTTGATACAACATCTGTTTTGATTTAAACCAGAATCATATTATCAAATAGAATGATACTTTAATTTTGTGGTTTTTGTGTTAATGATGTTGCTTGGAGTTTATATAATTTTACTTGATTTAGTGAGGTTTTGGTGAGTTAATATACCATTTATTTGATCTTAGATATATATGAAATTTAATTTGTGGATTGTATTACTATGTTGTATTTGTATATGATGGGTATATTGATACTCAGCAAGTAATTTTGATTTGAGAATTCAACAATATATACAATGAGACGTAATAGATAGCAACTGGGAAAATTGGACTATCAGTGATAAAGATGACTTTAGGTTTAAACTTTGAAAAGAAGTGAAAAATCATCAAGATTGAATGATTAAACGACACTTAGATCAGACAATTAGCTATCGAGACAAGAAACTTATAAATGATGATAAACCAATTAACGTAGATGCTTTTTGGGTAAAAGTGACAATCGATGGAAAATGAGATCTTAATAGAAGGTCTGGACCATCAACTAATTTTGAGAAACTTGGAAAATTGCCAGAATGATCTGTAGTTGAAGTAACACAAGAAATGAATAACTGGTATAAGATTGTTGATGAAGCAGGTTATAATTTAGGGCGAATTGATGGACAATATGTACAGAAAACCCTTAAGAGTGAGACTATGCCAATACAGAAAGTTATAAGTAATGATGTTGAAGAAAGCATAGATGTAGCTATTAAAAAAGTCGAAGTTTCACCAAACGATATTTGATTTTTAAGTATAAGAAATGGTCCTGGAAAGGAATTTAAGATTGTATGAAGTGTATCTGTTGGTCAACAAATTGATGTATATGAAGAAAAGAATGCATATTTTCGTGTCATTCGAGAATGAGAAGAGGCACGATTAGCTGTTAACTATGTACATCTTGCATGAACTGAAGCACCAACTCATCATCTTACAAAATTGACTCAAAACATTACTGATGCTTGAACATTAAAGAATAAACAAAATTTTCTAGACACCTATCGACATTTAGTGGATTCAAAAGATAAGCCTTTGTTAGATCTATGTAAAAAATACTATGATAAAATTGATCTTGTTGCTAAACAATATGACTTTCCAGTTGAATTAATTATTGCTACTTGGTTTAGAGAACATACATGTAAATTTAAGAATCCAGGTAATGGACGATGAAATTTCCAAATTATAACAGAATATTATCCACCTGGTGATATATCGCGAGCTCAATTTGAGGCACAAATAATTGATTTTATAAAATTTTCAGAAGGTAAGTGGAAATACTATGATTTAACACAAAAATTTGGCCCAGATCCCATAGAGCTTTCCTATAATGATTTTGATCTTGCAAGTATTAGAAAACAAGCAATATACTATAATTGAATTGTATGAACAATGGAAAAAAATGTATATGCAAATCAGAATTTTAATGGTATTTCTGTAGGATGAGCAGATTGAATTGTTGCGGCATTTCTTAAGACGTTGAAATATGGATTAGAAAAATAATCTATTGACATTATATAAAAAATATATACAATAATTTCGAAGTTTTTATTGTTAATACATAAATTAATCCATTTTTTATGAAAAATCTAACAAGATTTTTTTGTTCATTATCAATCTTATTTACTTTCCAAGGAGGAAGTGCACAAGTTCAAAATAGTACGTTTAGTATTGATACGATTTATTCTTTCGTCTCAACAAACTCTATTTCTGAACCTTATGCACTAAATATTGTTCCTACTTCATGGCATAACGATCTCCAATCTGGAGAAAGGTTAAAAGTCATGTTCGCGGTCAATCCTCAAACAATCTATGATTCGGTACATATTGAGTTAACACTCGATGTAGTAGATATTTCTATCTACAGTTACCCAATCAGTATAGATTGTTCTTGTGAATGTGAAAAAGATGATGACGAGTTTGATGTGGATCAGATTAATGTCAGTTATTCCCTAGAGGGATCTATTTTACTTCGTATACCTATTGAAGCATTTGGTAAAAGAATTTACTTATCAATGGTTTCAAATAATGAGCTAATTTATCCAAGAATGGCTCAAGCAAAGGTTACAATGTATGCAGATCAAGATGAGCAATCATCAATTACTGATAGAATCTATGTTCCTAGCATTAAATTATAAATGGATTTTCAATGTATAACTTCAACTTACACAACCCAACCCATCCTACCGAAACGGTAAAAAAAAGAGACCTACATTGTAGGGCTCTTTCTTTTTAGAATCATAATATGTATGACG
This sequence comes from Candidatus Absconditabacterales bacterium, assembly GCA_937923605.1. Classification (GTDB taxonomy): domain Bacteria; phylum Patescibacteriota; class Gracilibacteria; order Absconditabacterales; family Absconditicoccaceae; genus JAHDCT01. The sequence goes on from CALDTY010000010.1 coordinate 60,949, forward strand.
TAAGTTTATAGACTTTCAGATCAAAATATATCATCTAATATATTCATAAGTCCTTCAGCTCAATCTAGGTTTATTACATCTTTGTTTGTTATTTGTTGTGATGCTATATAGAACCAAGTTCACATTTTTTGTCTTGTTATATTGGTTGTATTTACTCATTGTAGTGATTCACCTTGAATAATTCCTAATTCTTGACCAGCTTCATAGTAATATTGTCGCCAGTAAGGACCAGTTTCATCTAAGAATCCATAGAGAGATCTAACAATGATAGTAATTGCTTGAGCTTCTGTAATAAGGTTGTTTGGCATATATCTACCTTGTGATCATTTTATGAGACCATAAGCACATGCTTCAGCAATATGTGGAATAAGTGTATAATCATATCATTCAATATCTGAGAATTGACATTGAGTATAAGATTTACTAAGCCCTTCTAGTTGTGCATACTGATTAACAAATTTTGCAGCTTCACCTCTTGTAATAAGATCATTTGGTCTAAAGTCTCAGACAGTATCATATTTTGTAAGACCTTCTCCGTACATCCAATTTAGGACTGTAGTGAATGATTGTCCAAATACAGTAGAACTGATAAGGATACCGCTACATAATAGAGCAACTAATTTTTTCATTAACGTAAAGAATAAGTAAAAGACAATGTATACTTTTTATTACTTTTTTGTTTTCTTGCAAGTAATTATTCTATTTTTTACTTGCTAAAGATGCATTTGCATGCTCAAAATAATACTCGTATAGAATTATACCAAATAACAACATAAATGGATATACTACCATTCTATCCACAAAACTATGTAATATCATTCAACATGCAGCTAATCAAATAAGTCAAAGTGAGCAAGAGAAGAGTAGGATTTCTCAGGAAATTTCTCATGAAGTATTAGACTTATATTGTATAGTACGATTGTTTAGCAAAAATGGGACAGATCAAATTAGGCAAAGTGATATAAAGAAAATAACCCATGGAATAAATCATACGGCACCATATTCAATATATATTTGTAAAAATTGATTTTCTGGATTAAATCATTGACTATTGCTGTCCCAATGAGATCATGGTCATGCAGTTGCAGGTCACCATCATGTTAGAGGTTTTTCAATGCTCATTTGTATTCATTTTTGCAGCATTGCTATATGTCAGGTGTTTGAATATTCTCTTGCGAAGATTTGTTTTCGCCCGAAAAATCAAACTACTCATATAATAAACAGTAATGGCAATAATCATTTTATGAATAAGGATTTTAATTTTTTAATATTTTTTCCAGCTAAAAGTATACCAAGAATAATTAGTTCTATAACTCGAGCTCATCGTGCAGCTCTAGAGAAGGTAAGTAAAATATTGACTCCATAGATTCATCGCCAAGCTCGAGTGTGTCTCACTCTTTTTTGATGTAAAAAGAGAAAATAGAATAGTGGAAAGAATGCTATAAGATAGAATCCCCAAGTGGTAGGTCTCTCGAATAAGAATGAACTGCGAGGCAATCACTGATTAATATGAGTATAATACACAGCGGGAGCTTGTCCTCAGGCGCTTCATTCAAAAAGAAAATTATTATATCCAAATAGTTTGAGAGTTCATGGCTTTATAAATACAACTACATATCGAATTAGAGCTCCAAGTAGACTCCATTTAAGCACTTTTCAATATCGATGTACTAGATTAGTTCTAGATTGTTGGTCAATAAAATGACTACTATGAAATCAAATAAATAGAATAATAAATCATAAAAAATCATATTTAAACGCGAGTGCATACACTCACCATGAAGATTGATGAATACTAAGATTTAAGTATATGGTTATTCAAATAGTCAGGGCCAATAGAAGTTTCATGAAGGTGATGAATGAATTTGGAAAAATAATTTTCCGCTGCTTATGAGTGAATATCAAAAGTAAGGTAAGTCCAAACAATCCAACTAGAAGCAACTCTTTCCAAAGCCACACAAATTTCATAAGTTCTCCGTCTAATCAAAAGGAGAAAGTAATGATATTAAACAGAAAAAATTGAAGAAGTAGTCATATGAAAAATATTTTGTAAATAACAGATATTGATTTATTGAAGTTCATGTGTAATGGTCATCAATTATAAATGTATGGTATATATAGTGAAGTATGTTCTCAGGTTAAGGGAATATAAACAATGTATGTATAAAAAAAAGCTGCAGCGTTATGCTACAGCTTTATAAAAAAATATTAATAACGTCCACGTCGAACATGTTCGACCTTACAGTAACCATCTCTTGTTGGTCTTATCTGTTTAATATAATCAATTCGTAGGTATTCAATGTTTCCATTACCAAATTTTATAACAATACATCTATTTCCATTTTTAATACCATAACCCAGTACGGTCACATCACTAAATGCAACATCATATGATGGATGAGAAAAAGAACATGAGAATGTATATTTTTCTTTTTCTCTAGTAACTTGATTTTCTTCCACCTTTTTGATTAGTGAATCAAAGTTATTTATTTGACTAGAGTCACAAGTGAATTGATTATATTCATTTCTTGATGAATTAAATCCAAGTGTGATGTTTAGTCTATCTCTAGTTAAATAATTTCCATATGCTTTTGCTTGAATAGTAACCCACTTATTTTTCATATTTTTTATATACTTCTTTGTAATGGGTTTTTGAAGAATTTTGTAATCAATGAGAAATCTTATTGCTTCATCATTCCAAAATTCGTTATTTTTAAATAGTTTTAAAATCCATTTGCCTTTAGGATAAATTGTATTTAACAGAGTTTCTTGCGATCCATCTTTTTCTTGAACTTTATTTTCGTCCAGTATGAGAGATGATGAAACTTTTACTCCTACTTTTTCTTTGCCATCAATGATTCTAAGAAAGTACTTTTTCTTGTTCATTTTATCGCTGACAACGATTTCTTTTGCAATTTTTTCTTGTACCATGTGTTGATCATTTTTTTTGTTAAGTAAGATTTTCTATCCAGCTTGTTAGATATTCAACTGGATTCTCAAATGCGTTATATAATTCATCTCTTTTCACAAGATTTTTATGATAAGCAATTTGTTTAAAAGTTGTATCCATTTTGCCTTCAGTAATGAGCCAACTTGATCTTTTTGATCCTATCAAACTAGCTGTATGTAGAATTTTTGCGGCAAGAAAAGTAATATTTTTACGTCTCCCTTTATATCTCAGACGAACTCGGCCTTGTAATACAATCTCTATTTCATTGTTATCCGAGATACGATTATATGTGTACCCATTTAAGCTCTTAGCTTTTGGATTAAACTCATATTCACGATATTCTTCATAGATGTGTTGAATTAGATTGCCTTCTATTTGATAGAAATCATCATCATATTTATGAGGGTGAATTGGTATCAATGGATTCCAAGGATCAAATTTTTGAAACATTTCACAATCTGGCTCAGCAATAAAAAGTCGCATCTTTGGATTTGTATTCAAAATAAATGAATGTAAACCCAAGCAATGACAATCTTTGAGAGCAGTTTTTTTAATGAGCGGTTGGTTTGTCTTTATTAGATTTTTTATTTCTTGTATCATATGTTGAATTTTTTATTTTGCATCAATGAGTTTAATTGTACTTATGAGTTTTTTTAAAGATTATTTCTTATATACAATAAAACAGATAGGTCAATATTAAATAAGATTTATTGAATTTTATACTCATTTATCTACAGTGATATTATTTATTTACTTTTTTGTTATGGAAGCTTGTAGATATAAAACTATTTGAGCTCGTGAACTCAAAGAAGATAGATGTAGAATTGCAAAATATTGAGATAAAAATTGAGTGGTTCAAGTAAATGAATGAGTTATAAATTTCATGTGAAGGAGCATGAATAATCCACCTAAATGCACATCAAAATATTGTTTACAAATCATTAACAACTTAAGTGATATAGCTAATGAAAGAGGTGAGAGTGAGGAGAACAATTATAATCCATTTTTAGAGGCACTAAAGGACGCTTATCAAGGATCACAGAAGGAGACTCATTGAATTAAGACTGCCAACTTAAACAGTAATGCTGTTGGCTACTTAAAAGATGTTTTGAAACAAGAAAATTCTCTACACACAGAAGGCTGACCTACCATGCATTGAGACTTTTTCATATTAGATGATGTGACAATTGGATATATAAGAAAAAATCTCCAAATTGGAGATGATGACTTACTTAGAAATGCAAAGAGAGATGAGGATAAAGATGAATATGAAAGCATTCTTTTAGATATCTTACAATGCGATTTTCCTGAGATTAGTTGTCTAGATCGAAAGTATCGTTCTATAGTTTCCGTTCATATTCAGATTTTTCCCAATTCAAACAACACACGGCGTAAACCCTAAATTACATTTGAAATTGATAGAAGAGCATCATGAGTGCAATTGCTCATAAAATTGCTTGGATAAGTCGGAATTTCATTACAATTGATGATTCTTTCATTCATATCTTTTCTAGATGATGATGAAAAGGTGAAATATGGAATAATTTTCTTTTGAATACTTTTTTCCAAAATAGCTGTAACATAACTGATCCAATTTCTAGCCAGTATAAAGCGAATAGTAAGATGAAAGGAATAATAATTCCCGTATTAATATTTAGCAAATATACCATTGTTGCGATAAGTCATCATAGTCATAGGGCTCAAGCATCTCACATAAAAATTTTTGCTGGATTTATATTAAACCAAAGAAATGCAGTCAAGCATCATATGATAATTCAAATTATTGTTGTTGCTAAATACCGTTGTGATGAAAATGCCATAATTCATAGTACTCCTAGAATGATAAGTAATGTTCATCATACCAGACCATCTAAGCCATCAGTTATGTTGACTGCATTTACGAGTCATACAGTGAAAACAAAACTTATAATGGGCATCCAAATTCACAGATATACTTCTCATCAAAATGGTCGTAGATTTAGATAATCAATTCATAGTTTACTATAGAATCGCCATGATATAAATCATGAAAAGAGGAACATCCAAATAAATTTCATATTACTCGTCAGTCATTTAATGTCTCCTGTTCATCTAATGTTGAAGATATCATCTACTAATCATAGAATTCCCATACTAAAGAAAGCGAATAGAAGCATATAAGTTTCACTTCTATTGAAGAGACTATTATTAACGTATCATTGTTGTTGCAAGATAAACGAAATGACAATCATGATAATCATCACTAGCAAAAACAGTCAACCTCACATTGTCGGTGTTCATGCTTTGTGAGCATGAAGCTCTTTGAAGATGGATGCTTCTCATCAGGTCCAGGCTGCATCACGAATTTTTTGTCCTGCTTTCCATTTTTTTAATAACGCTATATATGGTTTATATAACAGAAATGACATAAGAAATGCCGCCAATGAAAAAAGTAATATTTGTGTAAGTTTTAGTATCATATAAGAGGTTGGTTATATAATTAATTTGAGTAACGGAATTTAAGATAGTGAAATGTTTTTCAAGTACAAGAGGACTAAACCAATTATAAATTTGTTTATCTCTTGTTCTGTAGATTTATTTATCTATTGTGGTGTCATGAAACCTTGCTTTGATTATGCTTTATATTATATAAATCGTTTCCCCAAGACTGAGTCGGAACTGTGTTTGCAGTTGCGTAAAAAATGATATTTTCAAAAAGAAATTGATGAAACTATTACTCAACTAAAACAGTTGAATTACGTCAATGATGTTGAATTTACGAGACTCTACTTTTGAAGTGAATGTACTCGTAAAGGAAAACCAGTATTTAGAGTCAAAGGCAAATTGATGCATAAGTGAGTAGATAAGGATCTAATTCAAGAGATTGAGTTGGAACTAGAGGATGATATCATTGAAGGTCAAAAAACAAAGATTGCAAAAGAGATTAGGAATATGAAATCTAAATGATTAGATGGTATTGAAATAATTCACAAGTTACAAGGAAGATGATATTCGTTTGATCTTATTAAAGAAACAATCGAAGATAGACGTAGGTAATTATGACAGTATTATAAAGACATATATTTCAGTTATTACGATAGTATGGAAAAATTTTTGAAATTAGAGCATTTAGATCGATATCACCTCACGGCTCCTGGCACAGAAGAGTTGGATCGATTGATGCAGCAATTTGATCTTCATGAAATTATTGAAGAAGATCTTGTAGAGAAATCAACCCAAGATAAGGTCGATGTATATGATCAATATCTTTTTGTTGTTTTACATATTCCTAAATATTTTAAAGAACGTTGAAAGTACACGCTCAACGAGTTTAAAATTATTTTAGGAAAAGAATTTATTGTCACTATAGCTAGCCACGATACTACTCATTTTGATAAAGTGAAGAAGCGGTATGTTCAGCAGATGGATGAATTAGAAGAGGATGAGCAGTATAAGCTATCTCCGTATTATGTGTTGTATAAAATTATTGATGTTATGCATGATAAGGTATTACGTTGATTAAAATACTTTGCTTCAGACCTTAGATATATGGAAGAAGAGGTTTTTGATGAAGCCTTCACTTCGCGTACTGTATCAAAGATGTCTATCAAAAGACGTAATGTAGTGACTATAAAGCATTGAGTATTGCCACAAAAAGAAATTATTGAAGAGTTGCAGTCTGAGGTAATAAAGAAATTATGATGAACTAAGCTTGAAGTGTATTTTGAAGATCTTCAATATAAGATTGATAAAATAATGTGAAATATGTCTATTTTGTCAGAAGATATTGATTCATTGTATGACGCATTTGATGCAATGATGACCACAAGAACAAACTCCAATATTATGATGCTTACAACATTTACGGTTATTTTGTGAGTACTCACTCTTGTAACCTGATTTTATGGAATGAATATTGATCTACCATGACAAGAGTACGCTCCTGTTGTATATATTATTCTAGGAGTTATGTTATTTTTTTCTGTTGTTATGTGGTGGATGTTAAGGAAGAAAAAATGGATGTAATTTGAATTTTATTCCTCTTCATTTGATTTTTCAAAGTACCTTACAAAGTAATCGTAATAGTCTTCAAAGGTATTTTCTCAAGGCAAGATATATTGACCTTCTCTTTTGATATATCTTTCTTTATCGATAATAAAGTCATTTTCAGGCTCCCATCAGTCCCAGTTAATTACTTTTCATAGATTAAGTTGTTGACTTAGAGACCAAAAATAAGCATCATTGACAGCCTTGGTTCACGTTCAACTTGTTGCAATTACAGGCAAACGATCTTTTTTGTTTAGAGCATTTCATATTTCTCTAGCTCATCAACAAGATCAAATAAGTAATAGTTCTGTTTTTTCTGAAATATTGTTGATAGCATCATCCTCTTTTCAAGAGTGTCATCTATCTACAACAAAATTGTATCAAGAAAAATCATTGATATTATGTTTTGTGAGAATTTCACCTATCTCTTTTTCTATATCTCATGTGGCTGGAGTATTTGCAAAAATATGATTTATAATTCATGTTCCATTATCAACAGTAATATGATATATAGTTTTCTTTTTTCATTTTTTGATGATATGTAATGTGTAGGTAAGTCAATTTTTTGATATTTCTTTTTTATCATGGAGTCAGATGGTTCTTAGTCGATGATCAAAACTTCAAAATCAATCTTGATCATGATCAAAGTATAGTCTAGATATTCAAGGACTCTTTTTCGACCAATTGGTTTTTAGTGTCTTTTCAGAGTTAACTTCAGGAAGAGATTTGAGTATATCATGATCTTCAAATTCACAGAGTAATTTATCATCAATATCTAATCTGATGCCATTAATATGCAAAGTATATAAATATAATTTTTTTGAAAAAATAGTACGTTTATCCCATTGTGATATGCCGTCTGGTTTGTTAGTGAAATCAATTAAATTTTTATAGACTATGTTTCAGTATAATGCTAATAATTTTTTCATTGGTCCTTTAATATTGTCAGGTATATAATCACTTTTTAGAATTTTAACTATTGCAAACGAAGATTTTTTAAATTGTCATAAATATGTTTTTTCACTATCTATCGTTTCGCTAAATGCATTGATATACTTTTTAATATATGATTGATTGTTGCCTCTCACGTGTAAATATCTTGGTAGAATTTCCATGATTTTTGTAAGAGTATTGAATTTTCTACTGCTATGTGACTCGATTATTTGTGAAAGATTATCTGATGCTATCACACGATGAAAAAGAAGTTTGAAGTTTGATTCGTACTGCATTTGTTGTGTTGAAATGATCTCTAAAGCTGCATTTGGTGATAGGTTTTTAGTAAGTTCAGTTCTAGTATAAGCAATATCTATCTCAGTTTCTTCTCATGCTTCACTTTTTTTGGCTTCTTTTAATAAAAAAATATAATACCAAGGTAGTGTTTGAGCAATAAAGCTCATTTTATTTTTTCACAAATTGGTGCTTAATAATGCTTTTGCTTCTTTTTCTGATAAGTTTAGCAATCCTCAACCATTAATTTTTATTCTATAGTCTAATTCTTTTACATTTTGTTCGTTTAGTTTTTCTAGTATTTTTCATATTTTTTCATCATTAAGTTGTAGAATAGATGTATTTGAAATGTAAACATTGCAAGTCTCACTTAACTTTATTATTGATTCAATTTTTTCATCTAAAGGTAATCAAAATAAATTTAGATTAGTTATTGAATTCGGTAGATTTCATAGATTGTTAATGTTAGTTTGAGCTAGACTTAAGTCCTTAATGGATGATGAATTTTTTAAAGATATCTTACTTATTGGATTGTGAGATACGTTTAAATTGTTAAGTTTGGGTAAAGTGTTAATAAAATCTGGAATGACGCTCATGTTGTTTCTGGTGATATTTATTTCTCTCAAATCCGAGCAAATTTGAAGAGCTGTTGGAAGGTCTGTAAGTTGATTATTTGATAAATTTAATCTTAGTAGTCATCATGTATTTCCAATACTATCAGGTAATGTTGTTAGTTCATTGTATGTAACTGATAATTCTTCAAGATGTTGAAGTTCTCAAACTCGATCTGGTAACGCACATAAATGACCACTGTGAATCTCTAGAGAGTTAATTTTACTATTACATGCATTATGTAATTCTTTTGGTAGTTCATATATGTTGCAATGTTTTATTGATATTCTTTCTGTTTTTAGATGTGAAAAAGTCATCTTTGAAAGCGTATCTATATTGCTTCCCTGTAATGAAATATATTCAGCTTCAATTGGTTGATGAAATTCAATATCACCACAATCACGTATTTCTATGCTGCGTGTTGGAGGCAATTTAATATTTCACTTGAGAGCATTTTTGCAATTATCAATTGTTAATCTGCTCGTTGGTACCAACTTATTAAAGTTGTCAGGCAGCGTATCATCAAATCAAGATATACTTACAACATCAAACGTGTATCATTTTTTTTTAATATATTGTATCATAGTAGAAAATTGAATTTTACTTATCTTTTTGATTGATGAAAATCATCCAATATATAAACCAGTTTCATCTGTTTCTATGAGTCTATCAATTTCTTTTTTTATTTTTGGATCTAAACCATCACTAACTTCAAGTTGATCTATTATTCAAGCGCTTTCTGAAAGTGCGTTATCAGAAAAAGGAATCGATTCTATTCAATCATTTTGTTGTTCGTTGCTTTCATGTAATTCTACTTTTTCTACCATTCTAATGTGTCTATAATTGAGTTAAAATCTTCTAATGACTTATTATCTCTTATTTTTTTAGTTTGGTATTTTTCTTTTCATATTTTTTCTAAGTAGGTCTGCTTGTTGTTAGTATAGTCTTTGATAATGCTTTGTATTTCAAGAAAAATAGTAGATAGTAGATGGGGTGATATGTTCTCATGTGTATCTAAATATGAATATATTTTTTTGCAATGCTTATTCTTATGTTTAATGGTATGCATTATCTGAAAAACTACGGAATATTTTTCTTCCTTTGGTAGTAATAAGAAGGATGCATGATTCAAAGGCAACATAGTGTTTTCCATATATAAAGTATACATCTCAAGAAATAGTAAATCAAATCTTTCTATTGACATTATTTATAAAATAAATATTATTATAAAAATAAAACTATGAATAAATTGAAAAATATATTGCTGTGTACGTTAGTGTTCGCATCTTCATCACTAATGAGCCAATCAGCATTTGATAATGCTCGAAAAGCAGAAATCCTTAATGTTCTAGAAGAACTTAAGGTGCAAACAAAAAAAAATATAGATCCTGAAAATGATCTATATAAACAAATAATGAATTTTGAATCAAACGAGGATGTGCATTCCTCATTAGACTCAATTTTACTACTTCAAGAAGAATTCTCACATTATGAAATGAATTCTTTAATCTTAACATTAGAAAGTGAAAGGAGAAATCGACATGAGAGTGAAAATAAGTTAGGGAAATATCTTCTTATAGTATTAGTTATTTTCATCGGTTGGGGATATTGGTTTATTGTAATGAAGAAGCCTACCGATATGGATTATTATTAAGAATGTTTTTTTAAAAAAAGGGCCTCTATTGAGGTCCTTTTAAATTTAGAGAATTTTTATACCAAATTTTTACCAACACCACCAAGTTCTTCTCTTCTAAACAACTCACTCACCACTTCTGGGTATTTGTCCATAAGAAGACTTCATGCTTGCTTTATGTTTGATAGATAATCTGAATCAGTGAGGATTTCGATTGGTATATCCGTATCTCCTGATTGTCTTACTCATAGTATCTCTCCAGAACCACGTAAACGAAGATCAATTTCAGCTAACTCGAAACCATCATTTGTTTCTTCCATATGACGAAGACGTTGATAGCTATCTCAAGATTTACGTTTGGTATGTAAAAAGCAGTACGATTGAATGTCAGATCTTCACACACGACCACGAAGTTGATGTAGTTGCGATAACCCAAAACGTTCACTATTTTTGATAATCATGATGGTTGCATCAGGAATATCGATTCAGACCTCAATAACAGTTGTACTTACCAGTATGACATATTTGCCATCTTTGAAATCTTTCATGATCTGATCCTTTTCCGATGATTTCATTTGTCAGTGGAGTAGTCATATTTTTCAACTAAGTTCAGGATAGTGTGCAGTTACTTCTTCTCGTTCTACTGTTGCTGATGCGATCTCTTCCATAGATTCATGTTCAGATTCGTGGATCAATGGAGTAACGATAAAGCACTTCTGATTTTGTGATATTTTGGTTAAAATTCGAGGTTTCAGCTTTTTGATTTCTCAATTATTTACAATTTTTGTTGTTATAGGTTTTCTTCACGCAGGCATTTCGTCGATAATGCTTACCTCAAATTCTCAGAAAAATGCTAGAGTAAGAGAACGAGGAATTGGCGTAGCAGTCATTTGTAACAAATGAGGACTATCAAAGCGCTGGAAAAATGCTCTTTGTCTTACACCAAATTTATGCTGTTCATCAACTATTGCAAACTGAAGATTGAAGAATTCTATATCTTCTTGTATTATTGCATGAGTCCCAACTATGATATCGATAGTTCAAGCCTTGAGGGCCTGCTTTAGTTTGTTTTTGTGTTTTGGGGTTAGTGATCAAGTTAGTAGTTCTATTCTCACTCAAAGAGGCAGCAATAGCTTTGCAAGTGTTTCATAATGTTGCTGTGCTAATACTGATAATGGCGCTAAGAGAGCTATTTGTCATCAAAGTTGTTTAATTATGTGATACGCTACTGCAGTTGCTACTATAGTCTTTCATGATCATACATCTCATTGTAATAGGCGCATCATCGTGCGACCATTATGTATATCATCAATGCATTCTTTGATACTTCTTCTTTGTGCTCAGGTAAGTTCAAAAGGTAGCTTTGATAGAAAGTGTTTGATATGATCCCATGGAATGTCTTGTATTGCTTGAGTAGATTGTTGATATTCTAATTGATTTTGTAGTGAGACGAGTTGAATTGTGAGAAGTTTTTCAAAAAATATTCTATTTTTTCATTCTTTTGCTTGCTCTAATGTTTCAGGGAAATGACTAAATTTTATAGTATCATGAATTCATGGTAAATTGTAAGCATCTAGGAACTCGTCTGGAAAGTATTCTGTAAATTCCATGACTCATTGATCTAATACATCGAATATTTTACGCGCAAATCGTGCAGGTTTAATTCAAAGTAACTCAGAGTAGATTGGATAGATTCTTCAAAAATTATAAGCAGAAGCGTCTGTTTCACTGGCCGGCATAACTTCTGGATGAGTGAATTGTATTTTTCAATATTGAAGGTCTGGCTTTCAAATAATATAATATCGTTGATTTGCTTTTACAGTTCTTAGTGTATAGGTTCAGCGGAACGCATTTATTACTCATGGGTTTTCTTCTTCATCTATGAAATGTATTTGTGAAATTTTTTTTCAGTTGGGTGTCGTAAACATTGATTTTTTAGTAACGAATCCCTTTACCGTCTGAAGGGTTCAGTCTGTTGTTACTTCACTCAGTGTTTTTATCTCTTGCCTATCTTCGTAAGCACGGGGAAAGTATAGCATCAACTCTTTGAGATTTGTAATTCCATTTGAAGCTAAGATGTTTGTGTATTTTGCTGTGGTTCTTAATAATTTTTTAAATTCCATACGTTGAAGATAATGGATTATGGTGTTAAGACAATGAGAAATGTATCCAAACATATTTAATATTCATGTTCATTTATTGCGAAAGATTCTTATTAACTGACTTAATGTAATTTATAACTATTATACATATGAAAAGAACAAATATCTTAGCTTTAGACTATGGGACAAAATACATCTGATTAGCATACTGGAATCAAAGATCCTCAATGACGATGCCAATTGGGACATTTATGAATGACCAATATGTGATTTTTAATTTATGAGCAACCTTGGAGCGCTATGCGATATGAAAAGTTGTCTTGTGATATCCAAAGCAGCATAAAGGTCTGCAAAGTAAAATTGACACCTTAATAGAGCAGCTTTGTTTTGTTGAAAAAAAACTAGAAATTGTAAAAGTTGACGAGGAGTATACGAGTGTTCAGGCTGCTGCGACATTAGATTCACAAAAGAAAACATTGGCTGATGATACGGTCGCTGCGATGCATATACTGGAATATTATTTAAAAACTATTTAACTAAATTTGAGTATATTGCACTTGATAGTTGCTCTAAAACAATATTAAGGTAAGTAATGATTTAGACTTGACATTACTATTAATAAATATATATTATACCTAGTCTTTTGGAAATAGATGTGTAATGTATAGGTAAAGACTTGTTTTTAGCGAATTCATATAATATGTGATTTGTCACTATGTTAGAGCCAGTTTAATACAAATATTCCTTGACTTGCGATAACATATGGTTATCAAGGAGTTAGTTTACTTACTTAATTTTTATTTATTTTATCTTGTTTCTTATGTGATTTCGTGCAAAGATGGATGACAAGAAAATAAAAGTCGATCTGGATAAAACAAATGTTAAGGACATCTTACAATACTGTAAGCCAAAGGAGCAATTGGTATTGTATAGAAAGTTCGGTCTTGTTAGTGGTAAAGAAGTGCCTCTACAAAGAATTGGAGAGAGTTATGGTCTTACCAGAGAAAGAGTAAGACAAATTGAAGCTCAATGACTTATGAGATTCAGAAGATTGATCATATGAAATGAGAAATATCTTAAAGTAATTGAAGAGGGAAAGAAAATCCTTGACATGAATGGTTGATTTCTTATCGAAGATGATTTCTTGGCTAAACTAGTAAATAAATGAATTGGTAAGTTCAATATGCAAGAATTAAAAATGATTGTTGTTTCTGATTTTGATATTTATTATCTAAAGAGAAACAGAAGAATCTGGAAATGATTCTTTATCGATCCACTATTCGAAGATTTGCTTACAGATATGACTATATATGTAACTGATTATTTCGCTAAGAAATGAGAAGCTGAAGATCTATATGAATTTGTAGACAAACTAAAAGATGTTTATACTTCAAAGTATGCAGATATTGAGTACTTACAAAACAATTTATTCTACACAAATTTCTTTAAATCTATCAAAGGTATAGCTACTTTCTATGGAAAGGTTGGACTTGATACATTTACTGAAGTAAATCCAAAGACAATTAAGCAAAAAGTATTGTATATACTTAGAAGAATCAATAAACCCCTTCATTACCAAGAAATGGCAACAAAAGTTATGGAATGGTTTCCAGAAAAGCCAGTTAAAGTAAACACAGTGCACAATGAATTAGTTAAAAATAATGATTTGTTCGTAAATATGGGACTTTGAATATATGGTCTTAAAGAACGAGGATTTGAAGGATGAAGTGTCAAAGATATTATCGAAAGAATATTAGGTAAAATCGAGAGACCAATGCCAATCAAAGAAATTCAAAAAGAAGTTCTTAAAGAAAAGATGGTAAGTCCAAATACTATTGTGCTGACTCTTCAAAAATATAAAGAATTGTTTGAAAGAGTAGACAAAGGTATCTACCAATTGAAGAAATAAAGATTATATATCAGAAAAAGCTGGCCTAGGTCAGCTTTTTTTATTGTAAAAAGAATAGCTGGGCTTGACATTTTATTTTTTTACATTATATTTGAAATTAGAAAAAAAAATAACTAAAACAAAAATTTTGCTATGAAGATTACAAACATTCTTTTTTTAATTATGATGATCACCTTGATTGCTTGTAGCAAGGATGATGATATGCCAGAAGATACTATCGTTGTACATATTGATCATCAAGTTAAACATGATACGTATTGCAACACGGATGCATTAATATCAAGTGCTAAAAAGTCTATATCACAAGATACAAGTGTTGTTACTGATGTTGTAGTTGATTATCTGGATCATCTCGCCTTCAAGCTATATCATTATGAAATAACGTATATAGATGAGCATAATGAAACTCACGAAGGCTATTTCGAAGATATCACTACAGATATGTCTCCAAGACATGTAATACCAAGAAGCGTATTTGGGGTAACATCTCCACTAGATTTATTAAGAATTAGAATATCCGTATCAGTCAGTTATATTGATGATAACTTCGACGATTGTGATGGTACGCATAGTTTACCAGAACCTTTAATAAAGGTTCTTGTATAAAAGAAACTTTATACTTGATAACACATTGTGTTATCAAGTGTTTTTTTATAAAAAAAATGTACATAGATATGTACAAATTTGTTTTCATATGGTGCTCAAGAAGGGAGTCGAACCCTCACACCTTTCGGCATCGCTTCGCAGATCTACCTACAACACCAAGGGTATTTTATATATTCTAGTTTTTTGCAAAAGAAAACTTCTCCAATTGGAGAAGTCTATATTTTCTTGGTTTATATGCTATAACTTGTCCAAGAAGGGAGTCGAACCCTCACACCTTTCGGCACACGCCCCTCAAGCGTGCGTGTCTACCAATTCCACCACCTGGACGTAAGGAAGAACATATTGATATAATATGTAATTTCTAGTCAATCTTGCTAGATGCTATATCAAGAAGAAGAAAGCCCCACTTTCGTGAGGCTCGCTTATTTTTGTAATTTCTCTATGGTAAGAGATTATTTTTTCATCTGGTATACTCCCTTATCCACTCTCTCAAACAATTCCTTATACTTTTGGAGTGTAAGTACGATAGTATTTGGGCTTACCATTTTTTCTTTGAGTACTTCTTTTTGGATTTCTTTGATTGGCATAGGTCTCTTGATAGCAGTCAGGATTCTCTCAATGATTTCCTTGACACTACCTCATTGAAAACCTCGCTCCTTGAGTCCGTAGATACCTAGACCCATATTTACAAACAATTCGTTGTTTTTTACGAGTTCGTTGTGGACGGTATTTACTTTGACTGGTTTTTCTGGGAACCAT
>CALDTY010000011.1 GCA_937923605.1 Candidatus Absconditabacterales bacterium
TCAGGTAGTCATGAGTATTTTTTCATGAGTAAATTCTTTGTTTCATCAGACACATTCAGGAAGATATTTACCATTTGATTATTTTGGGTTACATCATGCTCAGGATTATTCTGATATCTTGGATCTCTATGTTGAAGCACCTTAAATGCTAGCTTTGAATCTCCTTTCCTGATAGCAGTATTTACTGTGAGTCTAGCGAGGTTCAAATGACTACTTTTTCGTTTAGTAAATGTTGCACCTACTTCATCATCTAGCTTCAATTCATAATATTGTCTTCTCGTGATTCAGGCTACAATAAGGGCATCTGTGACTGTTTGATCATAACCGAGTGCTGTCTTTAAGTGTGTGCAACGTATGAACGCTGTCTTTGGATCTTCTTCTATAAAATTGGGTTTATTCATCTCCTTTTTTCTTAGTTTTTTTCGCTTATCTTTATTTGATTCATGCAATCATAATGCTCGCATATCTTGGAGATCTAATTCAATGATTGGTACTCTTGTCATTGAGTCTATATACATATAACTTAGGGGATTTTTTGGCAATGGAGCTTGTGCTGTTGATTTTAACACCACAGCCTTCTTTTTTCTCTTGCTCTTTGATTGTTTTTTCTTGACCATTCATTAGCTATATTTGGTAATAGTATCTCTCACTTTATCATAAGGCAGATTATACTTCTTTGCTATCTTTGTCATCATTCATCGTTTACGCTTTGCTGTATTGTACTCTCTCATTATGATTGCTTCGATCTTGTTTTTTTGTTCTCTCCTAGCGACTTGCTTCGTGGTTTCAGTTCTGTAAGTGTCTTGCATTTTTTGTAGCCAATTCCAGTAGTCTTGTGGGTTGAGATCCTCTAGTTTTATCACATGTTCAGGATCATCAGGATCGTCATAGCTCCTGAGTCGTTGGAGTAGCTTCTCTCATGCTAGCTGAAACTTATAAGATTCACTCAATTGGTTTCTCTCATCTCTTTCAGGTAGATTGAGAGCTATCCATGGTGTTCCTATTACTGTCACTACTCATAGTGGTGTTTTTAGTTTTAGCATGCATGAGTCTATTAAGAGGCAAAACTACTCTGATAGTTCAAATATAGGTGCTAAAGCAAACAAATCTGTTGCGTGTAGTTCTGCTTCTATTTCAGGACTGATCTTTATCGCTCTTGGGAATCATTCAATAACTGTACCACGTAGATCATCTAGTTTTTTGTTTAACTTCTCTACTTTTTTGAATTTAGGTTTTCCTTGCTTATCTTCTCCATCTTTGTGTTGATCAAAAATCTCTTTTTCTAGCTTCAAGTAGACGACCATCTCTTTTTCCATAGTTGGTAGGATTGCTACTGCTAGATGTCTTTTCTCTGAAGCAGGCAGTTTGTTCATGCCAGCTAATTTTGCAAGTCAGGAGCTAAAGTTTTTGTTAATGAGATGGTTGTAGGTAATAGTTTGCATGGATATAATGAAGTGCTAAAAACTGCATGAATTGTTGTTTATTACTTATCTACTGATTGCTTTCGTTTCTCTCGATTTTGGGTCTTACCGTTTATCGTTACTTCTTGCTTCTCTGTATACATCACATATCTCTCAATAATGGTTTCTATAAAGTGTGGATCTAGTTCCATTCAGTAACATACCCTCCCTAGCTTCTCACAAGTGATGAGTGTCACACCTGATCACAAGAATAGATCTAGGACTACATCATCTGTTTTGGAGCTATTTGCTAATGCTATTTGGCAGAGTTGGACTGGTTTCTGTGTTGGGTGAACATACTCCTGCACATTATTTCTCCTCACGCTTCGTATGGTTGTCATTCATTCTTTCTCAGCTTCTTTTGCTTTCTTTAGCATATTTAGAAGTTGCTGATCTGATTTGCTTTTCAGGATATCTCGTACGCTACTCTGTGATCTATCTCCATAGAATTCTGCTTTATATCACTTCATTGCACAGTAAAAGAAGAGTTCATGCTTTGGTCTGTAGTGTCCTGCTCAAAGTCAAAGTGATGGCTTATTTCGTATAATTTGCTGTTTAATCTCATACCCACTCTCCTCTAGTGCTTCTTGGAATGTGGTCTGTTCTTTGTGGTTATGGTAGATATAGCTTCCAGCTGATTGTTTTGTTACATTAATCATTGCCTTGAAGGCATCTCCTAAAAACTTCCTAAATGCAGAAGATTCCATCTTATCGTTCATGATTCAATCTTTGGTTGCTTCAGCATGTCCTTTGTAATCTACATTGTATGGTGGGTCTGTTCGTACGCAGTCTGCTTTGATCTTGTTCATTAGTGTTGATACCTCTTTACTCTTGGTGCTATCTCAGCACATGATCTTATGTGGTCAGAGTTCAATAATATCTCATTTTTTTATCAATCAAAGCTTTACTATATGCACTACATCCTCTATTAGTTCTTTATTAGCTTCATCAGAAAACAAAAATCACTTAAAAATCGATTTGGTTAGCTTTCTCAGGAACAGATCAGGACTATGTTCTATCTCCTTTGTCAGGTTTTCCATATCGTACTGACTATAGCTGGCTGTGAGGTTATCAATTACTCTACAGATCTTTTGTTGCTCCTCAGGCATTCCTGTGACAACGATTGCTGGAATTGTTGTCTTGCCTAGTTTCTTCATCGCTAGCCATCTACCGTGACCGTTTATGATCACGTTTTGTTCATTGATCTGAATTGGTGAGTAAAATCAATTTTGCTCTATACTCTCCATGAGTGATCGCACGGTCTTGGTGTGATCTTTATTGTTATATGGGTATGGAGTCAGTTCATCAATTTTTGCTTGTATAAGCTTGAGTTTTTCTGCCATGGAATGGTGTTAAGGATTAAAGGATGTTCATCTGGTCATCTACCTCTGCCAGCTGTGAGACGGTCTTGATAGCGTTTGCTACTTTAACAAGGTCACGGTAGCTTTCGTCCTGATCCTCATCTACATAGAACATGATTGGTTCTTTCCCTCACTCTAAGCTGAATGAGGTTTGATTTCCTTTCAGTTGGATCATCACAAGTTTGAAGATCATCTCCTTGTATCACTTCGTTCGATTGATGAGTCCTTGATAGATCTTCATGTACTTGCCGTATTTCTTTTCATCGTTCTTGTCTGGTGATCCTAGTTGAGTTTCCAAGAACGCTATATCTTGTTTGATCTGCTTGTATGTTTCAGGATGAGTATCATCGTAGAACCTGAAAAGAAGAGTTTTCTTTGCATAATGATCATAGATGAAGACATGAGTTTGGCTTGATAGCTCATCTTCACTATCTCTTGGAACATTTCTCGATTCAAAAAAGAGGTCGAGATCTCTCTTTGATTTGATGAGAAGAAGCATCTGGATGTACAACGGAGTGAATTTCATACAACGAGAAAAAGAGCTAAAGATTATTGAGCTTTAGTTTTCTTAATTTTTTCCATTTTTTTCTTTCGGTAGATGAGTAGTTCATCTATATCTCTCCCATAGATTTCTTTGATTTTATTGATTCTCAGGGATTTTTTTGCCTGCTTGAATAATCTGTCATAGGTTCATACTCAATGTTTTATATCAATATTTTTTCTGTAGCTGTCCTTTGATTCCATATTTCCACAGGCATCTGCTTTGTTACATCAGTTACATCAAAGATTTATGTTATCAGGTTCAAATGCAGTCGCATTCCTTACTGAGGTGATACAGTGGCATCAGTTAGCAGATTTTCCGTCAATTGCCTTGCTGATGTGCAATAAACAGGTACAGTAAATACAGTTCCCAAATCATTCTTTATTGGTATCCCTGTAAACTACATACTTCTGAATGATACGGAGGAGCTTCTTTTTTTTAGCACTATCACTCATCTTATGTTTTAGAATCTTCCCATCCATATGACCACGTTTCACAAGGTCGTTATTTCTCTGTCTATCCAACATTTTTACCCTTTTTTGTATTGCCTTGTCTTTCTTCCTCTCTCGCTTTGCTTGTACTCCTTGAATTTCTTTTTTACAAAAATCACTGTACCTAGTAGCTAGGTCAGTGATTGCTTGTGACACTTTTGTGTCATATAGTAAATTTATCTCTTGTGCTGTTTTGGAGCGTCTTCACATAACTTCAAACGGTTACTTGATAAAAGTAACGTTTGTTCGTTATGATGTTTTGCATTAGTTTTATATCAATGCTCTGCTCCAATGCAAGCAGTGTTTTATTAGTGTCAAAACACAGTAACGTAAAGGGTTCTAAGCAATACAAAGGTTATCACTACATCGGATATAACAGTTTCAAAGCCATCACACTTATCTATCGTCTTGGGTGCAAAACGACGTTATCCGAGCAGACAAGAATTCTTTATTCTTGATCTGTATTATCATGTTAATTCCTTACATCTTAGAAAAATATCTTGAGTACCTAAAAAATGTGAAGATGCTTGAAAATTGAACGATTAACGTGTACAAGAGATACTTGAAGCAGTTTGAAGTGTTTTGCAACCAGATGTGAATTACTCACGTCAAAGACATTAATATCTTTGTCATTACCGATTTTATCAAAGTTATTTCTCAAAGAAAGATCGATCATTCGTCTAGATACTATGTGGAGGGTGTAGATAAATGTATAGATCACAATACTGTCGTGTATTACAATCGTTGTGTTCGTAAATTTCTAAAGTTCTGTAAAGCCAATAATATCGAGTGTATAAATGCTGGCTTGATCGAAATACCAAAATTGAAAGAGAAAGAAATGCAGTATCTACCTCACAAAGACGTGAAGAGAGTTCTTAATGCACCCTTTGAGTATGATAGAAAGAATCTACAAACTCTTAGAAATCATCTCATGTTCTCTGTTGGATATTTTCTTTGATTGAGAGCCACTGAAACATTAGCATTGAATATGAAAGATGTTTTAGAGTATGAATTTGTAACAATTATTTGAAAATGAAATGTAAGAGCCAAGGTTCGTATTCCTGAGAATATCAAGATATTAGCAGAGGATTATGCAATCGCAAGGGAACATAAATGAAAATTCCAACCTCTCTTTGTTTCTCACAATCATTTCAAAGAATGAGAACGTTTGGGATACGATTGACTCAGAGCTGTGACGAGAGTATATTACAAAAAATGATTTAGAGTACTTGAAGATGTAAGATTTCACTTTCACATGCTTCGTCATAGTCTAGCAACTCATCTCTTAGAGCAAGACGAAGATATCAGAACAGTGCAACATGTTCTTCGTCATAGGGACATAAAGAGTACTCAGAGGTACACGCATATCTGATATAAAACCCTCACAAGAGCACAGAATAAGCTAGTTTCAACCTACTATGAAAAGACGAGGTAAACGAGTTTTGAAAAATGACTTGAAAAAAGATCCTATTTAGATAGGGTCTTTTTTAGTTGTTTACAAGTGCATCTGCATTTGTGTTCTTTACAAGCCGAGGATGTGAAACACCGTAAGAACGGATATGACATAGTCAATATGCTATAGCTGTTCCAACTCTCTTTTCTATTTTACGGTGACGGATTTAGCAAGATTTCTAGGTTTATCAATATCATTTCACAGTAGATCTGCAACATGATAGGCAAGTAATTGACCAGCAACTGCCGTCAAAAATGGATAAATTTCATCAATTGTTTCTGGAATAGTAATTTGCCAGTCAGCATCCTCTACTCTTCTGTCTCAGATGACACATATCTTTCATTTTCTAGCTTTAATTTCTTGAAGATTTGACAGATTCTGTTCGTACATTTCATCATGTGGTAGATTGAATATAGTTGGAAAGTTCTCGTCGATCAGAGCAAGTGATCAATGCTTTAATTCCCCTGCTGCATATGCTTCAGAATGAAGATATGTAATTTCTTTAAACTTCAAACTGTTCTCTGCAGCTATTGGGTATTGATATCATCTTCAAAGAAAGAAAAAGTCTTTGTATCAAAGTAAATCCATCGCTATAGATCTAATATGATCTGACTGATCAAGTACAGTTTCAATATATGAAGGCAAGTGTTGTAATTCGCGCATTATTTGTTGATACTTACTTAAACGCATTCATCTTCTCTTTCAAAGAAATAATGATAGTAAAAGCATAAGAACTGATGGTGTTACGAATGCTTTTGTTGAGGCTACACCAATTTCTGTTCCAGCTCTAACATACATTCAATCATCTGTTTCGCGTGCAATGCTAGATCAAACTACATTGACAATACCAAGTGTTTTTCCTCATTGCTCTTTAACCATTTTTAGTGTTTCTAAAGTGTCTGCAGTTTCGCCAGACTGTGATAGAAATATATGCAAGGATTGAGGATTTATAAAGAATGGTTTATTCTCATACTCACTTCAGATCTCAGAATATGCGGAGATTTTTGCTAGATTTTGAAGTCGATAGGTACCAAGCCAACCCACATGATTCATAGTTCCACATGCTACAGTTACAATTTTATTGTAATCCTCATTGCCCATTCCATGAAAGGTCTCAGAATGCAAACTCATAGCGTCAAAGTTTACTCTTCACTTCATAGTTCTTTTGATTGTGTTTGGTTGCTCATAGATTTCTTTTAGCATAAAATGTTTATAATCTCACTTGCTAGCCTCTAATGCCTCTTGATCAAAATCTTCTATATTTCTCTTTGTCACTTCTCAGTTTGCATAGATATTATACTCATCATTGACTATGTGAATTACATCTCAATCTTCTAAGTAGACCATATTGTCAGCATATCAAGCTAATGCTTGTGCATCAGAAGAAAAGAAATGCTCTCATTGTTTACTAGAAGCATAAATTAGTGGAGATCAAAGTCTAATTCATATCATTTCATCAGGAAATTCACTATTAACAATCAAAACTGCATATGCTCATCTTATGATTTTTTGTACTGATTGAGCTGTTTCTAGCATATCTCAATTAAAATGTTTTTCAAGAAGATTGACAATAACCTCTGTGTCAGTTTCAGATGAAAATGTAAATCAATTTCAAATAAGTTCCTTTTTAAGTTTTGAATAATTCTCGATTATTCAGTTATGAACTATCGATCGTTTACCATTATTTGATTGGTGTGGATGAGTATTTTCTTCAGTTACTCAACCATGAGTTGCCCAACGAGTGTGAGCAATTCCTTTTATATAGGTACGATCTTTCATGCTTTGTAGCTTGGTTGCTAGTTCAGAAACTTTTCATACAGATCTCGCTCTGAATGTTTTGTCTTTTCAGTTATTTACATATATTCAGGCGCTATCATATCAACGATATTCTAGCCTTTCTAGTCAGTGAACAAGTATAGATATAGCATCTTTAGATCAAGAATATCAAAATATTCAACACATAGACAATAATTACAAAGATAAACTATATGTAATTACACAATTACTCTACTGTGTCAATGACTTCTACTTTACATGTGTATTAGTATGTGATATAGTATTTGTTGCAAACAAAATTTAACAAAGGTGACCTTGAAATGCTTTTTAATAATAATATCCTAGAGCTATCTTTTTATTGTTTGAAAATTAATATATGAAGCAATTGAAGCGATGAATATCTGCATTATTAATTTGAGAATTTGTTGCCCTATGGCATAAAGACGCAAACTTCAAAAAGAAAATAAAGAAGGCACAGTGACCAGCTAGCAAATTCAAAATTATTTTTGATTGATTATTTGATTTCAATAAGAAGATTATTGATGATTTACAACATACAAATCTTGAAGAAATGAAAGGAAAGGCTATTAATTGGTTTGAAAAAGAAACCTTATCATTGGAAGAGACATTGAGTCAACGAGAAGCTAATTTTGAGAATCGATCTGACGAAAAATTGCCAATATATTTAATGTGACTAGAAACTCAGTTTGATAAATTTGAAACTAAAGCATTAAAATGGAAAGATAAGATTATAGATGATTACGAACTTGAATCTAAGGTCCAAATCTTTAAAAAGCGTATTAGTAAAGCTCGCAATGAATATGACAGTAAATCTAAGAGTTAATTTTTTAATTTATGTATGCATCAATGTTATTTAATTTCCAGACCTTTATAGCTGATTTAAGAGAAAATCAGGAAAAAAAGGAAGTAGTAGAAAAGTTTGAAAAATTCTTTTGACCTATTGTTGGTGAACCAAAGGAACAAAATTGGTACAAAGAATACACTTCTACTTTTAAATCTGTTGCTTACAAAGTTCCAGATGAATTAAAAGATGATTTTGATCGACCTTTCCTAATGGAATTAGTATCTAGTAGTTTCTCTAGTGATTGATTAATAGAATCTATTGAATGAGAAGAATTTCCTGAATTTGTAATATCTGTGCAATCTTGAGATCAGGTAGTTGTTAAAAAAGTTTCTGAACTACGAGGATTTCAAATACTTAGACTCTATGAAATATATATAGAAGAACAAATGAACTTACAAGTACTAATTGCTGAAGATGAAAAGGAAAAGGAAGCAATTATGGCACAAAGAGATGCACGTAGTCATAGATGGAATATTGTATTAGATAACATAGACAAACAAGTTTTGGAAAAACAAGATGCTGAAGAAAGATGAGAAAAATTAGATGACCTTATGTGACAATTATAATCTAGAATAATCAAGATTGCACCACGTCAGTGGTGTTTTTTTCTTGTATAATTTCTCAAATCATTGTTCAAAGTTCTTGTAGAGTAATAATAGTAACACCTATTTCTGTTGCTTTTTTAAGTTTTGAACCAGCTTTTTCTCAAGACAACAGATAATTGGTGTTTTTTGAGACTGTTGACACAACTTCTCATCAGTTTTGCACTATAATACTAGCTAAAGTGTCTCTTGAGTATCATGAAAAACTTCATGTTATTACAAATTTTAAATCCTTAAGCTTAACTGATGAAAGCTTATTAGCACTACTCACATTGAAAGTTACTCAGTTTTCTAGTAATGTGCTTAGTAGTTCAATAGTAGATGACTTGCTTGCCCACTCTGAGAGAGAGATAATTATTTGCTCTCAAATTCAATGTACTCAACGTAAATACTCTACATCACTAAAAAAATCTAACAATCCCTTAGTATTCTCTCATGAGAACTTACTTTCTTGTAACCGTTTTGTAAATGATTTCTCTAAATCCATTGATGTTTTTTTTCATACATACTTAATCCCTACTCAATGAATTCGTCTTCGAAGTTCTTTTGTTTTACTCTTATGTAATTCTTCACGCATGGTTAATACTTTTTTCTCTCCCATTCACGGCAATTTTCAAATATCATTATAATTTAATGTATATAAATCAGATAAAGAAGCTATATAATTAGATTCTACAAGCATATCCACAATACTGTTTCAAAGTCATGAGATATTAAGACAATTCTTGCTTACAAAATGCTGTACCTGCTGACTTAGTTTAGCTTTACATCATGAGTTTGTACATATTATTGCCACCTCTCCTTCATTTTGCTCAAGTTTTGAGGAACAATATGGACAATCTAATAATGGGGTAACTATTTTCTCACTTCATTCACGTCTTTCAATAATTGGTCATATAATATACGGTATTACTTCTCAACTTCTTTGTAACCGTACTCGATCTCCTATTCTTATATCACGTTCGTTAATATAATCGAAATTATGTAATGTAGCTCTTGATACAGTTACTCATCCTAGTGACACAGCATCCAATTCAGCAACTGGAGTAATTACTCAAGTGCGTCCAACTTGATAAGTAATCGCATTTATTTTCGCTGCTATCTGTTTTGTTGGAAATTTATAGGCAATAGCTCGTCTAGGATGATGTTCTGTTTCTCCGAATGTACTTCTGATAGAAAGATTATCAACTTTAATCACCAATCAATCCATTTCAATATTGCTTGAATCTAGTAACTCTTTAACATTTTTGTTATTACATGTATTAATAACACCTTCAATTGTTGGTGTAACTTCACTCCATTGATATATAGGTAATCATATCTCATTTAATCTTTGTAATAATTCATTGTGAGATTCTCATAAGGTTATCACCTCTCAAGAAATATCGTCTTCTATAGTTCACAATACATCATAAATGAATAGCACTAGTCCCCTCTCAAAAACGATGTTAGAATCTAACTGTCTTAATGTTCATGCTGCAGCATTTCTTGGATTAGCAAATAATGCTTCCCCGTTTTTTGCAAAAATTGAATTAACATGCTCAAAGGAGTTCTTAGGCATTAGGATTTCTCACCTCAAGTGAACTTCTTTATATGCACTAAAGCGTTCAATATACAACGGTATATTACGTAACCTGCGAACATTTTCTGTGATATCTTCTCAAGTTGATCAATCACCTCTAGTGATCGCTTGAGAAAACTTTCCTAGCTTGTATATAACTTCTACAGATGAGCCATCAAGCTTTGGTTCTACAATATAGCTCCAATTTTTTATTCATTCCTTTTCTGCAATTCTCATCAAAGATTCATGTCGTTGGTGAAGATCATCTGCATTGTAACTATTAGCTAACGAAATAAGTGGAACTTTGTGATTAGCTTTTTTAAATCATCATTCAGTAATTCATCAAATTTTTTTTGTTGGTGAGTTTGCTGAAACATATCAAAATTTTTCTTCTATTGTTACTAGCAATCTAAAAAGTAAGTCATATTCTCAATCGGAAATTATTGGCTTAGCCTCTTCATAATACAATTTATTATGATATTGTATAACATCAACTAAATCCTCAACATGATCAGCAAGATTGTTACTATTTATTGAATCTAGAGTGAATCACAGATATCTCTTAGTTTTTTCGTTCATATATATACTATAGTAAATTAGACTTTAGATTAAAGTTTAAATGAAAAAAAGAGTCTCGATGAGACTCTTTTATTATCTTAAACTTCACTAGTATAATTACATCCATTTATCAATGAGTTCTTTTGCTTTATCCTTTCAACCAAGTCAAAATGATAATCATAGAGCAAGCATTATACCCATTACAATTGTGTTTACATTGTCAGTTAAGAATGTAATATCTATTTGAGCTTGTTTTAATGCAGTAACAATTGCGAAGAACATTACAACTATGTATCATGCCTTTCAAGCTCGAGTAATATTGCTATTTGATGCAGCAACTGCTCCAGTAATTAAGTCATTAACAAATTTGGCGATAAATGCTCATACTAATAGTATTATGACAGCAATAAACAAATTTGGAATATAAGCAATTAAATCTGATATTAAGTCAGACACAACGTCTAATCAAAGTGAATTTAGTGCTATGTTTATTCAAAATAGATAGATTATCCAATATGCAATACTTCAAATAAGTCAACTAAGTCATCATTCCATATTAGCTTTCGTAAGAAAAGAATTAACATTTGCTTTATCTGCTATTCTATCTACTCCCAATCTATGAGAAAGTGCAGCAATTCAAGATCTAACTGCCTTAGCAATAAACCAAAACAGTACCCAAACTACAATAGCAACTCATAATCTTGGTAGAAAGTCTGTTGCCATTGAAACCAAATCTCACGTAAATCATGAATTAAGATTTACTACATCATTTAATGCGCTATTCACTACATCGTTTGCCATGAATAATTTTGTATAAAAATAAAATACTTTATAGTAGTATTGATATATTGTTGTTATACAAAAAAATCATTAATATTACATAAATTACAATTATGTAAAGTCGCTAGAGTTTAATAATTTCTTGTAATCTTTTTGACAGTTTATTCGGATCTGATATGTAATTTAATTTTATATCTCAGTTGTCTTCATCTCACTCAGCAAAGAATACAATCGTGCCAAAATTGAATATTGATCTAAGAAGTCATTTCTTCTCAATACGAACAGATTTAATCTTTGTAATATCAAGTGCTCTTGCGTCTCTAGTAAATACTCAAGTCTGATCATATGATGTGATTTGTTTTGGAGTGATAATTGTAAAATCCATATAATAATCAATTAGTTTTCATGTAACTTTTCGTAGTAGCATTCCTCAAGAAATACAGATAATTCATCGGATGAAGATCTGAAAGATTGATCATATGCTCCTTCAAAGTCAACTTCAATATGCAATAGCTAGTAATATAAGTGATAGAAAAAGTCGAAAAAAAGTAGGTATCATGATTTTCATTAAAACATATATTCTATCTCTACGTATAAAACATATATTACTTTTACCAAATTCATCAATTGCTTCATTGACACAATCATCATCAAAACTTGTATCAAAGTTAGAAAGAATTTTAACCATTATGAATAAGAATTAAATACTACTGTGTTTTAATTCAAACAAATTTGAATACATACTCTGGAATTATTCTATCCAATGTCTTATGTATACTTGGACTAATTTCTTCAATTAAAGTCCATATTTCTTGTGGAGGTAAATCATTTTTGACAAAATAATACACAATTCATAAAGCAAGAATTCAAAATATCACTAAAGCAATAGTTCGACCTAAAAATATCAGTGTTCTATACGTATAATATAATACTTTATTTAGAATATGTAACATAAGTTCTGTCTCGTTTTTTATCTAAAAATTAATCTTGATATAGTGGATATGATACGAAAATCAAGCTAACTCTTTTTTAAGTATGATTTTTTAAATTGCTTTTTTCTATATCTATTAGCAAACCTATGAGCCTCATCTCTACATTTGATTAACAATTGATCGATTGTATCATATGTCAGTGGAATTGACATTATATCATCTTCATTGAATAAGTATATTGATTCTACAAATCAGTCTGATTTTCATTTTCTAGTTCTAGCTTTTCATTTTCATAAAGCAACAAATTGAACTCAGTTAGATATAATATCACGTAGCAATGGAAATTCTTTTTCCAATTCTTTTACTATTCATAATTGTCATTTTCAACCATCTATAATGAATAAGTCTGGCATCATTAAATTTGGATCTATACTTTTTACTTTAAGTTTAAATCTTCTTACTAAAACTTCCTTTAAAGATGCATAGTCATCTCAAGCATTCTCCTTAGATATTTTGTAATGACGATATCATTTACTAAAAGGTAGTCAATTAATAAGTGCTGATAATCATCAGCTTGCATCTTCTCATCAAAAATGCGATATATCTAAACACTCAATATGATATGGTATACTTTCTAACCTATATCTAATCTTCATTTCTTTTAACATTGATGACATGACACTATCTTTTTCAAAGGCATGAGAGCTGATATATGATGAGAAAACTCAATCAGAGAATAGTAGTAACTGAGTAATATGCTTCTTAAGTAAATTATTCTTAGTGGCTGTATAAAGTATAAACTTATCATTCAATGACTCCATAAGAATTACCTCGAACTCTTTCTCTAGACTTACTACAATCCCTGACATATCTCTTTCATCATTAGTGTACTTTTCAGTGACAACATCTATAATTCTTCATTCAAAAAGCTTAAGAACAACTATAACTGAATTATTTTTTTCCTTGTAAATACTAACAAATATACCTGTCCATGTTCTATTCAAAACAATAGTATGTTGTGCATTGCTGGATTCATTTATATATCAATAAATTTCAGTTAGTTGCTGACACCACTCAAAATTCTGAGCATCAGAATGTTTGGTAATATCGTTCTGAATCTCCAGTAGTAATTTTTTAGTATTTCACTTGATATACTCACTAAGAATAGCTAACCTTCTCAAATAATCATTTCTCCATTCATCTCTTGAGATTTTAGTATTAATTCAATTCTTCATTGCTAAAGATTTTCACTCATCAGTATCAATAATATTAATTATGGATCGTCCTTCATCCAATTTTAGATGAAAATCCATATCAATAATTCATTTTACAAATTGATTTTTTGTCATTGTTCTCCATTTAAGTATTCTTCTAATATACTTTAGAGATCTATAGAACAGTCTGCTGCGTTGTTTGGGTCAAATGTAGGTTGCTCAATCTTGCTTTCTCTTTCTTACAATTTCAACTTTTGGAAAATCCTCATTGGTAAATTTTAGATAGACATAATTTGAGTTATGTTTTAGTAGTCTATTGTAATCAGGCAAATACATCTTAATTAAGTCTTCTTCTAGAAGTAATGCGTCCTCTTCTGTTGCTGTTTCTATCCGCTCAATAGTTCTTGCACTATATATCATATCTTGTTTCCATACAGATCCAGGAGTAAAGTATTGAGATATTCTGTTCTTGAGATTTTTTGCCTTTCAAATATAGAGAATTTTGCCCTTTGTTCAAAGAAATTTATACACTCATGGTGTGTCTGGCATATATTCTGGTACATCTAGTTTTTTCATATTCTGTATATACTAAATCTATATCCAATATAAAGATTATTTACACCTTACTTGAAGGATATGTAACTAGATAAACAATTTTTATATTGCAAAAGCAACAATTATCTTTATAAAAACTTATTGCTTTTTATTTAAATAAGAATTATGCAACAATCGCTCGTAATATTAAAACCTGACTGTGTTTCTAGAAGTCTTACATGAGAAGTAACATCAAGATTTGAAAGAAAATGACTAACATTAGTTTGATCAAAAATGTCTATGTTAAGTACAGAAATTCTTACTGAACATTATGGTCACCTTGCAGATAAGCCATTTTTTCCGAATATCTTATGATATATGCAATCAGCTCCAGTACTTATTCAAATTCGAGAATGAGATGATGTAGTAGATGTGATTAGATTAATGATTGGTGTGACTAATCCTACTCAGGCACAACCATGAACTGTTAGATGAGATTTTGCCATAAGCATTAGTTGAAATATAATTCATGCTTCAGAATCAGAAGAACAAGCAAAGCAAGAAATATCTAGATTCTTTGACACTAGTGAAATATTCTCATACGCTAGAGCTGATCACACTTGTTTATATTGAGAGTAATACAAATTTTATTTATTACATACATAATGAAAAAAGATATACATCCACAATACAATTCTGGCACAGAAGTTGTTTGCATTTGCTGACATACATTCACTGTTAATTCTGCAGTAGCTTGACCAATAAAGGTTGAATCTTGTCCAAATTGTCACCCTACTTATACTGGGAAAGAACAGAAAGTTGTTGTGAAATGACGTATGGAGAAATTCTTAGAAAAGCAAAAAAGAATGGAAGAAGCTGCAAAAAAAGCTGCATAGTTTTTCTGTCAGAATTAACTTCATATTCTATTATCAATGAGAGAACAATTAATTCATAAGTACATCAAAACAGATCAGATCTATTGAATCATTTGACATGATAAATGGACTTATATTCTTGCAGCTGCAAGATATTCTGTTCTTGTAATTTTTCTTGGATTGTTATTCTTTTTTGTTATACAAAAGATTTGACAGCCATTTCTTCAATCACTTCGAGCTGCTGTTTGATTGTTTCTCTATTTCAAATTAATGTATGACATATTTGATGAATATTTAGATACTATTGTAATCACTGATAAATGACTTATCCATTTTCGTCGAGAATGACTTTGGAAACAGAAAACTGAATTATTACAATGGGTTTCTGTTGAGTCAGTATCTCATGAACAAAATACGTTCTTTGATACATTAGTAAACAAAGGAGATGTGAAAATTAAGTTAGAGGATACAATTGTACTATTTAAAGATATTCATAATCCATGAGAGGCGAGTAACTTAATTATTGATTATAAAGATAAGATATTGTGAAGACATAATTATTTGGAGAATGAACAACATCCTGAGTCTTGAAAATATAATATTCTGATTGAAGCTCTATGAGAAGTTGTGACAGACTATGTACACAAGAAAAAAGAAGATACTTATTATTAATTACTATAGGATGGCAGATAGAACAATAAATTCAAACACAAGAAGAGTGCGTGCCGAGAACAATACATATTTTAAACATGAAAATCTTGGTTGTTTGCCAAGTATATTTTGAACTTTTCTGCTTCCAAAAATAAGATCAAGTATAGGACACACACTTACTGAGGAAGAATTAACGTTAGAAATGTATGATGCACAACTTCTAGAATTAAATGACCATATCCAAGAAATATCTACTGAGTTAGTTATATGATGACTAAAGAAAAAATTGGAACTAAGGCTTATGCATGAAAGAGAGAGGTTAAGAGATTTAAAGTGAGAAATTATCTTAATGCGTGATGATCCAAAGTTATATAATTCAGTTATTAAGATAGAGAAAGACTCAAGATGAACATAAAAGATAAAGTAATTATTTTTTCAGTTGAATACTAACACAACACTGCTATACAAGGTAGTATTGATTTTTAACTTTTAAATATACTGGTAAATGAAAGGTGTAATTAGTTCCATTAGAGGTATTGTTGTTGATATGAAGTTTAGCGACTGAATACCTAATATTTATGATGCTGTAAAAGTGTTGTCTAAAAACTCAAATTGAGAACATTTAGTAATTGAAGTCTTACAACAACTTGAAGATTGATATGTAAGATGAATTGCTATGTGAACAACTGATGGTCTTCAAAGAGGTCAAGAAGTTGAAGCTACATGATGACCTATCACTGTTCCAGTATGACCAGAAGTACTTGGGCATATATTCAACGTATTGTGAGAAACAATTGATAACACACCAAATATCAAATGAACTGACCAGCGACCTATCCATAGAAAAGCTCCTGATTTTGTGGATCTTAGTACAAAACCAGAACTTCTAGTTACGTGAATTAAAGTTGTAGATCTTCTTGCTCCTGTATTAAAGTGATGAAAAGTATGATTATTTTGATGAGCTTGAGTTGGTAAAACTGTTACAATACAGGAACTCATTAATAATATTGCTAAAGCTCATGATTGAGTATCTGTTTTTGCCTGAGTTTGAGAAAGAACTCGTGAGGGAAATGATCTTTATCATGAAATGCTTGAAGCTTGAGTAATGGATAAAACAGCAATGGTTTTTGGTCAGATGAGCGAACCACCTGGTCCAAGAGCAAGAGTTGCTCTTTCTGCTTTAACAATGGCAGAGTACTTCAGAGATGTAGAATGAAGAGATGTATTGTGCTTTATTGATAATATTTTTAGGTTTACTCAGGCTGGTGCTGAAGTATCTGCTTTACTTTGACGTATTCCATCTGCTGTTTGATACCAACCAACATTAAGTAGTGAAATGGGTACTCTTCAAGAGCGTATTACATCAACAACTAAATGATCAATTACTTCTTTTCAAGCTGTGTATGTTCCAGCAGATGATTTGACTGATCCAGCTCCAGCAAATACGTTTGCTCATTTAGATAGTACAATTGTATTAGCAAGATGAATTGCAGCAAAAGGTATTTATCCTGCTGTAGATCCATTGGATAGTACATCTACAATCTTGTCTGCAGATCTAGTATGAGAAAGACATTATTTAGTAGCAAATGCAACTCAGGAAATACTACAAAGATATAAGGAACTACAAGATATTATTGCTATTCTTTGAATGGAAGAATTATCTCATGAAGATAAGTTATCTGTATATAGAGCTAGAAAAATAGAAAAAGCATTCTCTCAACCATTTTTTGTTGCTGAGCAATTTACAGGTACACCTTGAGTATTTTGTGAACTAGAAGAAACAATTGAGCTATTCGAGAAACTTGTAAATTGAGAGCTAGATGATATTGGTGAACAGCATTTTATGTATAAATGAGGTTTGAAATGAGTAATGGCTTCAGTAGAAGCAGAAAAGAATAGCGAATAGTTAGTACTTACCTATACAAAATAAGAAAACTCTCTAATAGAGAGTTTTCTTATATACTAATACAAAATCAATATAAAGTCCAACTAAAAACTTGCACTCAGAATCAATAACAATACATTTCTTAGTATTGTTTTACTATTTTTAAGCTACATGAATCCTCTTTCAATCCTTCGAATCGAAATCGTAAAAAGACCCATCTTTAATCTTCTTCTAATATTCTTAGCAGCATTGTGATGAAATTTATGATGGGCAATTATACTTCTTACTCTAGTTATTAGATTATTATTGATAAAAAATTCAGCTAAAGCTATGAATATGGGAAGCTGAATGAAAGACATGCAACCAAAGATGCAGGAACTACAAGAGAAACACAAAGATGATCCACAGCGTTTATCTGAAGAGATGATGAAACTTCGAAAAACACCTTGAAATAATCCTTTCAAAGGTTGTTTAACAATGTTGATACAAATACCTGTATTTTTATGACTATTTTATACCGTTAGAGATATTGCTGAATGAAAGCTTAATACCGATCCGTACAGTTTTCTACAAAATTTACCAGTTGATCTCACAAATCTAGCAACCAACTTCTATTGAATGGACTTATTAACTTCAAATAATCTAATACTAACATTAATTGCTGCTATACTGATGTTTGTACAAATGCAAATGATGACGATGATTAGATGAAAACAGGCTGCCCCTCAAATACCATGAATGGCAGGACAACCAGGAGCTCCGGATATGTGAAAGATGATGTGAATGATGAATTACTTTATGGTACTCATGATTGGATGATTTGTTCGATCAATGCCAGCTTGAGTATGACTATATATAGCTACAACAACTCTATTTTGACTAGTTCAGCAAATCTATACTCAATGGCCACTTATAAAAATTAAACTTTGATTAATGGGGTCTTGAAAATCTTGACCTGAAATCATTGAACCATAGTTCTATATTAGGTATCGTTAATTTAAACTGTCTAGCTAAAATGAAACTGATTTTTTCCTTTTTGAATAAATATTAGTATAAATAGAAATATATAAATTTTTCATTTCTTTAGAAAAACAATGGTTTTTGAGTCAATTAGTAAATCAATTTCAAATTTAGGTAAGTGAACAGTTAAATCATCTAGATCAGTTCTAAAAAGCACAACAAAAGCTACGAGATTTATGACAGATCCATTAACATGAGTTGCGAAGAAAAGCATTAAATATGTTCCATTTGTTTGAAATCAAATGGATATCTGGGAACTTACTCATGATCATTTTGCCTTAGATTTGTTTACAGATGATCTAAAATCAAGTATTACTACCCTTCTTACTGTTCTTAGAAAATGAAAGGTTGTAGCAAGTAAAGTTAATCTTTTGAAAAGATCACTTAATGATGTTGTTTGATCATTGGAACATGAAGTAAACTTAAAGCATTGAGAAGAGAATGTGTTAAGAATGTTAAAAAAACTTAGCAGTATTATTGGAACGTCAATTGATGTGACACGAAAAGATGAGAAGTGGTCAGTTAATAAGAATATTAAACTAACAGCTACTCAACTTTGATTAGCAAAAGAAGAACTGAAAAAGCTAGAAAAACATACTAGACATACTGCTCTAGAGTTAAAGAATTTAATATCATATATAAGCATTAAGCCAACTTCTTCTTATCAGTCAAAAAATGTAATTAAAGAATGGAGAAAGAATAATCATAATATAGTTGATGACTTGATTACTGCAAAATTTGATATTGTTACCCAACAGAAAAAAATATATTATCTACTTTTGGAATTAGAAAGAAGATTAATAAAATCCAGAACACATAAGAATTCTCTTACTAATACCCAAATTGATGATATTCTAAAAATTAAAATTCCAAGTCATCAAAATGTTATAAAGGAATTAAGATCTAGTATAAATGAATTGGAAAAAAATGCTTCTAAGAATCGTCTTGATTTTGATACTAAAGTAACTAGTTGGCTAAATGAAGTAAATGAATGGTTAAAGACCAATGTTAACAATACAAATAAATCTATCTCTGCGGAAAAGAAGGAAGCTAAGAGTGAGGATAAGAAACTTTCTGCACTAAGAAAATCATACATATCCTCATCAAATGCAATTATAATTAAATCGAAATCACCTTTTGATAAGCCAGATCAATTACAAAAGTTAATCACTCAAGAATCAGTTAGTTATGGTTTACTTTCTGAAATGATTATTTCAAGATTATCTCATACCTTTAGTATGTACCTATCAAAAGTTAAAGACCTAGAGTTGAGCCATATGTTGGTGAATGAGCATATTAATCGTGAATATGATTCAATACTATTAAATAAAGAGTTTTCACTTCACTTATGACTCTTGAACCGTATCCAAAAGAAACAAGTCAATGCTCAAGAGAAAATTAAGTTACAAATTAAGAAATTAAAGACTATGTGATGAGTTAAAAGTATTGTATGATTAGATAAACGATCAAAGATTGAAAGTAAAAGTCTTATAAATTCAATTAAATCTAATGATGAACGTAGAGCTACAATTAAGACTACAGTATCAGATCAGCATGATATAATTAAAGAATGGAGAAAATTAAATTTACTTATTGATCATAAGGCAAAGTCCATCGCAGCATCTTCTGAACATGCAATGAAAGTTAATATGATCTGATATTTAACTAAGGATAAGAAACAAATTGAATCATCTATTTCCTCTCAGTTGATACTAGCGAATAACATTGAAACTACCTTAAAAAAATCAGAAATACAGCTTAAAGAGAATGAACGTAGTGCTTTCACGTTACAAGATAAAGCAAGATCTAAAAAAGCTACTGACTTCGAAAAGATCGTCCATGCTCAAGAACTTACTTTGGATTCATTGGAGCATCATATAGACTATGAAAAAGACTTACTATTTTTGTGTAAAGATCAACTAAGCGACTATTCATCTGAAATTAAGAAGCTACTCAAAAAAGTAAACAAAGAAGAATCTTATATAAAAAAATTGTCAAAGGAATTGAAAAAGAACAAACTCGCAAAAAAAATTATATAACTACGACATTTTCGTTGTATCAGTATCCTATTCAAGTTACGTAGTATGTAACTGTTTTATTTCATGAAAGAGTTATTCATAACTCTTTGTGTTTCTCTAAATATAGTGGTAATTTTTCAGATGCCTTAAAACTTGGATCAATATAGTCTATATCATCTCCCACTATTTTCTTGAGACTATCAATAATTAAGGGATAATGAGTACATCATAGAACAATACAATCATAATCAAAATTCTGTAGAGAATATGATTCTATCTTTTTAATTATCTCTAACTCATTTGCTCATTTTTCAATTAAACTAGCCAATCAGTTTCATTGTATACTAATAAATGAATCAACCTTATATCAAAGTCTTAGTAACGCTTTCTCGTATATTCCACTAGTCACAGTTGACTTTGTTGCAATCAATAAAGGTTTTTTATACTTGCTATCGATAATAGCTTCCACTCATGGCAAAGTGATAGATAATACCTTTTTGAATGGATACATTGTTTGTCGCTTTCTTATAGAGTGAGCGCTTGCGGTATTGCACGCAAGAATTACTATTTTACATCAATTCTCAAACATCCAATGTAAACATGAAAAGGTGCGGGTTTCTAGAAAACTACTACTTTTATCACCATATGGCATATACGCAGTATCGCCAAGATATAAAAAATCATTATTTGGCAAAAATAACTTTAAATATCAAAGTGTTACTAATCATCACATACCACTATCAAACACTCAAATCATAATTAGCTATTGATAAAGTACTTAATAATACTCATTTCTAAGTGAAATAGAACAAAAAATATATATAAGACATTCATGAAAACAGCAATATTATGATTTGGATTAGAAGGACAATCAACCTATAAATTTCTCACTTCACAACAGTGAGTATCTCCTTCTGATATCACAATAATAGATGAAAAGGACATACAGATTCCTCAATGAAGTAAATTGATATCATGAAAATTATGCTTCGATGCTATAGTAAACTTCGACGTAGTTCGAAGATCTCCGTGAATTACTGATACAATTATTAAGAAAAAATTATCTGATATTGATATTTTTGATGTAGTGAAAGAAAAATTTACATCACAGAGTCAGTATTTTTTTGATAACTATAATGGTTACTCTATTTGAATAACATGAACAAAGTGAAAATCTACAATAAGTATGATGACTTACTTAACACTAATGGAATCATGATTGAAAGTTGAATTGGTTTGAAATGTATGAAAACCTATTATGGATGTAATTGACTTTACCAATCAGCCAGACTATGTAGTATTTGAAATTTCTAGTTTCATGCTTGAATCTTTAGGATCATTTAGATTTAATATATGAATATTTAATACCTTATTCTCAACACATACGAGTGAACATTGAGGATTTGATCCATATGTACTTGCTAAAACAAGAATTCTAGACAATAGTGATATATATCTTATTTGACATCAAGCGTATAAAGAGTTAGATCATCTT
The DNA here is from genome assembly GCA_937923605.1 of Candidatus Absconditabacterales bacterium. Classification (GTDB taxonomy): domain Bacteria; phylum Patescibacteriota; class Gracilibacteria; order Absconditabacterales; family Absconditicoccaceae; genus JAHDCT01. The sequence continues at coordinate 22,073 of CALDTY010000011.1, forward strand.
TGATACTCATCAAAATTAAAAGAATCAATCGAATATGGAGCAAATTGAAAATACTCGTTCAGTAATTGAGCCTTCTGTATAGATTCAGTTAAGGTCTTATGAGATGAATGAATGCAGTTACTTTGAGAGCACAATAGAACTAATGTATGCAGCACGCTGTGAATTTGTGATATTCTTAATATTGATTTTAAACATTTTAGAACGGTACTAGAATGATTTAAAGGTCTTGAACATAGAGTCGAAGCCTTATGAAAAAAACATTGAATTTTTTGGATTAACGATGCAATTGCTACCACTCCTCAAGCTACTATGGCTGCTCTAGATACATTTAAGAATGAAGTTGATACATTATTCTATTGATGAATTGAATGAGACTATGATCATTCCTGAGTTATAGATCGTATTCATAAGTATTGAGTAAAAAATATAATTTTATTTCCAGATTCAGGACATAACATCCTAGAATGACTGGATAACTCACATAATTATTTGGAAACTAGAGAAATGGAAGAAGCTGTTAAATTTGCAATTAAACATACAGAGCAATCTAAAATTGCATTATTAAGCTGCTGATCACCTAGTTTTAGTTGTTGGAGTGGCTTTAAGGAGAAATGAAATCTTTTTAAGAAGTATGTTTCTACATGTTAGTAAAATATATTTTAGAGAATCTAAGTTTACTAAAATACAGAAAAAAAGTTATGTATATCATACCTGAACTAAAATTTTGATGTTTGCTTGTACCAAAAGCAGGTTCTACATCCATAAAGATACTATTATGTAATAAACTAAAATTAGATACTTTGAATCCAGATGATTCTTTATTGCCATTTAGAGTTTGAATATCTGATTTTAGAGAATGTGTATATGCAAAATTTTCAATTGTTAGACATCCAGTATCAAGGATATATTCTTGCTATAAACATGTCTACTTAAGAAGTCCACAAAAATGGAAGTTAGTTAGATTTAGATATCTCCCCTCAACATTGTTATTTCATAAACATCTTACTTTTTCTGATTTTATTAATAAAATAAAAAAGATACCTAGATGTCTACGAGATCAACACTTTGAAAGTCAATTCAGTCAATTATCACATAAAGGTTCATTACTTATTGAAAATGATTTTATATTTCACTTAGAGGATAGAGATAGAATAGATGCCTTCCTTATATCAATAGGACTATGAAAGATGATTCATAAGAATAAGTCTGAGAATGAAAATCTATCTATTGATAATTATGCTATAAATTTAATTTCAAGGCTTTACAAAGAGGATTTCACAAATTTTAATTACGATATTAAGAATGCAAAGTAATATTGATTATAATAAATTTGCACACGATAAGATATCTATGACATATGATCAAGATCACACAGAGATATATAATGAAATAGAACAAGAGAGATTATCAATGTTAATTTGAAAAATTGTAAAAATGTCTTGAAAGCCTAATCCAATTGTCTTGGATTTTTGATCTTGAACATGAAATCTATCAGCACACTTCATAAATAGTTGAGCACGTGTAGTAGCGGCTGATATCTCTCAGAATTCTTTAGATATTATTACTTATAAATTTTGAAATAGTGTAGAAACTCAATTGATAAACTGAACTGACCTTAATGAAATTCAAGATGGAACTTTTGATATAATTTGAATATACTCAGTACTGCATCATATTCCAAATTATTTGTTAGCAATTGAAGAATGCATGAGATGTTTAAGACAATGATGATTGCTCTATATTGATCATGAACATAACGAGAGTTACCGAAACAGAAGTGATCTATTTTGAGCATTAAAGAACTCTAAAGAATCTAGGGGGCCATTTAAAATAATAGTTGATACATTATCATCTCCAAAAAAAGTAATTAAGAAATGTTATATATATATAATGAGACTATTTGATGCTAAATTTCAGTATGAATGAGATATACATGTTTGGAAAGATGATCATATTGATTGGAATTTAATTCATTCAACAATTCTGAAGCAATGATGAAAGATTCTAGAAGATTCTCAGTATCTGTTATATAGATGAGGATATAATATTGATTTATACAACATCCTAAAAGATTCAATCGCTGATATGCAATACGTTGTTGCTCAAAAACTATAGTTTATAATTACTATAATGATTCCAAAAACAATTCACTTCTGTCGATTTTGATGAAAACCTAAGGGTGATGTTTTTCAAAAATGCTATGCATCACGAGTAAAGTACTGTCCTGAACGAGAAATTGTTGAGCGAAATGAATCAAATATTGATGTGAATTCACATGAATTCATGAAGCGTGCTTATAAGAATAAAAAGTGGGCATTTGTGAGTGATGTAGCTAGATTACAGGTGTTACTAAAACAATGATGAGTATACTTAGATACAGATATGGAATTACTAAAACCTATAGATAGATTTCTAGATAATCAAGTGTTTCAATGATTTGAATCAAAAGAATCTATTAGTTGTTGAATTATATGATCAACTAGTGGTCACGAGTACATCAAGCTATCATTAGCGGAATACGATAATGAGGAAAATTATAGAACAATACCAAATATCATGAGTGATGTTGCACAGAGCTTAATTAAAGAATCTACACTGGAACCATGATTAAAAAGGGAACATTGAATTCTTCTTTTACCTCAAGACTATTTTTATCCATTGCCAGCACATTCTGATTATGATAGTAAGTTTCTTACAGAAAATTCACATGGAATTCATCGACGAGAACAAAGCTGGAGAACAAGAAATCAGAAAATAGTGGCAAAATTTAGATACTGAACTACTCTTGGTAAGTATTTCAACTTTTTGATAGCATTAATGAGATCTCTTACTAAAATAGCAAAAGAGAGTATATTTTTATTAATATATCTCGTATTTAATATTTTTGTTAAAGTAAAGGAAATTACAGTATATGCATGATCAGAACCTTGAGAAGATTTTGATGTAGATCTAGTGTACCTACGAGTTAATATGGATGATCTCAAACGAAAGAACAAAAAGAACAAGCATCTTGAAGGCTTACAAAGATCAGATGACTTCTCTTGAGATATAAGATATCATTCATTTAATGAACTAAAATTTTCTTTGCGTTCGGTTGATAATTATGCACCTTGGATACGTAATATATATATCATTACAGATAATCAGATTCCTGACTGGTTAGATACTAGAAGTAACAAAATTCATATCATAGATCATAAAGAATTAATCCCTTCAAACTATTTACCTTTATTCAATACAAATGCTTTAGAAGCTTTTATTCCTAATATAAAAGGGCTTTCAGAGCGTTTTCTATATAGTAATGATGATACAATGTTTTGATCTAAAGTTACAAGAAGTGACTTTTTTAGTTCTGATTGATCAACAATTAGAAGTCAAAAAGACATTTGTAGTTTGCCAATATTCAATGTAGTTCCATCAGCTAAAGATAGTAGCTATACAGCAACTATTAAAAATACATTCTCCTTAATGAAACATGAAGCTCCATATTGGAAGTTACATCACCAGATAAAAGCCTTTATTAAAAGTGAAGCAATACAAATTAATAATAGCTTTATAGTTAAAGAACAACTATCACTAACAAAATCAAACAAATTTAGAACTATGCAAGATATCAATCCTCCATTGCTTTGGCAATTATCACATATAATCTCCAAGAAAATGAGATGGTCATATATATCACAGGTGTATTATGAATTTGACTCAAAACCAAGTCGATCAAATTATGGAATGTATATACTACATAAATTGCTAAAACCAAAATTAGTATGTGCAAACAATGTTACTGATAAGACTAATCACATTTTTAATAAATATTTTAAACATCTATTTCCTAATCCATCAATCTATGAAAAATAATAGAGCAAAGCTAATTACTTTAGATTGAATGTTAAAAAAGTATTGATTTATTTGAATGATCAAGAAACTATATATTTACGTTATTAGAAAAATATTCTCTTGAGTAGTATTATTTGTAGTGTTTATGTATCTTTATGTATCTTGAAAGTTGAAGAGATTAATTAATAAGAAAATTATTCTTATTACAGAAAGATGAAACACAGCTTGAGATAATGGTATTCACCTATTTAGATATCTTCGTTCGAATTATCCAGATTTGCCAGTTTACTATATAATTTCTTCAGATTCGAGTGAATTAGACAAAGTAAAAGAACTTTGAAACATAGTATTTACATTATCTTTCAAGTATTATGCATATTTTTTGAGTTGTTCTTTCTTTTGTGCAACTCATTGGTGAATAGTTGAGCCAATTTCGATTAAACTTTACAATAAGTTGTATGGAAAGATTATATGAAGAAAAATGATATATATATTTCTCCAACACTGAGTAATAAAGGATGATTTGTCTACATTGTACCATAAGGAAATCATATGAGCTGATTATTTTGTAACAAGTTGAAACTTAGAACGTAACAGTATTATTGCTACATATTGATATTCGCAAGAGGAAGTTATACTCACAGGTATATCAAGATTTGATTCATTATATGTAAAAAGATGAGACTTAAGTAAAAGTGGAAAAATATTGTTTATGCCAACCCGAAGAAGTTATTTGCTTAGTAAGACTAAATTCTATTGATCCAATTACTACAAGTGAATCATAAATGTTTTAAATTCAGAAATTATTGCTGAAATATTAAGTAGATATAATTATGTGATTGATTTTCAGCCTCATAAAGAATTTATAAATTGGTTTTGAGATATAGAACACAAGTATATCTCAAATAGAAATAACGCCTATATACAAGATCTAATACTTGAATCTGATATACTTATTACAGACTACTCTAGCGTATTTTTTGACTTTGCGTATCAGAAAAAACCGATCATTCATTATTGTTATGATCATGAGGAATTTATCAAATCTCACTATAATTTATGATATTTCGATATAGAGAATGATTGATTTTGAGAATATACAACTACCCTTACGCAACTTTGTAAATCATTGGAGAGTACACTTAAAAGAAAGTCACTTGTAGAACAAAAGTATGATACAAGAGTAAACAATTTCTTCGCTTTCATTGATTCAAATAACTCAAAGCGTTTAGCTGATTTCATAATACAACTAAGAGCTTAATTTCTACGTTTCGTACTCATTAACTTTACTTTGCAATATTTCCCATACAAAAGCAAAAAATACAATCATAAGTCAAACTGTCATAAAATAGCCTCATGAAATTGCTTTTCTTATTTCTAGTGAAGGATCTCGTTGAGCAACACCAAACCTTTTTAGAAGTAGGTAAAAATCAATTCAGAATCAAAGTATAAATAGCAGAAATCAATAAGTAACTAATGTTTCAAGTGTAATCTCAGATAGAGAATTATGAGGAAACTTTCTTTTGTCATATCATTCAAGGATGGCTAATCTTCATGCTATAAGTCACATAACTAATATAATATGACCAACAATAGCTAATGTCATTCATAGAATCATAAAGTGTATATCCATCTGTAATCATAAGATATTAATACTTCATCAAATTTGAGATAATAACAATAGAATTCATATGATACTTAAAATAATTCAAGGATAATAGAATAGATAATTAGGTGCCAGTAGTAACATATACTTTAAATGTCTTCGTCAATCTCTTCGAGTCTGAAGATGTGGCTCTCTAGTTCTTTTATCGCAATATAAATTTATAGGAATTTCAACAATTTTCATTTGTTTAATTCATGCCTTAATCATCATTTCACTAGCGAATTCCATTCAACTAGATTTTAAATTTAGTTCATTATAGGCTTTCTTAGTAATAAGTCTCATTCCACAATTACAATCTCAGATACGTAATCAAAAGAATGTATTCAACAGATATGTCAAAACTGGAGTTCAAAGATATCTATGAAGGAATGGCATTGCTCATTTCTGGATGGTTCAAGCTAAGCGGTTTCAAATCACAATGTCAACTCAAATATTATCTTGGTAAGCTTGAAGAAATGGTGATATCTCGTTAAAATTATAGCTATCATCAGCATCTCACATAATCATAAGTGAATATTCAGCATTATTAAATCAATGGATGAGTGCACTTCAATAGCCCTTACTTGGACATATAACTACTCTTGCTCAAAGTTTTTCTGCTATACTAACTGAGTTATCTGATGATCAATTATCTGAAACTAGAACTTCTCATGAAAGATGTTGATTCTTCAAAAATTCTAGTCATTTCTGCACTACTATTCAAATAGTTTCCTCTTCATTTAAGCAAGGTATAACAATTGATAATCAGTCTTTCATATATGATCATTTTTTCAAGTAAATACTACATTTATTACAATGTTTGAACGTTTTTATAGTGAAAGTTCAATAATAGTATGAAAAAATATTTTTGGTAATTGTCAATATATATTTGAAGATTTCTTGCATTTAGACAAAATTTCATTAATTTTTCATCTTAGAAGACTTTTAAGTACGTAAATGGTAGTTATTATAATAGAAATTTTATATGATGATTCTGATAAGTGAATTTACTTAAAATTAATTGTAGATATGTATGCATATTTGTAATATGTGCAAACACTCTATTTATAGCCTGATGTTGAAATCAAGAATCAAGTAATACTTTATCTTGATTATTTTGAGTAATATCAAAAAAATACTCAGAGCATCCTTGAGTAAGTTTGTCAAAAATTTATAATTCAAATTCAATTATTCAAGAAAACAAAGAAATACATCTTACTTGAATTATGAAAAAAGAAGTATTTACAGAAATACCTGTACTAAGTTGAACCAACTCAGATTTAAATTACACAGTACATCTATTTGATACAATACAAATCATTAAGAATGATAAACAATTACATAAACTTAATATTAAAGTATCTTTTGACTTAGAAAATTCGAAGAACATTTGAGATCTTAATGCAAGCATGATGTTACTAACAGATATATCAAACAACAATCATTATATATTCATAGAAAACATAGAAAGTACAATAAAGCTTAAAAATGATATTCTTATAGATACTCGAATCGCCTTACTAAGTAGTCAAAAAAATAAGCGAATTAAAATCTGAAATTATAGGTTGCTTGATTACCTACAGTGATGATGGCTTATTAACTTCATTAACAATAATTGAACGAATATACGTGTTATGCAATGATTAGATAATGCTGATATTTATGCTTCTGAATGACCAATACTCAAATCTGAGGTTGAAATATTATGAAATCAAGAAAATGTTGTGCTTGAATTTATAAAAGATAATATATATATCGTGTTAAGCAAGAGTAATAATGGATATTGAATTGTATGAGATTATGGAAAAGAGGAATTCTGAGCAAGCATAGAAGGCGATATCGATTATACTGTTAGAAAAAATAAATCTACAGTTAAAGCAATGTGAAATATTGAATTCCCACGCGGGCTGTCGATTGATTTTCAAACAAGATCAGCTACAAGATTAGTTGACTCTGTAACTACTGATATACAAATTCCAAATAGGTATATTGATTTTAAGAAGATCATACCATAATATCCTATACTTGTTCAAGTTCGTATCATTCATCCATATCTTTTACTATTCGTCATAGATCAATAATTTTGTCTCTTATTGCATCAGCCTCAGTGAAATTACGATCTTTTTTTGCCTCAAAACGTAGTTCTGCTAATAAGATAACTTCGTCTGGGGCCTTTTTCCTTAATTTAGAACACACTTGGGCAACTGAATCTCTTAGTCATAATTTAAGTATAACATCATCAAAATCTAGAATTGATCAAATTATTTCATCCGATGGATTCGATAGATGTTCATAGATACAAGTCATTACTCATACTATGTCTAAGTCATTAGATAAAAAAGTTGCTAAAACATCAAAAAAAGGTCATGCCTCTCATATTGATCATCCTTGAATAATATGTTGTGAAATTTTCTTAACTAAATTATTTCTTGAGTTTCTTGAAGCCTCAAGAGTATCCCATGTAAAATCAAGAAAACTTCTATAATGTGCGGTAAAATAGAAATACCTTAAATCTAATGGATCGAATCATTTTTTAACTATTCAAGGAATACTTAAGTCATCTCACTTTGACTTACTAATCTTTGATCAATCTATTTGAACAAATTGTCAATGCATCCAAGTTTTTACCCATGATCAACTTCATAAACAACATTCTGATTGTGCTATTTCATTAGTGTGGTGAACAGGTATATGATCAACTCATCATGTGTGAATATCAATTTCTTCACCAAGTTCTGTAATTGACATAGCGCTGCATTCAATATGTCGTCATGGAAATCAAATACTTGCTAATTCAAGTTCCGTTAATCATTCCTTTCTTACAGTCAATAACTGTTTTGAATATTTACTTTTTTTAAGAAAAATTTCTTCGTCAAAATTTTTTGTGACGAGTAATGATCAAGAATTAGATCATGCATACACTCGTTCCATTTCTCTTTCACCAATACTTTTTGAAAATTTCCATAATGCAAAATCAGACAAATTCTTTTTCTTTGAACTATCAATTTTAGCTCAATCAACTCTGTGATCAGAATTCATTCATTCAAAATCTAACTTTGCCAACTTTCAATAGCTTTCTATCTTACTAGTGTCCATATATATTCAATCTCATTCAATCTCATAGGTATATCATTTTTCAGTAAGTGTATGAATCATTAAAATCTGTTCTTTCATATACTCTGTAGCTCTAGTGTAAACATCAGGCTTAGAAATATTAAGTTTTTCAGAATATACCAAAAAATTGTGTTCATATTTTCTAGCTAATTCCCATACATTAAGATTTTCCCTAGCTGCTCATTTTAACATCTTGTCATCTCACTGATCTCAGTCATCAGTCAGATGTCATACATCTGTTATATTCATAACATGATTTATAGCATATCATCAGACATGCTCAAGAGTTGATTTTAGTAGATCAACAAAAACGTACTGTCTCATATTTCAAATATGAGGATCACTATACACTGTAGGTCAACAACTATATAAAGAAACGTTATCTTCTTTAATAGATTCAAAAAGTTCCTTTTTTCCAGTTAATGTATTATGAAATGATAGTTTCATTCAAGATAGCTAATAAGTAAACTACTCAAAATTTATTATTCTCAACAATTTTCTTTAATTTTTGCTGCATATGTTCATGCATAACCTTGATAAACTTGAAGGTTTGCTTTGTATGTTTCAACATTCATAGAGAGCAAATCTCTATACTTTTCTTTTGCACTATCTAGAGTATTTCTTGTTGCGCATTCACCGTTTTCCATAGTAGATATTAATTCTTTATAGTATCTCTCTAGTTGATGCTTATCTTGCAAGAGATTTCAATCGTCTCAAAATAAGTTTGTTACAAAAACTTCCGCTCTTTGAAATAAAACTTCTATTCAAGCAAACATTGATGTTCTTTCTGCTGGATTTGATTTTAGATAATTAAAAGCAAACGATAACAAAATTATTCAAACTATAAATTCTATTAAATTCATTCTTAACCTAGATTTTCTTTCAGAGAATTTATCTAGATATTCTTGCTCTTTTGTAGAAATATCCATCAAAAATACAATTATATAAACAATTTTGAATACATGACACTATATATAGTTACTAGTTCAATGCAAACCAATAATATTAATTAGAGGACAAGCGCCTGCCCTGGTTTTAAGACTTTTGGTACTCAATGATTTCATAGCATAACAAGTCTAGCAAACTCAATGTCATCAGCCTTAATTACATCTCGAGTATTATAATGCATCGGAACTACATACTTAGACTTAATAAGTGAAGCAGCTTCGACAGCATCTTCAACTCACATGGTATATCTGTCTCATATTGGCAAGAAGGCAGCACTCAGTTTCATTTTCTCAAGCAATCTCATGTCTGAGAATAATGCAGTATCTCAAGCGTGATAAATTGACTTATTTCATAACGACACAATAACTCATGCAGGAGAATTACTATATCAACTTGAAGAATCACCTATTCATCATCAATGTATTGCTTGAAAAAATTTTACAGTATATCATTCGTATTTGACTGATCATCAAATTCATTGAGTTGATATATTCTTTAGTCAATGTATTTTATCAAAATATAATCATAATTCAAATGTACAAATTACCAAGCAATTTGTAGCTAAGGCTAATTCAACAGTTGATCATATATGATCATCATGACCATGAGTCACTATGATTGCATCAATAGAAATATCTAAAAGATTATCATATGTTATATCACATCATTTATTTCATTCTATAAACGGATCTATAAGTATTATTTTTTTTTCATCTTGAATTTCGACAAATGAATGTCAGTGAAAAATTATCTCCATAAGAATAAGACAAACAAAAAGATTATAAAGATTCTAGAAATTTGTCTTTTACGCTCAGATCTCAAATACAAACATAAGCAATTCTATATAGTTCTCTTAAATCTCTATAGGTAACTAAGTTTAGGACATTTCTAATCTGAGCTCGTTTATAAACTCAAGTGAATCATTCTCATTCAATTACTTGTACGCTATCTGGGTCTCAACTATATTCAATAAGAAAGTATGTTATATCTTTATCAATTCATATCTTTCAATCATGATTCGTTAATTTCAAAGACAGAGTTTCTAATTTCTTTCTTGCGACCAAAGTATCTTCAGGTAATCCAGCCTCTTCAGATATTTCTCTTATCGCAGCCTTTTCTTGGGTTTCTCATTTTTGAATTTTTCACTTTGGAGCAATTCGTTCAATCTTCTTTGAAAGCGCAAATCTTTTAACCATCAGAAAATGAGGAATATTTGTCTTTTTATCAATATAGTATACAACTCATCCGGCACTAAATACTTTTCACATATAAGTTATGGTAATTTAAGGTAAAATGATTTTTGATTTCTCTGTAAGATATAATATTATTGTATGCAACAATGGTCAAATCGGTTTTGGTAGGGATTTTGATCGTATAAGCAGATTATTAACATTAGTATATATCTCAAGTTTTGCTTCCTTTCTATTTGCTTCAGCGGTCTCTTGAAGATAAATATCACTATCAAATTTATGATCTTCATGCTTACTATCTATAGATTCTCCTTTATTTGGATTTGATATTTTTTCAATAGCATCCAATAAATTTTTAGCTTCTTGTTTTGCTCAATCTTTCTCAATTGATTTTAATCATTCAAGAACTTGTTCATATTCTTGATATTCTCAAGTATTAATGAGTCTCTCTAATTTTGTTAATGCTTTATTATAAGAATCTACGTCAAGATTATCTTTTCATTTGATAGAACCTGAAATTGATTCTTTAAGTGTTGACAATAAAGAATCAAATCATTCATCATAATGCAATTTTTCATTATTCATAATAATCTAGGAATTAGATTGATCAAAAAGTTTTTTTAGAATTCATACATTTCTTTTATGATCAATCCTTGATGGTCAAATAATACATATAACTGAGTCATATCAATTTACTTCAAGTTTTCAATACACAATAGATATTATTTTTTCCTCTTGCTCAAGAATAGTATAGTACACCTCTCACCTTTTCATTAGTTTAGCATCTAAAGTCTGTACTATATCCTTAGATTCAACAAACTTAATAATATGTCTACTAAGCTCATAATCTCACATCAATGATTCCTTTACTAAATTATGAATTCACAATGCATAGTATTCATCCTCCTTAAGAAATCATACAGCAGCTCAGTCTACAATCTTACCCAACATTTCTACAATTGATCTGAGGTCCTTTCTAGCATAGTTAAGATCAAATTGCTCATCATTCTTCATTTCTTCTTCAGTAAGATTCAATAGAGCATCCATATAATTTGACATTCACATAAGAGTTGGAACTCTTCAACTACTATTATAAGGCTGGTACAATAATCACTCCTTTTCTAGTACATTCAAATATTTTCTTAATGTACTTGGTGCATAGTCGATATCATCTAAAGAATTAAGAAATTTTGATCAAATTGGTTCTCATTTACCAATATATTGATCAATAACTAATGATAACAGGTGTTGTAATTTTTCATCATTCATAGTAGTGATATTATAACTTTTATAAGATATCATGCAAGTGCATTTGGTGCTACATAATAATACTATATGCATCAATGACTTTAATTTATATAACAGTTACTATGACTGTAAAATATAGAATGTAAAATACTTTATAAGACAATATATTGTAAAAAATAATAATCGTATTATAGTCTAAACAGTTTTACTATTATATTACATTATATGAAATTCATATCATCGAAAATGAACCTTATTAAACAAATGAAACTTATTGATGTTTCAATATACAAAACATATTCATTTGCATGTTGACTATTGTTAGCTCATTTATTTCCTTGGTTCAATTCAATTAATCCTTTAATATGGTTAATTATTTGACTAGTATTAATAGGATATTTAATGACGTTTACCTATAAAAAAAGATGAGACACAAAATGATACATTGAAACAGTGCTATCAAATTTCCGCGAATATTCACTATTAGATGCTTTAGCTTTTGAATTCTGAATGGTTGCCTTTTGATTAGCTCTATATCAATATATACCTCAGTTCTGATCAGTTAGTACCTATCGATATTTTGGGATTGTTATTTTTTGATTTGCACGATTAGCTAGTCTCCGAGCTCATAAGTAGAAATATTATCATTACTGCTTACGTATACTTCTATCCGATACGTAGTATATACAATTCAATTATTTACGATTTTGTAAAGTCATCTTTTGTATGAATTTAGTAATAATTTCGTATATATATCATATTTGTTTATATAAATTCCATAACCATGAAGAAAATACTATTGTTTGCTAGTTTATTAATAGCTTGAAGTTATCCAGTGCTAGCTAACTCTGATGTAGAATCATTGTTAACTGATAATGAAACAGAATTCTGACCAGAATTTATTGAAGCTTTGCGTTTTTCGTATGATAATTGATTAACCAGATTCAAGACAGTAGATACATTTAGACCGTATGATGAACTAACTAGAGAACAAGCTGCAAAAATTATTTGAGTATTTGCAGAAGAAGTCATGTGACAGAGCAAAACAAGTCCTAGAAATTGTGTTTTTAATGACATTGCAGATGCTGACACTAGCTTAAAACAGAATATTGAAGATGCTTGTAAGCTAGGGATTTTTAAATGAACATCTTCTTGAGATTTTTTTCCTAAACAAGCTCTAACTAAAGCTGAGGCAATAGCAGTGATTATTAGAATGTTTAATCAATGATCTTTGGATGAAACTTGAGATCCTTGGTATATAAACTACTACCTAGAGGCGAGAAATCTTGATCTTACAAAAGAAAAGAATATTTATTCTTTAGAAAGACCTCTTACTAGATACGAAATGGTCTTGTTGTTGTATAGATTCCACGTAAAATATTCTCTATTAGAAAAGTTAAACAATAATGTATGACTTATAAATGATGATGATACTATTGCAATTAATTCTGTTTGAGACTGAGTTGTAGTGATTAATTCAAATGAATTTTTGGATGAAGATGTAGATGAAATATTAGTTCAAATTGAAGGAAAATATTATTTACTTAAGAAATCGAATCTTATCTCACAATTTGATGAAGCTTATACTCGATATGGTGATGTATATTTAATTGATTCTATTGATGATAGAGAGTGAACTTATATTTGAGTATCAACATTTAACTTGGTTAACTGAGTAGTATCAGATGGTAATATTAGACCAACTGAGCTATTTGATCGATATTTTCAAATCGATATTTCAGACATAAGACCTTTCTACCAATTAGAACAACTATGAGAATGAGCACCATCAAATTCAAGTTTTGATGTTTCAACAAATGTAGTTACGACAACTGTAGTGTGAAATAATAAGAATTCTCTATGTGATTGACTTACAATTCAAGGACAATGCCAGGAAATTCAAAGTTGTTCATGGAGACGTATTGCATGTTCTGCTAACGAGCCAGTTTACTGATGTATTGAAAAAAATATTGCATTAGACGTAACTTGTGAATAGAGGCTTGAATATATATGCTAACTTATTAATATGAAATTATGTTAGTTGAACCAATTAATAAAAGCAGACCAAAACATTTTACAGAATTTGTAGGTCAAGAACATATAAAGAATGTGCTTCAAACAGCAATTCAAAGCTCAATTACTTCAAATCAAGCACTTTGACATATTTTGCTGTCTTGAAAGAGTGGATTTGGAAAAACAACACTTGCAATCATAACTGCTACATCCACAAAATCTAACATTAAAATTATTACCTGATATGCAATACATAAGCCATCTGAGTTGATATCATTATTGAATCTTTTACAAGAATGAGATATATTATTTATTGATGAAATTCATAGATTGAAGGCTCCTGTAGAAGAAGTTCTCTATACTGCAATGGAAGATAATACAATAGATATGATATTACCAGATGGTCATCATATTAAATTACCAATTGAACCATTTACTTTGATTTGAGCCACCACAAAGCTTGAATCACTATCAGAGCCTCTTAAAAATAGATTTGTATACCAGTTCCATATGGAACCATATACGTTTGAAGAAAAGAAACTAATCATTCAAAGATATTTAACACTTCAAAATATTATTTTTTCTGAGGATATTGTAACTGTTATCGCCGATCACATTGCAAACGTACCAAGACAAATTGCTAACTTTTGTCATCAACTTAAAGATTACCTTGTAGTACATTCAAAGGACTTAGAAATTACTCATAAAAAGTGGGATGCATTTTGGGATCGAACATCATTGGAGAAATGATGAATTACTTTACTACATAAACGCTATCTTAGTATTTTAGAAGAAGCAAACTACTCTCCTGTTGGACTAAAAACCTTATCTGTAAAACTTTGAATGAGTGAAAAATCTATTGAGAATGATATAGAACCACTTCTATTTGAATTAAATAGAATTGAGAAAACTAATAGATGAAGAGTAATAAAAGAATTATAATAAAAAAACAGCATTTCTGCTGTTTTTTTGATATTGATCTTTTTACTATTCTCAGTCTGGTAATCAAATATTTCTAACATATTTTGATGAAACCCATCATTGCTTGTCTCATTCATTTCAATATCTAATTAAATACCAACCGCTTTGTTTATCTAATGCGTCTACAACATCTCATATTCACAATCTTCAAATTTCAAAACTATTGGTAGTAGCTCTTTCTCTGATACGTAGGAATCAAACTCTATTCTGCAATACTTGAACTCTAGTATATGCTGTAATGTTCTCTTCCAAAATCTCATCCAACTTATTCTCTGCTGACTCTTCTTCTATTTCAACTTCTCCTCATGTTAAAATGAGTGGCTGTATATTAGAATCAATCTGTCATGATCATATTATAACTTCATTTGCTCAAGTTTGAACTACAATGTCTTCAACAATTACTTCAGGTTCTTCTCTATTTGGATTAACCAAATCTCTAATCAATGGGTCATCGCTATCAATTTCACATCAATACTCATGAAGAGAATCCTCTTGAGCTAATCAAAGAAGAGATTCGTTACAAGCCGTGCCCAATGCTTCACTATCTTCAATTTCTGCTCGGTTTCTTACAGTTGTATAGATATTGTTTTTGTAGATACGTTGTATAGTTACATCATCAATACGATCTATAACACACTCCATAAATCATACATACTGATTACAAGATTCAATTTGATCATAGGTAACGTATGCGTCATATCTTTCTTCATTCTGATAAGCTCTATTAGGATCAATAGCAAGGGATATAAAAACTAATACAAGAAGAAAAATCAATAATCAGATAAATAAATTCTTCATGTTTCTGATCAAAAAATAAATATCTTAAGATTAATTATATAATGCTTAAAGTCAAAACCACTTTCAACTATCCTGCTATATTTTTCTTCTCATGAGAAATATAGATATTCATATAATCACTAGTCATAATGACAACATTTGGCTAATATTAAACAGAATACTATCTGGTAAATCCTTATAAGATTCAACAAAAAATCTAACTAATCATATACATATAAGATAGAATCAAGAAATATATCATATACGTGCCGTCTTTCTTTTGATGTAGAAAACATAAAGTAGAAGCCAAACAATAACTAACATTAATCATCACTCTAAAAGACTCTGGAGAATATTAGTATCAACTCTAAGTTGGGTATCAATAGATTCGTATACCCTGACCAATCAAGTATTTTTGAATACTGTAGCCGCAGTAACTCATATTTCGGTTACTGGCTTTCAAATCAATTCTTGGTTTAGAGAATTTCAGTATCTTCATAATAAGCTTCAGAGAGGGACAATTAATAATATTAATTCTCATAACATTACAAATTCTTTTCATGTAAATTTGAATTTCCTTGAAAGATAGATGATTCAGATTATTACTCATATGACACCTCACATATAGCTCATTCATCACTGATTAACCTTTAGTATACTCAAAAGATTGCTAGAAAATGACTGTCGATCGTAAAAAAGGACGTAACCGAGTCTTCATCATATAATTACTCACAGAATGACTATGATATATATATCATCTAGATGTTGCAGCAACATTTTTCTTAAATTGTCAAACTCATCTCAAAGATTTGCAAAAAATGTTGATCTTGAAATGTAATACAAAAAAGAATATCACACTAAAAATGTGATTAAATAGAATAATCAATACCAATATACTGGCCATCAAAATAGTTCAAATGCAACCATATGTAAGAAAAAACTAGAATTTCTCGAATTCAAGGAAAGGCTTCAGTACGTCAGGAACTAATATATCTCAATCTTTATTTTGATAATTTTCAACAATCGCTGCCAATGCTCTTCATAGAGCGACTGCAGTTCAATTCAATGAATGTGCAAATTCTTTTGCTCAGTTGATTGATACTTTTATATTTGCTCTACGTGTTTGAAAGTCAGTAGTGTTAGACGTACTAGTCACTTCTTTATGTTTTTCAATTCAAGGAAACCAGGCTTCTAGATCATATTTTTTAGCTGCTGGCGCTCATAAATCTCAAGTGACTATTCACAGTCTAAGGAAAGGTATACCCAATTCAGTAAAAATTTCCTCTTCGATCTCTCTCAAAAGTTCATGTTCTTTAGCGCTATCTTTTGGATTAACAAAACTGACCATTTCAACTTTATCAAATTGATGTAATCTAATTAATCACTTAGTGTCTTTTCAATATGTTCATGCTTCTCTACGATAGCAACTGCTAAATCAAACATATCTTAATGGTAATTGATTTTCATCAAATACTTCATTTGCATGTTGTGCAATCAAGGGAACTTCAGATGTTCAAATTAACCATAAATCATCCTCTTCCCACTCACTTTGTTCAAGTCCTTCTACTTTAGGGTTAACTCTATATAAGTTAGTTGAGTCATTAGGAAGAAATCAAGTAGCAAATAGAGCATCTTCTTTTACCAGCTGAGGCACAAGTGTCAAATTAAATCACTTACTAACAAGCTTATTAGTAACTCGAGTCATAAGAGCAAATTGTAGTTGAGCAAATTGTCCTCTTATGATCTGAAATCTGGATCATGAAATCTTAACTGCTCTTTCTTGATCCAATAAACCTTTCTCCTCTAATAATTCCCAATGTGGCTTAGGATCAAAATCAAATACTGGTTTCGTTCATATTTCCTCAATAATATAATTCTCATCGTCTGTTTTTCAGATTCTTACATCATCAAGAGCTGGATTTGGTATTTGCTTTAACAGTGAAGAGAAAACTGTATGTTCTTTATCATAATCCTTCTCTAAATTAGCTATTTCAATCTTAAGTCCTTGTACTTGTTCAACTAACTGCCTAAATTCATTACTTCATTTGTCAGTAATTTCTCCAACCGTTTTGGAGAATTCATTTCTTTTCGCTTTTAATGCATCAATTTTAGTTTGCAGATCTCTTACGTTAGTGTCAGCATCTGAAAACATTTTCCGGTCAATTACTACTCACTTATTGTTTGCTCAATCAATGTATTTCTGAGGATTCTCTCTATAGTCCTTTAAGTTTATCATCTAATCATGTATGAATAAATATCTTTTTTTACTTATTCTCACGCTAAGTTCAAACTACAATAAAAATAATGATGAGTTTCGTATTGACTAATTGCAACTTAAATCTATAGATTGGTTATCATTAATTAAAATAAATATATATATGAAGCATTCAAAAGAGAACTATGAGGCAATAGCGAAACTAATTTCTAACAAGAATGTTGTTTCCATAAGACAAAACTCTGGAGTACCAGTTGTTGAAGGTGTATATATTACATCTATTCACAAAGAAACAGAAAACAAAAGTGATAGATATTTACTAGTAGAACATCAAAATGGTATTAGAATACATCCTAATAACAAAATATCATTGGATAATGTAAAAGATATCACAACATCTGCTTTGGTGAACTAAGACTATGAAATTTATAACTTAAAAGGAGTCGTTAGTATACGACTCCTTTTTTTCATTTTAATAGAAACTATTACTGGAGCGTGTTTTTTATTAACTCAATAAATGATATAATATCTTTTTCATAATGCTGAATAAAATACTTCAGATCATCAGTAAATATATTAGGATATTGTTTAATCTCATTCTTAAGGTCCTGTAAATTATAGTATAAGATTCACATTACCTCTTGATCTACATTCTTTACTCTTCCAGCATATACTCAAAAATACAAATAAACTCTATTAGCAATCTTTATATCCTCGCCATCAATAACTTTATTTAAATGAACTAGATCTGTATCAATATGGCTAATAATTGCTATAGTTTTTATATAATCCTTTAGAAGCATTAATCTTTGTTCAAAGTCCTCATCTTCATTTACAACTAAGGAAGGACATTGCAACTCCTCTACAGTTTCCACCATTACAGTATAATCAACTGGGTCACCATATTGAACATGTCCTCAAACTGTTTTATCCATAAGTCATGGATTATGATTCTTATGTTTAGCTCTTTTTTGAATAATGAGTTCTCATGACTCATTAAATAGAAGAATATCAACAATACTTACAGCCATTGAAGGTTCTCCTTCTTCTTTAAATTGCTTCGTTTGCTCTTTGTAAAAATCACTTCTAGAATATCAAACCGATCATTTATGTTTGTTTCAAAGCAATCGAGCTATAATTTGTTCAGACATACACAAACAGATGAATAAAATAGAAACTACTAAACTTTTAAAGCAGTATCATTGATAAATTGATTTATTTGAGTGCGGTATTCAGTAATAAAAAAACTAAAATCGTCAGTGTACAAATCTGGAAATTTATCCATCTCTGCGTCAATTTCCTTTAGTGAGTATCTCAGTATTCACTTTGCTTCTCTATCTACTGTTCTTGTACTTCAACCATATATTCCAAAATACAAATGAAATTTCTTTGGCACTTTTACTCATACTCAATCAAAGATTTGCGTAAATGTATGTACTTCACAATCAACATATCTAATAAGAGCAACTGTATGCAAATAGTCCTTAAGAACAGAGAATTTGTTCAGGAATTCGTTTCTTCAATGGACAACAAAAGAAGGGACTTCAAGTTCTTGCACAGTCTCTAGCATGACAGTATGATCAGGAGTGTCTCAGACACGTATATGTCATCAAATTGATTTATCTAGCAAATTTGGATTATGTTTTTTATGTCACGATCTTTTTTGAACGATAATCTCTCAATCCAAGTTGAATAGAAGAACTTGTATAACCTCAACAGAATTCTTTGGCTCAGTTCATGTGACATGTGAATTCATTATTTCATCATAGTATTTTTCTCTATCCATCGGATACAACATTCTATTATCCTCATCCATTGGGAATGTGTTTACAAATTCAGACATAAAGTACAATATATAAAATTAGAGTCAATCAATACTCATTGGATTTACAAGTTCTCAAGTTACAGTCTTAACCTTACCTGTTTCATAATTTCAAGAAAGACTACTATTATTAAAACTTCAATCATCTGAACTATTCTGCATACTGTTAGAATTTGGAAGCATTTCTTGTTTTGACTGAGTTCTTGACATATAGTTTCTAAATCTACTTATTATTATAGTCAGCAAAATCGGACCAAGAAATACAAAAAACAAGATCAAAGCAAGACTTCATGAATTTGATTGTCATGTAACTATTGAGGGAAACGTAGATTTTATAAATGAAATAATATTTCATCAAAAGATAAATACTATAAATATTCACCAAAAAAGTAACTGACTTAAAGCTGATTCTTTCTTCTTCATGGTGTATACTTTATAAAATATTACTATACTTCTACGACATTTTAAGTATCTTTCAAGTAAGATTTCTTTGTATTCTTGATAATAAAATATGAGCCCAGAGATTATTCTGATATGACTTTGATGAGCAGGCATTTGATTATTTATTGGATTTCTTCTAGCTAAAATTTTTTTCTACCAGAATGTTAAAGGACAGCGTAAGGATGCTGTGAAGAAATCAAAGGATGTCACGTTGTGATATGTACATGAAAAACTTGCACCTATACTTCCTAATTTTCCATATAATTACAAAGATTTGACCTTTTTAGGTAAATGAGTAGATTATGTAGTATTTGATTGATTAAGTGAGTGAAATTTAAAGCAAGTTGTCTTCTTAGAAATTAAATCATGATGATCTAGAATGAATCAAAACGAAAAAACAATCAAGAAAATAATTGATTTAAGACGTGTTAAACATGAAGTAATGAGAATAAAAAAACAATAATTATCTCAATATAATGTTTTGAAAACGACCTAAAATAATACTTTTAGCAATATGATTGAGCTTCATACTCTCAATTATTTTTTCGGCATGGAATTTTGTCTTCTCATGACTTCCAGAGGTTTCTTTAAGTTCATTGACAAATATACCACAAAAAACAATAATAACTGATAGAAATTGAGAAGTACTATATACATTCTTTGAAGAAGATAGAAGTTATGTTCCTTATGTTGATATTCCCCCACATGTTCTCATGGCTGTACTTAGTGCAGAGGATCGTGACTACTGGAATCATGAGTGAATTGATAAATGGTGAATACTTAGGGCTTTAATTAATAATATAAAACGTAGCCTTTGAGAAACATGATTAGAACTACAATGAGCATCTACAATATCACAACAACTAATAAAAAATACATACTTAACAAATGAAAGAAATTTAAAAAGAAAAGTACAAGAAATTATTACAACTCGTAAAGTATATAAATTATTAGAAGAAAATTTTAGAGATCAATATCCAGATTTTAGTCAAAGTAAAATTAATCTTTTAGTGAAAAAGAAAATTCTAGAACTGTATATAAATCTTATCTATCTTGGTAATAATTCGTATTGAATAGGAACAGCAGCTAGGCATTACTTTTGAAAGGAAGTAAGTGAGCTATCTTTACTAGAAAGTTCAGTAATTGCATGACTGCCCCAAGCTCCTTCAGCTTATAATCCACTTGTAAATAGAGCTGCAATGATGTGAGATCGACAAATAACAGATTGAACACATACTTACTTTCTAGAAGATGATTGAGAAAATTCTGATGTTTTTTTGAAACAGATTAAGAAAGATCTTATTAAGAAGTCAGAAAGTGAAGGAATAACTTTAGATAATCCTTCGTGGATATGAGAATTACGAAAAGGCACGTTTGTAAATAACGATTTACAGTATACGTACTTATATGCTCCATGAAGAAAGGATTATGTATTACGAGCGATGTTTCAAGAATGATATATTAGTAAACAAGAACTTATCACTGCATTTATAGAATCGATTGATATTGAATTTTGAACGTATGATTACAAAATTAAAGCTCCACATTTTGTCTTCTTTGTAAGAGATTTTATACTCAAAAATGAGACATTCAAAGAGTTAGATATATCATTAAATGACTTACTTCAATGATGATACACAATACGTACAACATTAGATATGAGTAAACAAATAGCCGCTGAAGAAGCAGCTAAAGAAACTAGAAAAGGTCTAGAAAGTTTATGATGATCTAGCAGATCATTGCTTCACTTAGATAGTAAAAATTGAGATATTCTATCCTACTTATGATCGATTGATTACTTTGATAATGAGGTAAACTGACAATATGATCTGATTCACGCAAGAAGACAACAATGATCTACTCTCAAACCATTTATCTTTGCTAAATTATTAGAAAATTATCCACTTTGAATTGATTGAAAGATAAGTGATAATTATTATGCTGTTTCAGATGGACCAACTCCACGTAATGCAGATTGATCATATGCATGATTTAAAACAATATCCCGAGCCTTAAATAACTCTAGAAATCTTACTGCAATTAGAGCATTTATGGCAAACTGATGAGAAACAATCATGAAGAAATTTCTTAAGGATATATGATTAATTTGAATTATTGATGATCACCCATACTGATGGACACTAGCTCTATGAAGTGCTGAGGATTCTCTATATCACTTAGGTCAATCATATTTACAATTAAGTTCACCAAACGACGTAATTCCAACTATAAATCCAATTCTTGATATTACTGGTCCTTACTGAGAAAATGTATATACCTCAAGAATATTACCAAGAAAGAGAGAAATAAAAAAGTGAAACGCTTATCAAATCTGGAATATACTGAAGAATCATCAGGAAGTCACTCCTTGATGGAGGTGAAAAATATTGTATTCTTGAATATGACAATATGCAGTTAAAACCTGAACCACAGATATTAAAAAAGACTTCATCACCTACCCTAAAGATGGATATGTGATACTGTATAATGCAGATGACACGATGCTCTCTTGGGCATGAAATGTTGATAGCAAACCATTAAATAACAATGTTCTTTGAAGTGAAATTACTCAAGCATTCGTACAAACATATATTGATAAAGTAGGACCAGATAAATTCGAATCAACAAAATATGATAGACCTAATGATCTTTTGCCTTGAGATGTATATAAACATACAAAAAATAGAAATGTACCTCTTAATGTTCAAGAAATTATTCGAAAATAAAGTTATCTATTACCTATATAACCATGAGCCAAACGAAACTTATTTTCACTTGAGAGTCTACTTATCAAGTCCATGAAGCTATAAGCTATCGGAAGGATAATTTTATGCAAAAGTATTGAAATGAATGAGTTCATGTCTTTCGTCAAGGAGATATAAATATGTCTGAGTTGCAGTCATGTGTTTTTGGAGGCTGATTTTTTTCACAAAAATCTTTGGTTATTATCTATTGAGTTCCAAAAGATAATAATACTGAGAATAAACTCACTGCTTCAGAAAGTGAACCACTTGAGAAAATTCTTGAAGACAACTGGGACAAAATACCTGAAGAAACAATCTTAATCCTTGTGAGCTATAAGCCTGACAAGAGAACTAGGTCCTGGAAGTTTTTTTCTACCTCAACAACCATAAAAGAGTTTCCTAAGAAAAAGGGGAAAGATCTAACCTTGTTTGTTTTAGATAAGTCAACTTTACTTAAATGAGAGAATATAATACACTTGATTGACTCAAAGCAAGCAGAAAAAATCGTATCTATTGTTGGAAATAATTTATTTAATCTACATTATGAATGTGATAAAATAGTTCACTATTGTATATTCCATAATCTTCAAAAGATATCTAATGAAACAATTGAATGACTATTGTATCGTCAGGATCACGATAGTTTTAAAGTTATTGATACAATCTTTAGCAATCCAGATGCTGCTTTAGAATATATAGGCCAAGCTCAGCAAAACAATCAAAACGAATATGAGTTTCTAGGAATGTTGTATCGATGATGTAAATTGATATTAAATTTACTTGAACTTGAAAAGCAATGAGTTTCTTCCTCTAAAGAGATGGCAAAAATACTAAGTCTACATCCATTTGCTGTATCTAAACATAAAAGTAAATTATGAGAATATAGAAAAATTGAAGACAAAGTAAGTTCATTATTCTTATGACTCCTGCAATTAGAGTATAATCTTAAAACCTGACAATATCCAGCAGAGTGATTTTGGGTAAAAGTCAAAAGTCTAATATATGGAATTTCACAATAAAAAAAGCCTGAAACATAAACAGTTCCAGGCTTGATATCACTAATAAATCTTTTTCTAGAATCTAACTATTCCTTCGTTTTCTTCTTTGTAATTCATCTCTTATACAAGTCGCTTTCTCATAATCTTCTTCATCCAATGACCCTTGTAAAATATAGGTCAGATGCTTCTCATCATAAGAAGATAAATCAAAATTTTCATTATCAAAAATAGACCTATCTGCAACTAAGATTATGCTAAATAGATAACCATAGATTAATGCAAATCTGACATCAACCTTGGTGATACATTTATCAATTCCTTTGATCTTAACTTTAGTATAAAATGAATTAGTTTCGACATCCTTTTGTAATTCAAAATATTCTATCTCTGCATCAAAAGCCTTTAGAATATCTGAGATCAACGAATATGGCTCAAAGAACAATTTTTCAAATGATTCTGACTCAAAAAGATCATAATCATTAAAACAAGCATATAACATTTGAAGTTCATCCTTATCTAAGGCTACTTCAATACCTACATCAGATGTGCCTTCAAAAAGAAAACATTCATTAGGGACTTCTTCTTTGGTAGCAATAAGGCAATTAAGAATTACTTTTTTCATAAGTATTATTTCTTTGATTTAGATGTAATTAGATCTCTAATAGTAGCTGCCTTTTCAAATTCATCATTATCAAGAGCCTTTTTAAGTAATTTTTTAAGATTCGATAACGACATTTTATTAATATCTTTAAGATCAACTACTTCACTAGTAAGTTTAGATATTACTTCTTCATAGGCAGGAATAAGTCTATCATTCATAAAATTTGTATATGGTCCTGTCCAATACCCTTTTTCTTCTTCACTTTCAAGATCTTCAAAATTTTCCTGATAAGCTTCCCATTCACTTATATTCTTTTCAATCATACTTACTGACCTAAAATTTTCTGCATACTGACTAATAGCTTTGTCACTAATATTTTGCATAGCGATTTCAGCCATTTCAAATTCACAGGCTTGTTCAAGTTTTTCTAAAAAATCATATGTTACCAGATATGAAATTTGTAAAGTACTCTTTAATTTTCTTTTTAGTGAGATCAAATAGAACTTCTCTAAATTTAATATTTGATCGTTGAGAAACATAGTTTGCATAGTACCAATGAACATTATTGGACATTAATTGGTTTTTTAATAAATCAATGATATCACTACAATAGTGTTCAATTTTATCAATTTGATTTTTCTTGACTGATTCATTAAATTTTTCAATCAAATCCATATATATTATAATATGCTTATAATGTACTAGGTAACAGATTGGTTTGTCAGAAAATTCAAAAGGTCCAGCATATTGTTTATTACTTGGAGTGAAATATGAATGATGATATTTTGGTTGCTCATTTAAACCAAGTGCATCATATATATAATGATACCCATCTTCATTTATTCTAAGTTCAATATTATAATCACCAATTTTTCTATCATAGTATGGTTCAGCTTTATTTATATAATATTTACCACAGTGAACATGTACAGAATGTCGGCGAATATATACTGTTGTACCAGGAACAATGTGACCAATTAATGGTAGTATTAAAACAGGATCAGATTTTTGTGTATCTTTCGTCATAGTTTATTTTTAGTATATTATTTAATAGATGCTTTGTGCATCATAACTTCTTTAGCAGATTTATAAAACATATCTGACACAAAAATTACATCAACTAATTGATTGACATAAGCCAATATAAGAACATCCTCTAAATGAATTTTATCAATTATTTTATTGTGACCAAAAACATAAGCATCACCAAAAACTTTCGTAAAAGAAACCGTAGGATCGTTCTTAAAATGACTGTACTCCGTAACAGATATAAAGTTTTTTAACAGTATATGATGTAATTTTTTATTCCATTTGGACCAAATACTGTTCAGTTGAAAAGCACCATCGCTCAGATCTGTTTGGTTTGACAAAAGTAGTTCAGTAAGTTTATGAGTTGAATGAACTGGTAATTCAAACTCTACATTGTTTGGTAACATAAGATTAAAATAATATCCTCCTTGCTCACTTTCATAGAAAGTAAGATTATTCACTTGTATCATAGAAATTGGTTTATTTTGCTTTAATGAAAACTTTTACATGCTTATGAATCATTCGGTACAATAAAACAAGATTAATGAGATCTGCCCCATTACTATGCTTCCATGTTTTCGACTTATTAACAGAAGCATTATCCGTTAAACTATACTGAATATAGTGAGCATCATTATGTTTTAAAACAATTTGTTCAAAAACAATATTCTCTTTTTTCTCAAAAAACTGTTTGAATAATGCTTTAGCTTTTGAGTTTGGTAAATACATTATACCCTTTCTATAACATTCATATTCTTGTTTCTGACCATTTGAAAATGGAATTTCGAGTTGATATTCAGAATTTTTGCATAAAAATCTTAACGCCATATCTGACATAAGATTGTTGTACGCAGAGCTATGCTCTTTTATTATTGATTTTTGTTTACTCATATCGTTAGTATTTTTTATAATTAACTGATTTTTTTTGATTTGAAAGATCTTACACACTCATAAAATCTATGGTTTACATTGTAGATTTCAATGCTTTAATATATTTTTATGCTTCTTAATCTATATGAATATCAAAATTCATCTAATTTTATGTTAAGTTCCTTACGTAAATCTTCTCTTTGCATAAACCACATAGTTTTATCTTCATTGCTCGGTAAGCGAAAAGTTAACACTTCTCACCTAATAAAACCCTTAATTTCTTCCTTTGAGATTGATTTAGCATTAATATGGTGCATCAAAAAAGATCAAATACTAAGTTTTGAAAGATTTTTTTGTGCTAGGCGATTCTTGAGAACCTTTTTTATTTCTTTCATAACGGCTTCGGTGAATAATTACTGTCTAAACCCTTAACTCGATATAGATATATATTTATACCATAAAATATAAACGCCATGGCAAAGAAGACTATCAACTTTCAAATTCTATCATTTCATAATAGTAACATGACAGTCATAAAAAACAATGACCATCACCAAATAAATATTCTGACTTCTCCTCTATTTCGTCATAAAGAAAGCAATCTATAGTGTAAATGTGAATAATCTCATTTTAAAGGGTTCTTGTTCTTTTTCCATCTATCAATAATAACCCATATAGCATCAAATAATGGTAAAGCTAAAACAACAATCATTGTTCAAATTTTAGCTCAACCTAATAATGACAAATATCATAATGAAAATCAGAAAAACATAGTTCATACATCTCTCATTAATCACCATGGTTTGTATTCCATAATTGTTCAAAACACTCAAACTACAAAAAGAATAAGAGCAACTATTTTTACACGAAGCAATAACTCATTGCGTTCAAAAGTCATAAATTCAAATGTAGGAAACACAACTAATACTAATAAGAGAAATATTGTTAGAAATCATATTGTACTCATTCATGTTGCTAATCCATAGATTCAATCAAACCAATTTATAGCATTTATAAATAATACAAACCAAGCAATGGTAGCTATTAACGAAGTGAATCAACTTAGTTGAATAGCTTGAAATCATGGTATACTGAGATAATCAAGTCAAACTCAAGAAAATCGTCGAGCACCTGCTGCAACTAAGATCTGAACCAAAAACCTTATTCATGCTGAAAGTGAATACTTCTTATCTACTAAGTATCAAAGCTCATCTATAATTGAAACTAATGCTATAATTCATCCTCACACAAACAGTCATAAGAACTCTTTTCAAACATAATCTAGATCCAAATAATATTTTGTAATAAGAAGCAATACTAAGAAAGTAATAATTATTGTTACTCATTGTAGAGTGGGTACTGGATCTCTATCAGGAACATCTTTTCCAGGCTTATCTAAAATATTGAAGAATCTAAAAAATGATATTCATCACCACAGACAAATTGAACAAACTATAATATATGTCAGAATTAGAAACAAATCCATTATTTTGTATACTAAGGTTCTCAAAAATTTGTTCAAGTTGAGCTTTACAAAAAAGCAAACAAAACTAAAATAGAGATTCTATAAACTAATTAAACATATGAAATATCAGAAATGAAAGATCAAACGTGAGCATCATGTACTAAAAGAATTTGAATGAGTACTTACACGTATGGAAAGTATCAAACAAGTTAAAAGAATTATTCCCTGAAGAATTAATAACTCTGCATGATCATCAAGTCATACCTGAGTAAATTTTTCTTACACTACACCAAGTTGACTAAAATATAAATTAAACTCATGTGGGTCTTCACAAGAATGTTTTGTCATTTGTGATCCAAAAGATGCGAAAATAATAGTAGAGAAAGTGAAAAGAATACTATAACATTAAATCGTAATCCAATAATTATTACATAGATTAAAAACCATGTCTGTATAGAAATAATGACTATGATCTTATCTTTTTAAAATTAGCATAAACTATGCTCAGTCCATCAGAAACAAGTCAAATCGTTCAGATCATAAAAAATATTGATGATAAGAATAAAAAAGTGCCATTTAGGAAAGATTTAGAGAATCATCCAATTTTTTGACAGTTCTTTTTAGAGCTTGAAAAAGAACAGAAGAATGAAGTTGATGAAATTATAAATTGATACATCAAAAGCAAAATCGAATGATTATCAACAAAATGATGAGAATTCTTTAGAAGATTTTATAATCTTAATAAAGATAATTTTCGACTATTTAGAGATCTAAATTCGGTAGAAGATAATATAAAAGGGAAAGATTTTCAAGATATTTGAAAGGAAATAGAACAGGAATTATTTAAATTTGAGAATATGCTTACTCAGAATATGGGGAAAAGATCATACTGACTAGATAAAGTAGTTAGTGCTTTCTATGACATAGTTCATAGTTTCTTCCCACGATTTAGTTTTGTAGAATAATATGCAATATCTTTATACTGCTTTAGTAAGTATCATTACAAGCTTTCTAGTTGTAAGTTTCTTTATAGATAAATGAGATATCGAAAATACTATTGATGGAAATAATGGAAATTCTTCTCATAAACCAATAGATCTAGATAATTTTTGACTAAAAGATCTTGAATTTGAACTTATATCTACAGTTGATTCTGTAAAAGAAAGTGTAGTAAGTATCACAGCATCAAAAGATTTTATTTCTTACAACAACTGAAAACCAACAGAGTTGTTTCAACAAGAAGTGTGATGATGAAGTTGAATTTTGATATCTAAAGAAGGATACATACTAACGAATAAGCATGTTATAAATGATGAAGACGCTATATATACAGTGATATTCTCTGATTGATTAATAGTAGAAGTAGAAGCCGTTTGGCTTGATAAGAATTTAGATATAGCCGTAATAAAAGTTAGTGATAAAAAAGTTTGATATAGAAGTCCTGCAACCATAATTGACCTAGAAGATAATACATTAGTATGACAATTTGCATTAGCAATATGAAACGCCTTAGCTGAATTTCAGAATTCGGTTACATTTTGAGTAATAAGTTGAAACAATAGGAAACTAACTATTGATGAAGAAAATTTATATGCATGACTCTTACAAACTGATACATCTATTTCAGAATGAAATAGTTGATGACCTTTATTTAATCTAAATTGAGAAGTAATATGAATCAATACTGCAGTGAGTGCATTCTGAGAAAATATTTGATTCGCAATTCCAATAACTCAACAGTTTGTAAACGCTACATTACAAAGTATTAAAAACAATAACTCAATCGTTAGACCATTTGTATGAGTACGCTATATTGATATTGATAGTAATGTTGCAAAGGAATTAGATATTTCATTGGATTGATGAATCTATATTGCTGAAGTTATTGCTTGATCACCCGCAGACGACGCTTGAATTTTAAAGGATGATATTATAACTCACGTGAACAAAGTAAAAATTGATGAACATCGTCCCTTTTTGTATCAATTATTCACAAATATTCCTGGTCAATCATTAGATGTTGATATACAAAGATGATCAACACTTACTTCCTGAAAAATTCTTCTTGGACAGTAATACTTGACAAGCAATTTCACTACATCTAAAAAGTAAATACTTGAAAATAATCATATAATAGCTACTACAATACTATTTGTTATTTATATATAGACATGTTCATAAATATTCTAGCTTGAATTATTCTTATAATTTGAGGTGTATTAGCTTCATATTGATTAGTAATATCAAAAGCTCCCGATTTAAAGAAAGAGTATGACAAGATAATTCCTTACCAAGGCATTGTTTGAGTCATCTTACTTTTAATGTGACTTCGAGATTTATTTCACATATTCACAATTTTATGAACCTTATCAACTAGTTTGATATGAGGTTTATTAGGTCTGGCTACATTGTTTACTAAGCTAATATTATGATTTGTACTTAGTTTTGGGCTTATCACAAAGTACGTACTAACTTGAGATAAGAAAAAATGAAAAAAGAAATCTAAAAAATCTGATGCTGACCGAAAAGATTCTACAAATAACATGTATAAAACGTTAACAGCAATACAAGTGCCATTTTGAATATTGGCTATTGTTCTATGATTATTAGCTATTATTTTGACAATATATTTCGCAATTACATTATAATTTAAAAAAGGCAAACCACAGAAGTTTGCCTTTTTTTAAAATTAAATAAGTTAGTTACATGTAATCTCATCAAATTTTTCTTTCTGTGTTTCAGAAAGAAAGAATGTGTTTAATGTAATGTCAGCATCAATTTTGATTTGTATAAAATGATTAACTAATGATATTGTGGCATTTCCAAGTTTTTGAGTAGTATTTTTTAGATAGATTCGTCTACGTTTAATAGGCTCAAATCTAAACCAATCATACACTTTTGGTGATCGATTAAAATTCTTCTGAAATTCCTGAATAAAGTGCATAACCAACTGAAATGATTTACCATGATCAATATAGGTTACGGCAAATTTTTTAAAATCATTCAGAAAGATTTTATCAGTATTTTCAGAAATGATGTGCTCATGCATTCTTAGTTTTTTAGTTCTCTAATAAATAGTAAAAATCTCTCTTTTGCTTCGATCTTTTATCATGTTTATCTTGATTAAATTTATCATAAATCTCATTACTAATAGTGATATAGTTTAACGTGTAGTACTCAATAATATCATCCTTAGCAATTAATACTGGAAATGAAGAATATACATCAGAAGAATATTCATATTCGAGATCAATTGTCTCATTTGGATACATATCTTGAAGCATTATTGTCCTATTTCTATCGGTTAAACCTATTAATTCACAATATTTTGATACATCATTAAGTAATAAAGAAAAACTTTTTCTACAATTGAAATGCAATGCCTCATAGTACGTACTAAAAGCAATCTGAGTAGTTAAATTAATAAGAATACAACAAACTACAAGAGCGCAAAACACTAAGTATCCAATTACTTTCAAAGGATTATCTTCAGTTTTATCACAATTATATATTAAACAAGCAATAAATAATAATGCAAAAATCACAATATACAGAAATACATGATGAACAATAATCTGTCTTCTTAGTTCCTCAAGACTATTTGTTGTTTGTTTTTCAGAACTATAAATTCTGATTGGTTTAAATGAATACTTCTTTTGATGATTATGCTTTCTATATGCAACAACAATAACAAAACTTATTACTGCAATGAAAAATAACCATAAAACAGGTACATAATGGAATATCGTCATATCTATTTTTTTTGATTGAATTATATCTTCTTTGACTATTAAATATCTCATATATACAATAAATATGATGAACTATTTGTCAACATCAATCAATTCTTTTGTTTTGTTTTACTTTAGCATGTTACTACTATATATAAATATATATATTTGATATTATATTGATGGATATATTTGAGTTTGAACTTCGTTATAAGTCATATGAATGATTAAGCACTAGATTTCATCTATGATGGGATGAGTCGAAAATTTTAGAGTTGGTAAAAAAGACGTCTTGATGAAAGCTAGATACTAAACTTGTAGATACCTCAGTAGAAGAATTGCATATTAAGACAAAAATGACATACACTTGATATAAAAATGATTTCATAGAAACATCTCTAGATATTATAGACACTACATGAAAAAAACTATTTGAGTACATAGAACGTTTAGAATACGAACTAAAAGTGACACATGAAATGTGATACAATACATATTTTCTAATTGTTGAAGATTATATTTCTCGAGCAAAAGAAAATAATATAGTTGTAGGGCCTTGAAGATGATCTTGTGCATGATCTCTTATGTCATATGCAATATGAGTAACAGATTTAGATCCTTTGCAATATGATCTAATTTTTGAAAGATTCTTGAATCCTGCACGTATATCTATGCCTGATATTGATACTGATTTTGAAGATACACAAAGAGACAAAGTAATTAACTACATAACAGATAAGTATGGTTCTGATAAAGTAGCTCATATTTGAACATATATGAAACTTGCAGCAAAAGCAGCATTCAAGGATGTTGCTAGAGTTATGTGAATAAAGTTTATTGACGCAAATAATATCGCTAGTTTTATCACCGAAAAAACAATACAGGAATCGATTGATGATAATAAAGATTTTCAGAAAGTGATTGCCAATGATAATAGGTTGAAAAAAGTAATAGAATTTGCACAGGCTCTAGAATGAACTGTAAGACAGACATGAGTCCATGCTTGTTGAATGATTATAGCACCAGAAAATACACAAAACTATTCTGTAATACAGCATCCTCCAAAATCAAGTAGTGGATTAAGAGATGAGGCTAGAGTTGTTTCACAATATGAATGATGAACTATTGAAGATATATGACTTTTGAAAATGGATCTACTTGGATTGAGAAATCTAAGCATTATAAAAAATACTATTAGAATTCTTAAAGCTAAATCTGAGAATGAAGGAACTGAACTGGATGATTTATTTAAGCATTTCTTAGACACAATGTTGTTTCATCCGCCTTTGGATGATCAATTTGTGTATAAAAAGATCTTTTGGAAATGAGACACATCATGAGTATTTCAGTTTGAGTCCGATTGAATGAAAAATTGGCTAAAAAAATTAAAGCCAACAGGTTTTGATGACCTAATTGCTATGGTTTCATTGTATCGTCCAGGGCCAATGGAGTTTATACCAAACTATATTGATAGAAAGCATGAGATTGAAGAAGTCAAATATATGCAACTCGATTTACAAAGCATACTTAGACGTGAGTATTCAAAAGAAGTTGCTGAAGAGGAAAGAATAAAGATGGAAGAAGATCTTTGACCGATTATGAATATGACATACGGAATTGCTGTTTACCAAGAGCAGTTGATGCGTATGTCTCAAGCAATTGCTTGATTTTCAATGTCTGAAGCCGATAAATTAAGAAAATGAATTGGTAAAAAGATTGCAGAACTGATAGAGAAGATAAAAAAGGAATTTGTAGAAAAAGCGTGAACTCATAGACAATACAAACCAGAAACAGCTACTCGAATGTACGAGAAGATGATTGAGCCTGCTGCCAGATATTCATTCAATAAATCACATGCAGCCTGTTATGCCTATATATCGTATCAGACGGCTTATCTGAAAGCCCACTACCCTTTAGAATTTCATGCTGCTTTATTAAGATCAGTAGAGGAGAATACTGATAAACTAGCACAATTTATTGATGAGATAAAATTGCAATGATATGATATTGAATTACCTGATGTGCAAGTAGCTTTTGAGCATGTTGCCTCTATAAACAATAAAATATACTTATGATTGCTTGCTATAAAATGAGTTTGAAGTGACGTTGCATCTCATATAGAAACTGAAAGAAAAACACATTGAATTTATGAATCTCTAACAAATTTCTTAAAAAGAAACAAAGAATACATAAACAAAAAAACTCTAGAGGCTCTAATTACATCATGAGCTTTGGATAGTCTTGAATCACGCTTTAATATGTACCATAATATTCCACTTATTATTGATTGGGTAAAATCATTAGAATGATGATGACAGCAAGCATGATTATTTGCTTCAACTAATGTTGAAGGTGCAGATCTACTACTCCATTCAGAAACAAAATCAACCAATATAGAGCTTCTCAAAACTGAGTGGCTAGCATTCAAGACATTTGTTTCTGGACATCCTCTTGATTGACTATACACATTTATAAGAGGTAAATACTGATTCATTTCAATGTTTAAGGATAAAGAATGATACTGAGATTTTAGTTTATTATGATTTATCAAAAGTATCTCAAGAAACAGAAGATGAGAATGATTTTTCATAAAAGTTGAAGATATATCTTGAGAAATTGAGTTTTATATTAAAGACAAATTAGACTTCGAACCTTTTATGATTATCTCGGTACATTGATATATGTGAAGAAGACCTAGAATTCATAAGATTAGTGGATTCAATATTTGAAGTTTGATTGATAAAGCAAAAAGAAATGGAAAATTTAATGTTGATCAGACTGTTTCAAAAATCAGATCTGAAAGATTTCAACAACAAGTAGTTGAAACCACAAATACACCTACAAAAGGTTCGGTTGAAACAAGTAAAAAGGTAAGCACAGATAATTTAACTGAATCTATTGAATGATGAGAACCAGTAGTTGAGTTTTATTGAGAGTTAAAATATGAATTCAGGAAAATTAAAACTGCATGACTAAAAATGAAAGTCAAATGAATCATAAAATGATATGCTTGAGATTCTGAATTGATTATATGAGAAGAAAAATTTCATGTAAATGAAGAATGACTGAAAAAAATTAATAAGTTGATGGCTGAAGTTGACATCAACTAAGATATCTATACATTCAAATTAAATTTTATTTTTAAGAACAACTAATGAATTACGAAGGAAAAATTATTCAAATTCTAGCAGTGGAAACTATATCTACTTGATGATGAGATAGACAAAAACAAACAATTGTACTAGAAGAGAATAGAGAATCAGAGTACAAATGATGAGTAGTAGTAGATTTTCGATGAGATAAGCTAAGCTTAATTAGTGATTTGAAGGTATGAGACATCGTTAACGTGTGACTCAATAGTAAAGCTAGAGAGTATAATGGAAGATGGTATAACTCGATTACATGATGGAAAATTGAAAAACAAGGTTGATGAACCTGATCATGACCTGCAGTGCCTCCTACAGCAACAACATGAGCTGCAGCACCAGCCGCTTGAATTGCAACAGAAAAGGTAGCTAATGCTGCTCCAGCACCAGCAACACAAGAATATGAAGACGAACTACCCTTCTAATTACTTTAACGTTGTGCTATAATTAAAAATGTCCCTATATAGGGACATTTTTAGTACTTAAGCTTGAAATATTGACATATATAACTATATATGTATGACAGTGTGACATAAATATCTGAATACAGAAAATGAACCTTAAAACTATATAAATGGAACGAAAAATAGCATTAACCAGCGCATGGTTACTTATATATGTAATAGTTACATGTATAATGATGAAACATAAAACTTATCTCTTTCTGAATTATGAAGTGATACATTGGTGGGAGTTGTTTACTACCATATATATATTTGCTACATTTAGTTATGTAGTAAATCTTTGGAAACAAATATCTATTCTTATCACTCATACATTTTATGTGATAATGATTGCTCAATTATACTTTCTTGTGAAATATTGCTTTGTTCAAAGTATACAAAGTACGACATTTATGCAATCTCCTGTGTTCAAAATTGGATGTTTCATTGCATTGTTGATATACTTGTACTTTGTGAAAAATCTTCTAGAGAAAGGAATAAAACAGATACCCTTATATAAGTTATTGCTTAAAAGAGTAGAAAAATCTGATACAACAAGAGACGATCAAGTTTTGAACACAATGGAAAAGTTGATTGATTTTATATTATCAATCATGTTATTTGTACTAGCAATAGTATTCACCTTTGGAGCTAAATCATCTATTGCATTATATAGCACTGGTTTAGGTAGTATATTTGTTGTAATGATATCGTACTCATCAAGACATATTTTTAAGAATGGTATTTCTGGAGTAGTTATTTTTGCAAAAGATATTCTTAGAATTGGTGGTTCTATCACTTACAATGGCTCTAAGGGAGAAATAAAAGAAGTTGAACTTGGTCATATCATTCTTCAAAAAGATAGTGGTACGACAATTAGAATACCAAGTGCTGGAATATTGGAAAATGGCTTTTCTAATCATATGAAAATAGATAGGAATGGATTCAATTTTCAAATTCCAATTGAAAAAAACCGATCTAAGATTGATCAGGCCCTCAAATCTATTGAATCACTACTTACAAAAAAATCAAAAGATTGGAATATCTTAGATAATACTGTTGAAGTAGTTGTGACAAAAATAGGTTTAAATTCAGTGACTATTGAAGCATCTTTCGATACTAGTGTTATGGAATTTGATAGACAGGTAGATAGTTCAAAGGAGAAAATTTCAAAGGACTTGGAACAAGAAAAGAAGATTCATAAAGAATTTATAATTAAAATAATAGAATTAAATTTGTAAACAATAAAATAAACAAAAAAAAATGATAACTAAAATAGTAATACTACTTGCCCAACAAGCATTTTTAGATGGTATATTGACCTTTATAAAAAGAAAATATGTCACTAAAGCACTGAAAGCTAATGCAACCTTAAAGTTTGAAGCGACTAAGGAAACTGCGATGAAAGCTATAGAAGATATTTATACTGAATCAGCTGGGAATATTGAAAAATTTCAGTCTGAACTACAAAAATTCTATCTCAAACATATGAAAGAAATCTATGGAGAAGCTAACAGTACAGAGTTAAAAGATGTGTTCAGTATTACATTTGAAAGCTATAAGGAATTGTGGTCTGATATACATGAAAATCTAGAGACATACGTAGAAAAAATATCTACATTTTTCGATTTCACAAAACGAATAAAGTAAATTGATATGGAGAAAAAGAGTACTCATCAAGAAAAAGCTGAACCAGAAGATTTCCTACATACTATCAAAGTGGAATAAAGCCTTTGAAATATTCTTAGATGATCCTAGGGATTGGTTACAAGAATGGATAGAATTACGGAGAGAAGATAATGCTAAAAAAAAGATCATTAGTAATATTGTTCATAATGGTACAAAATTCCGTGGTGAACGATTTATAATGGTACTTGTTGCAGCATTATTTGCAGCTGGTGGATTGTATAAAGACAACTGGGCTTATACTATAGGTAGCATGCTAGCTAGTCCTATGATGTATGCTATTATCGGCATTGCATACGCATTGTATGCATTTGACGATGATACGTTCTGGGGTTCTTTTAAGTCATTTATGATACAGTTTGCTATTGGTTTAGGTCTCTCATTTTGCTTCTTTAGCATTATGTCATTAAACATACCTACTGATGCGCTTTGGGCTAGAACCTACCCTGATGCAATTGATTTGAGTATAGCATTTGCTGGTGGGTTACTAGGAATATTAGCAAGTATGCAT
This sequence comes from Candidatus Absconditabacterales bacterium, assembly GCA_937923605.1. Lineage (GTDB taxonomy): Bacteria > Patescibacteriota > Gracilibacteria > Absconditabacterales > Absconditicoccaceae > JAHDCT01. The sequence continues at coordinate 59,528 of CALDTY010000011.1, forward strand.
GCAGATAAGATTTCATTAGCAACCGTGGTAGCTGCAGTAGCAATTGGGACATCATTGATGCCACCAATTTGTACTATAGGATATGGTTTAGCGACGGGACAACATATTTTTATCTGGGATGCATTTTGGCTATTTGTGATAAATACTGTCATGATTATGCTCGCTAGTATTCTTATGATATATATTACAGAATTACCAAAGAAACAAGGTATTAGTAAAAATAAACAATTTGTTTATGGTTTAATTGTTTGTGTTGGGATTGTGATCGCAATAATAAACTCATTACAAGTTGCTAACTACGAATCAAATAAAGGAGAAATACATACTCTAGTACAAACTGTCTTAAAAGACAAAGGTAGAATGACTAGTTTAGATATTAACCATCATCAACAATTTGTAGATGGATTCATGGTAACTAATCCCCTTGTAACTGATACATTATGGAGAGCTTTGGAACAAGAAATAAGTTTAATTGTTCCAGATTATGATGTCAAAATTACACAAGTTGCACAGCATCATAAAGATGATAGGATTTCAAGTTTTGCAAAACAACAGAATGAGGAACTTTCTTCATTACGGTCACAATTGAAACTTTCTCTGAAAGAAAGGTCTGATATGAAACGGCAAAATGAATATAGAGACTCAATATATACAATAATTCCATCGATGCTTCGTAGAAGCATACAAAACATTGAAGGAGTAAATGTTGTTAGTTTACAACCTGAAGGAGTTGATTCAATATCTTATGCTGCATTAGTAAAATATGCACCAAAAAATTGGAAATCAAAAGTACGGATTGAGAACGATTTGGATAGCTTATCACTTAGGTTTCCTAAACTAAGCATTTCGAAATTTTAATTTATTAATGTATAAAAAAAGGCTTGGCATAATTTGCCAGGCCTTTTTACTTATTTAATATTAAATAACTTATAACCAAGGAGAGAACATTCCTACTCTTTCCATATAACCTTCATAAGCATCATGAAGTTCTTTCATTTGCATTTCTTCAAGTTTGCAAGTTATATACCAAAGTGGGATAAATAATCCCAATATGATAAACCAAGTCGAAGAAAAGTAAATTAAACCCAGTCCTCCTAGTAGCAAATACATGCTCACATACATAGGAAACATAGGTAGGGCCTTCCAATTGCGTTACATAGTCATGACTATCAGTAGTAAAGTTATCAGTCCCAAGCTTTGGAAAAAATATATCTACATTATCCATAGTGTATTCTGCACTATCGTTCCTAAAAGGAGGTATAGTAAAATTATTATTGAAAGAATTCACCTTTGCAGTCAATAGATTCCATATTCTACCAAATCGTTTCTTACTGTAATGCATCTTATATCCAATCACTGGATACAGCACAATAAGAAGAAATGAACCTATCGATGCTATGTGTAGTTGTATATGCTCAGTCATCTTAAACATACTTATCACTAAGAATATGATAGCTGAAGATCTTATTAACATCATTTTTAGATGTAAATCTTTAATCTCATTAAATTCGTTAACTTGGTTCATATACTAATTTTTTTGTGTGAGTATGATCTACTACCCCTGGAACGACTTTATCTTTGTTCCAAAAGCAGTAGGGAATATTATGTTTAATAAGAATTTCTTTAATCTGCTCTCCTCCGATACATCTTATAGTATCAAGAGGAAGTTTCTCAGTACAACAATGTACAAAAGAAGAATGAAAGTGCGAATGAAATTTATCCTTAACGAACTTATTCAGTTCAAGAAGTAATTTTTCCTTTTTCACAATATCTAATGCTAAACCACATGCTGTTTGATATAATTTTACTATACAAAGCAATTCAAGCTTACTTTCAATGCCCAAGAGAAAAAGATATTTCTCCTTCTTAGATAGTGAAGATGTAAAGACAAAATCTTTTAGGTCCGTGCTTGACTTAGATATGCTATCTTTTATAGACTTAGCTGCATAAAATATTGTTATAGCTGCCATACTTACCGTAGTTGATATTGCGACAATAATACACATTTCAAGTATTTTATCTGATAATTCCATGTACTAATTTTTTCGTTTTAATAATGATTTTTAAAATCCTAAGTATTCAAGTATAGTTACTCTTCCTTTCCAGAAATCGCCTTTATTTGCAACTCCTTCTTTAGAAAAAGCTCCATACTCTAGCACTTCAATCTTTTTTCCGTTAAGTAACTTCAATTCTATAAAGTTTCTCAGGCCTGCTCTTCCTACAAATTTTTTCTCAACATTCTGTATAACCCCAGATATCTTTATACATCTAAAGTATAAAAAAATCATAAAGATAAATACACATGTAATGAAAATGAATGCAGGAGTTGGTAAATGCATCTCAGACTTTGGATAACGGTAGACATGAAGCACCATAGAATACAGAAGAATAATTGGTGTAAATTTTACTATCTCTCCAAATATTCCAGTACTTGTAGATACGTACCGTTGAGACTCCTCTATTACTCCTGGTAAGATTTGATCTTCTCTCCAAAAGAAATAAGGTATCTCAAGATCATTTACTATCTCTTTCACTTGCGCTCCGCCAATACAATCTACAGACTCTATTGATAAGTTTTCCGTAGTACAAGCTAACTTGACTCTTAGGTGCTGAGATACAAAAACATCATTTACATATGCATCTAGTTGCTTAAGAATCCGTCTCTTTTTATCCAGTGGCATAGAGCTTGCACATGCTGCTTGATATAACTTCTTAATATATACTAGCCTTAAGCCCTTTGTTCTCCCTATCAAAAAGAGAATTTTGACATTAATAGGTAGAAATGAACTATAGATGTACTTTCGAAACTCAGATGTTGTATGTAAGTGATTTTCTCTTACCTCTCTTAAATATATAAATGAAAAGATACATACACAACATACTATAGCAGTTATCGTTCCAATTATAATTCCTCCAATAATTTGTGATAATAACATATTTTTAAATTTAATTTGCTTATATAATAATATCTTTTGCATAAACTGTTATCCCACACTTTCTTGCCTCTCTAGCTAGATCAGCATTACTCAGTTTATTTACTAGAGAACGAACCCATTTTTTAAAATCCTTACCTATAGTATCCATATGTAGTCCATGGTATCCCCAGGTGACTCTCATAATTTCGTCGACTATATCAATTTTTTTCATTGTTTATTGGTTTAGTTGTTTTTTAATTTGATCTACCTTAATTTTAGTCAGTTGTATATCTCTCCCAATAGCCTTTAGATCATTATCTAGAAACTCTTTGTTCCAAAGATATGAAGGAATTGTATGTATTCGAATAAAACTCTCTTGATACTCTGGCTCAAAACAATCAAGCGAAGATAAAAATTCTATATCCCAAATTTCCCCAGGACAATCTTCTAACCTAATCATATTAGGGATATAGTAACTCTGGAAATAATCATGTATATCGATATAGAGTTGCTTTTTATTTGATGTACATGGTACAAAGTAAGTAAGATGAAATAATTTTTGCAAATATACATCATCTACATTGATACCTAAACCAAAAATAAGTCCAATTTTTATATGTAACGGCGCAGGCAGTTTCCATATGATTTTTCTCATGTTTGGATAACATCTTCTCAATCTATAGGATATAGAATGTTGAAAATCCTTAATCTTCAACGTACCAATAATCAAAACAAAGATAAATATTGCTACCACTACAAAATAATACAGGGTATACAAATTTAAATCTTTTGGATATAGAGATCCGTCTGTAAATTCTTCTGGTGCAAATTGTCTCATCACAAATGAGACAAGACACATAATGAATGCATACATAGGTATCCACCAATACTCACTAATAATTTTTCTCATGTTAACTGATAATTCCATGTGCTCTACTTTTTTTTACGTTATCAAATAGTGTTACTGTTTCTTCAACTCCATTAACTAAATCGCCAGCTTTCCAAAAGAAATTTGGCACTCGTACTTTTTTAACCAGAGTCATAATATGATCTCCACCAAGACATTCCAAGTCATTTCTTTTAATTTTTCTAATTTGCTCTTCACGAGACGCTTGGGTAGCCATTTTATAATGATGGTTTAAATTATTGATGATATAGTTCTGTAGTAATGCAAAAAGTAATAATCTATTGTCATCTTCTAATTCTATCAAACAAGCAGTTTGATAAAGTTGCTTAATATACATCATCTTCAATCCTTTTCGTTGACCAGTATAAAACTTCCATTTAATATTCTGTGGCATCGTACTTGCTTCGACGAAACATCTAAGCGCCTTATATCTTGGGCTATATATTGTTACAAAAGCCTTGAGATAAGGGTATAAGATAATTAATAAAATTGTTGCAGCTACACACTGCAGGGTAATTGTTAGATAGTTCATATGATTATAATTATATTTTTTTATTAATAGTTTATTAACAAGAAAAATGTAAGAAATGAGCATACATTTCATGTCTTTTTCTATTAATGAAGATTGTCAAAATTATTGACAAATGTCGTAGAATAGTTATATATTTTTATTAAATTTTGTCAATAGAAAAAGGCCAGTGCTTTGCACTGGCCTTTAAAAAAAATATTTTATTTAAAGATATCTTCCTTTGACTTATGAGTAAAGATAAGATAAATACCATAGAGCATCATCGAAATACAAAAGAAGTTAAATGCAACCTTAAAATCAAATGATTTATCCTCTTTAGACTTCTCCATTGGTTGTGGAAATTCAGTATTAAGTAATTTATGACTACTTAATTTTTCGGCAGCTATAACCCAATCTCCATCTCCCATGATTACTGATTCAATTTTGGGGAATTTATAGTGACTTATATTGTCAGGGTAATTCCATAATTTTGGTCCTAAGAGTTTATGTTCCCCATGAGAATCTCCAATTGCACCGACAATTTCCAAGTGATATGTATCTTCCCCATAAGTTTCATTAATATTTTTAGGTAATGGATATGTTTTGTATTCCACTTTTGGAAGTACAGTCTCATCTGAATCCTTTGAAAATAAATCAGAAATCTTTTTCATTTCACTATCAAAGAATTCAGTAGATACTTTTTTATTCCATTCACTTATCTTAGCATTTACTGGAACATAATAGAAACAGTATAATACACATAAAATGAA
>CALDTY010000012.1 GCA_937923605.1 Candidatus Absconditabacterales bacterium
TATGGTATGTGAGAATGAATGTGGAGGAGAAGGTGTAAAACAAACATGGACAGTAGGAGACAATACAACTTGGCAAACAATAGGACAAATCACAGACGCATTTGATGCATTACTGGTAGGAGATCTCCCTATTAATGATAATTTCAAATGTGATACATGTGATGGATCTCCAGTATGTGAATGATGAGAAATAGAGGTAAATGGAGAATGTTGTGAAGATACAAATAATAATTGAATATGTGATGATACAGAAAATTGTTTAGGCATCGTAGATGCATGTGGTATTTGCAATGGAAATGGAAGCACATGTGCAGACTGTAACGGAGTACCAAACTGACCAGCTGTTGTTGATGAGTGTGGTGTTTGTAATGGAGACTGAACGACATGTATAGAGTGTGGAGATGATGGAGTATGTAATCCAGATTGTCCTAATGATCCAAATTGTTTTGGAGATGAAGATGATCATGATATTGAAACAATATTTGTGCTTAGTAACCCATGTGGAGATGATGGAGTATGTAATTTAGATTGTGCAGTAGGAGAAGATCCAGACTGTGGAGTAGATTGTAATTGGAATAATGGACAATGTGTAACAGCAGATCCAGGAGAATATGGAACAGCAGCACAATGTAATAGTGTGTGTGAAGATTGTGGAAACGATGGAGTGTGTAATATAAACTGTCCGTTGGGAGTAGATCCAGATTGTGGAGCTGACTGTGACGAAGCTGCAGGACAATGTATAACAGCAGAACCAGGAGAATATGGAACAGCACAAGCATGTGTAGAAGCGTGTGAAGATTGTGGAGATGATGGAGTATGTAATTTAGATTGTGCAGTGGGAGAAGATCCAGACTGTGGAGTAGATTGTAATTGGAATAATGGACAATGTGTAACAGCAGATCCAGGAGAATATGGAACAGCAGCACAATGTAATAGTGTGTGTGAAGATTGTGGAAACGATGGAGTGTGTAACATAAACTGTCCGTTGGGAGTAGATCCAGATTGTAATCATGGTTCATGATCAACATGATGATCAAATACCTCATGATGAAGTAATAGCGGATGAGGGAATAATTGAAGTAATTGATCAAATTTTGATATCTCAGATGATGATTTAAAACTTGTAGAATCAATAATAGAGCAAAAACAAATTGAACTACTAGAGCAAGAAGAGCGTATCCCTAAACCGCTGCCATTGCCTCTTATTCTTCCTAAGACCTGAGTTTCTATATAATTAGGTTCAATGTCTAACAAAAACTGCAGCCCAAATAAGTATATTTGGCTGTAGTTTTTTTATCTCTTTTGCTAAGTGATATAAGGTTGCTCAACTTGTGGTTACATCATCAATTATTATTAAATACTTAGTAGAACTATTTAATTGAGTAGCGTCAAAAGCCTTCATTAGATTTTCTTTTCTTTTTTTCTTACTTAATCTAACTTGAGAGGGAGTAAACTTTTTTCTTGTTGCGGTCTTTATGCAAGACACTCTCAACTGAGTAGCTACTTTTTTAGCTATAACTTCAGACTGATTGTATCATCTAATTCGATGCTTTTTGAACCAATGAGTTGGAACATAGGTAATAAAGATTTCTTCTTTAGTTATTAATGATTGCAGTATTGGGTGTGACATAATATCTAAAGAGATCTTGCGTGCTATAAATGAAGATAGGTGATATGCGTGCTGGTATTTTAATAGGTACACAAGTGCACTAGTTATTTTTGTATATTGTAGAGCTATAATTACCCCATCTAAAGGATATCATTCTTTTTGACAACTAATGCATATCTGAGATAAAGGATACTGTTTGTGACACTTTGGACAAATTTGTGAGTGTGCTTTTATTCATTTTTTATGACATTGCTTGCAAACATAGGATCACATCTTATTACATCATACGCAATACTCTGGAAACAGTATTGTAATTATTTTTGATATTATCGATTTCATATTCTACTTTTAACAAATTTATTGCATCAACCCAGTAGATTCTTAAGAAGAATGTATGAAAAAAATACTCACCGCTATATTGTTTTTGTTGTTTGTGGTCCTAGTGATAAAGTTTTGGTTTACTGAGCAAGAAAAAAAACAAGAAGTTCAATTTAATCAAATAGTCGATCCAATTGTAAAGGAGATGAAGTCTTATAATGAATTGGATCTAAATTTTCTAGTTTCAGAGTATGTAGATCTTGAACCCTCATTTAAAAAGAATCCAGATCAATACATTACTTTTGTGCGTGAAGAATTTCGTAAGACTGTTTTAGCGTATCAAGAAAGTAATCCTTGGGAACTACCTCTTGAATTATTTGTAGAAGAAATTTTACCTTCAATGAGTTTGGAGCAAAAGGTTGCTCAGTTGTTTATTTTTTGATACAACGAAATAGATCAAGAAGAAATAGAGTTCTTGAAAAAAAACCAACCAGGTTGAATTATTGTAATGTGAAAAAATATCACATCAAATCTACTGGAAGATGTGAAGCAGATGCAATCGACGCAAAAACTTTTACCTCTTTTTGTCTCTATAGACCAAGAATGATGAGTTGTAGCAAGGCTAGAAGAAGATCTCCCCTGACAACCATACTTATCTCAAGAAGTTATTTGTGATGTATATAAATCTCGTGCAAAAATGTTGCATGATATATGAGTCAATCTAAATTTTTGAATTGTAGCTGATGTGAGCTATGATACTAGTTCATTTATTTATCCGAGAGTATTTCAATGAGATATTCCATGGAAGGTTGGGAAGGCAGTTGAATGTACACATCTCACCTTATCAACGATTAAACATTTCCCATGACATTGATGAACCACTCAAGACACCCATCAAGGCATAAAAGCTCTTTTAATAGAAAAAACTTCACGAGAAGAAGCAGATTTGAAGCCGTTTTTGTCTGGGATCGAAGCGTGATCTGATTTAATTATGATGTGACATCTGCTAACTGACTTTATCGACCCTACTCTACCAGCGACCTTATCTAAAAAGACAAATGATCTTCTCGATTCGTTTTGATTCACATGACTTACTATTACTGATGATATGTGAATGATTTCAACTGATTGAGATCTCTTTACACAACTTGAGCAAGCTCTCGTAGCTGGAAATATGCTTTTATATGTGAACCCAGAAAATAAACAAAAAATCCTTGATCATGCGGTTTGATTTGTTCGTGATGGATGACTTTCAGTCTTTGAGCTTGATGCAATAGTAAGCAAGATTATTCAGAAGAAACAAAAGATTATTGAAATGGATGATTATATTGAATTCGATGTTCTTCTTGACTAAAAAAGACGACTATAGCGTCGTCCTTTAAAAATATCTCTATATAGATTTTATTAATTTGATGAAAAACTTGCTTTTTGAGTTACGCCGGAGCTCTTGATTGAACTCATATCATAGCACGCAAACCACTCTTGTGCGTGGTCCGCATTTGGCATATCTGTATTCGCTTTTTCTGCATCTTCTTTGGAGTTCCATGTAACAATATCGTGGAATTCTCCATCACTATCTGTAGTAATCTCTCGTCAAAGACATCAATCCTGTTTTGACATTCGAGAGTCTCGTACTTTTTGTGCTACTTCAAGAAGATGTTCATGAGTAATTTCATCAGCTAATTTGTAAGTAATAAGATCTTTGTACATAGTTGAACCATATAATAAATACGTATTTAATATCGATTTGTATGGAATATACAATTTAAATCACTATCGTGACGACCATGACCGATTAGCTCAGTTGGCGAGAGCGCCACATTGACATTGTGGAGGTCACTGGTTCGAGTCCAGTATCGGTCAAGTCTAAAACATAGGTGTGAACTACTCTTTGAGTGGTTTTTTGTTGCTTATGAAATATGAAATAATAAAAAAGCCTAACTATTTCTAGTCAAGCATTATATAAGTCAGCAAATACCCTGCTTATATTTTCTAAATCATTTACCATGAGCATGCATGCTACCTTTGATAAGTATTGATACCATTATACAAGTAAACCCACCGGCGATAGCACCAAGTGACCGAATGAATGGGCCTTCTGTATACCAAACTGGACCATATATTGTATTATAAATACCATAGCACATTAGGAACAATCCTCCAGTTAGAAGAAGGTTTGAAAACTTAAAGATTTTTGAATATTCCATTTCGTCTCAAATTTTATATTTTTTATTTTAGAGTTTCACTTGATAATTGATATTTGTTTATTGAGTACATAGGAATAATTTCTTTTTCACCATTGATAGTAACTTCTTGATAGCAACTTAATTTTTCACCCCAAATCCTTATTTTTTTCTTAATTGTAAGATTTGGAATTTGAAATTTAATTACTCCTAGAACTGAGCTATCAGCAGTTGAGATAGTGTATGTGGCTTGAGTTCCAACTATACTCCTAAACTGACCCATTCCAACTACTTCTCCCTCGAAAACATATTCAGGCTGGCAAGAGATAAAGAACAAAGGAATAATTAAAAAGAATTTTATATTTTTCATGATTTTGATTTTGATTTCCTATTATATAATCATAATATCTTGTTTGTCAATTATTTAGTCTATGTTCAATAAGACTATCGCTAATACTTATTCTATTCAATATAGCTGTTTCGACCTAGCATCATACATCTTGTATGCTATTGAGTTTTCTGACATACCAAGATTATGCAAGAGTTGTAGTAGAGGTTTCAGCTTATTGTATGGGAGAGATTTGATGTAATTAGAAATGTTCAAAACAATGCAGTTAGCGTTCAAGTTGATAATCTAGATTAGAACTACTCTTCGAGTGATTTTTTGTTATCTAAATTATCTGTCTAAGAGAAATGCTGTGACTACAAATCCCATAATTCTCATAAAAATCACAATCACAATTTATAATTTCTCCAGTATGTAATGTCCTAATTGAAGATTGTGAATCCATCTTTCGCTCATTCTCTGATAATTTTTGAAACCTCTCTTTTTCTGTTAAATATTTTTGTGATTTTTCAATCTTTTTTACTAAGTTAGCAAGAAAAATTTCATTAAACTCTTGACCTAGTATATCAAGTACAAGAGTGTCTTTGCGAGTTTTTACCTGTTGAATAAATTCGTATTTATTGTCGTCAAGTTTTATTGTTCAAAGTAATGGATTTTTTGAATCTAATAAACTAGTGGCAAATTCTTTGAATCAATCTGCGGCTATTTGCATTGGAGCAACTTCATCTAAATATATCAAATCTCATTTTTCGTAAGCAAAATTATTCATTATTTCTTTAATTCCAACGGAATGTATCCAATATTTATCCGCAAATTTCTTATCTGATCTAATTGTGGTTGAAGATAAAAGAAACTTCTTTCATTTGTTGTCTACAATGTTAAATCACATTCTTGTTCCACCTTCATCAAGAACTTGCTTTGTGATAATTCAGGTTTTTTCTTTTACTGAAGCTAGCAAGCTATCTAACATAGTGCTTTTACCTGATTTTGGTTTTCAGGTTAGTAGTATATTCTTATATCATTGAGGGTATTTCATGCTCAGTTAGTATGTAAAGTTATTTTTTCTATCATCTTAATTATTGTTTACCTATGTTCAATAAGGTTAACGCTAATACTTATGGAAATGATGCTAAACTAAATAACTAAGAATTTATTCTTAAGTTATTTTCGTTTAAGTGAGTTTACACAAAACATCTTTGATGTTTTATTCTATTCCATATAGCTGTTTAGTCCTTGTATCATAGATTATGCAAGAGCTGTAGTAGTGGTTTGAGCTTGTTGTATGGGAGGGATTTGATGTAATTGGTGATGTTCAAAACAAGACAGCTTCCGTTCAAGTTGAAAAACATAGGTATTAACTACTCTTTGAGTGGTTTTTTTTGACATATTATCTCTAAATGAATATTATTAATCTTATGGAAATAAAAAATCTATGAATTCTGACCAAAAAAAAACTAAAGAGATTTTTCTTGTTTTTACAGAAAAAAGATGAGTTAACAAAAAATCTAAATCAGAAGTATTGAAAAGAGATAAGTAGACTTTATCAAGAAAAATATGCGATAGAAGAAGTAAATGAACACCTTAAAAAAAGAATTTCTTGAAAGTTGATTAATGCATTGAAAAAAAATGTGCAAGAACAAGAAATTATAGAAATTATTAATGATGACTGACCATTTAATTTGGAGGTGCTACCTGATTGATTTTTTGTAAAGGAACGAGATGAAAAGGAAATGGAAAACTATATTGATGATGATGTGTCATGAAAAACATGCAACTGAAATCATGATGTTTATCGCACTAATAGCGGTCGGGGAAGGATTAAATTTGTCTCAAAAGTAAGCGCACATTGAATATGTTTTAGTGTAATGAAATGAAAAAAGATAGTTTGAAATAGATTAATTTATAAATATCCAGATATCAAAAATTGTATGAGAAGTTGATATGTAGCGATTGATAAAGAGTATGAGAGCTTAGGTCTATCAAAACATATGTTATATGATTCGATTGAATGGTGTCAATCTAAGTGAATAAGGCACTTTCATATTTCAAAAGAGATTAAATCTGAGTGACGATGATATGTTGTTCATAATTACAGGAAATTATCAAAACTTTTTCCTAATATAATTTTTATTCAAGATATATGAGGAAGAAAATATGATATAAACACATGAGAAGAGCTACCACTTGAAATATACAGTAAAGAATATTTATAGAATTATGTTCAATAAGGCTATCGCTAATGCTTATTTAATTCCATATAGCTCTTTCTATGAAATTCTTTTTGATGACTCTTTTGAATTTCAATTAGCGAGTCATTCTCAGTACCTTTCTCATTCTTGATAAATTCAATCTACTGCTAACAATAAACTGTAGGTGTTTTTTATATTATTAGCCATTCTTTTTTATGAGTAAAGGATTATTAACAGTATATCTAGGGAGAATCGGTTTGTCAAAAAAGAAATCACTTTGTTGAGATCAATAAATATTGACATTAACACAAAAATAGTTATATATTTTTAGATACAAGAATTCACTTGTAGTAAAAATATAAATTATGGATCATCCAATATTATTTGTTGCTTTAGTTCTCATTTTAGTCACTATCTTTGGTATTTTTTTTAGTAAATCGGCTCCATCCTCTCCTCTTGGTAAGTTATCAAAAGAAGATTTGGAAAAATATGGATTTTCTTTGAACGAATCAAAAGGTAAACATCACTTTGAGTGCCTTGGATTTGTATTGTATTACTCAGAAGGAAGTAAAAGGTGGGTATTTGATAGGTATGATATTCCTAAAAAAGGTCCTGGTGTCTTAGCTCGCTTTGATACTCCACTTCTACTGGAAGATTTGCAGTATTGTGATGCTCATATAGAAAGAACAAAAACTTTCAATGTAAGGGAAACGTATGTGCGATCAGGAGGTCACCGTTAAAAACATACTCTATACTAAAAAGAAAAATTGACAAAGATTGCAATATTGAGCCTTTATCTGATCTTTAATTACATTAATTTTGTCATGTTAGTTTGAGGTTAACCTAAAAAATTGTTAACTTTAAATATAAAATTATGACAAAGAAAGTTTTTGTTAGTTTTCCTTTGGTAAGAAACACTATTTATTTGGAATGGAAAGACAGTGCATGGGTCTTGGTGAATAATGTCTATGTTGGTTTTCATTTTAGTAAAGTTGAATTCGATCTTATTGCAAAGAGTTTAGATGATTCTATGTTTGAGCCTGAGGATACTTCATCGTGTCCAACTCCCTTTGATATCGCTCTTAGTGATATTGGGATCCATTCTAGGAAAAGATGTTTTAGAAAAGAATTGATGACAGATGTTGATTTTATGAATATTTTTTCAGCTCGTTTTCAAGAAAATTCTACCCTTTTCCCAGCTTTACAAGTTAAAGAGCTGGAGATAGAAAAGTATTATTTGATTATAGATCAACTAATACACCTTTACAAATCAGGAGAGGTTGTGTCTACTCTGCTTTCCTCAGATACACCGATATTAATGGATGACGTTATACCTCCAATCGGTCTAGGAGTATCACATGATTTTCAGATGTATCAATTCTATTACTGCTTCTATTTGAAGTGAAATGACTAATTTTTACAAGGAAGCGCACCGTTAAGTGCTTCTTTTTTTTGTATATAAAGAGTAAAAAGCCAGTCATATTAATGACTGGCTTTTGAAAAAAATATTTTCGATATTGTTATCTATACTCAATCTTTTTCTGAATAACCTTTATGGACCAAGAACTTGAAGTTCCATTTACCACCAAACTACCAAGTCTAAAATTATTAAGTAATGATTCTCCAATAGATAAGGAATTGAAATACTTTTCATCTACTGGTAGCCAAAATTCCGTTGCATTCATAGAATCCTTGAAATGCTTGCCCAAGTCTGTTGATATTCTCTTTTGCTTTAATTTAACTTCTACCAAATACGTAGGAACCTTGCCATCTTCGATGTTTTTGAGATGAGTTGTTCTAGATTCAATTTCTTGCGATTCTGCTTTTAGTGAATTTACTTTTGATTGTAGTGTAGATTTCTCATTTTTTAGGTTTTCCACTTTAGTTTGCAATGTTCTGATTTCTTGTCGAACCCTGTCTGCATCTGGACCACAAGAGACAAGTAGTAAAAACAGTGATAGGTAATAAATTTTTTTCATATTTAATTTGTTTTAATATATGATAACAATTCCATCAAAGTTGTCAATATATTTTAAATAGCTTATTGTATTCTTTATATCATGATGACTATGTCTTATTGAAAAGAGTTTTATATTTACGTTAAATAACGTATACTCTCGTTTTCGTGCTTATTGATAAGTGTTTATATACTAAAAGTGATAATAGATTTTATTTTTAATAACATATGTTCGAACAGAATCAAATTGTATTGTATAATGCTCCAGATTGATGAATTAGTATAGATGCTCGCATGGAGTGAGAGAACCTTTGGCTATCGTTACAGCAGATCTCAGAATTGTATGGAAAAGATAAATCCTGAGTGTCTAGACATATTAAAAACATCTTTACATCCTGAGAACTAAGCCAAGAATCAGTTGTTGCAAAAATTGCAACAACTGCAGCAGATGGGAAAACATACGATGTTGATCATTATGATTTAGATATGATAATTTCAGTATGATATCGCGTAAATAGTAAACAAGCGACACATTTTCGTAAACGAGCAACAAGTACTCTCAAGCAACATGTAATGCAGTGATATACCGTAAATCCAAAAAGATTAGAGCAAACAGGTGTAGAGTGACTTAAGCAATCATTGCAAATGATGCAACGTGCTTTGAGCACAAAACAGTTATCAGATGATGAAACAAAGTGAATGTTGGATTTGATTATGTCTTATCTTCCTGGATTTCTAACAATCAATAAATTTAATCAAAAAACTCTAGAAGGACTATGAATTACAGAAAAAGAGCAGTATAAGATAGAAAGATTAGATGCGGTAGTGGCGTTGGCAAACCTAAAAGCACAACTTATTAGTAAAGGAGAGGCTAATGAGTCATTTGCTCATCCAAAAAGTGATTGATTATTAGATGACTGTTTTTGATCTTTATACGAAGAACAAGAGTGAAACGAACTGTACCCAAGTGTAGAGGAGAAGTCAGCAATGCTGTTATATTTGGTCATCAAAAACCAGCCTTTTACAGATGGTAACAAGAGAGCATGAGCCTACTTATTTGTATGGTATCTTCATAAAAATAATCTCTTATTAGACATTAATTGAAAAGAAAAAATTTCTCAACAAACATTAGTCGCACTCACTCTGCTTATCGAAACTTCTAACGATTATGAAAAGGAAATGATGATGTGATTAGTGGTCGCCTTGTTGAGATAGTTTACTACTGACTTTCTCGATATTCAATATAAGCAATATATTTTCTAGCTGTATCTGAATCTTTGGCTATTTCCTCAAGTAACTGGGTTCTGTTTATAGAAGTTGGCTGTGAGTCTTGCAACATATGTATATTTGGTACTTCTTCATCTTTCATACTAGTTAGGAGGGATATTTTTTGTGTCTTTAGTCTTTGATAATTTTTTTCTACATTATCTTTTATTTCTTTTATAGAAAATTTTCAATGCAATTCTTCGTTGCGTATAAAGTAATGCAACCCTTTTGACGCAAGATTAGGATATAACTCATACAACCTTTGTAAAGTATCTCGATTTGTAATTGTAGAATTTTCCAATAGATCAAAAATAGATTTTTGAATTTTCACAAATCATTCGCTTGGATTACTAGTATTTTGAAATACTTTCTCTATAACTTCTTCCATAAGATATGTAGTAAGTAAATATTGAGACAATAATAGTTTTGAAGAATAAGTCAATCATGAAAAGAAAATTAAATATCGCTTTTGCTTGATGATGAACTGGGTGACATGTCACTCCAATTTTTTCGATGGTGCAGTATGCCAAGCAAAATAAAGATATCTCAGATAAGATAGACAAGATGTATCGGTTTTGATCTAAGTGACAGTTAGAAGAAAAATTTGCAAAAGAAGAAGATGCGGTACAATTTGTATCAATAAGATCTTGAAAGCTTAGAAGATATCGAACTATAAAAAGTACTTTAGAGAATTTACGTGATGTCGCCTACTTCAACGCATGATACATGCAATCTTTGTATTATCTGCAGCAATATAAAATTGACAGAGTATTTTGTAAGTGATGATATGTTGCCTTGCCTGTAGTTTTTGCTGCGGCATCGTTACGTATACCTATCACTGTACATGAGTCAGATATGCACGCTTGATTAGTGAATAAAATGGCATCTAAGGTTGCTAAAGATAACTTCACCTGATTCCCATGAGTCTTTTGACAAAAAGGAGAAGAAGTGGGACAAATTCTATCAGGGGATCTTCTTGCTTCTAGTGAAGATATGGATTTATTTACTCTACAACCAGATAAGAAGACACTCTTAATTATGTGTGGTTCACAAGGCTCAGAGTCAATATTTAACTGGCTTTTGGAAGAGCTTGACAAAGAATGACAGATTGTAAAAAACGTGAATATAGTAGTTATTCTTTGATTATTAAATACATCCTTTAAAAAGAAATTCGAACCCTATCTTAATGTGACATGCTTTGATTTCCTTGATGCGCATCAGTTGGCAACCATATATAAACAGACTGATGTTTCTGTAACAAGATGATCCGCCACTACATTAGCTGAGATGGAATATTTTTGAATTCCAAAAGTGATTGTCCCATTGAAGTCACATGATCAACCACAAAACGCAAAATGGTATCAAGAAAAGTATGAAGATATTGTAGTTTCGCAATCAAATTTGCAGGAAACCTCAAAAGCTATCAACTTTCACTTGGATAATCCAAGAAAAGCGTGAACAAATAAGAATTTCTTTAAGGCCCACAAAAAAATCTGGTCTACATTATTGAAGTTATAATTTTTTTTATATAAAAAAAACTCCCCTATGGAAAGCCATTGGGAAGTTATATATAGATGACATTAGTGATACACTTCCCTGAGAACATAAAGACTTGAATAATTCCAAATATTTATGTTCTCAAGGACGTCATCTATAGCATTTGCGCTATACGCACCCTTGGTAGGTGTGACGTTATAGAAAGAGCTTTTGTTAAGGTTAATATAACCTTGGTTCTAATTTCTTGCTTTCTTTTACATGTTTATATAAGAGAACAACAGATTAGATATTTTGGTTTTTTGTTTAGCGAAGTAAGTTTTTTGTTTTGACGTTCTGTTTGATGTGATTAGCTTATAACAAGAAAAACGAACTTTACAAACTTTATACACCATTATACGCTAACACCTAGTTAGCAACAGTGTGAGATTATGTGATATGGCCTATTGACGTATTTTTTAAACACCACATTGAGCGTCTTTTTCTTGCTTTTTTCCTACTATTCTACTAAGTACACTTGTAGATTAGATGATAACATTGATGGTATTTATATTTATCTACCTATATGATATGAAAAGTAATCGAATATGGATATTAACTTTGGTGGTGCTAGCATGAATAATTATATTTCATACAACAGGTATTAAACCAGCAGTTTATGGAGAGTTTTGACCAGAACCTGGTATCTCAGAGCGTTATGTGGACTATAATGCAGAAGCAGTAAGTGCATCAATACAACAAGAGAAAGATGTTATTATCTACTTTGGAGCTAATTGGTGCCCTACCTGTACTAGATTTGAGAAAAATGTTATGAAAGAACTTTCTAGTATTCCAGAGAATATGATAATCTTTGCAGCAGATGTAGATAGGGATACAGAAGCGAAGCAGATGTATTGAGTAAGATCCCAAAGTACAACAGTGTATGTATGAAAAGAGTGAGAAGTTTTGGAAAAGAGAGTGGCTAGAGATCATTCTATTTGAGATATTGTGTCAGTCGTTACAGGATTATAAAATTGTTGGAAGTTGGTTGATGTATGTAATGCGTTCGTAATCTACACAGGTAAATTCATCAATTTCTATCGTTCTTTTTTTGTGATTTTTAGAAGGGAGTAATTGTCAGCTGAGTCAAAGTTCTCAGATAAAAACAAGACTCTTATCAATAATGACATCCTTTGACTGGCTGTAAATAGCGACAGCAATTGCTAGGTCTAAACCGGTATCACGGAATTCAAATTCTCATGGAATATTTACATAAATGTCGAAGTATCATAGATTTATTTTCAGATGACGTTCTAAGATTGCAATAATTAATTGTAATCTTTTTTGTTCAATTCAAGAAGTTACACGTTGTGGATATTTTCAATTTGCTTTATTTAGTAATACTTCTAGGTGTACTAGGACTGGTCTTCAGTTATCAATACCAACAGTCAAAACATTTCAGGGGGTGGTGATATTTGCTTGGTTCATGATACGATCTTTTAAGTCATAGACAGGTTGTAAACCAAAAAGAGTCATTTCAAATATTCATACTTCATCTCAAGGACCAAATCTATTCTTTTTTGTTCTAAGAAAACGGTATTGCCCATATCTGTCTCACTCGAGATAAAGTACCACATCAACAATATGTTCTAGGTATTTTGGGCCAGCAATTTCTCCACCTTTTGTGACATGTCATATAAGGAAACAGGCAACACTATTTTTTTTGCACCATTCCGAAATTTTTTCACTACATCGTTTGATCTGAGAGATTGATCAAGCGACGCTTTCGTGGTGAGGTGTATAGACAGTTTGTATAGAGTCTACAACTATCATATCATAGCTATGTTCTTCAGTTGTAGTAAGTATATCTTCTAAATGATGAGCTTGGTATATATCAAATGTTATTGTTGAGGCTTTATTTTCTCACTCTAGTCTTCTTTTTCTATCTATAATTTGACTTGTATCTTCTTCTCAAGAAAAATAGGCTATTTTAATGGTATTATTTAGAGCTAATAATTCTAAAATCTGAAGCATGATAGTTGATTTTCATATTCCAGGTTCTCATCATAGCAAGTAGAGTCATCATTTTTTGACTCATGATGAAAAAATTCTTTCCATTTCTGGATGATTTAATTGGTACCAGGTAGATCATTCAGTTGATCAGGCGGTGAGTGATGTTCATCATGTTCATTCACGTACTGATTTACTCTTAGATTTTTTGACCTTAGTTGGATCTTTTATAAACGTACCAAAAGATCAACAACTCGGGCATTTTCAGAGTTTTACAGGATTTGCATGTTCGCAGTCGTGACAAATATACATATTTTAATATGATTGAATTAGAGAACTATAGAATAAGAACTTCCGTTCTCTTATCAAGAGAAGTCTTGATTTTTTAGATAAAAAAGAATATATTATATTTTTTACTTATGTCAATAATATGAAAAAAGCATTACTTCTTTTGATTATAAGTATTTTCATACTAACTTGATTCAGTTATTGAGAATATGAGTGAACGTATGAAGATCAGGCTATTATGTTTAAGATCATGCCAATAATTGATGCAGCGAATTGCGTACAAAAGGACAATTTTCATGACGCTATCTATAAGTATTTGTGATTGTATTATAAAAAACATCCAAGTCACAATATTCAATTTATTGAAGAATTAGGATGATTTGGTGAAAATACGGTAGACTCAAGACTTGAGTATATGTTGTATTCACTTGATTATCTAGTGCGTTATAGTTGAAATAAATGGCTTGAGACAAATCATCCTGATAAATTACATGCAATGGATAGTCGTATTGATGAATGAAAAGAATATTATTGATGTCAGGTGCTAAGTTTGCCAATGACTTGATGAAAACCACCAAGGATTGAAGGAAGGCGAAAAGCAAACTTAGATGCATTACTTGATTTATAGTTCTTGTAGATATTACTTAGGGTATTGAAATCATGGTGGTAATGTTTTGCTATTTGAATATTTAGAATAAGACAATCTCACTCAGACTTTGTTCATAATGTATTTTATCTTTCCCTGTCAAAACTTACAATTTAAATGCTGGTTATGTTAGGTTGTAGATAAGCTCTTTTATTGAGGTAATCACTTCTTCTTTTGGTATAAAGATCTTCCCAGGAGCTAGGTCGATTTTTTCTTTGAAATCATTAGTCCGAGGGATGTGTATAAATATATGCTTTATGTTCCTTTGAGAGGTATTGATAAAGTGTGAGGTTCTGTAAAGAAGATCGTTGCATATAAATCATTCAGCGTTATGTGAAATTTCAACTTTTGAGTTTATTTTGCTTTCTAGCTTTTGTTTTAGTGAGGTTAGATCTAATGTTGATGTAATCGTATCTGGTCAATGTTCTAAAATTTTTTTGTTTTCTTCTTTTTCAAATTTAATTCACATATTGTCGGCATATGAGCTTCGCATAACATTATGTCAGGTAGTCTCTAGTCTAACTCATCATACACGCGATGCTAATCCCATATTTATGATAAGAGCGGGATCTGATTCAATGATGATCTCCTTGAGTCATGAAAATGTGCCATAAATGCTTGGCATTACTTTTCAGATTATAAATTTATCATTTACTATTGTGCCGTGAAGTTCTTTGGCAATATCCTGAACTGGATTAAACTTTTCTTTACCAAACGGTTCGAAGCCAGTTATTAAAACATTCCTAGATATCATATCCATAGAAAATTCGATATAAAATTATTTACCTGTAGTTAGAGCGCGTGAATACCCTCAGTTTCTTCATTTAAGATACTTTGCAACTCTTGCAATTGTGGTAGAAGATGCTCAAGTATCATCTTGAATATTCACGTAGGAGCTTCATGAGTGTAGAGCCTTTGCAATTTCCCATCTTAGTATAAATTCTTCCATTTCAGCAATTGTGCACAAATCCCTAACGAAGGAGAACATATCATCTTTATTCGAAATTTCCACAAGTAAGGAACTTAGTTCTGAGAACTTTTGCTTAAGTTTCTTTTCTTCCATTTGATCATTATATCTAAATATAAGTACAATAATGATTGCTTTATCTAAATAAAGTCTTGATTTTTTACTTTCTCTACGTAAAGTACAGATACTTTATCTGAGTAAAGTGTATGGACTTAAGAAATCAAATAGCTTTTTTTACAACTCATCATCATGTTGCTACGCAGCATTGTTTCTGGATGAAGTAAAAAATACACAAGAATTAAATTGTGCTTCTCCAGGAATGGAGGAGTTTTTTTATATTTAATATTTACCTATGAATGAGATGCCTATACAATCAGAAGTGATGATGTCTGAAGACATCTTAAGTAAAAAGAAAATCCAACTTTATATAGATAGTTATTGAAATGACCCTTATCGAAAAGAAGGACGAAAAAACGAAACATGAACCTATCTTACTTTAGATGAGTATGAGAACAAAAAATGATCTTTAGATTTATCTGCTTTTAAAAGAGTCTATATGCCAGAATGATTATTGAAAACATTCAATGAACAAAGCAATATGTCATCATATATAGAACTTCAAACTTACATTTGAGAGGAGTTAGCTTGAGTAATTTATTGATACTCCCAAGAGAAAGAATGATTACAAAAAAAACTCAGACTTTCAAATAATGAATATCAAGAAGTTGAAAATTTTATTTGAGACCCTACATATATATCTTACCTTGCAGAGTTGTTTGTATGATCGAATAGAAGATGAATGTGAATATCAAAAAATCTATTAGACGAATATATTGAAAAAGCGTTTACAAAAAACTTATCTTGAATTATCACTAGGACAACAACCAAAAAATCCTATCCGATGAGTTCTTTTCTAAAGAGAGACTTCGAGTTGCTTTACACGTATAAACATGATCCTCGAGATAGTGCTTTGTTTTTTAAGCGCTTTAGATGATAAATCCAGAAATCATAAGAATAAAAAGCTGAGTGTATTGACCTAAAACTCTGATCATGGCATGAGTTCATGGCAATGAAAAGAGTGGAATCCATGCTATCAAGATGTTGAAATCAATATCGCTTGTTTGCTGAGAGCTAATCCTAATCAATGCTAATATTTTTGCCCAGAAAAAATGAAAAAGATATATCGAAAAAGATTTAAATAGATGCTTTGGACAGAAAAAAGAATGAACTCTAGAGTGTAGATTGGCTACGATTATAGAACCATATATTCAAGCATGTGATACTTTATTGGATATTCATAATACGACTGGCAGTACAGGAGTAAGGTTTGTGATTTGTGAACAAGATAAACACCTTACTTCATTTGATGTTGACATACATCTTTCTGGACTAGATGTTTTGCATCCTGGATGAAGTGATTGATATGCGAACACGTTAGGAAAGCATTGATATTGCCTTGAATCAGGCAGTATTCATGAAGACATTTTAGTGTCAACTAATTTTGCATATCAAAGCTGTCTCAATCTTTTAAAAACACTAGGTCAAGTGAAATGAAAACCAAAAGTGTATACAAACAAAATAAAGATATTGTGTAAAGACATCTATAAGACTCAAACTCATTCATTTTTACTTAGTAAAAATTTTTGAGATTTTGAGGAAATCAAAAAGGGACAACTAATAGCATTTGATTGAAAAGATAAAATCTTTTCACAAGAAGATTGAATTATAATTTTTCCATATAAGCAAGAGAAAATCGGGAATGAATGATTTGTTTTTTGAAAAAAACTCGACTAGGTCGAGCTTTCTCTTGGCTTCATAAGATAAATTATGATTTATTTTTTAGCTGTCTTCTTAGTTGTCTTTTTTCTTGTTGTTTTAGCTTTCGAAGACGTTCTTTTTACAGGAGCTTTTCTTTTTGCAGGAGCTTTTGACGGAAGAACAGGAACTGTCTCTCATCTCATTTTAGGGTAATGAGTGAAGTATAAGAACCAAAAGATTATTCATCGAATTAGTCCAGCTAATGTAGAGGTTTTCTTTTGGTATCTTCTTTGATTTTTTACTCTCTCTTTAGCTTTTGCTTCGCAAGTCTCAATTTCTTCTAAAGTTTTTGCCGTAGGCACTTCATTTTCAGCTCATGGTAATGGTCTAAAATTGTAATATGGATCGCTACATTGTTGTATTTCCCATGATCATCACCATCCATCCATATATTCCTCATCTGAGATAACATTTGATGCTATGATATTATATAGTACTACTCCAAATGCTATTGTCATTCAGACAATTCCAGCGAAACTAACCAAAGTATAGTAAAATTTTGTAAGGTTAAATGTTCAATCTTTGCTCATCAAAATACTTAATCATATAAAAAGGATCAACAAAATCACAACCAAGGGAGTGATCATGCTTCACAGGTAAAAACTAAACGGTTCGTGCATCATTATAATATTTTTAATAATTGAACTTTTACTTTTCTTCTGAGCGTATGCAACTAAGTTGATAATATAATATATTATTGTTTACTGTCATTTTTTGCCTTAATACTGTTGATCCCGAGCATCACTAATTTCTCAAACCACGCTATCTAGCATCATATCACGGATCGTATTCTCAGAAAAGGTTCATTGAGCTAAGATTCGCATTAGTTTAACTTCTGCCATAACAGATGTTAGATCACCTCCAGGTATTGCGCCATGA
This sequence comes from Candidatus Absconditabacterales bacterium, assembly GCA_937923605.1. Classification (GTDB taxonomy): domain Bacteria; phylum Patescibacteriota; class Gracilibacteria; order Absconditabacterales; family Absconditicoccaceae; genus JAHDCT01. Next base: position 17,950 of record CALDTY010000012.1, read on the forward strand.
TCAATTGCTAATACTGCGCATTCATCATTGATTTCCTTGAAGGCATTTCATCAAAGAAATTTTGTTGTTATAATGACAGGTATTTTGAATTCTTGGGTTAATTTTTTTATCAAAGGTAATAATGAAAACTCTCATTCAGTTGGAACTGATCAAGCTCAAAACGATTTGAGAACTACTCATTTACATTTTCAGCTTAACACCAAGCTCTCAAGAAGACTTGGAGATAATCCTGGTGTGATATCCATACTTAGGATATTATTGTTAAAATGAGGGGATATTGTAAAAGGTATCTCTGGTGAAACTTTCTTAGCTCAATGCCTAAAATGAACTCAAGTTGATGTAATCTCTCATAATGCAGGAAATGCTGGAGAATCAAAAGCATGGAATTTAGATTCACTAATTTTAAGAGCTCTACATCCGCGAAGCACAACATCATTGAAACTTATCATCACTTCCGCTATGTTGTTCTCCGATGCTTCAACAGCAACTTTAATTGCATTTTCAAAATTGAATCTCGCATCATTTCAATACACTGAAAGAGGTAGCTGTGATCAGGTCACTATCACTGGCTTTTTAAGTCACTGTCATAGAGCTAAGGATAAAGCAGAAGCTGTATTTGCCATAGTATTGGTTCCATGAGCTATAATAAAGGCATCATAGTCACCATGTTTACCATGAATATGCATCGCTAATCTTGTCCAATCATTTGGCGTGATATTAGCACTATCTTTGTTTGCTAAAATTTCTAATTCAATATCCGCAAGTTCATCTACTCTAGGCAGTAATGCCAAGATTTCATCAAGATTTTTTGCTGGTTCAACTATCTTTTTCTCTTCATTTACTACCATTACGATAGTTCATCAATATCAGATAATGAGTATCTTTTTTTTCATAGGACGAGTGAATTAAAATTTCTTTTTAATTATAGATGATTTGTATACATCTTCTTTGTAAGAATCAAGTCTAATGATAATAGGTAAGTTCAAATTGCTTCTTGAACAATACTTTATTATTCAAGCATCAAAAGAGTTTTGATCGTAGCCTAGACAAATAACATCTGGTTTTCGATCATGTAAGCATTGGTATACATTTTCTCCACTTCATAATTGTACAGTATGATTCTGTATTCCAATCTGTTGAATTCACAAAAGTCTGTCATCAGCTGAGTGATCTGGAATATCTCACTTAATGGTTTTTACAGTCTTGTCTAACGATATAATTGTGACTAAGGCATCTCAATAATTTCTAGCTTGGTGTAGATACGATATGTGTCCTGGATGAATATAATCAAATGTACCAAAGGTTAAGACAGTCCGGTCTATGTTTCTTATTGTAGTCTCATCTTGTTTGAGTTGGTCTACTAAACTAGCTAGATCATTAAATGATTGATTATCTCTCACTTTTGCAAGCGGATATATAGTAAGTTCTTCTCCATATAAATCAATGTTTTGATCAAAAATATGAACTTCAACTAGCTCTTTTTTTCTAAAGTATGTTCCCATCCCTGAATAGATGATTTTTTTATGCAATATATTCATCTTATATACTCCTTCTTCTAAGTCTCCATTATACGAAACATTTAACGTAGGATATCATATCGTACGTCAGATCATTTTTCAATGAATTACTTTTCACGTGATAGGTGTTATCATTTACTTACAGAACATCAAATACTATATAATTGCAATGGGGAATCTCACTGATAGTCATTATATAGTTTTTCCCCAATTATAGGAGCTCAAATATAAGAAAGGTGGGCTCTTATTTGATGTCTTTGTCATTTTGAGATAGTAATGTGATTTAAGTAATTTTCTCATATTGCTATACTTTCTACGAGGTGAGTAGTGGTTATTATCGATTTTCACTTTATTTTCTGTCTTTTTTTTGATGCAAGAAGATCTTGATCTACTACAATCATTTTTTTTCAGTTTTTATGATGTGCGATCGGTGTATCTATTAGATGTATGGTAGGTAATCAATCTGTAATCGCTACATAATGTTTTGTAATGAGTCATTTTCTTTGCCACTGTTTCCAGTTGTCATAAATTACTTTAGATTTAGCAAAGTATAGTAATCATGATGTTGGGGTATCTAATCTATTTAATAATCAAAATTCTTCATCTTGTTTAAATCAGCTCATGATTGACTTCATATGGTCGTATTCAATTTTGGTGATACCAAGTTGCGTATAGATTGGCTTTATAAAATGCTTAACTGCGTCTGGTATTTGCTCAGCTGACTCATCAAATTCACTTAAAGAATCATTATGTATAGCATTCAATATTGAAAAATTATCTCCTCGGGAAGATGCTATGCCAGGAGGTTTTCGAATAAAAAAACAAGATTCGTTTTGAAAAAACATATATAAACATGAAATATATGTTGAAAGAGTATTGAAATAGCAAGAAAAATATAGTACTTATTTTATAAGATCTTTTGCTCTATACAATAACAATGCCATTTCGTATCTACTCATAACTCTATCTTGAGATGATGCTTCTGTTTCTTTGCTTAATCATATTTCATTAGCTCTTTGTGTATAATATTCTCGCCAAATTGCATTATTGCTTTCAACTTGTTTCCCATCTATAGTCCTAACTAAAGCTACAATTGCTTCAGCTTTCGTCAGTGGTTGAGTAGGATAAAATCTATCTTTATTTCAGTAGAATATGCCTAAATAGCATGCATTGAGAATGCTATTGGTAAGTGATTGATCTCATTGAATCAGATCTTTAAAGTCACAATCATTTTCTGCAACATTTATTGATGCGAACATCATATTGACTTTAAACTCTGTAAGAAATTTTGCTGCATGTTCTCTTAGCACTAGTTGATGTGGTGAAAAATCTGCTCAATTATTGTATTTTGTTATATTTGATTCGTACATTCGTAAAACAGCATCAAGATATTCTTGATCTGTAAGTACGTCAGGGGAATTTGCTATCGTAGTTGAAAATAGGCTCAATCATATCAAGAGTAATCATAGTAGATTTTTTTTCATGATAGTAGTGAACAAACAAAATATTTTCTACTGAGTGCGTAGACCTAATGTAAGTAATAAAGATTTAAGTTCATTAATTTGAGCGAGTGATTCATTTTGATCTACTGAACTTACCATGTCTCCACTAGCTCTATACAGAATCAGTGAAATTTCGTATCTTGAAATAGGTGCATCCAAAGAATATACATCATCTTCTGTTGTTAATCAAAGCTGTCTAGCAGCCTTATGGTACTCCGATCGTCGTGGATTTGTTGTTTCGTCTAATTTTCATTTTAACGTTCTAATCACTACTGTCATTGCTTCAGCTCTTGTTATTTTATCAAAGGGCATGAAATTTCACTGACTTCACTTAAATAACCCTAACATACATGATGATAGGATATGAGGTTTTAGGGTGTAGTCAGCATTCTCGACATCATTAAATTGACATTCTTCAGCTGATTTAACTGCAGTCTTATCCATATATAAAGCAAAATTTCAGAAAAATTTTGCAGCTTGCTCCCTAGTTAGAGTTTCCGCAGGTAGAAATTGGATTGGATTGTCGTACTTGGTTAGACCATTTGTGTACATCCATTGTACTGCTGATTCAAACTCTTCATCAAATACTTCAGTTGTTGAAGTTGTGAATTGAGCTCAAGCCTGAGCTGATATCAGAATTAGGAGACTTAAGATAGACATATATTTCTTCATTTATGTGCTGTACATGATATAAAAAATGATTCACTCTTTAGTAACATCAAGCTGCTTCAGCTAAACTTTCAAGATCTTTATATCAAGGCCATTGTTCGCCATTTCAGTCAACCCAAGTTGGGTATCATGTTATTCATTCATCACTACAAACTTCTTTTTGTTCGTTACATAGTACCTTTTCTACTTTTGCATAATAGTCTTCGAAAACTTCTTCTTGAGGTCCACAGTATCTACAATCATCTGAAGTGAATAGAACCCAGCCAGCTTTACTTAGACAAGATGCTACGTTCATTGCACTTACTGTAAACGGTTCTGTTGAATTTCCTCATCCATTTGTTTGGGTGTTAGGCGAGAAATTAATCGACGTATCTCATAGTGGTATAAATGCCTGCTCTCCTCATGAAGCTGTATTAATAAAGTGACCAAATGATCAATTTAGTTGATATAAGACATCACCTACATATCACACTCTAGGAGTAAGGTTTCGAGTATTATACCATCCATTGTTAAATAATTCTTTATCTTGTTTGTATAGGTGTGTATAATCAAAAGAAGATGTTTCTATAATTCATCTTTCTGGTGTAACGCTGATTGCCTTCATTCAGATAAAACTAGTTGCATTACTTTCATCATTTCGACATTCTTCTCGAATGATATTCCCTGATGGATCTCTTTCTGATTCACAAATTCTATTTCACTCTTGTTCTTCCATGAGATGCATAGGCAATACTAGTAATTTTCTTGTCGTATCTCGTACAAACATTCTTGGATTGTATACTGCTTCTGATTGAGATCCACGTCATCATCGAGTCTGACTGTATTCTTGTGTGACTGATACATGTCACTGGCTATCCTTATTGTTATAGTCTATTTTATATAAGTCTAATTTTATTCACTCTTGTACGGTTCATCATCGTTCATTTAGATCTGTATCTCGACCCAATCCGAGAAGGTACTGCACATTGTTTTGCACAGGTCCATATGGATGAAGGTATGTTGAAAATCATGGAATAACCAGTTCTCCAATGATGACTGGGTTACTTGGATTCACCATATCAATTACAAATAATGGGTCAGTTGCTTCAAAGGTAACTAGGTATAATTTGTCTCCAATGTATCTTGAGGATTTAAATTCTTCTCAAGGTTCGATATTCTCTACAGATCATATTTGTGTTAGATTTTTATCCAATATATATAAGTGTGTTGCTCTTTCTGGACTCCATGTAGAGGTGAGAATTCTAAAATTTCCTTCTGGACCTTGATCCATGCTATATTGAGTCAAAGGTGATCAGTTTGCTAATGTACTGTCTTGATACATTACTCAATCTTGTATCACATTAAATTTATGGATGAGCGTATGCTCACCTCAGTTAAAACGTGGCATGATACATCTAGCATTCTCTGGACAATCCCATGATTCTCAAGGAACATAGAAATGTTGAGTTAGATATAGGTTATCTTTTGCCATATGAATTGTGTTTGTTGTACCAAATGCTGTAGTAATGTCAGGAGTATTTTCTGTTGAGCTTAAATCTATTACATTGACAGTTGTAAATGAAGGATGCATACCAAATTGTTCAACTGAATCCTTATCAGGTAGTACATAGTATAGATTTTGACAATCGGTTTTATTTACTGAAATGTGATATGGAAAATCAGTGTCATCAATCGTAAAGTTCTTCTTACTATCGTTTTTAGTGTAGGCTATATCTATGTTTTTTGGAACTACTTGAATTCAGTCAAGATTAACATCGGCAATATCATTCCATTGTCTCATAGGTCGATATCGATCAACCCAAAGCTGGTTCACCACATATAATTTATCTCAAATTAATCTAGAATCGCTATAATTTCCATCTAACTCAGTAAATCTAACAAGATCAGGCTTTGCTGGGTTGCTCACATCATATACAATGATATCCACTTGATTTCAGTTGTTGAGAAATCCACCATTGTAGTTATTTCTCCATCTGTTTGCTATAATCACTAGATTATTAGCTTGTCTATACATCTGTATTCAATTGAATGTGTTAGGTAAGTTGATGTTAGTAAGAACCTCCAACCTAGAAAGATCTATAGTGCTATCTTGTAAATTTAAAGGTGATTTTATGATTTGAACTTTTTGTTCTTTTTGATTGTAGTAGTACAAGTAGTTTCAGTCTGATTTTAGAATATCAGCTTCATCAATTCACACTACTTGTGTATTTGTTGTAGAAAATTCATTAGTTGATGATAAGCTAATTTTCTGCAAATCATTAGATCAAACTGAATCAGCCATTGGTGCAGCAACAGTTGTTGTAGTTACAACAGAGCCTGCACTTGATTCCATCGCAACATCGTCATTCAATAGTTCAGCCATCATTGGCATACCAACACGTCTTATTCCTCATCATCATCGATAATTAGAAAAATTATCTTTTATATAATCAGTGAGAACATCATTCATTTGTTCACAACTTTGGAAGGTGTTGAACTGCAAATCCTCAGCAGTAAGCTGATCATTTTGCAATTGTTCGAAAATTTGAACATCCTCACTGGTCGCAAAAACACTTGAAATTGTAGGTATTAATAGACAGATACCTCAAAAAATAATTTTTTTCATATGCATTGTTGGTAAGTCATAAAGACTGTCTCCTTACTTTGTAGGATAATTTGTTTTGGCTTGATTACAAACAAAGACAAACTATACCACATACAAAATAATAGACAAGATACCCATACATACGTTGTGAAAGATGTTTTGTGACTTTAATGTGTATAAAATCTTATATCAAAGGTTATAGATCTAGGTTATTTGCTCGGTCAACAACAGTTTTTATTTGTTGATCTATGCTGAGGCGAGTTGTGTCTAGTTCTTTTGCATCTTTAGCTTTTTTGTTTATTGCATTGGCTCATAAATAATCATTTTGGTCTCTAAAATGCATTTGTTTTTTTAGTTCATCTGCATCAATTGATGCATCTTTTAGTTGAGCTATTCTTCTACGAACTCTTTCATCGATATCACATATTAGAAAAACTTTCAGACTAGCATTTGGAAAAATATGCGTGCCAGCGTCTCTTCCATCACACACGATATTTCATGTTTTTCAAAAAGATTGTTGCAGTTTAATCATTTTCTCTCTTAATGGCTGACAGTTAACAATTGGTTTCAAGTGAAACAACAATTGAGGGTCTCTAATTTCCTTTTCAATATCACGTCAGTTTAGAAAGATATGTTGGTCTAAGTTTACTTGTCTAAATTCTAAAACAATATCATCAATTATTGCACTCCTGTCTTGGTCTGATGCATCGAGTAAGTCATTTTGTTTTGCATATCGTATTGCAGCTCTATACATTGCTCAAGTATCTAAATAGGTATATCACAAAGTCTTAGCAACTCACTTTGCAGTAGTGCCTTTTCATGTTCCTGAAAGTCAATCAATTGTGATTATCATAGTATAATTTTGTTTACTTGTTCTGCTATTTCTTTGATACTTTGTGTTGCATCAACTGTAATTAAATCTACATGTTGACTGAAGTAATTAATCACTGGAACCGTATGTTCATAAAATTGTGCTATTCTAAGCTTCATAGATTCCTGTGTATCATCATCACGTCATCTGCTAGCCATTCTTTCAAACGCGACTTCATCTGGAATCGTAAATTGTATTCCCATAATTTCTCTTTTTTCTAAATCTGCCAGTCTAAATATATCATCTAGTTGATTTATTGTTCTTGGATATCAATCTATAAGCATCGATTTTCATTCATCTATTACAGAATAAAAATATGCTTGAAACAAAGAATTAGTTACTTTGTCGTCTATTAGAATTCAAGAGTTCATGCGATCATTTACATATCTTCATAGAGCATTATCAGGTCATTTAGTTAGAGCTCTAAATATATTTCATGTAGATACATAGCTAAATGCATCAGGATGATTTTCTTGAATCAATGATGCTTGTGTTCATTTTCATGATCATTGTATTCCAAATAAGATTATGTCTTTCATGGTATATATGCTAATAAAAAAGGTAATATTATTTATCTCTTACATATTTTCAAATGAGTACTCACATTAAAATAACTAGATACAATTGACCAGCTACAGCGACTAAAACAGACCGCATTTGAGCATGACCTCAAGATGGCACCATATCTCAGTATCAAAGAGTTAGCATTGTTACAAAGGTATAGTACAACATAGAAGGAATATTTCAAATATACTCTACACTAGGGGAAAATGAGTTAGGCTGTAGGGTCTCTATTATAGCAAAAAGATACGATCATGCCATTCAAATCATTAGATATCCTGCAATAGATCCAATTATTGTATGTAGACTTGTTTTTTTGTGTTCTAATAAGGAAAGAATAACATTAATTGTAATGAGTACGAAGAACAAGAATGTCGATATCATGAAAAGCAATTTGATTGTTTCGGTACTAGAAAGGTATTCAATTCGATTTAGAATTAAAGCAATTCATCACAGAAAAAGTCATGTTTTTACAAAATTGTTTTTTTTGCCTGCACTAGCAACTCAATCTATTAGCAGGAGAGTGATAAGTCAGTGATACACAAGTGATCATCGTTCTGTCCCTTCCAACAGTGGATAAGAGGTGAGTATTATTAGCGTAAGCAATACTAGCAACAAGTACTCATGATGGCGGAAGAGGTGCTTCATAATTTTCTTCATATGTGGGTAGGTGTAGATTAAAATATGATTGCACTATAGTAGTTTACTCTCTTTGTTCAATACAACAAATTTGGATGACATTATATGTATATTATTGCAAATGTCGTTGACAAGGACTTGCTTGTTGTACATTTTTTTTACATATCCTGTCTACCTATTTAAGGTTGGGGTAATATATTTTACTTATATTACTTTACTACATGAGAAATACACTATTTTGAATTGCTTC
>CALDTY010000013.1 GCA_937923605.1 Candidatus Absconditabacterales bacterium
TCACTGTCCACAATCTGCAGGACAGTTTTGAGCATCTTCTCATTGTTCACATATACCGTTTCCACATTGAGATCATGTTCATCATGCTGTAGCTCATCATCCTGTACTTCATCATCCTGTAGGACAAGTTCAAGTCCATACTGATGGAGTTGTTCATGATGTGCCTGTTGCTCATGATCATCATGCAGTTCATCATCATCAAGGATTACCATTAAGTTCATCTTGGTTTGCAGTATTTGAAACACTACATGTTGGTTCTGAGTATCCACTACAGTCACCATCTGATGAAGTACAATTTACTACACCACATTGTCACACTGTCTTCACTACTCTCAAATTATACACTCATGCAGGTGGCGTAGAAGGCTCTGACACATAAAATCATCAAGTTTGTTCATCTTGAAAACTTTCAATTCATGTACAATTTTCAATACACGCAGATCAACTACCAGTATTCGCAACTGAAGATCATCAAAAATTACTATCTACTGTAAATTCTACTACTATAGATCACGTTGATGTTCCTCACAACGTAACTGGTTCAAATAATAATTCATTCCCACTAGGATATCCTGTTTGAAGGACTGCAGTTGGTGAAGAACTTATGATAGATGAGTATACTAATCCACTACTATATATATCTGATATAACAATATCTGACATTGGATAGTCATAAACATTTGAGTACGTAATCTCATATCTTAGTGTTGATCATAAAGCATAAGATCAGGAGATAAGTTCCTTATTTATATTAAAATCAATTGATCATGATGCATACGCAACATTGTCTGAAACTATCTGATTTCATCATCAGCTTTGGATGATTGAAGATCAAATTTGAATAAACGATATTCAAAGACTCTGTAATACCAATAATGATATCAACAAAATTCTTGAAGCAACTCAAAAGAAAAACTTTTTCATTTTTATTTGATTGAAGAGTAAAAACATCTTTAACTCAATTGTATTTAATTGACTTAATAAAAAAAATATACCAACCCTTTATGAGAACATATGGTTGACATATTTTTATATTATGGTTTAGTGTAAATTAACTTTTAATCTCCTTATAACAACTCTCCCTATTTTCTCCATTAATATTCCATGTATGACATTGCCCTACAACTTTCTTAGATCCTCATCATTTAGTGGAAAGGCTTGCATGATATGGGCGAGATCCTACATAGGTAATTGATCATTTATCAGAAGCATATCCTATTGTAAATACTTCTTCGGACTCACCTGTTCATCCTTCATAATTTAGTACTAAGATAATTGGATGTTGCGAAATATTTTTCATTCTTAGATCCAATGAATTACTATAAATTGTACTATCTATACCTGGTGTATCTATCCACTGACCATCAATGGTAGCATTATATAAATGATGATACCACTTGGAATGATTACGCAATGCTGGTCTTGATAGTGATCTATTTGTTACTATTCCTTGATAGATTGCTGTACTACCTCCACATAACCCTCATCCATAATCCTCTATTTCTTCATCATTGAATATGGCAAATCCGTATTCATACAACTCTTCTTGGTATGGGTCAAAATTAGAATCTTGCATATAAGAAATCTCATCACCAGGGTTTAATACCCTTACGTGACCTATCTGATCAAATGCTTGAGCTATGTTCGTTCTTCTGTACGCATCATCATTATTGGTTCTTTCTCTATGTGACACCAACTGATATCATAGTGCTTGAAGATCTTCTGTTGTTTTAAATAAAAACACATTCCCTTTTCGTTGCTTATATAAGCGAGGTGGAATAGTAAACTCAACATCTACTGTGGTTCATAGCTCAACACTTGCCCAAGCATCTGCAAGATATCTATCCAATGCGTCTTGTGCAAAAATAGGAGAACTCACTCGTACTTCACTCGATTTGTCTGTCGTTATCATTCATGATGCATCACTTGATGCAAATGGACGTTGAGCAAAACCATCAAAGCCGTTAGTAATAAGTTGTGAAATAAGCATTCTCCTCAAAATTCATACAAATGCATCCTTAGATGTCGCTGTACTCAATTGTTGATTTATGAATGCTGCATCCAAACGAAGTGCTGATATCTCCTCTTCTAGTTGTGCAATTGGTTCAATAAATTGATCTGCAAAAAATTGAATCAAAAACGACCAATGAGTATTTTTGTAATATTGCAAAGCAGTCTCTAGTTGATCATGCATATTACGGAGATTCGTAAGAGCCTGAGTTCATGGCTGTTGTTTTATCTTTTTTACATATAGATCCACAAATGTTGATATTTTTGTTTCTGCATTCTTTCGATATGCATAACAATCCACTGAATAGCTATAATGTGCACAAAAACTATCCTCATACACTGAAGTTTGTGCAAATGCCTGATGTGAGAAAGATCACACAAGACTAGAAAGTAATAACAGTACTAGTCACCTACGTATCATAGTATAGTATATAAAAATAAATGAAACATACTCATACAAAAACTTCTTTTAACCACTATAACTATAACTCTCTCCTTTGCAAAAATAAAAATTAGACACTAAATATAATAGTGTATACGAGACAATCGAAATTTATGTGACGAATAATGAAAAAAAACTGAAAAAATAGGATCAAAAATATGGCTTGTTGTGGTACATATCATATAAGAAACAAGTCCAAACTTTAGGTACTACCTTATTCTACACAAACAAAAATTTTCTGTTTTTCTCTCTTGTATTATTTGCTGGTTTTCATAAAAAACACAATATATAGTAGTCGAAAGAGAAAAGAGACACAACATATAGTATGTGAGCAGTATTGACATATTTTTCGCTGTACCCAGAAAAAAGATCGTAACAACTATTATCAATCCTTCTTTATCTAATATACGTTACCTATGGCACCCACTCAAGTCAAAAAAAGAAATAATATGATAGAACCTTTTACGCTAGATAAGATTCAAAACGCAATTTTTAAATGAATGCAGGCGGCAGACACATGAACTTTAGCTGATGCACAACAGATAGCTCAATGAGTAAATAACGTACTTGATGAAAAAGTTGCACAAGATCCTGAATTTGTTTGGGATGTAGAAGAGATACAAGATGTAGTAGAAGAACAACTAATGGTTGGTGGGTTTTTGGAAGTTGCGAAACAATACATTATATATAGAGAAAAAAGAAATCAAGAAAGAAAAAGAAATATTTTCAAAAAAAGAGTTAACATGAAACCATATGAATACCCAGAATTGAGTAAATATGTGGATGCTATTCGTCATTCGTACTGGATTCATACAGAGTTTAATTTCACTAGTGACATTCAAAACTTCAACGTAGACATTAGTGATACTGAAAAAAATGCCATCAAAAACACAATGCTTGCAATTGCACAGATTGAAGTAGCAGTAAAATCATTTTGGGGAGATATCTATAAAAAGATGCCTAAGGCAGAAGTTGGTGCGGTAGGTGCTACTTTTGCAGAATCTGAAGTTCGTCATCAAGATGCCTACTCTCACCTATTGGAAATACTAGGACTCAATAATGAATTCGAAAAGATAAAAGATATACCTGTCATCATGGAAAGAGTAAATTACTTAGAAAAATCATTAAGAAGCGCAAGATCAGAAGAAAATAAAGATTATGCTCAAGGACTTCTTCTTTTCTCTTTGTTTATAGAACATGTGTCGTTGTTCTCGCAATTTTTGATTATCATGTCATTCAACAAATTCAAAAATTTGTTTAGAGGTATTTCAAATGTTGTAGAAGCTACATCTAAAGAAGAACAAATTCATGGATTATTTGGGATAGATCTTATAAATATAATAAAATCTGAACATCCAGAATGGTTTGATGGAGACTATTACCAAGAAATTAGAGATATGTGCAACAAAGCTATGGATGCCGAAAGCAATATCATTGATTGGATCTTCGAAGATGGAGAATTAGATTTCTTACCAAAAGATGTTATCAAAGAATTTATCAAAAATAGATTCAATAACTCTCTTCAAAGCATTGGTATGGAAAAAATATTTGAGATAGATGAATCTCTAGTCGCACAAACTCATTGGTTTGATGATGAGATTGTTGCTACAAAACACGTAGATTTCTTTGATAAAAGATCAATCAACTATAGCAAAAAGACACAAAGTATTACCAGTGATGATTTGTTCTAATAAATAGATACATTCCACAATATCATATTTTAAATTTTAGATTTCTCACCTATGACTTCTGCATCAACATCAGAAACTAACACCACAACTAACAACTCATGACTCATGGGTAAGACTGAGAAAATTAGCTCAACTGATGCTTCTTCATCTCATACAACTAAATTTGAATGAGCATTGGATACAAGTAAGCCATATTATTGGCTCACTGAGTACTCAAGACTCTTCCTAGGAAGATGATATCTTGTAGGAGATCAAACGCCTGAAGAAAGAATAAGATATATTGCTGATACAGCAGAAAAAATCCTTAATAAGCCTTGATTTGCTGACAAATTTGAGATGTATATGTCGAAAGGATTCTATTCTCTCTCTTCACCAGTATGGTCAAATTTTGGTCTCAATAGATGACTACCAATTAGTTGTTTTGGCTCGTATTTATGAGACAATATGGGAGACATTCTGCATACACAGGCTGAAGTTGGTATGATGAGCAAATTTGGTGGTGGTGCATCAGCGTATTTCTGAGCTCTTCGCCATAGATGAGCATCAATAAAAAATAATGGTCACTCTTCTGGTGCCGTTCATTTTATGCAACTATTTGAATCATTGATAGATGTAGTAAGCCAAGGATCTATGAGAAGATGACATCTTTCTCCATATCTTCCTCTAGAACATGCAGACGCTGAAGAATTCCTTAAGATAGGAACAGAAGGAAATGCAATACAAAAACTAACTCACTGAGTAACAGTGACTGATGAATGGATGCAAGAAATGATTGATGGAGATTCAGATAAGAGAGCTCTCTGGGCGCAAGTAATTCAAAGAAGAGGTGAAATAGGATATCCATATATTTTCTTTACTGACAATGTAAACAACAATACAGTTGATTGTTACAAAGATAACTGACATAAAATTCATGCAAGTAATATGTGTACAGAAATCATGCTTCCTAGTTCTGAAGACTGGTCATTTGTGTGCTGTCTTTCATCTATCAATCTCTCTCGTTATGATGACTGGAAAGATACAGATGCTGTAGAAACAATGATCTATTTCTTGGATGCAGTAATGTCAGAATTTATTACGAAGCTTGAAGCCTTAAGAGATCATCCAGAAAGAGAAAAAAGAACGCAATTTACCTTTATGGAAAAAGCATATAAATTCGCAGTAGAAAATAGAGCTCTTGGACTAGGAACACTAGGATGGCACTCATGCTTGCAAGCAAGAAATCTTCCACTCGAAAGTGAAGAAGCATACGCACTAAATATTGAAATTCATAAATTAGTAAAAGAAAAATCATATGCAGCATCAGAAGAAATGGCAAAAGAATATGGAGAACCATCAGTACTTAAGGGATACGGAAGAAGACATGCAACACTCAACGCGATTGCGCCAACCACCTCTTCTGCATTTATCCTTGGTCAAGTATCACAAAGTATCGAGCCATTCTTCTCAAACTACTATGTTAAGGATCTAGCAAAGACAAAAGTATCTATCAAAAATAGAGAACTAGAAAAACTACTAGAAGCAAAAGGAAAAAATACTCGTGAAATATGGGAAAGTATCAGAGATAATGATGGATCAGTACAACATATAGATTTCCTAAGCGAACATGAAAAAAATGTCTTCAAAACATTCTCAGAAATAAACCAATACGCAATTATAGATCAAGCAGCTGATAGACAAAAATTCGTAGACCAATGAATTTCACTAAACCTTATGGTAAACCCATCTATGCCCGTCAAAGAAATCAACGCTCTGTATATGGATGCATGGAAGCAAGGAATTAAGACATTATACTATCAACACAGTATGAACGCAGCTCAACAACTAAGTAGACAGATCAAATGTAGTGGATGCGAAGCGTAGATTTATGCAATAGTAACTTTAGTAATTGATACAAACGCATGACAGTTAGAACATGAATAACATTAAATCCAATAACTCAAGAGAAGGAATCATTAAAAAAGAAATATTCTTCGATTAAATTTAAAAAACCAATACACCTTATTGCAGATGTACTCACCCAACAAGAAAAAGATGAAGGGAATAAGATATTTAAAGGTGAAATGGCAAAATATACACAATGAAGTAAGAATCAATAGAGCCTATATAAGACACTAACATAGAAGGGTGATTATGTGATTATACATCTACACTATACCCAACCACATAAGAAGTCTTTCAGGCGATGGAAACATCGTATAAGGCTTCTTTTATTTTAGAATATTAAATATGATTACTAAGTACAAAAGTATAGATAAAAGCAGAGAGATTACTGAAGAGTCATATAACGATTTTGACAAATGACTTAAATTTAACGTATGAAAATATTATCAAGATAAAGACTGACAAGCATATGATTACAAATGAAAATTATTTTTAGATAATAAAACTTACATCATATTCGATGACGATTCTGAGTATATTTGAGTTACTGATTTCAATATCCAGAAAGAGTTTTATAAAGATACATATTGTAAAGAATAAAATAGAAACACCCCCACCTCTGCATTCCGCTACCACACATACGCTGACGAAGAGTTGTCGGCCGCCGAGCGGGACGCGGACCGACTAGGCATTTTTTGTTACTTTTTAGGGCTATGCCAAAAAGTAAAAAAGAGGAATTATTTTATAAAAAAAACAATATGACTACACATCATTTCTCTCTCCAACCAAAGCGACTAAATCTCATCGCTTCTTGAGAAAAGACAATAGAAGTTCGTCTTTATGATCCAAAGCGTAAACTCCTCAACATAGGAGACACAATAATATTTAGTAATACTACCTGAGAACATATAGAAAAAACAATACTCGATCTAAAGACCTATGAAACATTTGAAAAGCTATATGAAGATGCTACCCCTTGAAGCCTATGAACCAATAAAGAAGACTTCTTAGTATCGCTTTCACAATACTACTCACAAGAAGATGTGATGAAATATTGAACAATTGCTATTTATATATAGGTAACAAAGCAGCATAAAGATATCTTTATATGTATGATATGCCCATGAAACAAACCATCCAATACATCAAAAACGCAACCATCTTCATCGCCCAAAAACAAACCAAGATGATACATGGCAAACAAACCGTCATAGAGAAGGCAACATGAACATGATGTCTCATTTCTATCGAAGGATTACTCCACTTTATCACTGCAAGGCATGTTCTATATGACACCAAAACATGAATGTGGCGTAAAAACATGAGATTACTGTACAATACCTCAAACAGAAAGAAAAAATACAATAGCATCGATTTGGAGAAGCAAATTAACGAATGAATATTTACTCCGCTAATCCGAAACAAACATAAAGATATTATTATCTGTCCTATCCAACATATCTGAGAAGATATACAGACTAATATTATTGATATAGGTCAAAATCATATCAAGGAATCACAGATGTTCGAAACCAATGATCTTATCTATTGCTCATACCATCCATGAGTAACAGAAATTTCAAAAGATTTAAGAATTGATCCCGTTATAAGAAAATGAATGCTCTCTAGAATCAATGATGGGACGATTTATATGGATTGATTTACTTTTCCTGGGAATAGTGGTAGCGCTGTTTATATGAAACCAACTGAAACTAAAACATGATGAGAATTTGTTGGAATCATCTCAGGATATATTCCTTATAGAGATATAGCGACAAGCAATCAAACAGGGAACACTAGAGTTATTTTTGAGGAAAATACAGGACTTACTATCGTATATACCATGAAGTACATCAATGCTATGTTACAATCAAAAACAATGAAACAATCACTGCAAAAAATAAAAAAACATCTTGCGAAACATGCTTAATCTATCTCAGGACATTTATTATCTTCTATCCTCTATGAAAACATCAATCTGAACTTCCCCAGCTCCTCAACTATTTTCGTTGGGTATAGTAAGTAAGAGTGCATACACAATGGAGATCTCGGGACAAATTTGACTCAAAGACTGAATAGTAGTAGAAAGTTTCGAAGACCAGAGCAAGCAAGCATTTATGAATGTCCTTGCAGTTCTAAAAGAAAATGGCTGGGGATTAGATAACATCAGTAAAGTAAGAATGTACCTTACTGACATGCAAGACTATGCTCAGTTAAATGAAATCTATACGCAGGTATTTGCGCATATTACCCCTGCACCGACCAGAGTTGCAATATGAGTCAATGAACTACCTCTTGGTGCATCAATAGAATTGGATTGTACTGCAGTTGGTGACACACATAAAAAAAATGCGTCCACAATAAATGTGAACGCATCCAATAAATAATCTTATACGACTATTTATTAAAATCAACTTCTCTATATCGATCAGATAATTCTAATCGATGTTTCTTTGAGAACTCTTGGTTTTGGTCAGAAAGAATTCTGATATCATCAATGTGACTTAAATAATAGTCAACATCATCAGGTGAATAAGGAACGTCTTCAAACATCCCACCTTTTCTTTTGATTCTTTTCCTCCCAAGATCAACCACAAAGCGATTATCTCTGTTCTTTTTGTTTTTAATAAAAACCAGGTTATTCTTTGGACGATAATAAAGAATCCAGTTTTTCTCACCTGTTGGCACACCTACTTCCTCAAATACTTTTTCACCCGCTGAAACAAATATGGAAGTGTAGGTTTTGCCATCAATCTCAACACGAGAAAGAGAATCCGTAGTGTCTTTAGATCCACATCCTATTGATAGAATTGCAATCAATAGAAGAGTACAAAAAACACTAAAATAATGTCTTGCTGTCATTTATTTTTGTTTAATTATGTGCAGATATCTGCATGTAACATTATATCCCCAGGAATACAGAAGTCAATAGAATCGGAATACAATCGTACATATAAATCGCTATACTCAAGTTCTTACCTAGTTTTATTTTTTACTTACTTAGTACCATGAATATAGATTTTGCTACTTGTGCTTTAGTTATCAATGCTTCAAGAACAAAGACAGCTCTTATTTTTCATAACAAACTACAAAAGCGAATGCAACCATGAGGACATATAGAACCATGAGAATTTCCTCATGAATGAGCCTTAAGAGAAGTAAAAGAAGAGCTGGGGATAGATTGAAAAATGGATATTGAAATTCATAAATATGCTGAAGCTATGTCTAAAAACCCTTGATTCGTTCCCAATCCAGTAGCAATTTGTAGATCTCTGATCCCTGCACATAAGAACATTGCTGAACATGAACATTGTGATATGTGGTATATTATACTAGCTGATGATTCTCAAGACCTAGGCTGAGAAGAAAATCAAAGTAAACGAATGACAAAACAAGAAGTAATGGATTTAGCTGACACAGAAACATTCCAAAGCGTAAAACAAATGGTGACACACTATTTAATATAACAATTGCGATTGTTGACAACATGTGTATAGTGAATATGGTTTATCTTTCATTTTCATATGTCAGATCTTCGTATTCAGCTTCAAAAACGAAATAGTAAGCATACTTTGCTTTGAATGAAACAAAAAAGTATCTATGCAACTGCTAGATTCCTACAAGATGCTCTCCTTAGTCAAAGATGGAGAGATAGAAGATTTTCTGGAAATCTATACGAAACTATTCTCAAAGCAGAGGAAAAGGCACACTTACAAAAGAAGCCCAAGTACGTAACATTAAACAATATAGATATAGAATTACTTCCAAATCATTGAAATGTCTTAGCTCATATAAATCATTTACGAGAACTGATGAAGGCATTTCCATCAACAAAACCTACTTCACAGATCAATAGACTTAAAAAAGCATGTATAGGACATGATCTATGAGAGGTACTATATCTAGATAGGAGTCAATCAGAAGGAAAAAATAAAACAACGAGAAAATATGAAGATATTGCACTCTTTCAGAGCTTGAAGAGGCTGTATACCTGAGACACATACCATGAAATGATGGAAATAATTCATGAACTTGAAGAAAAATGAGATCTCTATGTTTCTTTAAAAATATATGAAGAAATGTCTCACATTGATGGCGTACTAGCCATGCAAAAGAAATGAATATGATTCGAAATTGACGCAATTCAATTCCATATAGATAATTTGAATAAGTACTTAGCTAGAGATCCAAGTTACCATAAACAAATAGATCGTTTTTTACAAAAAAGAAAAATTATATGAAAGAAATTTTCATCAAGAATTAAAGAGTCAATATCAAAACCACGCATAAGAAAGTGAACTTAAAATTCCGACTGTTTTTCTTTCTTCATGTCAACATCAACCTAAAACAAGGCTTGCACCTTGACTATGACATCCTTATAATGCACGTTAGGAACAGCTGAAGTAATATATAGTATCATTTATTTTCTCTACTAGAATGTTTGATCAAAATTTTGAAAAATTCGATTTTAAGGAAAAGTATCCTACACATTATCTTACTCAAGACAACAATGTTGTTGAAACTACCACTCAAGGGTTCAACTATATTTCTATTAGTTGAGTAGGTCATCCAGAAGATGGGAAAATCTTTAATAAAGCAATTCAACTTTTGGAAGGACTTATCTTCACTATTAAATTTAAGCTTAAATGAAATCCACCTGATGGTTTTTTTGACTTCTCTATGCCACCTACAGAATCAAGTTGGCAAAACATAGAGGGTGACCGTAAAGATCGAAAACGAAAAGTATCACTCCCTGTACCCGATTTTATGACCAAAGAAAAGGTAACTAATACTCGACGTATCGCTCAAGCAAAAAGTGCTGAAAAACTTTCACAAGTTAAATATAGCACAAGCAAAGAAAAAAAAGTAATTCAAGTTCTCCATATTTGAGCATACCAAACCTCAAAAAGAACTATCAACAAATTACATAGTTATTGCAAAAAAAACAAGTTAGAGATCAAGAGTGATTATCAAGAATTATACCTCAATGATATGAGAAGAACAAAGCCAGAAAAGCTAGAAACCATCATTCGCTATGAAGTTAAAAAAATAAAATAATAGAAAAGGCAGTTAGTAACTGCCTTTTTTTATAAATCTAACATTTACCTACTTAAGATTAGATAGAAAAAGATACTGTATCATCATACATTTTAATAGTAACCTTATTATCATGGATTTAGAACATATCTTGAAAGCAGGAGAAAAACATTTTTTTGCTAAACAATATAGTGACGTAAAACTTGATAACATCGCTAACGAACTTGGCATAAAGAAACCTTCATTATATTACTATTTCACCAACAAAAGAGAATATTACATCAAAACTCTTAAATATTCTATGAAGAAATACGTTCAAGCATTGAGACAAATGACTGGTGAAAACGATCTTTGAAAATTCTTGTCACGGTATTTAGAATATCCTAGTAAACATCATAATCTGTTTGCAATAGCTGCACAGAAAGGATATGGGGACGATAAAGAAATAAACTCATTAATAGAAAAATGAAAACAAGTGATATCAAATGATATCAAAAATTTTCTTACTCAATACAACATGAAACCTGTGACGACCTATGTTGTATGTCAATTACTAGATAAGCTTGCTTTAGACAATTGTATCGATTGATATTGTTTAGATTATACTGTTCAAGAATTAACCAAAGAAGTATGTAGTATTATTGATAATTGTGAAAAGTAACTAGTACGTATTTATTTTCTTATTTATCTCATCAAATGCAGAAAACGTCAGATCTTTTTGTAAGATGTCTTGAAAACCATTGAGTAGAATATGTATTTGGAGTTCCATGAGAAGAAAATCTAGATCTACTAGAATCATTGAGAACATCAACTATACAAGTCATCGTAACTAGAAACGAACAAACAGCTGTGTTCATGGCTGCGACATATGGTAGATTCACTGGGAAAACATGAGTTGCTCTTGCGACTCTTGGTCCATGAGCTACAAATATGATGACTGGTGTTGCTTATGCTCAATTAGGTTGAATGCCAGTTCTAGTCATAACCTGACAAAAGCCAATTAAGCATTCAAAACAATGAAAATTTCAAGTAATAGACGTTGTTGGCATGATGAAACCTATTACTAAATTCTCTAGTGTAATTGTGGATGGTGCGAGAGTTCCTTCTTTACTTGCACATTGTTTTGCTAGCGCTGAAGACGAAAAACCATGAGCTGTTCACTTAGAACTTCCCGAAGATATTGCATGAGAAATGATTGAAGACTCATATGCTCCAATCACTTTCGATAAAATAAGAAGACCTGTGCCAGATGAGAAATCTATTCAACAAGTAATTGAAAAACTAGAAAAAGCAAAACATCCTATGCTATTAGTCTGAGCATGAGCAAATAGAAAAAGAATTAGTAAGTATCTTACTGCGTTCATTGAAAAGCACAACATGCCTTTCTTTACTTCTCAAATGGGAAAATGAGTTATAGATGAACGCTTACCACAATATATTTGAACTGCTGCCCTAACAAGCAATGATCATCTGCATACTTCAATTGAACAGGCTGATTTGATACTTGCAATAGGTCATGACATAATAGAAAAACCAACAAATATTATTCACGATTGAGCAACACAACTCGTACATATTAATTTCTCTGAAGCAGAGTTCGATGAGTTATACAAGCCAAGCATACAAGTTATTGGAGATATTTGAAACACGATGCGACAACTATCGAATGCTGACATTGATAGCTCATGATGGAATTTTGACACCATTTATGACTTAGCAAAGAAAGCCCAAGAAACTTTGCATCGCTTTGCCAAACAACACTATAATTCAGATATAATGATGCCTTGAAGATTGATTTACGAAGTTCGTGAAGTATTAGGTGAGAAAGATATAGTTGCTCTAGATAATGGACTGTATAAAGTTCGATTTGCAAGAAATTATTATTGTTATCATCCAAATACTCTTATTCTAGATAATGCATTGGCTACTATGTGAGCTTGATATAGCTCTTGAATGATGGCCAAGATTCTTCACCCAGATGACCGTGTTATTTGTGTAGTGTGAGATGGTGGTTTTGTTATGAATTTATGAGATGTAGAAACAGCAGTTAGATTGAAGTTAGATCTAACAATTATAGTTCTAAATGATAGTGCCTATGGAATGATTAAATGGAAACAAATTAATCACGATTATACCGATTTCGCTCTAGATTTAACAAATCCAGACTTCGTTAAATTAGCAGAAGCTTTTGGTGCGAAAGGATATTTATTGGATGATCCTACATCGTTCAAAGAAAAAATAAGTTCAATAATAGATCAACCATGAGTTAAAATAGTTGAAGTGCCTTTTTGATATCCAGACAAAATTGAGTAACTAATAAGTCTCAACTCACAACATTTTCCAATCTTGATGTCTGTTAATCTCAAGAATCTGCTCATCATCTAACGTGGAGATATATGCCCTATACAACAAAAGTGCCATATGATATCTACTAATTCACAATTTATGATCACAGTTTTTTATAAGTCCATGAGTATGCAAAACACTACATGCATTCACGCTGTCATTGTACTCCAATCATAATATATCAATCAATGCACTACTCATGACGTCTCTTGTTAGATTGTTTTGTCGATTTGCCCCATATAAAACTTCACCAAATCAAAGATCGTACGTAGCAATTTGTGCAAACGGCTCTAAAGAATAATCAATTCACGTATATCTTAGTGGTTTATCTAAAACATTTTTATCGAATTCTCGTTCAGGATGCAGTAGTTTATATAATTGTACAAAAAACTTTGTTGACTGTTCGTCAGTCACTCGATCATGCAATCTATAAGAAACTGGTGCATCATACTTCGTTAGTCAATTTTTATACATTCGTTGTAATGCATCAAGAAATTCTGGATCAGATGCAGCATTTCAAGAGTTAATATGTACAATGTGTTTTTCAACTCAAGAATTTCTATGTACGAAATGAGAAAACAAATCGCTTAATCAGTACAACGTATCTCAAACATATCAAACACTCATCGAGTTGAATGACCAAAGTTTATATCAGTAATCTATAAAATTCTTGCTCATACGTTCTTTAATTCATGTCTTTGGCGAAATAGAAAGAACCTTGATTCATTGAAATTGTCACTCATCTGAAACAGATGTAGGATAGTAATATACCGGCAAAATTAATGTTTCATTAGTTTTATCCCAAATAAAATTTCTTGGATTATCTAAAACTGGTGATCAAAAACGCTCTGATTGTCGTATATGTGAATCAATCTGACTCACGTAAACATCTCCAGCACTATTTCTTCTATTATAATCAACCATATATAGATCTAGCTTGAGTCATGTACGTCTTCAAAACTCTTCTTCCGCATCATATCCAAGTCCTATAAGATATTGAATTCATCATTCTAGTGGTCCATAAGGATGGAGATACTCTGAAAATCATGGGATTTTCAGCTCTCATAAAATTTTTGGATCTGAAGAATCTTTCAAATCAATAACAAAAAGTGGATCTGTCTGTCTAAAGGTAACTAAATATGCTTTATCTCATGCAAACATTGATCATTGAAAGAATTCATCTGGTTGGATTGCTTTCAATGTTGATTTAGGTTGTAAGGTGGAATCAAATACAAGTAGATCAGTTCCCTGGTCATCAGGATTCGACACAAAAAAACGAAACTCTCATTGTTCATTTTCGTCCATACTATATTGCTGAGACGATCGGTCTCCTATCGGATATCACTCAAATTCTTGATGAAACTCAAATCAAAATGTATCCTTTTTATATGGTATTTTACTCACTAGTCATCAATCAGTTTCCCAATCATTTTGCAACAAATATATACTATCTTCTCACATATGAAAATATGGATATCACATATATCAAACTGCATCAATTTCTTTTTCAGGATTTTTTAAATCAATCTTTAAAAGCAATTTATATGAATCTCATGCCTCAGAAGGAGCCATCAGCATTTGTGTACAATCAAATTGCTTTCTCGTAAATTTATAAGGATATGAAGTTCACTCAAGTTGATAATTTCAGTCATCATAGGATAACTGGAGATCATCATAAACTGGCATATAATCTTTAGGGCTTATGATTACATCTTCCACCGAGTTAAACTTTTGTAGTAAATCTAACGTTTCGATATAATAAGCTCATTGAATATATAATACACCATTAACCTCTCTTATAAAATCATTATAGTAGCCTTGGTTAACAGAACCTCTCATTGAAATTTTTCTTTGAAGAATAGGTCTTGATGGATTTGATACATCATACAACAATACTGTTGGCATATTTACTATTACGAGAGTATCTTCTATTAACAATAAGTTTCATCCATTCCAATAGTCTCCATAATTAGTTGGTAAGTTAATTTTTGAAATGAGATTATTTTGTAAAATATCTCATCACGAATCTACACGATATATAAATATATTATTTCATTGAAAAGAAAATAGATTTTTTCAATTAGATTTACTAACATCTGGTTCTTGTACATTCTGTTTTTGATTGTTTGTAGTAGAATATACTAATGGTCCTGGTCAATAACCACCTCAAGTATGTGGAAGCTTCGTGGGAAGATTAACCCAAGATGGATCAAGTCAATATGAAAGACACCATTGCTCGTCATCCATGTATTCTCAAGGCACCTCCGTATCAAAACGCGTTTCATCGTACTCGTTTAACCTATAATAAATCTCACCTCTGGATTTTTCTCATGCGGAAAGATGATCAACACATGCTTGTGATTTACGCTCCTTTTCAAGTCTTGCTTGTTCTAACTCATACTGATTTTCTCGGTTACCTCTAAGATAATCTTGAATCAGTTCAGTAACAGGTTCACAAGAATGGGTGATATTCCATTGTGATGCATCAGCTAAAGTAACTCAAAAAAATCAGATAAAAGATGCAATTAAGAAGACATATTTATACATGATATCAAACTAAGTAAAGATAATTCAAATCTAAGAAGAAACTAAAAAAAATCAAATTAAAAAAAGACCCGTGGGAAAGGGTCTATGCTTTTGGGATGTAATCCTAAAAAGTAAATAAAGAATCAAAGACAAGATACCTAGAAATGGGTATCCTATAAGTGGTTGCTCACCGCCTCTCATGACATTCAAATTCCTCAAGTCATGTGATCTTATACAAACACCTATCAAAGAAATTAATCTTAGGCTTTGATTCTTATTCATAGTAAACAGAAAAAGAAGTTCTGATATTACTATGTTTCTAGTCAATGGGGGTCCATCTGACTATATTTTTTATTAAAAGAAGAGGGAAGTATATTGTTCTATACTGCATTTCATGCTACTTCCACTCTTCCTCATCTCATCCAATAAATGAATAATTTCTCAGTTTTTTACTTTTTGCAAACTTGAGTATTTCATAAATTGTTTATACCACTATCAGAGTAAACTCCACATGTGGGTTGATGAAATTTCTTACATATTTTTTAATTCTTTCTGTAGTCTTCTTATAACAATATAATCAGTAAAGTCAAGTTTTATTGATTTTAAACATTTAATTTATATAAGGTATATATGTGATTAGAATCAATATGAAAAAAAGTCGCCATTTGATCTACAGTTCTACGAGGTTTAGGACATCTTTTTTCCACAGAGATTTTCCAAATATTATGAGGCTATTGAATATTATGATGACTATGAGCCATATGAATTTCAAAATGAATAAATCATATTACCAAGAAAACATCAAAATCTATCTCTAATGCTCTATCATAGCATACTAAACTTGCCACTTTTTCCTTCCATGTCATTATAGGTAACTGATTGCATGAGATCAATATTTCACTAAGACCAAGCCATGAAGAGCTTAGGTTTTTTATTAATAATTTCTATCATTATGCAGCAACTCGCTCATCTCTTACACTTGATAGAACAAAAATATAACTATAGTCTCGACAAAAATCCAACTTGGGCTACTCATGTACCCTATCTGACAAATCTCCAACATGATTTACAAAAAGTAGAAGAACTAATCACTGCCAACAATTCAGCTCACTTAGAAGATATGTTGTGAAGTATTATGCGGGATTTCTATAATTCAATATATACTTTACAAAAAGAAGGCTATATAGACTCAGTGCATAATGTTATGGAAAGAGCCTTAGATACCTATGAAGAAAGATTAAGTTGAATCAAAGAATGAACAGATCGAGAAACGACTAAATGAATTCAAAAAGAGAGATTGTTTCAAGAACAAGTATTAAAAAACAAGTAATTTATGTTATACTTCACCTATGACGAAAAATATTCGCATTCCAGTAATATCTACAATCCTACTTATACTTGTATATATTTTCAACTATCTAAGTAGTAGCTGACAATTTTGAGCAGACCAAGCTAACCTTGCTCAGGTATTTCCCTTTCCTTATATGCCACCATGATGGACGTTCATGATTGCATGGGCAATAATTTACTTATGATTATGGGTGTATCTCATGTTTTCACGATCTTCTGAAGGAAGAACTTCTGAAGTAAATAAAAGCATTTATTCCTTTTTTTGGGCAACTTGTATATTGAACATACTTCGAATAACCGCTACATCAATGGAACGATATAGCATTTCTGTTGCTCTTATCTTCTGATTGTATATCGTTCTAATGAAAATTATTGATATCATAAGTCAGTCGAACTTAAGTACAAAAGAAAAACGAATGGTGCAGATCCCATTTTGATTATATTACTGATGGATATCACTAGCTACTAGTATAATAGCTATTTCTCAATTTGTCTATCAACGAAACGTTGAATTGCCACTATGACAAACATGGACAATACTTGTTGTATGAATATGACTACTAGTTGCTGTCTACTCTCGATTAAAATGGCGCAACATAGGACAATTACTTATTTCTATACTTGCATTTATTTGAATAGCTTCAGTACTATTATAAAAAAATCTCCTTCAAACGAAGGAGATTTTTTTTCATATATACAATTACTATTCTAATTCAGACAGGTCAGCTCATGTTTTAGGTAAAATCAATATTTCTTCTTGTATAGCTACATTATGATCGATTCCTTCAATTTGATGTATAACACTTGACTGATGTTCGTTAGTAACATCAGCTCAAAAGTATGTATTAGTAAATGCCAATAATCACAATAAAGAAACTCATCACAACAGCAAGTATCACAATGTCGATTGAAAGAAACGACTAATCAATCATCACGCAACGGTATCAGTTTGTGTTGACTGATATGCAGCAATTAATTCTTTTGCCGGTTTCTTAAAAACTTTTCTTGCTCAATCTTTCATTAATCATTCTCAAACGAACAAGGTTCTTAGCTCATCAAGAGAAATATCATGTTTTTTTGATAAGTGTCATAAGGTTACTTTTTTCATTTATGTTTTAGTAAAATAAAATTAATAGTGAGATCAAGTTTTTGGTAATTCAGTTGGAAGTGCTACTCAATGTTGAGTCGCATCATCAAGATTGCTTCATAGATTATCTACAAATGTTTTTATTGTTTTCTTGGTTCAGCTATCAACAGCGTCACTTAATATTCAATCTACCACTCAGTTTGCAACAGAATTAGATTTATTTCATCAAGTAGTTGGCTCTTTGATTATTGACACAATTGTGTCTTCTACCATATCTTCTCTTCTTCAATCATCTTCTTTAATTGCAACTTCACTATCTTCTTTTGTATCATCTGATGCTCAGTGTAAAACCATTTGAGCCTTTACTCAATTTACTTCAGTATTATCATTTTGAACTACTTCAGTGGATCATGATCTACTTCAAAGCAATCAAAATAACAATGGAATAGCTAATAATGATAATAGTCACCAAGCAATAGAACCGTGTATCTTTTTAGATTTCACTATTGATGCATCAGGATATCCAACTGCAACTATACCTTCGTCAATCTCATTTTCATTTGCAACTCGATACTTATAAGATTCTTTTGCCTCATCAATGTAATGAACTCACTGAGCATCAGCTGATCAATACTTTTCCACTTCACATCCAACATTGCATGTTTTTCAAGCTGAAGAAGAATAGGTTACATCATATGATCAGGTATCTCACTTTAGTGTGCTACTTGATTTTAATGATAGATTTTTCTTACTATTTAGGGTTGATCAGTTGTAATGCAACCAAGACATCAATGCAATACTTGGAATTCATAATGATCAAGCGATATCAGTTACAATATGGTTATTTTTATCGCTTACGTATGATTCAACATCAGCATCAGCGGTTACCATCTGAATGTATGAGCTTTCCAGTTCAGCGCCATCAATCACCTTTGCGAGTGTTTGCATAGTAATAACATCTTCTTTATCTCATTTCCATCAATGTGAATAAAGCTCATTTAATAAAATAGACTCTTCTATTCATAGTTTTTGTGATCGACCATGTAGGTTAAGATTATGGAAATCTAATTCTGATCACGCGCTTTTTCTCATGATTCCCCAGTCAATTTCTCAAGCAACTGCTCAAGTTTCTAAGTGAAGGTGGTTTCCCCAATCATACTCATAGTCATTCATTCCGCTCAATACATACTTCAACGTCTTAAGGGTAACCTTGTCATCTTCCTTTACTCTGATTCAACATTCCGCAAACTCCTTGCACAATATTGAGAAATCTACTCAGAGTTTTTTTGCAACTTCTCAAACAATGACATACTTTTGTTTTTGCATATTTGTTTTAATAAGAAATAAACATATATATTATATATACTATTTTATATTTGTCAAATATTGCTTGCACTTTTTTTTCTTTGTCTTTTTAAACAGAAAAACTATCCGATAGGATAGTTTTATCTGACGTTAATAGTTATTTCTATCGAAAACTATTTGCAATAGGTCTCTTTTACTTGTTCCAGCAATACAGAATCATTTTCTAACTGCTCAAATACAGATTCATAAGACGCTGTATTGAACGTCTTTTCTCCTCATGATGCAAGAAAATAAGAAGTTGCTCAGGCTAACATCAAAAATGCCAACGCTAAATATGCAACTTTTCAAGATGATAAAGCTTCGTAAAACATTATTTTACGAGATCACGTATCATTGTTTGAAAAATATATAACCTTATTTTTTTCGACAAACTTTGCATCCTTCTCCTCAATTAGTCATTGATCAAGAAATGCTTCCCTTAGTGCTGTCTCTTCTAAGCCACTCTTTTTTGCAACATCTTTTATTTTTATTAGTTTTCACATAGTAAGATATCATTAATAGTAAAAATAACTTTTTTATAAACATAATATACCTACTATAAGTGTACTAAATCATTTATCTTTTGTCAAAAAATGAAAGCATATCTTCATGGAGGGTTCGACTTAGATGAATATAATAGAACTCTGTTCTTCAAGCAATTAGAAAAGATTTTTGAAAAAGAAAAGATAACGCAAGTTCTCCATATCCCTTTCGCACGTGCGTGAGTAAGAGACACTATCACTGATTGGCCAACTAATCGATTTTCGTCCTACTTTCCAGATATAAAATTTCTTGATGCTAAATTTAAAGAACACATTGATTTAGTTGATATAGAAAAGGTATTTATCATTATGACCTGATGATCTACATGAGTGTATTTAACAGAATTTATTCATAACTACGCACCTTTAGAAATGATTGTCAAAAATGCAAAATGGATATTTTGATCTTCAGCCTGAATGAAAGCATTATGAACTAAATATCATAAAAACTGAACATATCACGAATGACTAGGCCTAATTAACTACATCTGAGAAGCTCACTATTCACAATATATAAATAAGTGAAAATTAGAAAGGAATGTTTTACAGGTACACATTGAGAAATTCAATATAGATTACTCCATCGGTATTGAAAAAGATACGATTGTTGAAATCATTGATTGAAAGATTGGAGATACTCGATGAGAAGGTAAAAGTTATATTATTGAACATCAAAAAATCTAATACTCCACCTCTCAAAATAGAAGATTACCCATAAAACATATATATTTAATTATTATATCGACATGTCTACTTTTCAATCTATTAATCCCTACACCTTAGAAATAAACTGAACCTTCACAAGACATACCAACGATGAGCTTGACGTCCTAATAAAACTAGCTCACGACGCATATATAACATGGAAAGAAACATCTTTCGAGCATAGGAAAAATCTCTTCCTAAAGATAGCTGATTTAATGGACGAGAACAGTGAATTATTGGCACAACTTGAGACAAACGAAGTATGAAGATTATACCATGTTTCCAAAAAATGAATCCATTGAACAGCGAATCTCATAAGGCGATACGCAAACAATGCTGAACGCATTCTAGGTGATGAATCATTTGATCATGATGGTTTGATTGGAAAATATACATATGATTCTTTGGGAGTAATCTATGGAATTGCTCCGTGGAATTTTCCATTTAATCAAGTACTAAGAGCTGCAGTTGCAAATATTATGGCATGAAATACTACAATCTATAAGCACTCTTCAAGTTGTCCGTTAACTGGACAAGCAATTGAAGATTTATTTGCCAACGCATGATTTCCAAGATGAATATATACAAATATCTATATTTCAGGATCTCAATCAGAGCATATACTCTCCAATCCAAAAATAGCCTGAACTAATCTAACTGGATGAGAAAAAGCGTGATCCAGCATATGAGCACTTGCATGAAAATATCTTAAACCTTCAGTACTTGAATTATGAGGAAATGATGCATTCGTTATTTTGGATCATAAGGATACAGATGCAATGGTAGCTAACGCTGTATCGTGTCGCATCAACAACGGTGGTCAAAGGTGCAATGGATCCAAAAGATTTATTGTTCTAGAAAGATATTATGATACATTTGTAGAAAAGATGTGAGCGTATATGGAAAATGAAGTTCACATAGGAGATCCTATGGATCCCGCTACAACACTTCCTCCCCTTGCATCACAAGAACAAGTTGCTGAAGTCGCTGACCAAGTTAAGCGTTCTGTAGTTGACTGAGCTAGATTAGTCACCTGATGAAAAATATTATGAGAGAAAGGCCAATTCTATGCTCCTACCTTGCTTGCAGATGTGACCGCCTCCATGACTAGCTATCGTGAAGAATTATTTGGACCAGTTGCTTCTGTTATAAAAGCAAAAGATATTGACCATGCCATACACCTCGCAAATGACAGTGATTTCTGATTGTCAGCTACTGTTTGGGGTGATAATATTCAGCAACTCAAAGAGTCAGCTGAAAAGTTGGATTGATGAATGATTTTCATTAATAATCCAGCTGGTTCAAAAGCTTCCTTGCCTTTTTGATGAGTAAGAAAATCATGATATGGGAAAGAAAATTGACCAGAATGACTCAGATCCTTTACAAACAAAAAAGCAATTTTATTCGAAGTACATTAACTCCATGCAAATAAAAGCCAGATGAGTAATAATAAATAATGAATGAAACATTTTTTTATGTAAACTCAAGAAAGAAGATTTTTTCTGTCTTCCCTGATGAACTCTTGAAGAAGGTGAGCTTATCCAAGAATGCCTAGAAAGAGAAATAATGGAAGAACTATGAGTTACTCCTATAGTGTGAGAAATGATATACGTAAATGACTTTATAAGAAAAAAGAACTGAGAAAGTGTTGTAGACCTGCGATATGAGATTTTAAATCCAAACGATTTTTTTCAGATAGATCTTGAAAGTGCAAGTCATGGCTTTGAGAACTCTGAGGTTTGATTCTATGATCTAAGTACAATATCTAAACAGTACCAGCCAGAAAATATGTGAAGTATTTTGTTAAACAAAAAAAGCCACCAGTAGCCTATTTAGTGAGGATTGCTTCCAAGCTAATCCTTCTAAAAATTCATGACAGTCCAATGGACAAGAACTACTGATGGATGGCGAAAATCGCTTATTATTTTATAATAATATTGAAAAATATGTCAACACATTCTCTTCCAATCTGACGAACAAAAAAAGATAACACATTGGTCACCACTGTAACTTGTGATAATTTCTTACATGCAGTACATATTATAAATGAACTTACACCAATAGCAGAAGAACTGCAACATCATCCTAATATAGAATTGAAAGACTATAATAAATTAACTATAATTCTAACTACACATGATGCTGGCAATACAATCACTCAAAAAGACTATGATCTTGCGCGTAAAATTAGTACTCTTTACCCTAATAACTAAAATAATGACCACTAAATTTTGAAGCGTAGCTACACGGCTAGCTTTTGCGCTTCTATTTCTCTTATGAGTTGCTAATCTCAGCATAATGGACATAGTCCCATGAGTAATATACATAGCAAGTTCATTAATGTATTTCCCATTCACAAGTAATTATTTTAGACTTTCCAATACATTCAAATTACTACTATTTTTACTTATAATTGCATTTACGTTGTGAGCATCAGACTTAGAATCAATTATTGAACATACTTTTATGAATTAAATATCAATCAATGACCTGAATACAAAGCAAAGAAGATGCGAGATGAATTCTTCATGACCTAAATCTAACTGATCATCGTGTTTACACAATGTTCACTAAAAAATGATGCTATAGATGAGGAAAGACATACTCTGAAGAGAAATGATTCGTCCTGTTATCTGGTAGGTGTAGACTAACTCTTGAAGTTGATGGAGAAGATGAAGTGTTAGAATTTCTTCCATGAGAACTTATTCATATTGAGCCATGAATTCCAAATCTCTTCTTCTTTCCAGAAGATTCTGAGATGATAGAACGATTCCCTATCAACACTACTATGGAGAAACATCCTAGATTCTATGAAATGAAAAAAAACTAAGAAAATAGTTATTTACTTTCCTAGTCTTCATGAAATACTTTACACCACGCACTCTAAAATTCTTTGAACATCTTGCTGGGCATAACCATAAAGACTGGTTTGATGAAAACAGGGAACGATATCATGAATCAGTCAAAAATCCTTTTGATTCCTACTTAAAAGATCTTATAGCTGAGGTGCAAAAAGATGATCCTAGTGTTCAAATAGAGCCAAAACATGCAAAATTTCGTATCAATCGTGATATCAGATTTTCTAAAGATAAGACTCCCTACAAGACTTACATCTCGTGAATAGTTTCTAAATGAGGCCGTAAAGACATGATTCATCCTGGCATATATATGCACTTTGGTCACGATTGAGTGCATTTTTGAAGTGGATGCTATTCACCAAATAAAGAACATCTTCAAGCAATCAGATCTGCAATTTCCTCTCAGCCGAAAAAGGTTTCCACACTATTAGCAGATCCAAAATTAAAAAATATATTTTGAGATATAAAATGAGAAAAAAACAAACGTATTCCTCTAGAGTTTCGTAAAAAAGCTGAAAAAATACCTCTCCTATTTAACAAACAATTTTATTTTTACACAAAATATTCTGAAAAAGAAATGATGAGAGATGATCTCATACAATTTACTATGGAGCATTGGTTTGCAGTAAAATCACGAAATAATTTTATCAAGAAAGCTCTTAGTGAATTCTTATAATCCTACAAAGACACTCAAGTAACAGGTATTCTAGGCGGCAATCGAGGATATTCTGGATCATAATTTTCACGTGAACTTGAATCAGTTGATGATGATCAGTGAAGCAATTCATTGAGTCTTTTGGCAAGCTCATCATCCGAATTTCATAATATCTCGTTTTTTGTATCTGCATCATCATTCCTATTCAAAGGGTCAGTACGTTCCACAATTTCTACACCATCTAAAACCCCTCATCAATCTGTATCTGATTTTGTTGGATCAGTCTTATATAAAACAACTTCACTATTATCATCTAATCAATCTCCATCAGTATCAGGATT
>CALDTY010000014.1 GCA_937923605.1 Candidatus Absconditabacterales bacterium
TCACTCGGTAGAGAAGATCGCTATCGATAGTTTATCAGTGACTGCCTGATGATTCCTGAAGCTCACCTGACCGTTCATTGATCTTGCCTGACCATGAGATGCGATCGAGTGAGTATCACTGAGCAGAAAGGAATATGAAGCGACAAACACAACAGTCAAACAAGAAACCGTGATCTACAAACAAGTGAAAGAATATGACACCTTCTTGGTCAAAGTACAACCCTGAAGCACAGCAATCCTGAATATGGTAGGACAAACCGTAGATCTAGATACTGACCAATATATTGATCTCGCAACCGTTGGGTCAGGAACACAATTCAGGATAGAGCGTGTTGTTCAGAGTGGTAAGGAAGTAGAAGTGATTCTACTTGATGCACTCGCAACGACATCTATTCCGAGTCCAATCAGTGCGTCATGAGGTACACAAGGAACAGGACTCCCATGAGATCCAGTTACCTTGGCATACGATACACTCAACCAAAATCCAGCACCACCACCAACTTCATTATTCAGCTTCTATAATCCAACAACACAAGATCATGAAGCGATCACTTTCGCAGACTTGGAAACATTGCTAGAGCAAGAACTGCTTGTAGATGTTCCAGATGTAGCAACGTTGAGAACACTTCGCTCAGGAAGTCAGCTAGAACCATGAACGTTCTACAGAATTCCATACTCTAGAGGAGAAGTACAGAACGCATTCGTGACTCTATATGCGTCAGCACCAAATAGACTCTCACAGTCATGTAGTGTAGAAACAACACATGACACAGAATCAGCACGATCAGGAACATATGATCTCACAGACGATAGACTCATAAGTATGGAAGATAACAGAGAAAATAGAGTCTATGGAAAAGCACAAGTAGATGCATTCCCACGATGATCTCCAAAGTTTATCCGTTGTGTGGTGCAGACCTGAGCAACACCAGTCCGATGAATCACAGCAGGTCAGAACGCATGACCTAGCTTTACAAATGTGACCTTTGCAAATCAGTGCAATATCAACTTCACCTGAAGTAGCTGATCTGTTATCTCGACGATCTTTCATACGAGATCCAGATGGAACTTTACAAATACTCCAATTTACATCATTTATGCAAATTTTTGAAACGACAGCTACGGAGATCATGACAATGCACCATACTTCAGAAGTTACTACACCCACTACCACAGTACGATGAGATCATACCAGTATGGATGACTTGAAAGGAGGGATTACTACTGAGAGTTCTGATCAGTCAGCTTCATCAGGCAGTACGATGGAACATTGTATACCTATTACGCAAAAATTTCCTCATACGGTGAGATAAGGAAATACGGTAAGGGGAGATTCAACTTCAGATATGGAGAGATCAGCTCACGTGGAAAATACTACGATAGATCAGATTTTAATCGAACAGCAAACTACTGTCGTATCGGTGTGAATGGCTACATCAATAATACAGCAACAGTAGCAGGGAGAGTAGATCAATGTGATGTCTCAAGAGCGTCAATACAGATCAGCAAGACAACAGATGTGGTGCAGTACTGTAACGTGAATAACTACTCAACACTAACAGCAGATGGAGGTAGACCAATAAGAGTGACCTTGCTTGGATATGCAATTCTCAGACTTAATTGATTCAACGCAACGAACGTCTCGCTCTTGTGAAGAATCACAAAAACACTCACAGCGAATAACACAAATAGAGGAGAGGTGCTAAACAACTGACTCATCTAAAAACAAAAAATATGAATCAAAATCAGTCTTTTACTAACTCATATTTACCCATGGAACAGCTCAAAAAACTACACGACATCGCCAACAAAGCAGAGAAATGACTCGCTCCCTACCTAGAGAAAAAGGAAGTCACATTTGAAGAAAAACAGGAAGCAATGGATCTGGCAGAAGAACTTTTTGTGTGAATTGCAGAACTAGTCTGAGAGATCAATGATGCGATTATTGAAAAAGAAGAAATCCAACCAGTACCTACTTCTGAAGATGAAAAGGTGCTGACCAGAGAAGAAACAGCAATTGAGTACATCAAAGAAAGAAATCTCTCGGTCAGTTCAATCCAACGCCTGAGTCCTAAGCACAGACCATGAGGAATCTTCAAGACCTCGACCAAGAAGATCGCTGAGGCATTAGATATAGAAACTGAATGAATGACTGAAGAAGATATCGCACAAGCGATCCATAAGACCATCTTTACTCCTTCACCAAGCGAACCATGACTGAACAAAGACCTGAATGAGGAACAGTAGAAAACATCATCACATTCCTCAAGACCTTCTCCACACAGGGTCTCCTGCAATCAATCTTTAGTGGAATAGTGATCGTGATTGTCATTATGACTGTCACCTGAACACCAGTCTCCAGCATCACTGATAGACGGTTTTGACTCAAAGAAATGCAGGTCAAGAATACCTATGATCTCCAAGTAAAAACAATGGAGTTCCTAGAGAATGATGTGATGAACAGACTAGATGATATCTATAAGAGATTGAACTCTGTAGAGGAGATGGACAAGTTGCAAAACTCAAGAATTGATTCCCTTGATCAAAGAATAACAGAACTAGAAACCAATCACTAGTTGATTGCAGTATTTTTGTACTACCTTTTTATTATTCATTATATCACCATGTCAGATACTATTGGAAACAGAAACACTATTACTCAGATCACTAAAATGTTCTGATGAGCAGAAGAAGATGTTAACGATCCACGTAACCGAACATCAGAACTTATTGGAGATGCTATGGCAAAAGAGCTACCAAAGATTAGTACCCAAACAGCACCTACGATTAACCAAAGAGGACACAAAGCCACAAGTATGTACTGTACAAGAGTTAGTGCCTACAAAGCAATATACCATAACCTTGAAAGAGGAGGAGAACTCACTAATGAATATCTGATAGATAAAGCACAAAAAGAACACAGCAGATGAACCTATACGATAGGTAAAGGAGATAGTACTCTAAACGGTGTAAAGAATGCTATCAAGGACTGGAACGAAGAAAACCCAGATCAAAAGATGTTCTATCTAGTAGAGGCAATCTGATCACCTACTTTCCGAGAAGCACTCAAGAAATGATATATGATCGTCTTCAGCTACATAGGAAAAAACTCATACCACTCAGATATCAATGCTGATGGAAAGATAGATCAGGAGAACCATGAGTGATCGAGAATCTACGGACACGCATCAAATCAAGTCCTCCCTCATGCAGTCCATGATACAGACACAAGAATGGATGCAAAAAAAGACTATCCTGATAAAGCACTCGTGATCGATCAATTCTATCAAGCACGAAAAGATAATAGCTACGTGCTGAATATAGATGATGTCGGTAAACTCGTTGCAAACCGAACCTTCTATCGTAACAGCTACATCATTCTCCCAGAGAAAGCACTCAAACCATGACTAAACATTGAACATGTAAGTAAACTAGCAAAAGGAAAGAAGATTGCACTCGTTTCACAGAATGCCGTGAGTATTGCTTGGAACTATTTCAACGATCCGAAAGCAAAAAAAGAAGCAGGAGAATATGCAAAAGCAGTAGAATCAAACTTTGGAAATCTGAGAGGAAAAACAGAAGTAGAGAAAGCAATCCTTACCTTGAAGTGATCACTCAGCTTTGCACGAGAACACCTAGATGAAAAAGAGAAAGCACTAGCAGAACAACTCTCGCTTCAGATCAATAAGACAGGGATCATTGTATCATAAAAAACTTAAAAATAGCCATAACAACTACGCTATGGCTATTTTTTCTATCACTTATCTAGAACATTCAATTCTGAATCTAAGTATCAAGCATCTATAAGAATTTCATATGGGTCGATATGTCCAGCATCGTATTCTCTTGCCAAGAATCTGATAGCTTCTACTCGTGATTCCGTTTTACACAGTTCAGGTTTTGCTTTCTGAATTCGATATCAAATTGCAGTTACTATATTGATTCGGTCTCTATCACCTCTATTGAGCATATAACCTCATAGTCTTGATAGAATTATTTTTGTCTCAGGAAATCTCATTTGATCTCGTAATGGCATATTGTTATTGGTTATCTTTATAAAAAGGGAAGACTATTGCCTTCAGGATTATTTTTGTGTCTTTTGTGAGTTTTACAATTTCGTACTTCTCTTGTTGTTTATATTCTCACTTCTTCTGCATAACAGTTATAACCTTGCCATTCAATCCAAGAGCATAGGTAGCAAATTCACCAAAAACAAGGTAAGAAGCGTTCGTTCTGTTGAACCTAGCATCTTCTCGATTATCTTCTATATCTTTGAATACAAGTCTTTGGTTGGCTCTGTGATTAGCATGATTTCATAGCTTCATGGTGGCAACGAGTAATATGATAAAATTAGAAGATAATCTCTAGGAAAGCTCAGAGGAGGAGTGACCCTAAAATTACACACAGCAGATACTTGACTGCGAATACCAACAACTCCTCAAGAATATCTTTCCAAAATTGATTAATCTGTAAAAGTTAAGCACTAAAACTAGTATCATTGCTGAGCGAGATACACTCTGCATTCAGCAACTCTTTCTTTGATTCTCTCTATGGCTTGATCATCACGATCAAACTCAAACAGATGAACTCTCTTGTTGTAGGGGAGGACAAGATCATCAGATAGCTCAAGCGTCAAACCATTTGCTTCAATCTTCACCTGCTTGTCATACACGTGGTTTATGAAGTGCTCCTGAGCGAGTTCGGGATATGCCTCATCAATTTCCTTCAGATCTCATTTGAATTTATATTCTAAGTTCTTGTGCATTCTGTGAAGCATGGACTCGATCTGCCATGTAGGAGTATTAACAAGCACTTTTGCCACAATATGCTTCTTATACTTCTCTCCCTTGAGCCACATATATCCCTGACCTTGTCGCCAGTAGATCGTATCCAACTCTTCTTTGATCACAGGAAAGCTATCAATCGAAGCACAGACCTTAGTATCTAACGTGATAAATCTTTCTGTATCATCAATGTCCTCATGTCAGGTAGCCCATTCATTCTCCATTCTTCAGGATCTCGACTTGGTATAATTCATATTCAATGCCTTATTTAGCACAAAGATTGCCTCTGTCTCACATTCAGTTCATTTTTGGATAGGCATCGTATGCAACTGCTTCCTTCTCCCATAATAATTCTCCTTGATCCACTCATCTAGGTAGGCAATACAGGTCTTGGATAGGACAACTTTGTCTTTGTTTTTCTCAAGTTCTGCAAGCTCTGCTTTCCATTTCTTAATATCATCTAGCATCTTCAGAGCAGTCTTCGTTTCCTTATTTTTTGTCTCATCGTACTTCTTCTCTTTGGTCTCAATCTGAGCAAGTTTATCAGCATATTTCTGTGCTGGAGATTTTCATACAGGATCTGACATGATACGTCAAATAGCACTAGATCTAATTTTGAAGAGTTTTTTCATGGGTCTTAAATAATGATAAAATAGTAAGATTCGTAGGTTTATTATCTTTCTTTAACTTTTTCAATTCAGCAAGAGTCTTGCAAGACTTCACTTCTTTTTTCCAGTATTCTAGCAACTCAGGATCAAGTGATGTTTCAGCTTCTATCACATCAGATTCATTATCCACATATTCTACTGCCTCAACTGCATCAAAGCTCTCATCACGAATAACAGCTTGATCAGTAGTAACAGCCGTCTGCATATCAACTGAAAGGGGAGCGTACTTACTAAGAAGCAATTTGGTCACCGTCTTCTCAGCCATAGCATCAAAATTATCAACTCGTTGTCCGTATCATCTCTTGTAGGACTGAGAATACTTCACTCAGTGCTTCTTCAATTCATCAACACTCATATAAAATGTTTTCTCAAATCAGTTGAGTAATTTGAAATACGAAGCGAATCAAACAAGTTCGGCATCAACAGGATAGATCTTCCTGATAGCAACCAGTCTTTTCATTACTTCCTCGTCAGTATCGTTCTCATAGACTTTCACCGTTTCAATGGTTTTGAATTTGCTAGATCTTTGAGCAAGTTGAATGAATCACTTGTATCACATCTGAAACTGTGCTTCTATTTTTCAGCTCTTTCAATTTTTGTATGGCACTATGTAAGCAAATCAAAGATTGGGATTGATTGGTAACTTTAAGCTAGCAGAAACAAGCGAAGCTAAGTAGATTGTTTGTGGCTCAGCTTTCTTGAGAAGATCATTACTATTCACTATTCCTAACACCGTTGTTAGAAATCAATGAGCGTTGTCTCATAGTAATTTCTGAAACTTCTGATTGATTGCATCTCTCTCAAGGTAGTTCTTTATCTGTAGTAGATCAGACATATCTCGTAGGTTTTTGAAGTAAAGGGTGTGTCTTATCAATAATTGACACATATTCTCTCATCAGCATGCGTAATTTAATGTCCCTAATAATTGGGTGTGTATTTTTCAATGCTTTCTGGTACTTAAATCAATGATTCATTAAAAGTACCTGCTGGGTAGTCATGGCAAATTTTAGCAACTAAAAGATCATATCTCTGATTTATCTCAGCTCTTTTCTTGTTTGCCATGGTCTGATTCTTCCAGCTAGAGACTTGCTTCAGCTGTTTGCTTCTTAATCTTTCGCACATAGCGATAAGTGATTCTTGCATAACATAACATTAGGAAATAATTTTAGAGGACTGTTCCCTCTTGTCAGGTCGTCAGGCACATACATAAATATCAGCATTCTCTAAGATCCTGCTGGCAATACGTGCTTCCCTAGCGATCAAATCATCTTTGGTAGCAAGATTAGTGGTATAAATAGTTCTCAATCACCTTTCCAATCTCTTATTGATCCGAAACTGCATCTTTTCTCTGTAAGCATCTGTCACATTACCTACTCAGTAATCATCATAGATCACAACAGGTAACTTACTCAGAGCATCAAGAGGGTAGAGGTCAATTCTACCTCACCAGCTTTCAGGAGGTCTCAATAATTGATGTCTGCTAGAGATTTTCTGCCTTAGTGTTGGTTCATCGATGAAATAGTCATGCTCGATGAGATGCTTGCACAAATACGTCTTGCCAATTCAAGGTCTTCAAATAATCAAGAGATTCCTGTTTGTCTTTGGGAATTCTTGCTTCAAATAGTCTATCAGACCTTTGTTGAACTCATCAATATCTATGTTCATGAGGATCGGTTGTTAGTGTCATAAATCTCATCACCATGCAGAGCATTGCTCGGTCATGCTGATGATGCATACTGTCACATCCTTGAAATCCATCATCACACAGCTCATTTCCACTTTTTCATCTTATTTTTACCAACCTTCCGACCATTACTTTCGTAGTGAAAGTGAAATTTTTCGGATTCAATTTTCGCAATTTTTTCGCTTAATCACTTCTGAACCATATATTCCTGAACGTCTTTGAGCTCAGGTTGGATAAATTTGGATCACGAAGAAGATGAGCGAGGATCAATATCTCATTTTTGAGATATCTTTCCTTTCTTTTTTTTTACTTTACTTTGGGGACTTTCTGCCGTAGAAACCCTTGTGCGTTCCCTCTCTCTTTTTTCCATCAAAGGTTGTAATCTATCAGTTAATCATTGACATCTGAGTATCTCAGCATCAATTTGCAACAAATCAAATCTACTACAGAAATCCACCACCTGTTTCATTTCTGCCACAGAAACTCCAAAATCACCAGCAACAATTTCTACTTCGAGTTCATCTCGCTTTGCCTGCAAGAAATCACATCAAGCGATGTGCTCGAGTAACATACACCAAATAGCATATCAAGAGATACCAAACTTGGTTCTAAGTGCTTTGATTTTTCTGTGATTTCTCATTCCAACATCATGGGAAAAGTAATCAGCATTGTTTTTCTGTGGTCTTGCCATGAGATAGAGGAGAGTGATAAAAGCTACTAATCACAGGAGTACACTTGCAGTCTGTCGCAGGGGTGTTCTCCACATTAACAGAAGCCATGATCAAACCTTGCCTCATTCCATCGTTTCTTCACTAAATTCTCTCTGATCCCATGTAGCTTGCCAAGTTCGATGTTACCAAGCAAATGGGGAAACTTATTGAAGAAGAAATCCATACGGTCTTCGATCCATGCTTCCATGAATCAAATCTCTTTTTGTTTTTCTTCGGTCTTCGCTTCATCGATTCGCTGTTTATCCAGCTGAGCATCTCTGAAGTAATCGTGTGCCTCTAAGGTAGGCACGTGTGCAGGAATAAGCATGGTGTAAAAAGAAATAAATAAAAACACCAACTTCTCTGGGCAGAGGGTTATGTTGGTGTTTCTATCGGTGCCTTCTAGCACCTATGCGACCAAGCTTTGTAATCGGTGCAATGGAAATACCCTCATAATAAACTGCCCAGTAAGTAAACAGTTGCTGATTTGCTTGCAAAACATCCGAACAAACGAAAGTAACAAAAAAACAACTGCTGTGTGCAGTTGCTTACAAATATATCAATACATGAGTGGCTTTACAAAACCGAGGGAATGAGTAATATCTCCATTACCTACCGTAACAGATTTCGCTGAATACTGCCACGGCAAACTATAACTACCGTGACGGAAACCTAGCTAAAAGTGTCACTGTAAAATAAGTAAAAAGGACCTATAAAAGGTCCTTTTTTTGTAAATAATATATTAAGATTCGGCCCTAGGCAAATCAGTGCCAAAAATAGATTTTTCATCTAAGCCAGGGCAGTCATTCTTAAAACCATTGAAAGCCATAATTGTTCCAGGCTCCATTGAATTCATCAGCTTTCCTACATCTATCGACTCAACATACGTATCAGAAATTATTTTGTATTCTGCATTATGCTCTAATATAGTATGTATCACATTTAGAGCGCAATCAGGAGATATTTCATGAATAAGATGTTTTGATAGAGCTAACAAAAATTCCTCACTTTTACATAGTTTTTTTAAGAGATCCATAAAAGCAAATAGTTTCTTAAATCTCTTAAAATTTCCTTTGAAGAAGGTAGGTAACAAATGCTTATAATCATCAATTTTAGATGATTCATTCTCTAAGTAGTGTTGCAATTCAGCGTACAGTGCATCCTGTATTATCATATATTTTTTTTTGATTTATAATTCTTTTCTTGATTTATAATAAATATATGTTATAAGATGTCAATTCATTTGATATAAAAATATGGATTACTCTTTTGATAAACAAATAGTGAGTGGATGTATTGATATTCTGATTGACTTTAAAGAGAGTCTTAAGAATGATAAGATAAAAAAAATAACTAAGAATGAACTATTCCTAGCTATTTTCGCTTTACAAGGCACAGTAAGAAAGCCTATATATTTAGTTAAGCTAGATAGATTAATGAATTCCAGTAGTGCCGAATTAGTATCAATCATCAAAGATAGTAACTTTCATTCTTGGAAGGATCGTCGGTCAGATACATATTAGTCGAATTATTATCCAGCTGGAAGATGCTCACATACTGTTCAGTCCTTATCTCAATCTAATCCATAAACATCAAGATTCACAGCGTCAGTTACATCTTTATTATAATCTAATATCTTATTTAGACATCTTTCATACATGTTCTGGGCCTCATCTTGTGTTTCAAAGTTATCACAATTTAAATCATTTTTTGAAGAACAATCTCATAACAAAGCTACTCATTTACTATAGGTTTTTCTAGATTCATCTATAGATCAAGTTTTCCAAAGCGTTTTAAGATCTACCTCATAAGTGACCAAATCTACTCATAAAACAGCAACTGCAGCTATTCAACTTCATAATAGAATATTCTTAGTCTTCTTGCTAAAGTCTCAAAAAAAGTAAGCAACCAATAATGCTAGAATAATGAGAACAATTATTGTAGTTCTTACTTTTTTCTTAGTTGGTGCATTTTTTAAATTCTGGAAGAATGGCATAATAATTAATTAATAATAAATAATTAATAGAACAATAGTGTTATTGCTATGTATTTCAAGAAATTCAATAGAGATACTAATTGCTATTGATAATTATTACATTATTGATAAAATATGTATTCTTTTATTCTTCATTTATAAAATGGCAACTATTCA
The DNA here is from genome assembly GCA_937923605.1 of Candidatus Absconditabacterales bacterium. GTDB lineage: Bacteria > Patescibacteriota > Gracilibacteria > Absconditabacterales > Absconditicoccaceae > JAHDCT01. The sequence continues at coordinate 9,999 of CALDTY010000014.1, forward strand.
AGAAAAAGTAGATCAGTACACTGCAAAATGTGCAGAACTAGGTATGAACATTGGATGAGGACTGTTAGCTAGAGCAGCAAAAGCATGTGGACCAGCACTTTTCAATGCTGATGCAGAAACTGTAGCTGCTAGCGATATGAGTGAATTAGAAACTGTAAGAGATAACTTTGTAATGTGAAAATTAGGAATCGAAGACTCTGAAGAAGCTATGAATATTGTAAATCAAGTAGCTGAAGAAATGTCAGATTTTGGAAGTAGAAAATTTAGAGCTGTATTTTATGCTAGATGTGCTGAGATTGCAGGTAAAGAAGATATGTTGCCAGAAGTTGAGTAATAACTATATATTCATTCCAAAAAAACCTCACATTTGTGAGGTTTTTTTTAATCTTATCACTAAAGAATTCTATTAGTATATTCATCTGAAATTTTGTCAACGAACTCATCTGTTGATATTGTATACTGTTTTTTGCTTCTGAATTCTCTAACACTAACACTCTTATCTTTAATTTCTTGTTCTCACACAATAAGAATATAGGGTACTTTAGATTTTTCCGCATTACGCACCATTTTATTCAAGGAATCTCATCAGTTATCGATTCTTGATCTTAGTCCATTCTCTAAGAATTTTGCTTGAAGGGAATCAGCATAATCAAAGAAAGCTTCAGCAACCGGAAGGATAATTACTTGAGTTGGGGCTAGCCAAACCGGGAAAGCTCATGCAAAGTGTTCAATCATAACTCACATAAATCTTTCTATAGATCAAGATATAGCTCTATGAATAACTACTGGACGCTCTTTGTCCCCTTGCTCATTAATATAACTTAAGTCAAACCTCTCTGGTAGATTAAAATCTGCTTGAATAGTTGCTAATTGTCGCTCACGTCCTATTGCATCTTTAAACATGAAATCAAGTTTTGGTCAGTAGAAAGCTGCTTCTCACTCAATACGTTTATATGGCAGCTGTTCTGATTCTGCAGCTTCATGAAGAGCAGTCTCTGCGGCATCCCATACTTCATCACTTCACAGATATAATTTTCAGTCGTCTCATCTTACAGAAAGTGAAACTCGATAATCATCCACCATTCACACTGTAGTGTAAAATTCCTTTATAATTTGCACAATACTAGAAACTTCTTGTTTTAGTTGAGATACACGACAAAATAAATGTCCATCATCCTGAGTGATACTTCTAACACGAGTTAGTCAACTAAGCTGTCATTTTTTTTCATCTCTATACACAGTTCCTGGTTCAAAATACCTCACTGGCAAATCTCTATACGAAAATTGATTGTCAGCATATATTTGCATATGATGAGGGCAGTTCATGGGTTTCATAAAAAAATTATCATGTTCATCTTTTCCTTTTACACGAAACAATTCGTCTCAGAATTTTTCTGCATGTCCAGAAGTAATATACAAGTCTTCTTTTGCTAGGTGAGGAGTCCATACCTGTTGGTATCATTTTGCTTTATGCAGTTCTCGCAAATATCTTATGATTTCCTCTCTTAATACCATTCAATTAGGTTGCAATAATGGCATTCAGGCTCATACAAGTGAAGAAATGGTGAATAGCTTCATCTGTTCTCATAGGATTCTATGATCTCTTTTCTTAGCTTCTTCCATCATAGTCTCATGATCTTGAAGTGATTGCTTATCTTCAAAAGCTAGTCAATATATTCTAGTCATCATTGGATTAGAATCATTTGCTTGCCAATACGCTCAAGCCATCTTCGAAAGTTTCATTGCATTTCAATTTAAATCCTGCTTTGTAGTTTCTTGTATATGTGATCAAGCGCACAAATCAAGAAAGACTACAGCATGAGAATCTTGGATTGTTCAATTTCAGACAAAAAACTTTGTCACTTCACGGTACATATTAATATATCAGTCGTTTGCATTTCTCATGTTATCAAGAACAGCAATTGGAACTATATTTAAATAATATGAAATCTCTGTTTCTCATTGTGATTTGAACTTATCTAATAGCTCATCTTTAAATTTTTGATTTGTAATGCTATTAATTTCATATCAATGAGAAAGTGAACAATTGTATTTTATAAATGTCTGAGGTTCCTTAGAAATCATTCTCATTTGTTTTGTAAGTTCTTTAAGATCTCACTCTCAGAACTCAATTCATTCAGAAAACAGCATATCATAGTAAAATCAATACTCTATATCTGGTCATGTTCATAATTGAACTAGATGATCTACTGTTCTTTGAATAGTTTGAGCAAGAATATGCGCAAAACTATGACGAATAGTTTCAATAGGATAAGAAATTATATCACTCATTTAGTTCTATATTCAATAAAAATTTCACGATAATATCACTAGAATAATGATATAAACAGAAAAACCAAATTCAACTTGATACTATAGTTGATTCTCAATCTCTTAGCATGCATGATAAATCTGTATTGTAAACTTAATTTATGACATAAAAATTAACGTATTTCTCTACATGTTATATTCTCTTGATTAACGTATGTAATAATCATATTATTTTCTTGACTAAATGTAGTCATTCTTCACTTGGACGTTCTGTCCAATTATGATCAGCAGAGTCTACGGTGGGAAACCGTAGACTCATTTTTTTTACATTAATCACAAATATTCTTGACATAATTCGAACAATTATTATCAATAATGTATTTTATTATTTAATAACTAACGCTAATGTCAGCAGAAAGAACTATTAGGGGACTATTAGATAAGGCTGAAATCGAAGTCAATGGTAGCAAGCCCTATGACATTCAAATACATGATGACAAGCTGTACTCTAGAGTATTGGCACATGGAAATCTATGACTATGAGAGTGATATATAGATAAGCAACGAGATTGTGAGCAAACTGATGAGATGATCTCTCGTCTGCTTACCGCTAACTTGGAAGAAGATCTTAGAAATAGTAGTCTTAGACAGAAAATTTCCTTTTGACTTTCTGTAGCATTGGCAAAAATAAAGAATCCTCAGAATAGAAAATGATCAAGAAAAGTTATTGACGGTCACTATGAATTGCCCGTAGAACTATATGAATGATTTCTTGATCCTTATAATCAGTACACATGCGGGTATTTTAAAGATACTGAAGATCTTGATCAAGCTCAGATAAATAAGATGATGCTTATTGGGACAAAGCTTTGATTGGATATAGAAAAAGATAATAGCAATATTGATATTCTTGATATCTGATGTTGATGGTGATGACTTGCAAAATTCCTAGCAGAAACCTATTGATGTAAAGTTACTTGAATCACTATCACTGATGCTCAGATTGCTTACGCAAGAACATTGTGCAAAGATCTTCCAGTAAATATTATAAAACTAGACTATCGTGATCTATCTAAAGAGTATCAGAAATGAACATTTGATAAAGTTGTGTCTGTATGAATGGCAGAGCATGTAGGGCCAAAGAACTATTGACAGTATATGTCTCAAGTTGAACATGTAATGAAAGATGATTGAGTATTTGTACTACATAATATAGGATCTAATATATCATTAAATAAGACTGATTGATTTATTGATAAGTATATATTCCCAAATTGAGTTATTCCTTCAGAAACACAATTATCAAAAGCAGCTGAGTGAAAATTCTTATTGCAGGATTTTCAGAATATTGGTTCACATTATGATCCAACGCTTATGGCTTGGTATCATAATTTTATCAAAAACCGAGATACAATCAAAAACATTTCCTTAAAAGACTGACTTCTTTTTGATGAGAGATTCAAAAGAATGTGGGAATACTATCTGTTAAGTTGTGCATGATGATCTCGTTCCTGACACATACAGTTGTTCCATAATGTATATACAAAATCTCATGTCCCAAACTCTTATGAGAGTATTGCTAATATTGATTATTCTCCAGCAAGGACAAAGCGTATATTTAACAATAATGTATAGAATATATATATAAGATTACTACAATCATTTAATGAAATACTTATATATAGGTCGTTTTCAGCCCTTTCATCTAGGCCATCTAGATGCATTTATGCAGGCTATAAAAAGGGGATCAAGTCATATTATAATATGAATTGGAACTCCTGAGATTGATAATGATAGAAATCCCCGGAGTATTAATCAAAGAAAAGAAATGATTGAACTTACCTTATGAACAGCTTGAATAGAACGTCATTTATACAGTTTTGAAATCATTCCAGATATGGAAAGCGATAAGGATCGATATGAATATATCATAGATAAAGTATCAGACTTTGATGTTATTATGTCATGAAATACACGAGTGCAAGATATTTTTAGTGCATCTCATACGATATATGATCCTGAAATAGAGACTTGTGTTCTAATTCATGGAACTGACATCAGACGTCGATTAACTAGTTGAAAAATCGTTCTTGCGAAGTGATTTCTAGATAAATGAGTCTATCAGATACTGGAAGAGTATATGTCAAATAGTAATTGATAAACAGATAATAGTTAGTATAGTAATACAGCTACTAATCTAAATAAGTTTTTATAATTTCATTGGACGGCCTATGTTAGTGGGTCGTCTTTTTTTATATCGGTATTATTTATGACAAATATAACTTTTGATTTCTGTACTGCAGTATGCACATATAACTTCAAATTTGCTATCTGTGCCTCGAGTTTTGTAACTCATATGTTATAAGTATCTCAGAATTTCTTTAATCATGTAATAATATAGTTCTCAGTCTCTTGTATATAGTTTGAGATTGATTGAAGATCGCCAGCTCAAGGCTTATCTCTAAGATTATGAATTCTATCAGCTATCTTAACAGAAATTACATCATCATCCTTGGATCTAAATAGATCTTCATAATATGAATCATTGATTAATTTTTTAATTCTTGATTTATGCTGCTTTAGGTAATCATGTATCTGTTTCTCTGACTTTCATGTAAGTATATCGTTTTCCTGTTCATCAAGATAGTAAGTAAAATGTCTTTTAGAAAGGAGTTGAACTTGTTCAGCGATCTCATCCGAAAATATATCACGTATAGTAGCTAATGTTATACGTCAATCCTCATATAAATCATGTAAAGCAGCGAGTATTGCTTTCCTAACAGTAGGATTGGGTAGTTCTTTTATGACAATTTCGATCACTGATTTAATATGCTCAAAGTACCTTCTTCCGTCTTTTCTAATATCAGGTTTATGTTTAATTTTAGCAAGAAGATAGGCTATCTCAACATACCTCATTTCATCTGTGATTTGCTCTGTAGTCAATCAAGCAAATTCAGTATTCAGAAGAATTCTTTGTAAACTTAAGTAAAAAACTTCAGATCATCTTTTAAGTTGAAGATTTTCCATAATAGTTTGTTGAACAATAAAAAAATGACTCGAGTTGAGTCATAAACATCATGGTAAATTTCGATTCGCAACAACGCCAAGAAGGCTTCATATGCCAGCTATCAGTTTTGGCTCAAGGCCAAGGAGATAGGTTAATTGGAATGAGGTGCATTGTTAGCATGCGACAAATGAAATAAACCATTAGTGATGCAATAGGTGTATATTTATTTTTTAGTGAGAGTCAATAAAACATGTAGGTTAAAGGTAGATTATTCTTTATTCAAAACTTCTATACCCAATTCTTCTAACACCTTTTCATCCAATAATGTAGCAGGAGCTCACATCATGGTGTCTTCAGCTTTTCAACTTTTTGGAAATGCGTAACATTCACGTATATTTGGCTCATCTTTGAATATCATCATCATACGATCAAATCAAAAAGCAAATCCTCAATGTGGAGGAGCACCGTATTGAAATGCTTCATACATAGCTCAAAAACGCTCTTTTACGTCAGTTTCTGACATTCCTAGCTTCTCAAAGGCTGCTACCATGACTTCAGGGTCATGATTACGTATAGATCCTGACATGATTTCAAATCAATTTAGAACCATATCATATTGGTTAGTTTGAATATCCGCAAAATCTTTTGTTTTTAGAGATTCAACTCATCAGACAACATGTGAAAATGGATTGTGCCCAAAGTCTCGGTCTCCTGATGTCTCATTCTCTTCATAAAATGGAAAATCAGTTATCCAACAAAAGGCTAGCTCATTCTTGTTTGCTAGTGTAAACACATCTCTTAGATGCAATCTCAGTTTATTGAGTACTTTTGATACTTCAGCATGAGATCAAATTGCAAAAAAGAGGATGTCACCATCTTTTGTATTTGTGATTTCTTGTAGCGCAGTCTTCTGACCTTCTCATACTAACTTTCAGATAGATCCAGCTAATTCATCACCTCGCTTAATCCATGGCAATCATCATGCTCATGCTTCCTTGCATATTTTCTCGAATCATTCTACAACTTTTCTACTAACATCTGAAGTATGTACAGCATCTAATTTTATGCATTTGATACAAGACTTGTCAGCCATGAAATTAATAGATCAGTCATTGAGTGTTCTCGTGACATCTTGAAGCTCCATTCCAAAGCGCAGATCTGGCTTATCAGAACCGAATCTTTCCATTGCATCATGATAAGTTATACGCTCATAAGCAATTGATATCTTTTTCTCTGGAATCATAGTTGCAACTAGATCTGCACAGAACGCTTCAGCTATGATGAACACATCCTCTTGTTCTACGAAACTCATTTCTGCATCCACTTGATAAAACTCACAACTATGTCTATCTGCACGAGGATCTTCATCACGAAAACATGGAGCAATTTGAAAATACTTATCTACTCATCAGACCATAAGCAGTTGCTTATATTGCTGAGGAGCTTGAGGAAGAGCATAGAATTTACCTGGATTTACTCTACTTGGGATAAGATAATCTCTCGCTCATTCTGGACTACTTACAGTAAAAATTGGAGTTTGTACTTCTAAAAATCAACTCTTTGTAAATCGATTTCTTGTGAAATGATTCATTTTAGCTCTAAATTCTATGTTATCCAATACAGGTTTTCTTCTAAGATCTAAAAACCTATGCTTAAAACGATGTTCTTCACTAGATCAGTGATCATCTCTAATTGGGAATGGCAGTTCCTTACACTTGTTTAATACTACTAATTTCTGAGCATTTAGTTCGATTTCTCAGGTTTTCATATCTATATTCTCTTGTCACCCTGGTCTTCATACAACTTCACCAGTAATCTTTATACACCATTCTGGTTTGAGTGGTGCGGATTCTTCAGGAGATACTTGAACCTGAGTTACTCAGTATCTATCTCTAAGAGTAATAAAAGCCATTCATCACATATCTCTTATATCATCAACCCATCAGCTTAGGGATACTTGTAATCCAATATGTTCTTTACGTAATTCTCAACAGGTATGGGTTCTATGCATAATATGAGGAACAATACAAAAAATATACAATAGTGAAATACAGTCAGAAACCAAGCTAAGAAGCTTTTTTTCTTAGTGTATTATAAGAGCAAAAGGAATGCATAATGACTTAGAAAAGTTAATCACAATTATTGTATATGTCAACATTTTGACTTGCTTTTTTTCATAAAATAGTTATACAAAGTATGTAAATTAATATATAAATAAAACGATGTTTTCTTTAGATAGAAAGGAAGCAAATAAGGCCTTTAAAAGGGAAAATAAAAATAGACATACCTGATAGGGATACTATCGTTTAGGTAGGTTTTTTATTTTTATTTGTTACGTCTGTGAATATGATCTAGCAAGAATACTAAACGTAGTATTTTTCTAGTGATCTAAGATATTGTTTGCTTGTAGCCAAAGTTTTAGACGGACAGGTGACAAGCAGCAGCTCGCTGAGCAATTTTATTAACCTGTCTGTCGACTATTATCTAATCTTCAAAAAGAAATTAAAGTGAAGAAATTTAACACTAATGTGGTTGGACTTTTGTCTTTCCTTTTCGTAATGAGCTTTGGCGCAATAAACAACGCTGAAGCAACATGTGTAGATTGTGGTGAAAACGCATATACACAACAAGTACCAAGCATGTCTGTTGATTACGTTGTAAACGGAATCAGTCAGATGAACACCTCATTCTACGGAGAAATCTTAATCATAGGCACAGAGCCTGGTGAAAGAGAATACCAATGTAGAATTTGGCCTCACAAAACAACATTTCCCGTAAACGCTAGCCAGAATGTACTTATAGATAACGGTTATGATTTCTTAGATTTTAAAATCTGGGAAACAGGTGGAAATGAGTTTAACCAAGTTGCATATACTGGAAACAGTTATGCTGATTATCATGGTTTAGAGTCTCAATATGAGATGAACTTAGATCATAATGATATGGTAGATAGACCTATCTGTTTTTATCCTCTTTATCCGAACACATCGGTTAGAATAGATATTAAGATAGCAAATCTAAATAATATCTTACAGTACTTTACCATTCTTGGTGAAACTGATCAAGGCATGTGTAATACAGCTCAGGCTGGATTTAACACAAACCCTGCTCAAATTACTTACCATGGACCTAATGGACCAGTGCAATTAACATCACTAGATGGTAATGTTGAGTTTGGTAATGGATCAATAGTTTCTAAGAACGTTCCGTATGTAGATCAAGGAGGATCAACACTAGTTGAATCTCTTGGAATGAACTACAGAGCTAGAGTAGATTTACCTCGAATTGGAGAACCTGTATTAAGAAAGCTTAATGCTGGACAACAATGTATGACCGTAAATTGTCATTCTGAAGCACTTCACCATGCTTGCATCATTCTTGATTGCACGCAAGGTTGGATCACCTTCACTCCGACTAAAATCGGTGATCCTGTTTTTGTATGTGGAAACACATGGAAACAGTATTATAGAATGGATTATGCAGGCAAAGTGGCTTATGATTACGGTTACTATAATTTAAATCCAAATGCATGTAATACAGAAGTATGTGGTTTTGACTTTGATCAAAATAACACAACTTATGTTGATGTAATTGGAGTAACAAATGGTAATCCTTTAGGTTTAAACCACCTTAGAGATGCATTAAATAGTATACCATGCCCAACTGGTAATGGTACAGGTCAAGTATTTGATAAAAACTTTCTACCTGATGGTAGATGTAGATATCATATTGATATGTGTGGAACCACATACTATGCAGTTGTAGGTGAGAATCTAAGCGAAATATTTGCTGCGGATTTTGATAACGGATACGGTGGAAAGTACTTAACTGAAACGGTAACATGCGGAATCAGAGTATGTAGAATTTATTGGGATACTAGTTTAGGCCAGTACAAAACTGAATGGATTGAACAAAAGGAACCTAGTTATACCTACACAAACAGCTCAGGTAGTCTGATTGGAGTATGGGAATATAGCTGGGGATGTGATGATGAACTTTATTACATACCCTGTGGTCCATGTACTTCCAACGGTGGAGACGCTGATGGAGATGGTATTTGTGCTGATGTAGATTGTAATGACAACGATCCAAACTTAGGACTCGATAGAGATGGTGATGGTGTATATGATTGTTATGATTGTAATGATAATAACTCATCTATGCCTAATAACGATCATGATTGTGATGGGATACTCACAAGTAATGATTGTAATGACAATGATTCTACTATCCTTTATGGTCCTGGAAGTTCGTGTAATGACGGAAATTCAAATACCACAAATGATATGTATGATAGTAACTGTATTTGTGTAGGAACTCCAGTAGTTCAACCATGTAACTTTACACCAAATGCTCAGGTTACCTTAAACTCTAATTGCTACTCATCTCGAGTAAATATTAGTCCTACAGGAAACTATAGTTATAGTTGGAGTACAAGTTCTGGAGTTACAAGTAACACAAGTGTTGCTGATATATACAATGATGGCACACATTCAGTTACCGTAACAGATAATTCAAACTCAAATTGTTCTAAGGTTGTAAACTTTATAGTTGAAAATTTTGGATTCGAAGTTACTCCTACTGGTGACCATGTAGAATGTGGTTCTGTAGGAACTGGAAGAGTTCAAATCGATCCACCAACAGGTAGATTATATGAATTCAGATGGTCAAATGGTCATGTTTCACAAAGTACAACTGAAAGTGCTTTAGGCTTAAACCCTGGAACATATAGTGTCACAGTAAGTGATATAGATTGTACATGTGAACGAGTTACTTCAGTTATAATAACATGTTCTACCTCAAATCCTTGTATAGGTTTTGCAGCAACTGCTACAAGCACATCAAGTACTTGTGGTCAAGCAAATGGTGGAGCATCTGTTACGAGTATTACAGGAGGAACTGCACCGTTTACTTATAAATGGAGTAGTGGTGACATAACGCAAAGCATTACTGGACAAACTGTACATCCAAGTGGAAGTGCATATAATGTAACTGTAACTGATGCAGAAGGATGTGTAACTGTGGCAAATACTGCTATCTACAATGATAATAGTAATTGCCCATGTGATAGCGATATCATTCCATCTGCGACGGCAATTAACTCTACATGTGGAGATCCTAATGGAGGAGTTAGTCTAACAGTTACTGGTGGAACACAACCTTATGAGTATCTATGGAGTAATGGCTCAACAGATCCTAATTTAAGTGGAATAGTTGGTCAGATGCCAAATGGAACGTCATTTAATGTAACGGTTACTGATGATGAAGGTTGTACAGCAGTTTCAAATACTGCATATGTATACAATTCTGACGCTGGTTGTAATCCATGTGATAATAGCAATCTAACTCCAGGAACAACACTGCTCATCGCTGATTTTTGCGAACAGGGAGGTGCAGCTGAAGCTTATGGAATAGGTGGTGTAGCTCCATATACTTACTTATGGGGATACAACAATACTACAACAGCTCGATTAGATGCACCAGCTGGGGATTATAGGGTGACTATTACTGACGCTACTGGCTGTCAGCAAGTTACTGAAATTAATATACCAGAGTTTGAAGGCATCGAAGAAGTAGACGATAGTGCTGTTACAGCAAACTATTGTGGTTCAGGTGGTTCAGCTAATCTAGAAGTAATTGGAGGTGAAGCTCCATATACAATAGAATGGTCAGATATAAACTTGAATAACCAATTTAGTGTAAGTGGTTTGACTGATTCTATCTATACGTATATAGTAGAAGATGCACGTGGCTGCCAACACATTGGTTCACTTTCAGTTGATGAAGTATGGAATACGATCACGATTGATGATGATAATGTGATTAATCCTTCATGTAATGAGGATGGATATGTTGAATTGGTAGCTAATGGAGGTCAAGCTCCTTATACTGCTAATTGGGAAGACTTTTCCTCATCAAACTTATCGCAAACCTTAACAGAAGGTGGTTGGTATAATGTAACTGTATCTGATGTAAACGGTTGCACATCAAGTGCAATTGTTAAAGTTGAAGATGCTAATACAACTCCAACTCCAACGTATGGTGTTATAGATGATTGCAATATATCATATATTAACATTGATCAGTTGAGTGGTATTCAAACTGTTGTGTATAATACAGCTGGAGATATTGTCGGACAAGGAGACCAAGTAGCGGTAACTACAAATGACACATACACAATTGAGTATACTGATGGCGATTGTAGTAACTCTATAGAGGTAACTATTGAAATACAAACTCTAGAAAATCCAGAAGTGATATTTGATGTTATATCATGTAGCTCTGAAGGAACTATAGAGGTTGATGCTGATATAGATGCATTAATATATATCAATGGAGACTTTGTAGCCAGTGGAAACTTCTTTGGTGAATTCTCTTCTGGAGAATATATCATTGAAGTTAGAAAAGGAGATTGCACTTATTCAGAGACAGCATTTATTGCTGACCAGTTGACTGTTACATCACAAGTTGTTGATGAAATATGTAATGCTGGGACTAAAGGAAGTATCACTTTAGATGCTAATTTAGACTTTGACTTTGAAGTAGTCAATGGACCTTCTGGTTATACAGTAAACGGAAACACTATAAAAGGTGTATCTGGGAGTTATGAGATCAGAGCTTTCACAGATGATGGATGTGAAGAGATAATCTTTGCAGAAATTAACTGTAGCGATGGCTGTAGAGTCTGGTATGATTACAACAATGATTGTATTAGAATTTATCACCAAGCAAATAAACTTGATAAGGATAAAATGATTACTATTTCAGTATATAATGATAGTAATAATCTAGTCCTAAGTACAACTGAAAGAACTGATATGAATGGAAATATTGACGTTTGTATTCCTTTTAGTGAATCTATGGGGATATATACTGTAGTTGTAAAGGATGCGATTGATAACTCTTGGAGAGTTACTCGTATTCTGGTAAATTAATTAACAAAAGGCCCATGAGTTTTCATGGGCCTTTTAAAAATAAATAAAATGAAACACATAATACTAATACTTATTATAAATTTTATACCACTGTTGCTCTTTGGACAATCAAGTGAATATAAAATTTACCCAGAAGGAGTTCGCAATGGCCATATGACTATTGATAACATCTCAGGAATGATCTATGATGACTTTAAATTTAGACCTACTGACTATGCAGATGCTATAGTTAAAGGAGAAATTATAGTTATTCAAGGGCATCTAGTTGGACAGACACCAAACTGGATAGGAAAGAAGCATCCACTGCTGCAAGCAGTGAGAAAAGACTTTCTTGAAGATGGAATCTTATCAAGAAAATATCTTGATATGGGATTCCAAATTTGGTTTACAGATAGACCATTTTTGGGTAAATTTACACCAGGAGATGCAGGTAAACATACAGCATTGAGGGATGATAATGGTTATATTCTAGATGAAGATGGAAGAAGGATACCAAAATGGTTATTCATCTCCACTAGAACTCCACTCATTGACGTAAGTGGGGTAAGTGCAGAATTGAGAAGACAATTTGGCGACTTTAACAAATTTCCATGGTGTATAAATAATGAAGATTCCAGCCAGAGGAAATATTTCCCTAGAAGAGGAAGTGTTGTGAATGATCCAGTCAAAAGAGTGATTAATGATCCAGTCAAAAGAGTGATTAATGATCCAATAAGAAAGAGAGTTGACTCTAATACATGTATCTACGATGAAGTTGCAACTCCAATCGTGAGAGACTCATCAGAAAATGGATACTTTGTGAAGTACTGCAATATTGCCAACAAGTCAAGTTGTCCTGAAAGATGTTCTGAAGAGATATACATTAGATTTAATGATGTATTCTGTCCAGATGAATTTGAGGAAGAAATAATATGTGACTCTACTATTACAGAGTCATATCTTGAGTTTACTACAGATGTAGAAGATCAAGGAGAATGTATGGTAAGGGTCATAACAGGCACAAAGTACATGCCATATGATTCAATTGTAAGCAACTTTAAGAGTGATTCATTAAGAATTCCACTTCCTAATAAAAGTGATTCTATGTGGATTAAACGTGACACTACAGTCTACCATCCATTAACTTGTAAGAAAGTAAAATATATCAAGCAGACAGATTCTGCATGTGATACTTGCTTTCAAAAGTTCAAAAGTATTGGAGATGTTTGGGTTTCATATAAACTCAAAAGAATGTTTAGGATACTGCCTGATAACACCTTCTTAGATTCAGATGGAAACAGTATTCCTCTTGAAATTGTAGAACAGGAATTAGAAAGTGATGTTGGTATAAGTAATATTAAGCATGTTTTTGGAATCTCCTACTGGGGACTCGAAATACAGCTTTGGGATTGCTTCGCTCTTGAATTTGGTGGTGATTTACATGCATTCAAATCAACTCAATGGAGATCTAAAGATTCTGAAAATTGTGCTAATTGTGGACCTATTGAATTTGCAAGAGCACTTACAGTAGTTCCTTCACCTGGAGTAAGGTTGAGTGGATTACAAGCATGTAAGTATGACTTATATCCTTCAGTTGGTGTAAAATTTGATGTTCCAATATTACTTGGTAGCAAGGATGCATTTATTGATCCTTCAGTTGAATTTTCTCCACTACTGTTTGCAGAAGTTAGAAAGGTATTTAGACCATTTAGCTTTACTGAGATATTGGTGCTTTTAGGCACTGAATTTAGAGGATTATCCTCATTCAATACCTTTAACCCATATTTACAGGTCGCGTTCGCGTTCTAAGGTTTATACATTTAATATTTAAAAGGGACGACATAATTGTCGTTCCTTTTTTTGTTGATTTAAAAGTGATATTTGTAGTATGAAGTGACCTAATAACACAATTTGACTTTACAACAAAAAAGAATATCAATAACTAGACAAGATTCTCTTAGATTAACGAGAATCGTCCCGTTTGATTTTCAGGCGGGACTTTTTTTATGATGTCAAGAAGAAGTATGATATTTAGATTGCATACAATGCTACATTAGCTACATTACTTAAGCAAATTAATCCTAACAATACTCAATCAAAAAAGTTAAGATTCTTTACAGTCTCAATCAATGGTTCTTTTAATAGCTTGCAGGATGATCGTCGTCCAGGTTTAGTGAATTGAATTTTTCATTGAGATTGAGTGTTAGGGTTCAAATTAGATTTCAACGTTTGAAATTCTAATTTGTCCCTAATTTACTAAATTTATTTATAAAAAGACTAGTGTGTTATACACTAGTCTTTTTCAATTGTTCTATATCTATCTTAAATTCTTAGCTAATCTTTTTCTCAACCATCCTGACACAGGTACCTCAACAAATTCTGATCATCAACTAGGTGTACGTATATATCTCCACCCATCTGGATCAACTCTAAGTCTTGTCTCTCGACATATTTTGCGACCTTTTAAGAACCAATTAAAATCATGTCAATTTGGGTTAGTTTGAACTCATACAACTCAAGCTTCTTTTGCATCTTCAAGGCTTAGTTTTCTTTTTGGATATGAAAACCTCTGTAAACCTTTAGTACGAGCAGCTTGCTTTTGAATTTGAGCTTTTTTTGATGCAATTCAGCGTTTATTAGTTCTAGCCATGGGGTAAAATATAGGTAAATAATTAAATATATAGTAGATATTATATAAATAAACACAAGCAAGAGACGTTGATTATTATTTACATTTCATCAAAAATATACTTGACATGCCTTGCAACAATGCTATATTATTGAAGAATATAAATCCAATGGTGTATATGTTAGCTATACATTGTGAATAGAACATTACTAGCAAGTATACATCTATAAGCCTTATAAACACACATCTATTCTGTGCATGGGCCTGAGGGAGTGAGAGACCTTCAACTGGGTTACCAGTAAAACAAATTATTAACTAATCGGGCAGGAGACATGTTTATGTCACACTTCCAAAAAACTTTCTCAATGAGAAACAAAAAAAATGAAACTGTTACCTTGAAGAAAGGTGATGGTAAGATCCAATTAGATTATGCAGATCTAAGAAAGGCGGTCTTAGTGTTAAGAGCAGTGAATCATAAATTGCGGCAACGCATTATTGATTTACTTGAGAATAACCAAACTATGACTGTAACTGACATTTACATTAAACTAAGATTGGAGCAGTCAGTCGCTTCACAACACCTTGCTATCTTAAGAAGAGCAGGAGTTGTTTTAACTGAAAGGCAAGGTAAGTTCATATACTACAGCCTTGACACAGATAGACTAGACCAAATTAGCAGACTAGTTGAAGAGCTAGCTGGTTAGTAGAGATCTATAAACCAATCTTAAATTAACGAAATCAAGGGATTCACTTTCAATCAGTGGGTCCCTTTCTTTTTTACCTAAACTAGTGGATATAGATAGAACAATCTGTACAGTAAGAAAGTTATATAAATAAAACCATCAAAATTAATTCTTATGTTAAATGCACCTATCAATGCTTCAGAAATCAAGCTACATTCAGGTATCATTGCCTTACATCTAAAATCCAAGTCCTTGGGAGTTGTAACTACAGATGATATTCTAGTAAGTGATACTACTCACAACAATATGCTTCAGCTGCAACAAGTTGGAGAAGTTGAAGTTTATAGTGAACCAATCTCTAGAGCTGATGCTGATAGAAAAATTAGACATTTATATATGTTTAATTATTAGAGAATTTTTAACTAACAAGAAAGAGCTGTAGTTATCTACAGCTCTTTTTGATTAAATAAATATTCTATTGAAGCCAATAAGTCCATAAATTAGAGCTTGATAGTTTAGATCATAGAGAATTCACCTGCTCAAGTGTCACGTTCTCGTAATCTTCCAAAATTTCTTTCATCGTTCTAATTTTGTTTTTAAATAGATACTGGTATCATACAAAATCAGCAAGCTGATCTGATGTTTCAATTCACATCTGAGTAGATCATCTTATACTTCATAAAGCTTTTTTAAATTCATCTTCAGAAATATCTCATCAAGCTATAGTATCTATTTCTTCATATATAGCACTTTTTCATAGCTGTCGTTGTTCTTTATCCATTCAAGCATATATAAGGAAATTTCAAGCTTGCTGATCTGCACTATGAGTAGAACCAATATAGTAGCATAATCATTTTTTTTCTCTTATACGTTGAAATAACCTAGAAGACATTCATCAACCTAGAATTTTTCACAGTATTTTTGCAGCAAATCTATTGTCGTCATTATTTGAAAATCAAGAAGCTGCAATTATAAGATGATTTTGCTGTGTTCATTTTTCATAGAATGATTCATTTGTATTAGGCTTGAAATTAGGAATTTTTGGTGTTTCACTTGCTTTATGATCTGGTAATTCAATAAATAGATCTCATATTTGCTGTATCAAAGATTCTTTATTTGGCAACGATCATGCTACAATAATAATCAAATTATCTTTTGTATACAAATTTTGCTTGTGAGAGAATAAATCTTCTTGAGTAAATGACTGAACATTCTGTTTTGGACCTAAAATTGGCCAACCAAAACTATTATCTCCATGGTATCGTTCATTTTGCTTGGTTCGTACTTGACGCTGAGGGTTATCTTCATACATAGCAATTTCTTGAATAACAACGCCTTTTTCTCTTTCCATTTCTTCTTTTGGAAATTGTGGAAACACCATCATGTCTCACAAAACATCTAAAGCCCTAGTTATGTAATCAGGAGCACATTTAACATAATATCAGGCATACTCACTTCAGGTAAACGCGTTAAATTCTCAACCAAAGCTATCTACTTCATCGGCAACTTGTTTTGGAGTAGTATACTTCTTCCCTCATTTAAAAAACATATGCTCTAGAAAGTGAGATAAACCATTGGTTCACCTTTGTTCATAGATACTTCAAGCCTTTACAAGTATTTGAATTGTTGTGCTATTTGAGTCTGGCAACTCAGCAAA
This sequence comes from Candidatus Absconditabacterales bacterium, assembly GCA_937923605.1. Classification (GTDB taxonomy): domain Bacteria; phylum Patescibacteriota; class Gracilibacteria; order Absconditabacterales; family Absconditicoccaceae; genus JAHDCT01. Next base: position 27,160 of record CALDTY010000014.1, read on the forward strand.
GATAGTATCGATTCAAGCGATCTTAACGACTTCAAAATTCATAGTGTTTTGACATAAGTAAATGAATTGAATATAATTAAAATGCTTTATGTTTCACTAGGAAATGGAGAAGAAAGAGTGAGATGAAATTGAACAATTACTTAGCGAATATCAAAATCACCAACGCAAAGATCATACTTTGAGTATTTTACAAATGACAAATCCAGTTCATAGAAACACATTCAATGATGAATTTCTCTCATATCGACGCTGAGTACAAGAACATATTAGGGATAGAAAGTTAAGTATCTCAACGGGTTTATTATGAGCAATAAATTCTGGATTATGAAAAATTTGTGAACTACAAAATTTTAAACTCAATACGCCTAATTATAAATTAACAAGAGATTATTACATGATGCTTTTAAAGCTAAGTGATATACAATACAAGATTACTAGTGAATACTTAGACCGATTATTTATTGATCCAAATGATGTTCATGAAGATGAAATTTGATTAGATCAAGATAGGATTATACAATTAGGAAACATTAGGGGAGAGATGAAACATGATCCTCACTGATATATAAACGATATGTCACAATGAGGTGTAAGTTGACTACACTTACCACAAGCTCTAATACAATTGAGGAAACAGTATTGAGAAGAACTCTTTGTCAATAAACTTATTGAAAATAAAGAGCATATATATCCTTTGATAAACAGTTGATCAGCTGTATATGATTTGATGATTTTTAATTGACTACTTAGATATTTAGATCTAAGGGATATGCAAGTATATGAATTATTATGAAGTTACTTAAATTACTGGACACTTAAACATAGAGATAATTTGATGTAGAAAATTATAGCAACTCTCTTTTAGCTTTTGGATCAATATTTACCAGCACCTCGTATGGAATAGAAGAAATTCAAGTTGCAAATCCGGAAATAGAATTATCTTTACCTATATCAGGGGAAATCACCTCTACTGTATCTCAAATCTTCACGTCATGTCACTTTGTATCTATAATAGATAAATTCATACAAATAGTGCCCAGAATTGGAAGATAGTCGTCTTTATAGGACACTTTCCACATATTAATTAATTTTCTATCTAATCATTCTGTGTATCAAAAAGGGATAGTTGCTACAGTCATATCTTTATCGGCTGTAAATTTTCATCAATAGCTAACAATATCTCATTTCTTGATTCTTTGCAGTGAAACAATTGTAGATTCCACAGTAAGTGAAGGCTTAAGATTAGTATACTTATCAAAGAATTCATCATTCAAAGATAGAGGAGAGTATCAATAAAATCAAATTCAAGATCTTCAGGCGTTAAAGTAAGGATCATGTATCTTTGCGATTCAAGCAGAATTAGAAATATGTCTGTATTTCGTAGAGAATCAGTATTGTTCAATTAATCAATTCATTTCCTTAAATTTTTCAATTTGATTATAACAAAAACTACTATCAACTTCATCAGCGTTTGCAAAATGAGACATCACTCATTCAAGTTGAATATTTGAATCTTTTAGTAGATCAAGAAATCATCAAAGTTCATGCATCTGAATTCATTCACGATTCATTCATGTATTCAAAAAAAGATGAATTTTCCAAGACTTTCTTGTTTTGATAAGTGAAGCTAAAGTTGCAATATTGTATATACACACTGTGACCCACTTTGGATCAAGAAATTTATAGTTTTCTGGAAGAGTCTCTCAAATTAAAAGTGAAGGCTTCTTCGCCTTCTTCTTTATAATTTGATACTCAGGGATACTATCGACACAAATATAAGGCACATCAGTATTTCTTAATGCAATCGCTACCTGCTCAATTCAATGACCATATGCATTTGATTTCAAAACTGGAAATATATCACTTCCTCATGATACTTCCTTTAGTATATCTAAATTTGATAAGAGACGATCATGATGAATTATGACTTTATTCAATGAGACAAACGATTGACCTACTATTTTCCTTAAAAAAGGCAACATTACGTAGTAAAGTTATATAAAAATAAATTTATAATTTTTTTCTAGAAAAAGAGCTTGTTCTTTCAAGAATTCATGCATCTTTCATAACTATATTCTTCATTAAGATTTCTAATAATTGTTGAAAATTGTATCATGCAACTTTTGCTGCTTTTGGGAATAAACTAGTTGAGGTGAATCAAGGAATAGTATTAATTTCAAGTAGAATTGGTCACTTTGAAGTCAAAATTCAATCTATGCGTCACAGTTTTGTGCATCATACTCATAAAAATGCCTTTAAACTAATTTCTTCAACTACTTTCCTTGTAGAATCATCAAATGGGGCAGGACAGATCTTGTTCATTTTTCAATTGTATTTATTTTCAAAATTTAATTCTTCTCATCATTCTACTTCTATCAGTATACTGGGGAGCACTTCTAATGATCAATCTTGCAATTCCAAAATTCATGTTGTAAATTCCTTTCATTGTAAAAATTCTTCCAAAAGAATAACTTTTGACATTGAATCATAGGAATTTCTTGTTTTTATTAGATCTGACTTGTCTGATATAATAAAAATTCACTTACTACTTCATTGATCCAGTTCCTTCCATACACAAGGGTATCATATTGTATCACTTATCTGCATATCTAGTTCATCGATAGAGTAGTCTCAAATCTGAAAATATAGGTCATTAGCAACTGGCAATCCATAGGATCTCCAGACACATTTTGTCCGTCGTTTATTCATAGTTAAACTTAGAACATCACGTGATGTACATTGATAAGTAACTCAGTACATATCCAGCAAACTAACGATTTGGCCATCTTCTCATCATACTCAGTGAATCATAACAAAGTAGAAATCAATTGTAGTATCCTCAAGAGTTTGATACAAAGCATCTAGTTCATTTGGTATATCAAACATAGTAACTTCATATCATCAAGATTTTAGAGTATCTTCTATTGCATGAGCAGACAAGAAAGATATATCTCTTTCTGAATTATCTCATCAAGTTATTATTCATACTTTTTTCATCTAAATATAGATAGATAAAGAAATATCACGGCATGCTACTCTAGTAATTCCATTTCTGCTCACAATTTATTAAATTCATCAACAAAATTTGGAAAACGACGAAATAAAGGAGTAATTGCGTTTAAAGTACTAGTTCCAGGTGCAGCTATGCATGCCATTAACATTCCATAACTTGATTGAATAATATCTCAACACAACATGTCTGCCGGCTTTCGATCTGTAGGTCCAAAAGTAATTATTCTATGAGGATCAGCCATAACTGTTCTAGCTTTCATTTTTGCAAGTTCTTGTACAAAGAAGAACTGAGAACTGTAATAGCTATTGGTTATCATAGCACTTCATTCACAATGTAATGCTAGTACAAGGAGTACAGGCATGAGATCCATAGGTAATAATGGTCGAGCTCAAGCACTTAACTCAAGTATATCTCCCTTAATTGTCTTAGAAATTTGTAAATTTGATTGAGATCAAATTGTAATTCTATCTAGATCATGATCTACATTAATATCAACTCATAATTTTTTCATAGCTTGTAGAGTCAAATCCATATGTGGAACAACTGCATTATTGATTATAACTTCTCACTTAGTCATTACTGTAGCTGTAATAATGCCTGCGACATCTAAATGATCAGATATTACTGAATGCTCAACTCATGATAATTCTCTAACTCCTTCAATAATAAGTCTATTAGATCATATTCACTTAATATTAGCTCACATACTTGCTAGCATATTACATAAATCCTGAACATGTGGTTCACAAGCTGCATTCTGTATAATTGTCTCTCAATTTGCTTTAACAGCCATGAGAATTAAATTTTCAGTTGCAGTAACAGAAGGAAACCATTGTGTAATTGTAGTTCACTTTAATCAAGATGGACAAGATATCTCATATGCTCCGCTCTCGTTTGTATAATCGCATCACATACGAGTCATATTCTCTATGAATGCATCCATAGGGCGGGTTCATAATTTACATCATTGTGGGAGTGGCATACTAACTTTTCCAAAGCGAGAAAGCAATGGTCAAGAATACATAACTGATGCTTTCATCTTCTTGCTCAACTCTGGGTCTATAACAGTACTTGAAATTCAAGATGCATTGAGCAATAATGAATGTTCATTAGTCCAAGTAGCAGATCATCATAGTTGCTCAAAAATTTCTAGCATGTATTTAACATCACTTGTGGATGGAACATTATGTAAGATAACGTCCTTATCAGTAAGTACTGCAGCAGGTATCAACTTTATGATACTATTCTTATTTGGTACTGGAGTTGTAGTTCATCTTAAAGATTTTCACCCATGTATTATTAACTTCGACATGATTATAATAACGTAAAGAGTAATCAGTGTATCCTTGTAAATACTTTTTTCAATAAAAAAAAGGGGCTATGTCTGCAGTAAACTGTATGACAATAGTGCCCCCCAAGCAAATGCTCATAATTAAGTGGAGAGAGCGCGTCTAAGCAACTCTCTGAGTTGTTAAATACATTCGCTTTCTCTTTGTAGTTTTCTTTTTTTGAGAATCCAAGGTGGTGTCCAAAGTGGTTTAATAATTGCTCTATAAAAGAGTAATTTTTTAAATTTTCCAACTTTTAGAATTTTTTGATTTGATCTTTTAGCTCTAAGATATTCTCCTCTAGCTTTAATTCTTAGTTCACGACTATCCTCAATAAGATAGAAGTCTTCATTATGCAGTATTGCACTCAATTTCATGAATAATGATGTATCCCATTGATTAGGATTACCATTAACCAGTCTTCTTGAGTTCATAAGATCTTTCATTGTTAGCGTTAATGATTTTTGATACTCATTATTTCTAAACACATATAGATCAAATGAATCTTTGAGTGGCATTCTAGCATATAAGAACACAAAGTCCGCTTCTAAAATTCTTTTAGTATTACCAAGATGTAATTCTGGATTCTCCATATATAAGATTTGTTGTAATAAGTGTATATAGATATATAAAGCAATGTCAAATTCTTTAGAGACTTATTGGCTCTCGGTCAATCTTAAATCATCTAGAATTAACTTTCAGTTTTGAGTAAGCAATTTCCATGAAATTTCTTAGTCAATCTCATTTGAGAATAATATGATATCTATACTTTCAGTACATTTTATAGATTGTAGGGGGGGTTGAATAAATTTCTAAATCAGGCATTTCATACTGTTCACGTAGATACAGCAATTCTTGATACAATTTATGAACAGTTGTATACACAGAAGATTCAACTTCATGTTTATACATAAGCACACACATCTGGACAAAAGGAGGATACTGGTGTAATTTTCTTCTTTCCAATTCATTATTTTTCATAGTTTTAATATCCCCTTTACAAGCTGATATTATGCTTTGTTCTTGGGAATTGTACGATTGTAAAATAAAATCAGCTCATGAGTGAGCCTGGATACATCAATGCAGAAAGAGAAAATTGTTGAATTTAGAACCATAATGAGGTGAGTGTAATCAGGCATCAGCTGATACGATGCATACTAAATCAGGTTGAAATCAAGTGATTCATGTTTCAAGCAATGACGTTCAAACTATAATATTCTGTTCACTCAAAGATGATAGACGTGATATTTTTTTATTACTATTAGCTAAAGTGGCATCTATCAATAATGGCTTAGAATCAGTTAGTTCCTCTACAAGATCAATAATCTGCTGATTTCAGACTCAAAATAACTTTATCTGTTGTGAGCTACAGTTAGTACAGATATCTTGTTTTGGATAATGAGTCTTACAAATATGACAAATTCAAAATATCTGAGCGGAATCATCTTTGTGCCAAGCTATTGGAATATCACATTGAGTACAATTAGGAACATCTCAACAACTATAACACATTAATCATGTAGACCATCATTTCTTATTATTTATAATGAGAATTTTTTTTCATTGTTTTGATAGTTTCAAAATTCACTTAGTCATCAATTCAGAAAAAGGTCTTGATACTTCACGAGTCATATCAACTAGAAATATATTTTGGTTCATTAATGTATATTGCACATAATTCATACTACAAGTATATATTACTCTAAGGAAGAAACAACAAAAAAAGGAACCCACAAATGTAAGTCCCTTTTATAATATTTAGAACGAATACTTTAACCAGTAAATAAAAGCAAAAAATAACATTACGGCAATAGCTCCAATTGTCATTAAATGATAATCTGAAACTTCATTTTCCTTTGTGTACCATAATGAAGTGCCTTCTACGTGTTGTGCTGTAGCGTAATTAAAAGCTACTTGAGTATCCACTAGCAAATAACTAACATCACTTGACTCTTTGAAATACAGAACGTGGTCATCTCTTTTATCACCTAGACTGACTGGTTTATAACTAGCTTTTAACTCATCTTTGCTAATTCTAAATACTTTTCCAGACATAGTCCGTCCAGTAAGTTGGGATTCAAATTTTTTTTTATCAATTAGTTCCATAATATTTGTTTTGTTTTTACTTAGTGATTAGTAGCAAAGTCGTTAACCCTGAAAGTAAAAATAGAATCAAGAGAAATATGATTTGCTTTGATGAATATTTTGTTTTCATTTTTATATATTGTATAAGTATATAAAACTGAATGTCAATATTTTATTTAAGATTTCTTCAGTATTTTTTGAGCCATACTTTTGCTTTACCAGTATCTTTACATATAGATTCACAATAGTTCCAGAAACTTTCAGAGTGATTCATATGTTTACGATGAGCTAATTCATGACAAATCACATAATCCATTACCCGAAATGGGAGTTTGATTAATCTCCAATTTAATCAAATATTTCACTTAGAAGAACAGCTTCACCATTTAGTCTTCTGATCTCTAACAAAACATTTGGAGTATGTAATTCAATGTTTTTTTGAAAGTTGTTCAAGACGAAGTGGGAGAAATGATTTTGCATATACTTTATATCGATGAGTTTGCTGAGTGACATTATGTAGATCATGACCTCGCCGTATATATTTACGATTGTGGTCAATAGTATATTTAGTTCACTGTCATTTACGTAACATAGGTGAATATGCATCTCAATGCAATAAAATTGTTCACTCTGGCAAAACAAGTAACTTTGATGCATCTTTAAAGTTCACAAGATGTTTTTGTATCCATGATTGTTTACTTTTTACAAATGCAAGAATTTTATCTTGAGACATATGTTCAGGAGCAGTTGCCAGAACAGTATTCTCATCTACAACCTTAATACGTAAATGTTTCACTGCTTTACGAATTATATTTAATTTATACTTCATAAATTTAGTATATATGTGTACACGTAAAATTAAAGTGTGAGTTCTTAATAATTCTATTGACTTATTATTAATATTATATATAAGAAACGTTGCTGTCTTTAAAATGCGATGATAATATGACCAAAACTCATTCCAAAAATGGTACATATTAATTCATCAAAAATTAAGTAATGAAAAACATAATTTGTTTTTTCTTTTTGTTTATTAACCTACAATTTACATTTGCTAACCCAAATGTAATAGTGAACTGTAATGATTTTGAGATTAATAATTATGTCTCTGAAAATATTGCAACTGAATTGCTTGAAAAAAGTAACTGGAGCGCATACTTTGATTTTAATAGTTGCCCTCAAGGATCTCTAATTTCAGGATACAATCAACATGTAACTGGGTGCGCTATGATATCAAGAGTTTATAGTCTTGGACTAAACAACTATTGTACTCCTAGCAGTCTCACCAACGAAGCGGACGATTATGTATTGACTATTCTTCCAGACACAAGCGGTTTTTCACTCAATTCCACTAAATCAATTCTTGTTGATATAGGGCTTGGAGAAAATGGCAAAGTAACAGATTTCGAATTTGATTTTTTTGGCCCAGGATCACATCTTTCACCTGATAGTCTTGGATTAATTCTTTATGACAATTTAGGATTTATGCAAGATTTAGTTTACATTGATGTTAATAATAGCGGATGGCAGCATTATGTTGTTGGTTTCTCCGCTAGTTTAGCCTCAACGAATTGGACTGTGAAAATTGTTCCTTATGGTGTAGAAGATAGAACGCTTCCATATACTCAAACATGGGCAAAATTTGATAACTTTACAACTAGAGGAGAATGTGGAAACACATGTCCTAATAGTTGGTGGACTGGAAATACATCATTTCTTGAACCTACAGTATGTATGAATGGAGGAATAAAACATGGAGTCATTTATGAAATATTTGATGAATGTTTACATCAAATTACTTACCCTGTCTATTGGATTCTAGTAATTGATGATTCTCCTCCAACAATTGAATGTAAGAACGTTATCACACTAGTAGCAAACGAAGATTGTTTAGCAACTTGGAAGATAGATGCTACACATTATGACAATTGTACAGATACAAAGCTAAGTGCTTATTTTCATTATCATCATTATGATGAAGGTGATAGTATTCAACTTGGCTGTGGAGAACATATTATCGAACTAACATCAAGAGATCAATGTGGTAACGAAAGTTCATGTGTCACAACAATTTTCGTTGCAGACAATATCTCTCCTGTAGGTATTTGTGATGCTTCTGCAGTTTCATTGGGAAATGATTTTGTAGAAGTGCCAGCTATTACATTCGATGATGGAAGTCATGATAACTGTGGTACTGTAAGTTTTAAAGCAAGAAAAATGCTGGATGTATGTAACAATAAAACTATTGCGACTGAATATCTAACATTTTGCTGCGAAGAAGCAAATACAGAAGTTATGGTTGCTTTAGAGGTGACAGATAAATCAGGTAACATTACTACTTGTATGACATCTATTGAAATACAGTATAAACCAGAATTAATATGTCCAATAGGTAGAACTATCAATTGTGGTGTAGACTATACAACAATTGATTTAGGGGAACCGTTAGGCAATATTTGTCACTTAGGAATAGAAAGAACATTCAACACAAAGAATTTGAATAGTTGTGGAAGTGGTTTATTAGAAGTTCAGTATACGATTCTTGATGGCGTTTTAGAACCATTGAGTTGTGTGCAAGAGGTTCACATAGAGCACGAAACTGCATTTCAACCCGGAGATATAGATTTTCCCTGGGATGTTGAATTTGAGTTCTGTGATGATGAATTACATTTACTAGCACCAAATTTACTTGAAAATGAATATGGTTATCCGATAATAAAAAGCCAATCATCATGTTTAGATTACAAAATAAGTTATGATGATGATATTTTCAATTTTGGGCAAGATGGAGCATGTAAAAAAATCATTAGAACTTGGACAGTTTTTGAATGTTGTAGTGGAACAAGATTGGAGCACAAACAACTTCTTAAAATAGTTGACAAGGTTTATCCGGAAATTGCCTTTCTACCTTTAGATACAATTTGCTCTTATCAAGACTGTGGTACAATACAATTAGATCTTGATCTAACTGACCACATATATGTAACTGATAATTGTGACAATGTATCTATTAGCCACATTAAAAATGGCACAGAGGTAGATGGTACTAACATTAGTGGTTTATATCACTTTGGAAGGAATGACGTTCAATTTGCAGTCACTGATAAGTGCGGTAATAGGACCGAAAGAATCTTTAGCTTTGTTGTCAAAGATTGTAAAGCACCAGTAGTATATTGCTACAATGGATTAAGTCTTTCGGTAGGGTCTAGTGGAGAAGTAGAGATATGGCCTTCAGATTTTGATGCAGGAAGTTCTGATAATTGCACAGATCAAATGGATCTACTATTTTCATTTAGTTTAGATCCAAATGACATTCATCTGAGTTTCACATGTGATGACATTGGTAGTAATCCTTTAGAAGTATGGGTAACTGACGAATGTGGTAATCAAAGCTATTGTACTACATTTGTTACTATTACTGATAGTCAAAATATTTGTGGTCCTGGTGTAGGATCAAGAATGGTCTATGGAAGCATTATGGATCCAGATCTAGAGTATCATATTAAAGATGTTCTCATCGAGACTGATAATAGTCAACACGTATGCAATGACGGACATTACTCAATGACTCTAGATCAGAATGATTTCTGTCTATCAGCAACAAAAGATGATGATTACTTAAATGGTGTCTCTACCTTGGATCTTATAATGATTCAAAGACATATACTTGGTATAGAAGAGCTTACAGGACATCAGCTTATTGCAGCTGATATAAATAATGATGGAAATATTAGTGGACTTGATCTAATAGAATTAAGAAAGTTAATACTTGGAATTTATTCTGAACTTCCAGAAAACGATAGTTGGAAAGTATATGCTATAGAGGGCAACAGATACATTCAAAAGTATAATTTTACTCAGCAAGATTCACAACATGTAAATTTTGTAGGAATAAAAATAGGGGATGTGAATAATTCAGTAGAACATGTATCAAATAGTGTAGCAACATACTCGCTATCATACGTAGATAGTGATATATCTTTACTTTTTGATCAAAAAATTGTTGCAATAGAAGGTACATACAAAGGGGACCCATCCAAAATTCCGACAAATACAGTAAATTCTATTACAAAAAATGGATATACATCTTTTCTTTATACCTTTGAAGCAACAAACGAGTTTAAGTTACCAGTGAATGCTACAAATATACAAATACATTCAATAGTAGATATTAATGCAAAAGAGTACACCGTAGTAAATGAAAAGGTTGAGAGTAGTATAGTACTATATCCCAATCCAGCAACTTCATATGTAATTATAGAGGGCTATTCAGATACTACAGTAAAAATCTACGATAAGGATGGAATCATGATTAGCAAAAGAGCAATTACGAATTCATCTCTAAATATTTCAGATTTAAATCCTGGAATGTATATGATACAATTTAATAAAGGTGTAACGAAGCCTCTTCTAAAATTGTAATAACTTTAATTTAAAGACAGCAACTGAACCCTTTCACAAATGTGAAAGGGTTCTTTTTTTAAAATTATATTATTTCATACAATGAATTATAGAGCAATGGTTGCAAGATGAATTGAGATCAATACATTTTAATCATTTATTCTCTTAATAATAATGTATACTTTACCAGATCTATCATTTTCATATGATGCTTTTGAACCATTTATTGATGCTCTTACAATGGAGATTCATCATACAAAACATCATGCTTGATACACAAAAAAATTGAATGCAGCAATTGAATGAACTGATCAAGAAAACAAAACAATAGAAGAGATATTACGTAACCCAGATGATCTACCTGAAAAGACAAAACAGTCTATTTTAAATAACTGATGATGATACTATAATCATTTACTCTTCTGGCAAAGTATAACACCATGATGATATACTATCGAATGAGATATTAAGGAAGCTATACTTATAGAATTTTGATCTTTTGAAGAATTTCAAAAGCAATTTTCATGAAAAGCTCTCTCTCTATTTTGAAGTTGATGGGTATATCTTTGCAAAGATGCTGAGAATAAATTAGTAATAAAAAGATGTAGTTTTCAAGAAACCCCTTTGAAAAATTGACTAGTACCTTTGCTATGACTAGATGTTTGGGAACATGCCTATTATCTCCATTATCAGAATCGTAGAGCAGACTATGTAGAAGCATGGCGAAATATAGTTGATTGGAATGAAGTTAATAAAAGATATATAAAATTAGAAAAGTAGTCACTATAACTACATTTTATTTATACAAAAGAATGGCTAAAGACATAAAGAATATCATAATTATATGATCATGACCTGCATGACACACAGCTGCAATATATGCATGAAGAGCATTGCTTGAGCCTTTGATGTATGAATGATGGATGGCAGCTTGAGTTGCTGCTTGATGACAATTAACTACAACAACAGAAGTAGAGAACTTTCCTGGATTTCTTCATATTCAATGACCTGAACTAATGATGAAAATGAGGGAGCAATCAGTACATAACTGAACAACTATAATTTCCAAAACAGTGGATTCAGTAGAACTATCTGAGAATCCAGAATTGAATCCACATAAAGTAATGATTTGAGACGATCAAATACTTACTAGAACGTTAGTTATAGCAACATGAGCAACAGCGAAACGTCTTGGTCTTCCATGAGAAGATTTATACTGGCAAAATGGAGTTTCTGCATGTGCAGTTTGTGACTGATGATTACCAATCTTTCGTGAAAAACACTTAGTAGTTATTTGAGGGTGAGATAGTGCAGCAGAGGAGGCAGGTTATCTAACTAAATTTGCTAGTAAAGTAACAATGTTAGTTAGAAAGGATGAAATGAGGGCAAGTAAGGTTATGCAAGAAAGAGTTCTAAATAATAAAAAGATAGAAATATTATTTAATCACGAAGGAACGGAGATACTTGGAGATTGAAAAGTAATGACGTGAATGAAAATATTTAATAACAAAACAAATGAATCTTTTGATATTGATGCTTGATGATTATTCTATGCAATATGACATAAACCAAACACTATATTCTTATGATGACAAATTGAAATAGATGATGCATGATACATAATCACACAATGACATATGTCTACGAGCACTAATATTCCATGAGTATTTGCTGCTGGTGATGTTCAAGACAAGAAATACAGACAAGCAATTACCTCAGCTTGAACATGATGTATGGCAGCACTGGAAGCAGAACATTGGCTAGCAGATAATAATTTGATTTAATACATTATAATGGGTCTTATTCCTAAAATTAATATTGCAGAAACAATAGAATGATGGAAAGAACTTCCAGATAATTTAAAGCCTTTGTATAAATCAATCATTGAAAATAGTAAATTTAGATGTGTCAGAATATTGAGTACAAAAAAAATGCGTGAATATAGAAATAAATACACTGAGCATATTCAAAATGCTAAAGAGAATCTAATTAAGATAAATGAGCGTCGTAAATCTTGGTCAAAAAAGAAGAATTATTAACCATATAAAACGCTTTTACAATTTATATTACTCTCAATCAGTAACTGGAGCGTTAAGTAGTAGATCATAGCTCAACAATGGATCTGTAATTATACTATATCATGGAATTGTTACATCACTAGCTCAATAAGTGATTGCTCAAGCAGATAATGAATCAATCTGTAGTCAAACAAAATCGGATTGTCATGGGGTTTCTGTAACTCATATTGCAACAATCACTAAATCTAAAATTTCTGTTGCCTCGAAAATAAAATCATCCGGAGAACTTGATACATCAAAGGTAACTAATCATCATGATGATACTCAGACATATCATCAATTTTCTATTCATCAAGATTTATATATTTTATATGATCACACTGATGTCCCGGTTCATAAAACTTCATTAAATACTAGAGAATGAATTTTTGCCTCTAAAGCTCATCATGACATGGTAGTATTCATCCAGTCATCCGCATTAATCCTTAGGATTGCAACATTTGTATCAGTTGTAAGTCATCAAATTTCAGCTGCTTTTGAATCAATTCAATTAACAGATGTTGAAACGAATGACATATAATTTATAGCAACTGGTTCGACACAAAAGTCTGGTGAAATTCCTGAAATCAGTGTAGATGTTTGTGAATTCATATCAATTCAAGAACTCAATCAAATGGCATCATTATCATTTATAGACAATTCAAAGCTAAAAGGTCACGACTGAATTCATGTAATACTTTCATTCGGTATAAATCATATCGGTTCTGCCTCAATTTTTACATATATAGTGTCTCATCATATATGAGGAACTATAAAATTATTGTTTAAGTTTATGACATTGCTTGTCACTGTGATTGGTCAATAAAGGACTGTTGCCATGTCTCATCAGTAAATTGTAACTGATCTAACTGCATCCGCAAACAGATTAGCCCCAGATCACAATACAGTCAGTGTCATATCTTCCACAGAAATATCTTCATTAAAAGCATCTAAATCAAATGAAGCAACAAAGTCTGAAGCTTCTCATCATAGTACACATGATTCTTGAATACTAGAATTGTTTTCAGTAATAGTCATATATCACACATCAGTTATTGAAATATCATTTATAATGCCAGGATAATATGATGCAGAACATGGCTCTCAATCAGTATTCATAATACCAACATACTCAAGTTCAGCAGAAAGTGTGTCTCAAATGGTTGAAGCTTCATTTGATAAATCAATAGTCACATACATTTGTTGAATTGAGTTTGCTTGAACTAGTATTGGAGTAAATGTTAGATGGGCCTTATCGATAGTATTAATACTTGATTGCGAAACTAATGTTCAATTTGGGAAGGTTCAACGATATAATTTCACCATATCAATGTGAGTAGAATCAAAATTCGATCATCAGATTATAATGGAATCAAATGTAATAGGTGTATCTCCTCATAGAACATCGAATGTTACTAATTCAGCATCAAGTGAAGAAATCACATGTGTTGAATCAAGTAATTCAATTCTGTTAACTTCTGTACCATTTGGACATTCTAGAGGCTGAGAGAAATCAATAGTCACAGTTGCAGTTTGACATTGAACTCAAGCCTGTCAGCATTCTCAATCGTAAAAGCTAGTAGTATAATCTCAATTTGGACAATCATCAAGCATTAATCAAGAGGATCATCAATCTCATCATCAAGCTCATCAACCACCGCTTGATTGTGCATAAGCAATATTTCAGATTTCAGCTCATGTTTGAGGAAGAAATTCCGGAAGAACAATATCCAATATTCAGCTTTTATTAAGTGATATAGATAGATCATTTTGCATACTATCATTTACTTTATCAAGTATGTTTATAGGTTGATTTTCTACCAAATTTGAATGAACAACAGTGTTTGTGGTTGGCACAATAGTGATAACTTCTTGTATTTGTTGAATAGCAGGCTGAACCAAAGGAATAGTGTTTTGATTAACAGAACTTGTAGCAGCACGATTTCTAGTACCTCATCAACTTCATCATTTTCTTCTTGGTTGTTCAATAATGTTGTCATTACATTCTTTTACTTCAATTTTCTTCTTAATAACTGAGGTGCATCATAAATCATCAGTAGCAACAAATTTCATATTATTAGTTCAGACAGATGTAAGGTATGCTGTAGTGACTAAATATGATCAATGTGAATCTGCAAGATCAATTTGTCATGATGTCTTTAATCAATTTCGATTAATTGTTTCAAGGGTATTACTTCATGAAAGATAGTAATGTACAGTAACATCTTCCAAAAGACATACTTCACTTTTAATATCTATACTTAATTCAATATCACACACTGGTGGAACAGTGACTGCAACATCATTATTGGTCAATGTACATGTATAAGTCTCTCATGCTAATGGCGTAAAACTTCAAGCAAAACTGCGTGGTGGTGTTCATGTATAATATTCTGGAGTATCAATAGATACATCTCTTCAAAACACAATGTCTCAACTTCAGTTCTTACATACTGTAGATTCATACATATATTGTCAATCCTCAGTCACAGATACATGTGGTTCAAACATATAATACTCAACTCATCATGTAAGCTGAATCATTGATCAATGCTCACTTGTTGCAAATATACTGTCTAGCTGTTTTGAAGTTCAAATTTCTAGAATAAAATCATCCGATCAAAGTAATCATCATCAATCATTAATTACATTTTTTTCAAATATCAAATTGGCAATATTTTCCTCTGGAGTCATAAAAATACAAGACTCTGCTTCTACGTACTGAGCATTATCTGCACTTAAGACAGCTAGGTTACAAATATCGTCATCTCAAGTAACAAAATACTCAAATGTAACTTTACCAGCAGTATCATTAACTACATATTTTATATCAGTTATATCGCAATACGTCGTAGCCCATACAGGAGGAGTATACTCTCAAAAAAGATTAGCAAGTATATTGCTTAAATCATTGGTGTCATTAGTAGTTGTTGGAATAAACGGTCACTGAATCCAAGTTTCACGATCATCTAAAGAATAATAGAAATTATCATAATCAATATTTGATCAAGTAAGAAGTCAGTTAAAGCATGTATTAGGTGGTACCGCATCAGTGATAACAGGATATTCAGCAATTCATCATGTAATAGAATAGGTAACATCGAATGTTGCTATATTTCAATCTACAAATCATGTCTTTTGTAGAAATAGAACTGGCTCCTCAAAATCAGGCTGAAAACATACCTCATCTTCTACGTATTGTGCGTTATCTGCAGAATATACGGCAGTATTACAATAAGTTCATAGATCTCTATCTTCAAAATAATACATCAATTCAATTTCTAAAGATCAAGACGATGAATTTGCATATTCTTCAGGGAAGACATACCTTATGTCAGTAACATTACATCAATCATATCACATACTAATATCTTTCCAAGAGGCTCTATTGTCGTTTGAGAAACTCAAATATTCGCTATATTCTCAATACATACTTCAAAAACACAATCATTCTGGAACGGTATCAACTAAAACAGGGTTCATTGGTACTCATTCTAGATGAGAAAGAGAAATCTTGTACGTAATTTCATTGTCATCAGTATCTGATTCAATAAGAGATTTATCAATTCACAAAGTAGATATATCTATTCAACTTAACATGTCAGAACAAGCTTCATCTTGTACATATTGAGCATTATCAGCAGAAAAAAGCACTGTATTACAGTAGGATAAGTCAGATACAACGTCTTCTCTTGTAAATCATAGACTCCAAGATCATGATCAGTTTGTATTATTAGCATAGGAAGCTGGTAAGTTATACTTTATATCAGTTATGTCACAATAATTTGATGGAATGTCTGTTATCCAGGAAGTTCTAGAATCTAGTGAAAATTCAATAAATTCTTCTTGTTCAAATGAATATGAACTAAGGCATAATCAATCAGGAACTGAATCAACTAGAACAGGATTAGAAAGGGTTCATCAAGTGTGTGAATAATTTATAGTATAATATAGTTGTCATAGATGTTCACTATATGTATCATATGATTTATCTATTGCAAGTTGTACATTTTGAGCAATGGGTGCTTGGCATAATTCGTAGTCAAAAGATAGTTGTCATGAAAATCATTCAGGAGCTATGAAACTAAACTCTCAATTTGGTTCCATCCAAACTTCTCAGGTGCTAGGGGAGGAAAAAAGACTATATGATGAACCAGACCATAAGTTATCATTCAACGTGACTACTCATTGATAAAATGATCAAACACTGGAGTATGAATCATCATTTGCAAATTGAATATCTCATGTTCATGAGCTTGATCCACCTCATCCTCAACCCAACTGTGCACTAGCAAACTCAATTGATATAAAAAGATTTGATGAAAAAGAGGTAAACAGCAAACAAAATGAAACTAACACACGAAAGAATTTTCAACTATAGCTCATGTAAATTTGGTGAAATTGTAAAAACATATGTATACATTATATATAAAATATAAAATCTGTCAAATTTTAATTATGAAATATTACTTGATTCTATAATATTAATAGTTATATATATGTTTTAATGTACTAATACGTAATATGCTTTTTCCTGAATCACTTAAACTTTTAACAGATACGCTTTGGCGCATCAAAAAACAAGACATGGAAGGATGTATAGAAGATCTTTTTACACCATCAGAAATTGTTGAACTAGGTGAAAGATTGGGACTACTAAAATCATTACAAGAAGGAAAGACACAAAGAGAAATTGCAGAAGATCAGTGAATATCAGTCACTACAGTTAGCAGAGGAGCTAGAGTTCTGAAATATTGAAGACAGGCAATTGCAAAATATTTATAACATTAAATTATGATCTACATATATTAGGAAAACTATATAGTAAAATTCTTAGTATTTGATTTTGAGTATTTGCAAACACTAATTCATATATTTTTTTGATCATATGTATTAGTGTAGTAATACAGCTTGGAGAAAAAATATTATTAAACAGTTAAAAACAAAAATAATGAAAAAAAAAGAATTAATGCTAGTAATATTAGGTTGTATAGCCATTGTGCCACAAATTGTAAAATTATTGCTTTATGGCTCAGGAGGAGTTGAAATTGGCTTCTTTTTGATGAATGCCGTATATCATGCAATGGCTCTTTATTATCTTAAAAGAGCAGTACTTATAGTGAACAGTTTATTCTTATTAAAAAATGCGATTGCACTCATAATTATAATATATATTGGAACGTATGAAATTACATTATTTCCATGTACTATAATTGCATGTATGCTTGTAGCTCTGTTTCATGAAAAAAGATTTCAAGTGAACACCATAATATGCTATACACTTGGACCTATTATACTGATTGTGAATGCTGTAAGCAGCATACTCAAACAGCAAGAAGTACAATTGAGTGCAATCACTATGGTTATATACGCAGCACTAACGTATCTAGAATATGAAAACACAGTAAGAAAACAGAAAGTTTATGGGTATGCAAATTTATTTGGGACTATAATATTTTTCTTTCTTACTTTGATTGTACTAATTCAAGAATTGTGGATTGTTTGATTTCAAACAATGAGTAAAGATGTCAGCCACTTACAAACTCCTGGCATTCTTTTTAACAGTAACATTATATAATGAGTATAGAAGAATCTAGCATATCAAAATGTCCTTATCATCGCATGTTGAATGCAATGAAGGATACCTGAAATATCAGAAAAAAATTATCAAATCTATTAGATAGGCCAACTAAAAACATAACTAAAGAAAACTGAGAAGAGATAGATCCAACCATTAAGCTATTTAAACAGTGAAATTTAGATTCCATTGTGCGCATACCTAATCGTCCCTTGTGAGAATTAAGTGACACAATATTTAAAGAAGAAATAGTTGTAGAAGAGTGATTAAAACTCCTAGATAATTTTAAACATGATGAATTTGAGAAGCTAAATCTTGATGATAAAATACTATGATTATTTGATCTAAAAATATTATATATGAAAATGATCTATCAGGATGTAGCGTTGTTCTCAGAAACTGAATGATATGACTACCAAAAATTTTTAAAAGAATTAAGAAAATTAATTAGTAAACTAAATATTGTACTTGAAATGAAAGATAATGCCGTCCCAACGTATAATGATCTCATATTCACAAATCCTAAGGAAGATATACGCACATTCTGTAGTGGAGAAACCTGACTACAGGAATACTATTTTTACTTATGACATGCTCTGATTGAAAATGAATTTGAAGATATTCTGAATGAAGTAGAGTCTATGATGAGAAATTTAAAGAAAGACTGAATTATTGATAATTTCGATGATATGAAAAGCCACATAGATTTGAAATTCAAGAACATTCATAGCTATATGAGACAATACAATAAGTACTTTAAAAGAGAATATTTTGATGAAATCCGTAAATATTTTAGTATACCAAGTTTACAAATATGATCTCATCAGAATCAAGACAATAAAGGGACTGCTCAAATAGAGATTCAGGATTATGAAGAAGATAATAATGGCCCAAGTTGAGTCAATATGTGAAGCATCATAATACTAAATCAATTAATACAATGAGATCACGTCAAAAATACTACATATATGGACTCATTCTGAGATCAAGACAAAAGGGTGCATCCAAAAAAAGATCAACATAGGTTTACCGAAATCAGAAAAGACTGAGTAAGTAGTTTACACCAATTAGCTAAAGAAAATGATTCTGATGAATTATACAAACTTTGTGGCATTCTCAATAAATGAATTCTAGAATTTCTTCTAATACATCTAGGTTCAGTAAAGAAATTTCTACCTGAGGCATATAAAGAATGATGAATATGAACATGATGATATGCGATAAAAGAATCACTTATGCATTCAATCAATAATAAAATAGATTTCAAATCTTTACTTACAAAAGAATAATTTTTAATCATTAAATTAACTAATGATACAAACGACAAAACTATCTAACAATCATAACATATCACGTATTATTTTTTGAGGTCGACAACTTTCAAAATGACATTGATCACAAGTTGATAATAATATTCAAGACACATTAGCTAAGTATATTGAACAATGAGTAATAACTTTTGATTGTGCAGATATCTATACCTGAGTTGAGGAAATATACTGAGAAATGCTGCTTCAAGTTGAGAGAATATATGGCAGCAATACTAGATCAAGAATAAAAATACACACTAAGTGTGTTCCAGACATAAATGATATTAGAAACCATGTTGTAGATTTGAAATATATTGAAAGTATTATAGATAGATCATTACTAAGACTTTGAGTTGACCAATTGGATCTAGTTCAATTACATCATCGAGATTACAATATTCCCACATATATAGAAATTGCGCAATATCTAAATCAATTAAAATCAAAAGGGAAAATCTCTCAAATTTGAGTAACAAATTATAATGCACAAATTCTAGGTGAACTAATCGACTCTTGAATACCAATTATTAGCTCTCAGAATCAATACTCATTATTAGATGCGAGACCAGAAAAAAACTTAATTAGTCTGTGTGAAAAGCATCAAATAAAAATTTTGTCTTATGGGACCTTAGCAGGATGATTACTGACTGACACGTATTTAGGAAAAGAAAAACCCTGTGAACCATTAGAGAATAGATCGTTAAGGAAATATCTTCTAATGATAGATGAGTTTTGATGACGATGACTTTTTCAGAATCTTTTGTATGAACTAAGAGAAATTGCTAATAAGTATAATGTATCTATAGCAGATGTATCTATGAGATATGTATTAGAAAAGAGGAATGTAGCTTGAATAATAGTTTGAGCAAGAAACAATAAGCATATACATGGTATTCATAGAAGTTTTACTTTTACATTAGATGATCAAGACTATAGTAGAATAAATAGAATACTAGATGTCTCAAAGCCAATTTCCTGATGATGTTTTGATATTGAAAGATACTGAGAGAAACATTCAAATATAATGAAAATGAACCTTAACAAAGAATAATTTTTATCTTAATTCTATATACAATGAAAAAATGACTTTATTGAAAAATAGTAGACGAGAAATACATCTGTAAAAGTGATGAATTTATTTTGAGTGACTTAAAAGTAGTAATTGTAGACACTCAACTTACTAAAGAGAAACAATCATTACAGCAAGATATATTTACATCAAGACATTGATATTATTTTGAAGTAATAGGTGAGAATATATACTTACCAGAATGACAACCTTTCTCAATATATGATCTTTCATCAGTCTTGCCGCTATTAGCTGCAAAGCAAAGAGTACTAAGTGATGTTGATCGAATGAGCTCAGACAATATTATTGCAGTTCCTGATCCTTATTGCAAGTATGGTTTAAAAATCATTAGAACATGATTAAGATGCTTTAGCAGAAATGAAGTTACTGATAATGAAATCTAGAAATATAACTAAGTCAATCAATTAGCTGAGAGTCTAGTTGAAATTTGTCATCAATTTTGGTACTGTGTAATTGTTTATCATTTAAATAAATCATGAACTCAAGAATAAAACTTAATCATCACTTTACATGAGACATGACTGAATTATTACAAGCAGACCTTTTAGAACTTGCTCATCAAAAAATTGAAAACCTTGAAGAAAGTTACTTTAAGAAAATACTAAAGAAAGAAGATGCAGAAATCCTTATTCAGATAAAGATGGAAAAGAATCATGAATGAAGATATGAAGGGAAATTTAACTTTAAGCTTGATTGAGAAGAATACTATTATCATAATGATGTGCCATTTGTGGAACCACTTGATGTTGTAAGCCATGCTTTTAAACACTTAAAAGAACAGCTAGCAGACTCATAAATTCGCATTGATGCTTGAATTTTATAAATAAATCTGTAAAAGTAAGAACTATTTTTTATTTATGAAAAATACTATGCCAGCAAGAAAAAAAGACGATAAACAGTATCTCACCCAGGAAGGTTATGATAAATTGCTTAAAGAGAAAACCAACCTTATCGAAGATAAACTCCCAACCACTTTAGAGAGGCTTAAAGAAGCTATTTCACAGTGAGATATCTCTGAAAATGCTGAATATGACACAGCAATGTCTGAAAAAGAATTGATAGAAGGTAGAATAAAGGAAATTGAATCTATGCTTGTTGATGTGGAAATTATTAAACATAAGAAGGCATGATGAGAGATAAGATATTGATCTATAGTTACATTTGTTGATGACAAAGATAGATCACATACATACACAATAGTTTGAAGTTGAGAAGTAAATGTATTAGAGTGAACAATGTCATTCGAGTCACCTATTTGAGTTGCAATAAACGGTAAGAAAAAATGAGATATTGCTGTTGTTAAAGCGCCATCAAGAAAATACTCAATAGAAATAACTAAAGTAAAATAAAGAACGTTTAAAAATACAGTCAATGGGCTGTATTTTTTTTATAAATAAAATATCTGTCTTGTAATACATACTATCATCAATACATTTTTGTATCATTATTTTATTTAATTCAAAATTATGAAAAATTTAGTTTTACCAACAATGTTAGTTTTAATGACAAGTTTTTGATTAAGTTGATGCGGATGACAAAACAGTGTGTGAGATACGACTGCAATCGATGTTGTATGAAACTGAGATACAGTTAAAGTAGATTATATTTGATCACTTGCTGAAGATTGAAGTGTTTTTGATACAAATATTGAATCAGTTGCAAAGGAAAATTGAAGCTTTACAGAATGAAGACCATACGAACCGTTGGAATTTACAGTATGAGCAAGACAAATGATTCCTTGATTTGATAATGGAGTAGTGTGAATGAAATTATGACAAACAAAGAAAATTGCAATATCAGCAGAAGATGGATATTGAGAAAGAAGTGAAGATGCAATTCAAGAAGTGCCAAGTGATATGTTTGCTCAAGCATGAATTGAACCAATAGTATGAGAACAAATTGTATTAAATAGTCCAATGGGTCCAATTCCTGGAACTGTTGTTTCTGTGTCTACATGAACTACAACAGTAGACATGAATCATTTCTTAGCTTGAAAAGAACTAAAATTTGAAGTTACAATCACAGAAATAAACAAAGCATTATCTTGAGCAGTAGAGGAATTGTTAACATGAGATTCACAATAAACGGCACATTTATGATTATCAATTAGACATGATTCGTCAAGTACTTTGAAAAATATTATTATATTCATTTCTAGTATTCTTCTTAGTCCAGTACTGAGGAGATTATGGATTTAAGCCATTGGCTATAACTTCTAGTTGATGAAGTGAATTTACGTTATATATAATTCTTTGAGTGGTTTTTTGGTTTATTTACGACATTATAAGAAGGATTGTTAGAATTATAACTAAACCATTATCATGGTTAACACTATGAATTATATGAATATTAATAAACATTGTCGCTATTTATGCCTTTGCATATGTTGCGACATATGTGATAGACATGTGAATTATTGTCCAACCATGAACACCTCTTGAAATTATATTTTTTTCTCTTATAGTGCGAGTCATTGACGTTTTGTTTTAACTTGTGTAAAGTTCTGGTATGAAGTATGTATATTTATTTTTGGGATTAGGTTTTATAATCTTTCTCATCATACCTTACTTTCAAATGATGGTTTTTTGAACATTTCCATTCCCATGGTTTACGTTCATTATAGACAATGATGTTTGGGTACTAATAATCATACTCAAATCAATAATGGCCTGAGTCTTTTTGACCTTAGGTATAAAGGGGTTTTTAGATAATAATACAATAGATGAGTGATTTGACTTATAATGTAAGTAGACAACAAGCAGCTGATATGCTTTGAGTCTCAACAAGATCAATTGATAGATATGTCAAGTGATGAAAACTTAGCTATAAAAAAGTAGCTAATAAGGTTCTTCTTGCAAGAGAGGAGATTGATGATATGCAAGCTGACTATGAATTGCTGCATCAGAATCCTGTTACTGAGACTGTTGTGATAAAAGAGAATGTATCTCAGCAACCTAATAAAGTAACAAGAGTAAATTCTGGATTAGGATTAGGATCAGTAAAGGAATTTGCTGATATCCTTTGACAGAAAGATATAACAATTGAAGAAAAGAATCAAATGATTTATGCGCTTCAACGTAAGATTTGAGAAATTGAAACAAGAATGCAACAAATGATAGCGTTGCCAGACCACAGTGCAGAAAAAGAAGAATTTAAGTTGGATATACAGAAGTTGACAATGGAAAAGAAGGATCTTCAAGAGAGCATTAGAAGAGAGAAATTGATGAATACAATATTTCTTTGATTAGCTTTGATTTCAGTAATATTTGTATTATTCTTTATGAGATAATCATAAATACAATACATCATATATTAAAAAAACTCTTACTAACTAAGTAAGAGTTTTTTTCTATTATACATGGTTACGTTTAAATCTAGATACTTGAGCTTCTGTTAGATTATATTTTAAAGCTAAACGATTTTGATATTCCTTTCTCAGGAGTAAATCAGTCTTTAGAGATTTCTTTATTATATCCGTCATTACTGTGAATTGCTCGTTATGGTGAGGTAGTTTTCATTCACCTACAAGTTCTGCAGCTTGTCTTGTTACTCTTTGTCTCAAAGCACTAGAATCTTCTCAGTATACTTTAGTAGCAATGTCTGAACGAGTTTGCCCTCCATACACTAAACCTCATTCCAACAATAAATCTTGGATCTCCTCTAGATCAGTACGTTTTACATGATTATAATTTCTTTCACGATAAGGATAATTTTTGAAATCATGCCACTTTAAATTATTTGCTGAAACATTCTTCCAATCTCAATTCTTTACCGTCAATTTTGGTACTTCAAATCATTTTTTTGATCTTCGATTTTCAATCTTTCATGGAAACAATTTAGCCACTAATAGATGGATATATTCTGTCCTGTCGAATGTATCAAAGTATATATTCTCTGGAACAAACATTCACAAGGCATCACAAGCTTCAGCGCTATATGAAATACATACTTGAGGGTATTTTCATGCTTTATTATAGTTTGGTTTTAGAATTATTCAAGTACTTCATCTTACTTCTCAAGAAGAAGCATTTACCTCATATCATTTACTTCACGGTATTGTTTTTATTGCCATACTTTAGGTCATAAATAAATAATGTTAGTATAAATTATTGCATCAATATGTCAAGTTTTTTTTTGAATAGCACTATTGGTATAGATTTAACATTTGCTCTCAAAAGAGCAGTTTAGTACACTTTATTTAGCATTTCGATAAACTATAATCACTTAATAATAATTTATCAAATAATGTTATATGGATTTAAGATAAATTTCTCTTGATAATTTATGACATTATCTTATCCTTGTCACATTTATGGAATATTCCAGTACTGTTTTTATGTGGAATATTCCAATAATTTATTTGTCTAAATGTGTCATAGTATGCAAATTATGTTTTGAGACCTTATGAATAGAAAAAGATGAAGACCGAAGAAGTTTCGTACGATTAATTATACCCCTACTCTCACTATACGAGAACCAGCCGATGGAATAAAAGACAACATAATAGTAAAACTAGGTCACGATGAACTAGAAGCCCTAAGATTAAAGAATATAAACTGACTAGGTGTTGTGAAATGAGCTGAACAAATGGGTATATCGAAATCCCTATTCGCCAAGATTTATAAGGACGCAATTACCAAGATAACGAATGCATTAATAAATGGGAGAGCTTTACATATTGAAGTATGAAGCCTATGAGATTGAGATTTCCTAAAGCCAATTATGTAGATTTGTACTTGATTTAGATATAAAGATCCTTATTTAGTTATGATAATTCATATTATAATAACTAAAGATATCTTTTGTATATTCATTAATTATGAGCAACATTATAAACTATCAATCTGACTCAGATCTTAAAAGACTTACTAATAAATCATTTTCCGATCTAATTGAAGAATTTCTTTCAACAAAGAAATCTACTCAAACAAAAAGAGCTTACAAAAAAGATATTGCAACTTTTTTTGATGCGATAGGACTAAAAACCGTGGGGGAGTTAGCAACACTCCCCGTTTATGAACTTTCAAAAGTTATCTTAAACTATATTGAATCATTTAAAAAGTTTGAAGCTCAACGTGAAGACAGAGTTCATAATCCACGCACACTAAATAGGAAGGCATACGCACTCTCCTCTTTCTTTGAATATCTTGTAGCAAACTATGGCTATCCTCGCAATCCAGTCAAAGTATATACGCCTTATTCTACTCCAGACAAGACATCTACTGATGATCTTGAAAAAGATGAGGTTGAAGCAATATGGAGCCATGTAAAAGCAGAAGTAATTATCGCAGAAACTAATTTCCAATTAGTGAGTCGCACGCAACAAAAATTAATATTTAGCTTTCTCATGCTTAGCTTAAGAAGAAATGAGATCGCTCACCTTAGGTGGGATGATTGGGACAAAAAGAAATGATTTATAACTGTATTTGGGAAAGGTCAAAAGTATAAATATCTTCCACTAAATGAAAAAATGAAGTCTATACTGGGTGACTATGAATCTCTTAAAAAAAAGCACTGATATATATCATCTTATATATTTTCACCTATTCGCAACAATAGTACCTGAGATAGTGCGAAACCAATTTCATGAACATATATTTTTAACCTGGTTAAGAAAGTTTGTACTCAACTACAACTAGAATGAGCAATTGATCCTGAAAAGAAAATAACTCCACATAGCTTTAGAACAACATTTGTTAAACTAGCTCTAGATAGCTGAAAGACAGATATTGAAATAATGAACACAACAGGCCATAGCACATCGCAAATGGTTAAGTACTATGATAGTAGAAGTCAATTAGAGGTCAATGCTGCATGAGTAGTGGACGACCTATTAGATTAACAGTGCTTTACTTGTTGAGCACATCTTCGAATAACTTAATTGCATCTTGGATCTCCTCATCGGAGTATTCAGCTATTTTCTTACCATCCTTTAAAATCACAGTGTCAGGATTTCAGTCAGTTTTGCGAAAACTCTCAAACTGCTCTGTTTTCTCATTCCATATCATATTTTCATCAGTAGCGACATCACTGCCTCCTCTACCATTTTGATCTACAATAAGATCATCATCTAATTCTCTCAATCAGTCGCTTTCAGTAATGGTCTTAACTCATGGAAACAACCTCTCTTGGATTACTTTGTTTTCTTGTTGAATATTATTATCTGACGATGCTCTCATCAAATATACAAGAAAGATCATTATTGCAGTAGCTAACACAAAGAGGATATACTTCATATTAAACATTATATAAAATAAGTATGACTAAAATTATAATAAGTGTATGTAATCTTAAGCTCAAACTCTATAGAAAATTTCCTTATCAACTAGTTCTTTTTTGCGTCCATATTTCAATGCTGAAATCTGTTTAATGATTTCAATCTTCTCTTGAGTGTTTAACGGTGGGTCTTCCCATGGCAATCTAACCTTCATAGAGAAGGCAGGTGTAGGCTGCATATCAACCGACATTTTGAGAACAGCCATAAATTTATCTAGATTTGTGAGGTCTGTACCAGAAAAATTTGGTTTAAATTGTTGTTCCATGGTCTCCATATCCTTTACTCATATACGATAACACATCATATTTCAGACATTACCAAATATTGGATTCTCAAGATCTGTAGTAGACTTCATTCATTGGGATTTTAGTTGTTCTATATACTGATGTGCTAGGATCAATCACAACTTATATTTACGAGCTTCAGATAAGATTGACTCAATAGCGGGAGTCACAAAATTTTGAAATTCATCAATATAAAGAAAATGAGGAAGTCTTTTATCCTCAGGCATATCTGCTCTACGGAATGCTGCAAGTCTAACTTGTGCGACTATCATCATTCCTAATAGATTAGCATTAATATCTCACATCTTACCTTTTGAGAGATTCATAATGAGTATTTTTCAATTATCCATTATTTCTCCGATATCAAACGATGATACAGGTTGTCATATAATATTTCTTAGAATTGGTGTTGTGGTAAATGATCCAAATTTCGATTGGAAAAATGGAATCATTTCATTTTTCTCTCTATCTCACATTTTAGCATATGTTTTCTCTCGTCGACTACGAACTACTGGATTCTTTACATTCTTTACCTTAATCTTTTGATACGCTTCATCAGTAAACAAACGAACAAGTTCTACCATTGTTCATCAATCTGGCTGTTCCATGAGAGTCAATACAGCATTACGGAAGTAATCTTGAATACGTGGACCAAAGATCTCAGGTCAAAATAACTTAACAAACATATCAACTGCGTCATTGGTTACTAAGTCCATTTCTCTTTCTGATCTAGCTGTAAGAAAATTAAATCACACTGGAAGATCCATATTTCAAGCATCTCGATACACTAAATCATCAATCCTCTCTTTAGGAAAGTACTGTAAACAAGCTTCTGCAAGGTCTCCATGAGGATCAATAAGAGTAAATCAAGGTCAGCCTACTTCCATATCTTGATTTAACATTGTACGAAGAATAGTTGATTTTCATGTACCTGTTTGTCAAAGAATATAGAAATGTCTAAATCTATCAGCATGTTTAAGATAGATATCTCTTTTTACTCAACCATACAAATTGGTTCATAGAATCATTCACTCAGTTGGGATATTGTCAGGAGCAGGAACAATCTTAAATTTTTGCCACCTTATACGCGGATTCTTATTAAACTTATTATGAGGGAAATGATATAAAGAAGATATTTCCTTTATATTCAAAACATCTGTCTCACGTTTGCCTCGTCGATTATGTCCTACAAAATATGGCTTCGAAAAAGTTCTTTTGATCGTGTCTTGAGCAAATTTAGAAATATTTTTAGCTTGGACAAATCAAAATGAGTTTAGTCATACGTAGTTAAACTGAAATAATCATCTTAAGATATCGTCTACCATCTTGCTTGGTCTATTCTTTGAAGGAGAACTAGCAAATACTCTCATAACAACATTAAATCACTCATCTTCAGCTTTCTTCTCAATATCTCAAATCTGTTGTTGAGAATAGCTTTTGTTCTCAGTCTGTTTATCTGGTTTATCTTTAGGTGCAAAAGAAGTTAGCAAATGTAACATAGACTTTTTGCCTTCTTTGATACGCTCTGATTGATTCCTCATTTTCTTTTGTCGTTTATCAGACAAAGGTTGTGCCAATATCTGCAAAACTAACTTTTCATCAGCATCTACCCTAGCAAAAGCTGATAAAATTCAGTCCATAGGATCAGCCTCGAAGTTCTCATATGTCTTTAATGGAAATGCATCCTCTTTAGTTAATTCAATATAACCTCAATTCATGTACTTCCCAGCTTCCAGTAACTTTGGTGGATCAATAACATCAATTACAGATCAAGGATAGAATGAAGAAATAATCTTTTCAAATGTCTCAGTATACTCATCTGGAACCGCTAAGTTGAATGTAATAATCTCTTTCTCAACAAGCATCTCACATCAAACATAAGGCTGTCACAAAAAATATGATAATCTTGCCTTTCAAGATACAGAGTAGAAATTCTTATAAATTTGATTCATCACTTCCATGTTTTGCTTTAAGCTTTGTATATTCTCATCTTGCTTGTCAGAGGCAGACTCATTGCGAGGCATTCTAACATTTAGGAATCTTAAATTTTTACTCATCCTCTCATAACGTTTTCTTTGAATAAGAAAAAGAAGTGATCTACGATACAATATCAATAGTCACACAAAAAGAATTATTAAAATTATGCTAAATACATTCATGATAAATTATAATTACTTCCTTATAATGATACTCAATCATCTATAAGTTTGCAAATTAGATTACAGTAAAATCATCAATAACATCTTTACTTAATCTAATCAATGATAGTTTATGTATATATAAATCAATATGTCAATAATAGCATAATAGTTTACGTTAATAATTTGCAAATATTGGAGTGGATAACTAGTATGAAATAGTAACCAACTAATTAATGGGTGTAATAGCCCATATACTGGTTGTAAACAAAAACCAAAAAGTATATCGCCAACCTTTGAGCGGTAACTATTTATTAGAAACGACTGAGGAGGTGGTTCCCTTAATTTGATTCCTACATAAGAATATTGTACGATAATGTTCTTATGTAGGGTTCATATAAGATACCCTACCCCTCCTCAGTTTCTTAAGCTAAACAAAAACCAAAAAATAAGAACGGGCGAGGGTGGAGTATTTACTTCACTCTTTTTTTATTGAGATAAAAATGAAAAATGCCACATTAGAATTGCCGCAGCTTGGCTAACATTTAAACTTTCTTTGAATCAATTCATAGGAATTCAAACACAATAATCGCATCTTGCTAAAGACTCACTGGTAACTCATGTCTTTTCATTTCAAACCAATAAAGCAAAATTATTTCTAGAAGATAAATGATCTCATCATATTCAATGCAATGGAAGATAATCATCTCCAGTTTCTCAGACAAATAGCTTACATCATTTTCATGATATATAGTCAAATGTATCACTAGTATTCCAAAAACGCTTGATAAAAACGTGTTTCTCAGCTCACAATGATGTTTTACTGATTTGCATCTTTTCATCTGGATGTGGAGTATATCAAGAAAGGATCACATCATATCATAATGCATCTGCAGTACGTAAAATACTTCCAACATTAAATGCAGAACGAATATTCTCTAAAATAATTATTGGTTTTATAGATACGTTAGACATGATAATGTTATTTGTAGGTTTCTTTAAAAATTTCTTCATTTCAATATTCCACAAATCATAAGTTATCATGATAACTAGACTTCAAAAATCATGGCTTGTTAGCATGCATAATTCAACATCGATACTGTTCAGTAAGAGAGGCTATGTTCTTTCGATACAAAAGCACTCAATTAACATATCAACAATATATACATCATAGTTTTTCAGGGAAACTTAAATACTGTAGTTTTGCTCTATCTATAATTTGAACATAATTACTTCTTACTACTTTATTAATTCAATACCAAGGGAAACAGATCTGATGATACAATTCTAAGGTGATATCCAATAGAATAACAAAAGGAAGTGGCAACCAAATGATTGGTAATGATATCAAGTTTAACCATAAAGGATTCTTCTTGTTTTTATACTGCATTATAATTAATTAATATATAAATAAATTTAAGCTACTTTATGCAACCAAATTCCTCCATACTTAAAAACGTGTTCAATGTAAATGATGGAACCATCATCTAGAGTTATGTTTCATGAATCTCACTTTTGTCATCATGATTCGGCATAAAATGGTGTGCAATCAAAAATCATATATCTTGATCATTGAATTTCAAAATCCTTTAATACTTTAGATGTGTCACATGATAAAGATCAATATCAAATGAACTTAGTTTCTGGAATTCATTCAATATGATCAGCTCGATTAACTCCTTTTGCAAACTTTTCCCCAGATCATGAGCGTGAAGTAAGCTTAGCCTGCTCCAATGCCGCTTCATATCATGCCATATCTACTATCAATCAACTTGTAGAAACAATTTCCTTAGTTAGTTCAACTGGAACACCAAAAGTATCATATAACAAAAAAGCATCAGTTCAGGAAAAGATGCTTCCATCATGTTTTGACAGCAATTCATCAATCTTCTTTGCTCATTTTTGTAAAGTCTGCTCAAACTGAAACATCTCTTGTGAAAGAATCTTTATTTCGTTTCAATTTCAAGCTTTTAATACTTCATAGTGGTTCACCAATCATCATAAAATACTATGTATTATGTCATATATTCATTGTTCATTAGAAAATAGTGCGCTACTATTTTCTTTAGTAAGTTTCTTCAGATGATAATATCACCTTCTAATAATTCTTCTTAGCACATACCCTCTTCATTCATTACTAGGCACAAGTCACTCATTTATTAACATCAGAGATGTTTTCAAATGATCGGCAACGATTCTATAACTAATTGTCATTGATCTTGATAGATCAGTATTTTGAGCAAAAATTTCTACATATGATTCTACAGTATGCTTTGACAAATTTTTAAACAATCAGTCAAATATATCATTACTATATACGCTAAGTTCGTTTACCCCTAGAATCTTTCATTCATTCTTCTGTTTTTGTCCAGAAAGAACCATTAAAATTCTTTCAAATCACATTCATGTATCCACATTCTTTTTCTCAAGTTCTGTAAATACTCATGCATCATCTTTATAGTATGCCATAAAGACATTATTCCATATTTCTAACCAATTAGTATCATCATTTCATGGATTACTATCTTTCGGTGGATCTCAAACTCACACTCGATAAAATATTTCCGTATCTGGTCCGCATGGTCATGATGCTCATGCTGGGCCCCATCGATTATCTTCTTTTCAAAGTGGAGTTATACGATACTCTGGTAGTCAAATTCCTAACCAAATATCTTTAGCTTCTTGATCTAATGGAGCATCTTTGTCTCATTCAAATATAGTGACTGATAACATTTCTTTATCTAGTTTAAGAATTTCTGTAAGAAATTCTCGGCTCCAAGCTATTGCGTCTTCTTTGAAGTATGATCATAATGATCGATTTCACATCATCTCAAAAAAAGTGAGATGCGAAGTATCTCAAACTTCATCAATATCTACTGTTCTAATACATCATTGTATATTATAAACCTTATCAGAACCAGTAGGGTGTTCTTTACCCATAAGATAAGGAACCAAAGGCTGCATACCAGCAGTATTGAACATCGTAGTGGCATCATCAGCACTATTAACAATAAGTGAGGCTGGATTGGCATACTTGTGTCATTTACTCTCTCGAAAAGTTTTTCGTAAAGTTCTTAATTCCTTAGATTTCATAAAAATCTTCAATAACAAAAATACGTATCCTAGGTATAAAGGTTTTGATATTTGATGCAACTACTCGTGTATTCAAAAATATACTACTCAGTGCTCAAGGTTAGATAACTGTTCATATGGAACAATATTTCAGAATTCATCAGTCACCTTTACTCTCTCAACTTGAACTCATAAATCATTTGCTAATGTCTTCCTATGATCATCTAGATCATCATGTCAAACTGGTCAATCAACTACATATGTATATCAATACTTCATTTGATCATATATTTCTTTAGTCCTTGAATTTACCGAAATATATCAATCCAAGAATTTACTTTCCTGATAGTGAGCTGTACTAGAAGAGAAAAAACCAGTACTATACTCAACTTTTAGGCTATTTCATAAAAAGGGTATGATGTTTTTAACGTTTTTAGCGCTTGCTCTAGGTCTAATTAATTTAACATTTTTGATTCAATTTTTATTCTTCTTAAGCTTCTTCGAAAGGTGCTCGACAGTATTTTTTATCAAAAACTTCTTTCAATTTTTTGTATATGTATAAAAACTATCTAAAGGGATGCGCTGTATAGAAGCAATATCTTCAATATCAATTGTGTATCAATTCTCAAAATTAGTAGAATCAATATTTCTCTCTCAATAAAATTCAAAACTATTATCTGCTGTTGAGCTAGATTGCTCTTTAGAACTAGCCTTTTTCCTTATTGGGGAAACTATCTCTTTTTCTAGAGTTGGGACACTCTGTTTTACTTGTCTATCAGCAGTAGAAAGATTGTCATATTTAGTTTTAAAGTCCTTTGCATATCCCTTTCCTTGCTCATTGATTCAATTGTACATTCGCGATGTGTAGAAAATTTTATCTGGATCATACAAGTCACTATATCAATTTGGGAAATGCTTATCTGCATATTCTTTATTAAATGCAGGAACTTTTTCTTCTTTTCCATTTTTATCTTTCACATATTTATATGAGTTTTTAAACTCTATGTACTTTTCATACATTCAAGCAATAAATACAGACATAGATTTAGATACATCTGTCATTATTTCTCATATTTCATATCATAATTTTTCCTGAGCTTTCATAAATGGAGATTTATATCAATTGCGCTCGTTAAATAGGAAATGAAAAGGTGTGTATGAAAATGCATTATGTCATGGTTCAAAGCGGTATGATGCATTTTCTCAATGATCACTCTCTTTTCATAAGGTAACTTTAATATACTGCATCAATAAGTTGATGTCCATATTCTGTAGATCAATACTAAGATCTTGATATTCACTACAATTTATAACATTAGATAAAGATTTCTTCATTTCTTTATTATAATCCACAAGCTCTAATGTCCTATTCTCACGAGGCTGTGGGATTGGGAGTACTAAACCAGCTTCAACGTAATCCGTATCTATATTTCGAGCTCAGATTTTATTTCTCTTAATGATGAATTTCTTTGGCTTATTTGTTTCTGGGTCTATTACTCTTTTTCCATCTTTGTCGGATCTATATTCTCGAGTAGCAGGCTTATAGTATCAGTCCTTTGAATTCAAATATGAATACTCAGGTATCTTTCTTAATGTATCCCAAATACTCCATAAGGTTTCTTTTGGAGTCTTCTTTTGAACTGTATAGAAACTAATTCAATGACTTTTCCTAATATTATCAAGCTTGACTGGTATATCCATATTCAATTCATTCAAATTATCTCTTGTTTCATCAAAAACATGATTCATCTCAGAATCTTGATTATTTGATTCGGCATAATTGTTTAGTTCGTGTTTCATATAATAATTATATAGATAGTCATAAAAAAAACAAAAAATCGCAATATAAATACTGCGATTTATTGTTTACATCATTAGTTAGTACTTACTCTTCCTGATCTTCAATATATTGAGCTATATACTCATGTAGTGGAATCTTAAAAACATTGTTTTTAGTTAGAAGAAAAATGTTAGATTTCTCTCACTCCTCCACGAAAGCATCTATAATTCAATACTCTTCACTTAAATCAAATTTAATCATAAACGCATAGTCAGGATTCCATTCTCTTTCACCTCAAGGAGTTGTTTTATAAGGAGATGAGCGATAAACAACGAATTGTTGTTGCTCAGCATCAAATAAATAAATATATCTAGATTCTGCAGTTGCTATAATCTTAGTATTTTCAGAAAAAGGATTTGATAAGGTATCTCATCACAATAATGGCAATTCACGTCATATCATTACATCACTAGTTCATTCTCTAAACATCTGGAATAGCTTTTTCTGTCATGAAGACCAAACCAAAAATGTTCAATCAATAGTGAAGCTTGCGGTTCAAGAAGCAAAAGGGAAATTGTTATCTGTATTAAATGTGTCTTTTATTACATACTTTGTAGATTCTCATAATTCATTTTGAGATCATGTTTTGTTTTGATACTTAATTATATAAGTTCATTCGTTATTCATTCTCTCATCATTAGTTAGTATATACATATTTGATGATCACCATGTTCAAATGCCTTTGATAGCACGAGGGAACTTTCTATCATCAGTAACGACTGGAGTAAATCAATTCTTATCAGTATTGTACACTGTTCCGTCAGATGAAGAGCAAAGAAGTCAGTTCTTAAGCAAATTCAGATTGCATGCTTCGAGTTTCTGTCAGATTGCAGAAGACACAAGTGATCCTCTTATTGTTTCATTGATTGCTCAAATAAGCACTCAATCTTCTCATCACACATGGAATCCGTTTCTATAAAATACTTGACTCATAGCTCACATTGTGTTTTTTTCCTGACTTGAAAATTCATATACAGGTTCTCATAAAAGTTCTGTTGAATTAATCAATTTAATATTGAATCATTCCTTGTAATCTTGATCTAGGATACTTCTAAGTTCTGTAACATCATAAACTCGTAAATTATTTTGTTCAAGCAAATCTAAGCGATGAATAATTTCGTTATATTTTTTAACCTTTTCACTGCTGCTTGGTTTTAACTGTTTAAAAATTGCTATATCTTGCTGAATATCATCAATTCAAAAATCTATTAGAACATCTCAATTACTGTCTTTTATGACTGTTCCGTTATCTAACAGAAATCCAGATAAAGTTCGATAAAACAACATCAATACAAATAATCATCAGATTCAGTACGTCAGTATTTTAGAATACTCTTTTAAAGATCACAATCTAGAACTTAACACCTTTATGCTTGAGCCAAATCATCTTTTCAGTTTCTTTTGTGTGATAGTCTTTCACGTTGAAAAATCAATATCTTGATAGAATCAAAGTTTGTCCGCATCAGCTCTAACTAAAACTATATCTAATAATTGCTGAACAAAAGAAATCTCATTATCTTGTGATATAGAAGTAATCATCTTTAAGTCATCTTGATCTAGGTAAGTATCTATTTGAGTTCCTCGTACTATTATTTTATCTTCATCTTCTAGATCTCACTCTATCACATCAGAAAATAGATCAATTTTTCCTGGACTCGGTTCATTATTCACGCTATAAACTAATACTCAATCCCTAAATATCAATAAGCTTGATGATCAAATCAAAGATGAAATATACTGGTCACTTACAATTAAGTGCATAACTCAAGATAAATCATAATGTTCTTCATTTTCCATTTTCTCAGAAAAAGCTGATAATTTTGAGTTTAATAGCTGTAGTCTTTTTTCAAAAAATGATCTAATATCATCAAAAAATATATCATCAGATTGCAAATACTCTACAAATTCACTCAGAAATTCTTGAAATATGTCTAATTGGTAATCAGTGAAGTTATTATTACCTATTCTTACCTTACATCAAAGAGTCGTTTTTGATTCCTCAAAAAATTTCTCAAACGTAAAATATTCGTTATTCTCATTAAAAATTTTCTCTTGGAAAGTGATCATGAATAGAACAATAATTAGTAGGTGAAATCAATGTTGAAACAATGGTTTCTTATAGACAAAACTATCTCTTTTTCAACCAATAATGTATGATGCTTGTTATTTAACTATAGGTTTTCGTAAAAATCTTATGATTCAAAACATTGATACAAACTTATGCAAATTCTTGCGGGGATTAGTGACCAATCTCCAAAAAGTCTCTAAAACTCTTGCCTTAACAACTAGGTCTGGGGCACGATTCTCATATCAGGTAAAATAATCAATTAATCATCATGCGTTAAATACAATCATTTTATGTTTTGAGAAAGCATCTGAATGCTCCTGTGACCAAATCTCTTGGAATGGAGTTCACGTACAATTTAAAAAGATTTTAATATCGTTATCATCTTTCGCTAAGGATTCTTCAAGTCATAACCACGAAAAATTTTCTCATCTTTGTTTATAAAGGCATTGATCACTTCGTTTTACAACTAATCAAAAATGCTCTTCTAAGGCATTCACTCCCTTTTCTAAATACCCCTCTCATTTTCATTTAGGGGGATCATAACATTGATAAAGATATAAGGACACAGACGATTTCTTACTGATTTTTGAGATAAAATAGGGGATAAAGTCTGTTCAATTTAAATTATGAATTGGTTGCTTTCTAATTGATCTATAAAAAAGTTGAAGAGCTATGCCATCAGGGAGTAAAAAATGTGATTTTTTTAGTGCATTCAGATATAGCATTCTTTTAGCTAATTGTTTAGTGTCTAGATCTGGTTGTTCAAATATCTGCCGTCTCATTGCATTTGCGAAATACAAAAAACTAATGATAGCAAATCATTGCTGGGTATATACAGTAATAATATCTTTAACTGCTTGATCAGACTCTCATGTATAAATATTTGATAACATGTAAATTAAATAGTTAAATTCTTGAAATAGATTAACTGTAATAAAGAAAAATGTTCTTGCAAGAAAAAATAATATAAAAAAAATCACCGGTTAAGGTGATTTTTAAAAACTACTCTTCTTATTTTGTTTCTTTTCAATCCTTAATAGCTTTTATACTTAATCAAATCTTTCTATTATGAGGTTCAAGTAATATTAATTTTGCTTTTACCTTAGATCCTAATTTAAGCGATCTAACTCACTCTTCAGTATCTCATATTTCAGATAAATGAATCAATCAGTTAATATCATTATACACTCTTATAAAAACTCAATAAGGAACATATCTAACAACTTCTCCTTCAATAATATCTCATACTCAATATTTTTGAGGTATAACAGTCCATGGATCTGGTTGAAGTTGTTTATGTGATAATGATATTTTTCCATCATCTAATCAAATAACTTTTACTCTCATCGGATCATTCACATCTCACAAACCATCAATATTTGAAACATGACCATAGGTAATTTCAGATATATGAACAAGTCATTCAACTCATCCTCAGATAGTCACAAAGAATCAATAACTTGAAATTCCAGAAATAACTCAATCATACTCATTTCCAACAGACAATGCATCCATGATCTTAGATCTTTCTTCTCTTAATGCTTCTCTTTCAGAAAGAATCATTCTTCTTCAGTCTTCGTCGAAATTTATAATTCTTACTTGAATTTCATGTCAAAGAAGTTTAAGTAATTCATCAAAAATCTTTTCTTGATCTCCATCCTCTACTCTTGGATAATGTATTGGAGCTAATTGAGAAAGTGGAATAAATCACTTTATTCAATGTAAATCAACCAATAATCATCATAGGTTTGCTTCAGTAGGGATTACTGTAAGAATTTCGTCTTTTTCTTGTTGGTTAATAATAGTATCCCAAACAGCTTGTTGTTTCAACTGAGAAATAGAAATAACGTAATATCCTTCGTCAGTAACTACATCAGTTCATAAAACTTCAGCCTCTAATTGAGCTCAGATTTTAAGATCTTCTCAACTTCTTTCAAGATTCTTAACTTCCTTTGATAAGATAAGTCATGTGAAAGATCATCCTTCACAATTCACAAGGACTCAGTAATCACCTCTTTTAATAACTTTTCACAATATC
Source organism: Candidatus Absconditabacterales bacterium (assembly GCA_937923605.1). GTDB lineage: Bacteria > Patescibacteriota > Gracilibacteria > Absconditabacterales > Absconditicoccaceae > JAHDCT01. The sequence goes on from CALDTY010000014.1 coordinate 65,739, forward strand.
TTTTCTCCTGCTCTAATAAGGGGTAATTTAATTTCACCACTACTTAGTTTCAGTGCTAGATCGCTTGATGTCATTATATAATAAAAATGTTATAAAATAAAAGAATTATACTTTCAATTTCAATTTCTTTGAAATAAGATTGTAGCGTTCAAGTGCATTATTCTTTAAATACTTAAGAAATTTTCTTCTTCTTGCCACTTTCTTTAATAGACTTCTTTTGGCATCCACATCTTTTGAATGTTTTTCAAGATGTCATTGAAGTTGAGTAACTTCAAATGAGAGTAATGCAATCTGTACTTCTGGTGATCAATTATCATTTTCATGTCTCATAAATGGCTGTATAAAAGCCAATAGTTCTTCATTCATAAATATAGATAAATTAAATAAAATATATGTTCTTTACATGAAGCAAAAGTATGATTGCCTATAGCTTCCGCAAAGGTATCAATATATACAAAATTACTATATAAAAGCAAGTAAATAACCCCAAATCATAGTAAGTTTAATTAGACAATCTCTCAAAAAATGAGGTATTTAGAAAATATCTGATGATTCTCTAGACATTCACAAGAGAATACCAAACGAAATCAACAACATATAGTTTACCATACTATCTTCCCATACATGCAAGAAAAATCATTCAATCATTAATCAAAAAATACCTAGTCCCAATAAAGTAAATAACGGAAGATCGCGAATACTTTTTTCTGTTAAAAGATGCTTTAATGAAGGTGTTAGAAGCACTTTTCGACATAGTATCCATAGCAACATTCATACTATTCCAATATCAATCATTATCTGTAGAAATTGACTCTCAGGCATATAGATTCATTCATAGTGAACTGAAGGTCACGAAGTTCAAAGTCAATATCACATAGGTTGTGATATAAAAGCCTCCCATCATTGCACTCGTGCGCTAAGGTGTCACGCAGTAGATCAAGCTTTGACATAACTTAATCAAACAACTAATGAAAATAGAACTCATAATCAAGCAATTCAGAAGAGTAAACTTCAGGTTTTACTTTTTACTAATTTTTTGAAGGATATTAATCACAAAACTAAAAGTTGAAAGAAAACAGCAACAAATGCTCATCTAGACAAGGTAAACAATAACGACATGACATATAATGCCCATATTCAAGCCACTAAGTAACGATTCTCTTTATCTTCACGCCAAATATGTCTACTTCTTATCAGAATGAAAGAGAACATTCATGCTAAGAAATATCCATAATTATTTGGTCAAGAAAACAATCATTGAAGTCTTGGCAAACCTCAGGGTCACGTACGATATCGCAAGGGAGGATTAGATCAAACAAAGTAATCTCATATAGGTCAGTATCAAAATCTAAGAAAAAGATCTGGCATCATCATTTTTATTCATTGGTATACGGCTCACGTTATAATCACAAGTGCCAAAAATCGATAAATTATTTCTCATATCTGCTTAGTATCTTTCTTTTTATGCTTTAGCGCAACGTATCACACAAATACTGCACTAAATGTAATAAAAAGATAATGAATATCGTATTTATATCATATTAATATATCAAACAAAGAACTTCATTTATACCAAGAGAATCAAACTGCCCAAATTAGCAACAATAAGAGCAATAAAAGTTCATATCATCGATCTTCAAAGAAGCTTTCAATCTTCTTTCGTTCAACATTAAATGCAACTATTAATACCAGTAAAGCTCGGAGTCAATCTCTAACTAGAGCCAGACTCATACTAGAAATCCATTCATTTCAAAAAACTCATCGCACTACAATAACGTGATACAAAGCTATTAGGGACAAAAATGAGATTATGATCTTATCAAGATGTTTCATGAAAACTAATATATATATATAAGATAGAAATACTAGAAAAGCTTAAAGTAGCATTATAAGGAGTGTATATATCTAAATAAGGTAGCCACTGATCTGTCTTCATGTATCTTTCAATGTAAACATAATTCTATCACCTGCTCTTTTGAATATCGATCAAATTCTATATGCTCCATCCCATCTAATTCTTGTGTACCTATCTTAATATCGGTCAGCTGAAAGTAATATAAATCTCGTCTCATAGTCGTTCCACATCAAGATGTGTGCACATGTCTAAGAGACTTGCTTGTAACTCCCACCTCCTCTTTTGCCTCTCTTTCGCATGCTTCCATACATGCGTTTAGTATGCTTCATCATGAAGCAAGAAAATCTTCATATTCAGATAAAGAATCAAAAACTTTACCTCAAGGCAAACGATAATCATATCATCATTGTCATGAATTTAGTTCTGTTCTATGCTCTTTCGAAATACATATATCTCAGTGAGTATTAACTATAATACATCTAACTCATGGAGATCTTTCAGCCCATTCATAGGTGATCTGGTTATCTCATTTTTTCATATCTTGATGAACAATTTTTACAATCTTTCAAGAAAAAGCAGATCTTGGTCAAGAAACTGCTTGAATGTCTGACATATTGATAATGTTACAAAATTAAAATTATCTTATACGTGTTCTAGGTCATATCTTTCTTGTGCTATTTTTATATGATCATGGGCTTGTTCAACACTTAGTCGATCTCAAATTTCTATTTTATCATACTTATTTGATTCTAGTCTTTTATACTCTTTGAAATAAATACTATACTCTTTCTTTACGTGTTCTGGCAAATCGTCTATGGTTTTCACTTCATCCCAACGCGGATCAAGTTTACTTATAGGTACAGCAAATAATTTATAATCCTCTCAATCTTGGTCAATAGTTTGCAGCATTCAAATTGGTCTAGCCTTTACTACGCAATTTGGAAATAATGGATAAGTCGCAAGAAGGCATACATCAATTCAATCTCAATCTCACGCAGTTGTTTGTGGAATGAATCCATAATGAAATGGATAAAATGTAGACTGGTACAAAGCCCTATCCAAATAGTAATAACCATGTTCTTCGTTAAACTCTATTTTATTCTTAGTTCCTGGAACTATTTCAACAACAACATTGAAATATCATTTCTCTTTGTCAGCATAAGCTGGTAAAGATTTATACAAATTATGACTCATAACAATTCTATTAATAATAAATACATTTAAGATAGGAAATTAGTTATTTTTTTCAAGTAACTCTTCTATAAATTCATCAAAAAATTCAATATTAGCCAACTCCTTTATCCATTCAAAAGCTTCTACATCACGTTCAGTGCTGTGTTCAGATGTGAAATTTTGAGTGTCAACTACTATTCATGCAAGTAATAGAATTAAATATCCAATTTCAGGTATAAAAACCTTATCAATAAAGATTTCTGAAATCAATGTGCAGGTTGATCATACTTGGGCTGTTCTCATGTCAATATTATAGGTGGTTGTAAGTTGTATAGGATGGCAGTCAACAATATTCTCAATCTGATAGTTACTTCTATTTGGAATACTTTCTTCTAGTTTTGTGTGGTTTACTAGATCGATAACTGAACCTTCATCTAATTCATCTTGAATGGTAGGCAACATTAATTGAGCCTTATCAAAAAGAAATTTAGTCTGACTATTTGGCTTATTTATTGCGATAGTAAGCACTCATTGATCCAACTCAATTTGATATCTACTCCAAACAACTGAAGCGCAGTAATCTCATGTAGTTCATAATGACGATCATATAACAAATTTCATAACAATATGATGATAAATGAACATCAAGATACCTAACTCTTATTGCTTTTCAAGATCACTTAAAGATACTGCAGTTATTTGTTATTTACTGATGCATGGAGTTCAATATTCTCAATAAACAAGCTAATAAATCCTTATTTGAAAGACTCTTATCAATAAGAAATGTCACTGATTCCTTAGGTGATTTTCTTAATCCTGAATATAAAAAATATCGAAACGATCCCTCTACATTAAGTGATATTGATATTGCGACAGATCGTATAATAAAAGCGATAGATAATGAAGAAAAAATAATGATATTTTGAGATTATGATGTTGATGGGATTATCAGTAGTTATATTCTTTATACGTTCTTTCGCAAGTATCTAAAATATCACAATATTTCAATTCAATTGCCGCATAGGCAAAAAGATTGATACGGGATAAAATCTTATCATATTGATGCCATTAAAGAACTTTGATGTAGTGTTATAATAACTGTTGATAACTGAATAACAGCAAATGAGGAAGCAATGCACGCTAAAGAAATATGAATAGATATGATTGTTACAGATCATCATCATGTTCTAGACAATATACCAGATGCGTATGCAGTGATCAATCCTCAAACTTCTCCTAAGTATCTATTCAAAGAAATTTGCTGAGCTGCAGTTGCATGGAAATTAGCTCTTCATCTTGCAGATAAAATATGATTAGATACCCAAAAGAAGAATCAGTTTTTTGATGAAGTATTGCCACATATTTGAATTGCTACAGTTGCTGATTGTATGCCATTAATAAAGGAGAATAGGCTCATTGTGAAAAAGTCACTAGAAAAAATGAACAAAGATAGAGATACCCTATCCAGTAGTCTAAAATGATTCTTAGACTATTTAGAGATACAAAAGGTAGATACCTACCATATTGGCTTTATGATAGCACCAAGGTTAAATGCTACGGGAAGAATGTGATCTGCTCATGACTGATTAGATAGTTTGCTTTGTGCTGATCAAGGAAAGCAGAAAAAATTATTAGAAAAAATTGATCATATAAATACTGAGAGAAAAGAAATTCAAGAAGAAATGATTCAAAGGGCAAATGAATTGACCAATACGGAGTCGCATCTTATATCAGCTGCAGACGAATCATTTCATGCTGGGATTGTTTGAATAGTAGCATGAAGACTCACTGAGAAATATTATAAACCGTCAGTGATATTGGAAGTTAATAAAGAGAAATGAATAGCCACCTGATCTCTAAGGTGACCAGAGTATTTTAATGTAGTTGATATGCTTCAAGACGCAAAAGATCTCCTATTGAGATTTTGATGACATGAGCAGGCCTGATGATTGACTGTTTCGCTAGACAATCTTGATGAGATGATAAGGAAATTTGAGACCTATTGTAAAACAGTAATATGAGACACTATTCCGACAAAAATAATAAAGGTCGATACTGAGCTAACGTCTCAAGAACTAGTGCCATCACTAATTGATGAACTAGAGCAATTTGGTCCGTATTGAATTTGAAATGAAAAACCTTTATTTATCATTCATGAAGTTGGGGTAAACAAAATTGATCTTATTTGAAAAAAAGAACGCAAACACTTAAAGGTTCATTTTCAGAAAGATGATATATCATTTCATGGTATGCGACGAGGCAAATGATGAGAAGAATACAGCACTTATCTAAATACATCCTGTTCAATAATCTGATCAATAAAAAGAGACGATTGGAACTGAGGTTGGTACATTGATATTCTAGAAATCATTGAATAGAAAAAGGCTGACATAATGTATCAGCCTTTTATGTAATGAACATTTCAAATTATTCTTTATACTAGTAAAGAGCAACAAATTACATTTTTTTTGTAACTATAATTATATGTCAATAAATTATGATCATATTTATATTCTCAATAATCTCAGAAGTTTCCTAACTGATGATATACGTGGTGGAGAAATAAGAGGTATTCTTGTAGCTAAAAGTTCCGCTACATCCTTTATCTCTTCCTGATCTCATTGAAGTGTAAATAATAGTGTATCCTGGTCAGATGTGTATAAATATAGAGTTTGATAAACCACTTCATTGTGTTTAAATCAAATCGAGAATCATTCAAATATATCTCGTCAAAACAGCTTATTTCATATAGTGATTCATCACTCACTTACGTCAAAAATGTATTGGCTCTTGTGCATCTTCCATTCATACCAAGCATACAGTCATATAAACACAAGTAACAGCAAAACTCAAATTCGATCTGTTTTCCATAATGAAAGAAGTATAAGTACCAATAACAAAAAAATCATACACACTCGTCGTCATGTAGATCTATCATATACTTCTCAATGAATAAGAGTTATATTCATAGCATAAATAAATTGGTAAAATTGATGCTAGTTATTTGGTAAACTAGTGAAGAGATCTCTTTTACTCTGCATCCAAGTTCACATTGCTTCAGGATCTTTCATCAGTTCTTTCATTTTAGACATTGCGTGCAAATGATCAGTATCATCTGTTTGCATCATCTCCTTTGCATGTTCTTGACTTAAGGTAGCCATCTGTTCAAAGGTTTCCGCATGAAACTCTACATCACATGCTCATCATAGTTGCTTACAGGTCATAGTTTTCATGATAGGAATATCAAAATTAAAATTAAGATAACGAAGATTCAAGCACGGAGGCTATACGAAACATAGTAGCTTCATCTCGATGCTTCGTCATTATCTGGAATCAAGTTGGGAGAGAATATCCAGCTTCTTTAACATTTCACATTGGGATTGTTGCAGCAGGAATTCATGCAAGATTTGCAATTACAGTATATATATCGGCTAAATACATTTGAACAGGATCACTACTAAGTTCTCACAATTTCCAAGGTAGGATTGGTGAAGTTGGTCAAATAATAGCATCATAAGAATCAAATATTCAATCGATTTGTCTTGTCATCATTGATCTTACTTGTTGAGCCTTTTTATAATAAGCATCATAAAATCAAGCTGATAACACATAGGATCATACCATAATTCTTCTTAGAACTTCCGGTCAAAATCATTGCTGTCTAATTGTCGAATAATAATCATCTATAGATTCGAATGTGTCAGTTTGATTTCACAATCAGAATCTAATACCATCGAACCTAGATAGATTACTACTTACTTCTGCTGGACAAAGAATATAGTACGTAGGAACTCAGTAGGAAAGCAAAGGAACTTCAACTATATCAACCGTTGCTCATAATTTTTTAGCTATCTCAATTGTATGATCTAATCTATCTCTAATACGATCATCCAATCATTCTGATAAAAATTCTCTCGGTAAAGCTAGCTTGATTCAAGATAAATCATCTGACTGTAAAGATATATTCCAATCAGTCGTGTCATTAGATCTATATATAGTCATTGCATCAAAATTATCTTGTCAAGAAATAGATTCTAACAACAATACAGCATCTTCAACTGTTTTAGTAATTACTCAAGCTTGATCCAAAGATGAAGACATTGCTTGTATTCAATACCTACTCGTTCTTCAATAAGTTGGCTTTACTCAGACTACTCCACACATTGCCGCAGGCTGTCTAACGCTTCATGCAGTATCAGTTCAGATTGAAGCTAAACATAAATCTCACGCTACTGATGCAGCGCTTCATCACGAAGAACCTCATGGAACTCTACTAAGATCTAGTGGATTTAATACGTTTCCGAAGTAACATGTTTCTGTACTACTTCACATAGCAAATTCATCCATATTAGTTTTTCATATCATTAGTCCTCAAGCCTTTTCTAAATTTTGAATTACAGTACTTGTATAGGGTGAAACAAAATCTTCCAGCATCTTAGATCAACAGCTAGATATAGTTCATTGAACCAAAAAATTATCCTTGATCGATATGGGAGCTCAACATAATCATAATGAAGAAAACGCTTCAATATTGGTTGAAGCGTATTCATTATGTATACGAGCAAAGGCATTAAAAGAATTTCAATCCGCCTTTTGTAAATATCAATCAATAGTTTCCTTAGGTGAAATATCTCATGTCTTTACTCAGTTTATATATCATGCAAGTGTCAGTGACATTCATTATTCATTCAGACAAAACGTGGGAAATCAACACTCAAATAAATAACTATTCCAATAATTCTTCTAAGACTTCAAATATCTCTTGAACTCATGGATCATCAAAATTTTGTACATCTATCTCTCATGAATCTCAGTTTGATCCATCATCTATTTCTTCAATATCTACTGGATCGTTCCTATTATCAGTATCAACAGCATTTTGTTCATCTTGATCATTATCATCTTGATCGTCATTATCATCTTGATCATCTTGATCATCTTGATCGTCATTATCATCTTGATCATCACTATCATCTTGATCGTCATTATCATCTTGATCGTCATTATCATCTTGATCCTCGTTATCATCTTGATCGTCATTATCATCTTGATCGTCATTATCATCTTGATCGTCATTATCATCTTGATCCTCTTGATCGTCATTATCAATTTGATTAACTACATCTCAAATACTTGGTGAAGGGTTCTCTTGAGCATTTTTTGCTCCACATCAAATCAGTAAAAATCAAAATAATATACTCAATAAAGTAATAAGTATCTTCTTCATTACAAAAAAATTATTATATAAAAAAACAAACTCTTATATATTACTATAATCAATGTCTAATGCAAGAAAACTGTATAATGTTTATAATGTGACTTCAGAAAAAATCTGGAACATGACTAATAAAAACAACATTACAACAAGCATCACTACAACTATATTTTTTATCAAGACTTTTGCTCTAGATATTCTGTCATCGCTCCCTCACGATGTTAGAAATACAAATCAAACGTATAAGAAAGAAAGAAAGATTGCTGCACCAAAAAGAAATCAAAGAAATTGAGCCACGTTTACGATTGTATCGATGGCTAATCACTCAAAGTCTCAAGATTGTGCAATATAATACAAAAAATCTATTATTTTAATGAAAATTAATGCAATCATCACATTTAATAATCAGGTTCTAGCAGCGCTAATCTTATCATCCTCTCAACTAGCAAAAATAAGTCTTGATCAATATCGAGCAACCATTGCTATTGCAACGAAAAACGCAAATGCCTTTAAGAATCATATCAGCTGCAACACGAATCATTCCTCAGCTTTATTGATCAAACTATCATTATCACTTCAAATTAAACCAGAGAAATCTCAAATATTCAACACTGTGCCTAGAATCCACGTTGCTCAAAAGAATATCACAACTCAATAGATAATGTATAATAAACTCTTATAAGCTCAAACACGTTCTTCAGGATCGTCAGCTCAAACAACCATCATTCAACCTGTCCAAATTAACATTATAACTAGCAGTCCAACTCAAATATTTCTTATCAAATCTCGAATAGCTCATCAATCACTATCTCATATTGGTGGATAGAATATATCCTTTAAACTTTCAGTAAATGGTTTATTTATATCAATTTCAGATAGAGATGAGTACACTTTATCTCACTTTACTAATGGCGCAACAAAATCACTTACAAAACTTCACGCGAATACAGGCATCGTGTAGATTCAAATTATGCATATACAGAAGAACTTTAGTAACAATTTCATCGTTTATCATGACATAAAAATTAATTTGGAGCGGTTGCTTGAATAGATACTGATAAAGTAATCTTTATTAGATAATAGAATCACGTAGCCACCAACAAACCAAGGAGCACATAGAGTAATCTTTTCTTTACATTTGCAGCCTCTTCTGATTGCATAGGTGATAACACTAAGCGAAGTCCATTATAAATAATCAAAATCGTAGCAACAACCATAGCTGAAAAAGATAATCGTTGCAAGTAAATTGCCACTTTCCTTCTTAAACTGTCTAAGGTGTTGGCAATAGCGAATTCCTCTCCATAAATTCCTCATTCTTTAGTGACTTGATCAAGTTCAGACCAAATAATTTTGTCATTATTTCATTCATTCAATCTATTTACTACATGATCTAACACATCTTTTGGTTCGGCTTTATAGGAGTCTCGTCATTGTCAAAAAACCAATCACACTACTCAAAATGCTAGTAAATTGATTGTTACTAATCGAAATAGAACGTTTCTTATCTTGTTCATCATGTATGATCTTCTAAAGCATCTATCTAAAGTATAAGATTAAGCTATTTTTTTTGCAAATTTTTTTACCTTTGGATATACTTTGTATATGAATGTATTACAAAAGATAAGTATGAAGATTTGAATACTGACCTTGCTATTTCTAATAGTGTTCTTTTTTCTATTTCCACCAGAGAAACCAATTAATCATTCTCACCGTCTTGATGACGATACAAAACACATTAGTATTATTGATAAGTGATCAAATCAAGTAACATGAGAAGATGAATTACTTCACTACTTTGAAGACGTTTGATGACTTCTATGAAAGCAATGAGCTCATACAAGCGCTTTAAATGAAGAAGAAATGAAATATCGTCTTGAAAAAATCTGTGAATTCTATGAAGATATATGTAATAAGATACTACGAAGTGCTGACTATACACTACAAGAACAGTATTACTATACTCTTCTGATGATATACAATATTAAGATCATAGATTCAAATAGAACGCTAGCAACTCCTAATACACTTCGCAACACAATATCCTCTATAAATATGATTCATAGTTCTCAAGGGAGGAGATGAAGTGCATGAACAACACATGTAAAAATGAATACAAAAAAAATTGACTCACTAACAGAGTTTCGAAATGTGTTTAATCATGAAGTAGGATGACATATTCTAGACTTATGAGTCATTACAGACCAGTACTCTTCTTCTTTACATCCTGAATATACAGAATTCTGACAACCTAAATTTTGACTAAACGATCGAAGCATAAACTTCTATAAAATAAGTCGATTAGACGAAAATACAAGAAGACCAAACGCTAGTTATAAAGATTTTGTAAGTGGATATTCTCTTCATGATACATTTGAAGAAATAGCTGAATTCTCAAATGCTTGGATCAATCATCATGATCTTCTTTTAGAATTAGCAAAAAACAATGAAAAGATAAAGCTAAAATATGAATTATTCCAAGAGATATTCTGAAATTGGTATTTTGATGGGGATCACAAGACGCTTAATGAATTCGATCCAAATGAAAGAGTATTTGATTCTACTAAACCACGAAAAAATATGTAATTAATTTAGTATTTCCTCTTGTTCTAAGTTTGTGCTTCATTACTGTATTGAATATTTATACATAATGAAAACAATGTTGCCAAATGTGGAAGATATACTAGCTCAGCTACAAATATGTGATTCTGAAGAACAGCTCAGAGATTTTCATTCATCATATCTATGAAAAAAGGGATCAATAAACCTTCTATTCAAAGAAATTAAAGACTTATCTGATGAACAAAAGAAGACTATGTGACAAGAAATAAAGTCACTGTTTGACGTAGTGCAAAATGAATTTTGAAAAAGACAAGATAATATAAAGAAAAGATACTGGAATGATAAACTTCAAAATGAAATTATTGATATTAGTATTCCAGCAAACAAATTGCCAAGATGATACGCAAACTTACAAAACACCTTAAGAAGAAAGGTTGAAACAATATTCCAAGGAATGGGATTTCATATAGAATACGGTCATGATGTCGTGACAGTTGCAGAAAATTTTGAGTCAGTCAACATACCTGCAAGCCATCCTGCTACCGAAATGCATGACACATTATATGTAAAATCATCTAGTACTTGATGAGAAAGAAAATTATTAAGAACACATACTTCTGCTCATCAAGTAGAACTAATAAAAAAGCATTGACCAAAATGTAAGTTTGTTGTACCTTGAAAAGTGTATAGAAATGAAAATATGGACGCGTCTCATGATGTAGTATTTTGGCAGGTAGAATGAGTGGTTATTGATAAGTGAATTACGTTCTGACACTTTAAACACACTATGGAAGAAGTTCTAAAAGCAATTTTAGAAACAGACACAATAGAACTTAGAATGAGACCAGCATATTTTCCATTTGTTGAGCCCTGAGTTGAAATTGATGCAAAGACAGAAATAGGATGAAAAGAGAAACGATTAGAAATCTTGTGAGCATGAATGATTCACCCAGTAGTATTAGAACAAGCTTGACTTGATCCACAAGAATACTCTTGATTTGCTTTCTGATTATGACTTACTAGATTAGTAGCAATAAGGTATGGACTGTGAGACATTAGACTTCTAACAAATTGAGATCTAAGATTTTTACACTCATTCCCAGAAGCAACAACGTTATCATAAAACAATTCTACAAACTACAAAAAAGAGTCAGCGATGACTCTTTTTCTTTATCTATAATAAATATATCTACTGAGGGACTTGATAGAAGAAATGAGGTGCCAATAACTCAGAGAGACATTGATTCTGCGTCGCATGCTCTTCCATTACTTTCATTGCAACTGCACCAAGTGCAACTGACTCCATTCTTGTAAAAGCTCATCTGTTAGATAAAGCTTCAAGTTGATCTAATTTTTCGTCAATTACATCTTGTTCAACTCACTTAAAATCTCGAAGTGAAGCAATCAAATTAATGGCTGAGACTTCATCTACAATTCAATATGGATTCCTAACAAATGAATCATATGTTGATTGATCAATAATTCATCATGCCAATAATCAATCGGCATGAGCCTCATGTTGTTGTGGACCTAAAACTTGTCCTTCTACAAGTCATCATCGTCTAGCTAATAATTTTAGATATGCTTGATTAGTAATGTCTTCATTCTCCTGAAAATCTTGATTTTCGTTTCATCATCAATTATAAGAACAACTTGTTGACTGAAGGTACTCAAATGCATTTACCCTTTCTGGAGGTCGAGATGATAAATCAAATGAAGCAGATGAAGTGTCCGTATTTGGACATTCCATTCAATCATCAGAATAACATTCCTTAGGCTCCTCTCGTCATTTCTCTGTATTTGGAACAGTAATAATTGTTACTAACTGGTCTCAAGAGCTAGGTGGTGATTGCACTAATCAAGCCAAATTTCATGATGCGGGTCAATTAACTAAACCTGCAAGTCACTGTGTAGTTCAAGCATCAGTTGATCATACTCTTCATGAAATTCAACCTCATGTATCTCAAGAAGATCTACCACCTCAACTTTGTCATCAATCTCCTCATCAACCCCATTGAGTTGGAACAGGCTCCACAAAGATAGTTGGGTATACTCTAATAGGATAGCTACATGTTTCAGATCATCAAGTATCATTACTAATTGAAACTTTTATATAATCTGTGATCACCTCTAGAATATCAGGAATCAACCAAGATGATCATCCTCATCCAGGATATATAATTTCATCAACTGTTATATCTCAAGGCATGATAACTTGAATTTGTTCTGTAGTTCCTCAAATGAATTCTCATGGAGAGTATACAATTGCTGGCACTCAACACGATGCAGAAATGATTTGTTTTACTTCACAACTAACAATTTCTTGAGTAAGTGTGTTTTCACATTCCCAGCTCCAACCAGTAGGAGTCTTTTGGAATACGTTCATTTCCATATCATCATATCACGTACTAGGTTCGTCACAATAAGCTGGCTTAAAGGTAGAAGTTTCTCGACCATTAAAGAAGTTTGATACAACTCAATTTTCAGCTATCCATCCACAAACAGTGTCTTCAGTTTCTTGTTCTGCTTCACATTCTACTGCTCAACAATTCCAAGTTACTATTGTTCAAGGATCTGGAAATGGAGCAAAAATATCTGGGTCTAATCCATTGTCACAGTAATCCTCAGAATCAGTTCACTCATATCATGTTTCATCTATAGTATAAACTCTAGCATTATCTCCACACTCCTCTGGTTGTCATACTACAGTAATTACCTGCTCACATTCTGCAGTAGATCACTTTAGATCAGAAACAGTTCGCACAAATGTAATTTCATCTCAAATATTATATCCATCATCTCAATTTGTCTTATCAGAATCGTAATAAATCGCTTCATAGAAATTTCAATTTCAATTACTGTCCGGTCATTCAATGGTAGATCATGCATCATCAATTAACGCAACATCCTCTATGATCAGACCAGGCTCTGCAAAATTTCATCGATTAACTGTAAATGTACTTCATAAATCAATTGTCATATCAGTATCGTTAATTCAACCATAATTAACTCAAGCATCTCAACATTCCACAGGCTCTTGTAATACTTGAATTGTACAATAATCTCATCTCTGCATACCAGGACATGTCCAAGCATATTCAGAATTTTCTTGATCATAGGTGACAACTGGATTAGCGAACTCATCGTCACAGAATCACTCTAATCATCAAGCAAAAACTAATTGTATAGCCTGTTCTGTATAACTAATTGTAGTTCCAGCAGCAGGACCACACGGATCTTCAGGATCTTCATCTTCTCATAATTCTATACCATCTGTCAAATCAGGATCTCAGACAATCAATGGCTTAGGGCAAGTCATTGTAATTTCACTTCATCATATCATTGCTGTCATCTCTATCTTAATCACATACACACCTTCTTCATCATATGTAACCAAAGTAGCATCATCATTTGTAATTCAATTTTGAATAACAGCTGCATTCCAATCAACAGCTCACAATGAATTTCATGAAGCATCAAATGATATATCAACAGCAGTTCCAACTGGCACTAATCACTCTGTATCAACTCCATTATCTTTAAAAACTAGATTTAAATCATTACACAATGGAGTTGGGAAAATCTCCAAACTACATTCTTCTAATTCAGCATCTGCATATGTTCCTCATGGATTAACTGGACATTCCCAAGTAGTGATAAGTGGGAATACCGTACTAGCAAGTATTTCAAAATTTCAAGCTCTAGGTCAAGGTTGAGGTGCATCAATATTCTCATCAAATCTACACCAAGGTTGTCACTCTGGATAATTTCTTTTACTAAACAATGCTTGATCTGTTTCATTAAGTATACCACATACTCATGGCAAGTATCGCTGACAATGATTTTCTGTATTACACTCTCATTCATTGACTCTATCCCAATACCTATCTCCTTCTCATAGTTCATCAGGATTTTGGTCTTCTGGATCTGATCAACTGTCCTTACAATAAATTACATCTGGACCAAAATTGTCCGGATCATTATTGTAAGCTTCAGGATCATCTTCATCAACTATACATTCATATTCTGGGTATTTACAATTATCTAGACAATTTGGATCTTTATCTTGCTCACATTCCTCATCATCTGGAGTATCCTCCTCTCAATCTTGTCATGCTTTTTGAACTTCTCAATCTCAGCATCGAATTTTAGTAAGCTGACATGTATCTACAACTTCGTTATCGTTAATTCATAAACAGTTCCACTCTCGAGTATTAGAACCTGGATCAAAAGAAATTATTGGGTCTCCTGATCAATCCTCCTCTACTAATCATTGTAAACAAGAAGCCATTGCAGGATTATCTTCCAGATCAAAATCTTCATCATATATTGTTTGTGGAGATGGACATTCTCATGGCTCACTTTCTTCAGACACTTCAAATTCTTCTTCACATTCTAAAGTATCTCCCTCATCACCTTCGCCTTCATAAGAAAAAGTAACAGTATACTCTCATCATGATCACGTGCTATATTGTTGTGTATATGATCAAGCAAGAGGGTTAATAATTGTTCATCAGTCTCCCCAAACCAATAATGTTCATGAAATAGCAAGAGTTACAGTAAATTCTTCATTAATTCATCAAGTTAAAGGGGTTAAGGTGAAGATATCAGCACAGGAAGTTTGTGGATATTCACAGATAGAAGTATCCTGATAAGTAGCACTTGGATTGAAATTTAGCGCTAATGGATCTATACATCCTTCTATCTCATCACATGTTCCTGGTAATGGATCTAATGCTGGGTAACTACATATCTCATTTATACATTTTTTGTCTTCACATTCTGTATCTGTTCCATCTGGACAATCTGCATCTGTTACGCAATCTGGATACTCACATCCTACATTAACATTTGCTGCAGGATCAAAATTTGTTGCATTTGGATCCGTACATCCTTCTATCTCTGCACAATGAGAATTACCTGGGTATGTATCGCCAACACAACATTCTATACTACTATCACATATACAATTTGTATTGTTTAAATATGTATCTCATGGGCAACAAAGAATTGTAGCATCGCATATACAATTCGTGTTTCATGGGTAACTATCTCCATCACAACATGTGATTGAACTATCACATATACAATTTGTGTTTCATGGATACGTGTCTCCATCACAACACGTAATTGCACTATCACATATACAATTTGTATTTCATGGATATGTGTCTCCATTACAACATTCTACACTACTGTCACATATTTCTGGACAATTTGGATTTCACGGATAACTATTACCATCACAGCATTCAATTGTTGGGTTACATGTTATACTACAATTTGTATTTGGTGGATTTGTTTCTCCATTACAACATTCCAATGCTGGATCACACACACAATTTGTATTGTTTAAATATGTATCTCATGGGCAACACGTCGTTGATTGATCACATATACAATTTTGATTAGCTGGGTAAACATCTCCATCGCAACACGTAATTGCACTATCACATATACAATTTGTGTTTCATGGGTACGTGTCTCATGGACAACAAACTGAAGCACTATCGCAACATGAAGGATCATTCGTCTCATCTGGAACATGATCACACACTCATGATTGACAAATGTCGTCTGTACAAATGTTTCCATCATTAAAACAACTGCTTCAATCATCTAAGTCAGTAAACTCACATCAATTAGTTGGATCACATGAGCCTGTAGTACATTCATTATTATCATCACACACAACAGGATCAGAGTAATCACAAACTCAATTATCACATACATTTTCAGTACATAGATTACTATCATCACAAACAACACTGGTAAGTGTAAATTCTAACGAAGTAGCAGCACACGAATTTCAATCATCTAATGTGGCTGTGTATGTCCCTGGTCATAAGTTTCAAAATACTCAAGTTGAATTTGTAATAGTTCCTACTGTAAAAGAATACGGTTGAGTTCATCAAGATGCTGATAAGACTATAGATCCACCAACTCAAGCACAATTAGGATTGTTAGATGATCATGTGAGTTCCAGTTCTGTAGGCTCTTCGATCTGTGAAAACTCTGTAAAATCGCAAGTTGCATCATTATATCCTATTGGATGTATGGTAAGAATATATCAACTTCAAACGATATTTGGTTCCAGTCACGTAACTGATGAAGTTGTAGGTCAGTGTGATCGTTGATAACTAAAATCACCTAAGTCGAAGGCAGAAGTTTCTACTAAAGTAAGAGAACCATCATCATCGCCAAAGCAAGTTATATCATTTCAATTTAAAGCAAACTCAGTGTTTATGTCATAATGAGCAGGATGATCTGTTATGACCTGATTTGGACATAAACATAAACAGTCACCTGGAGTATTTGGATCTTCAACATATGGCATATCTATTGCTCATCAATCAAATGTAGCACAGGTATCTCACACAAGTGAACCAGGAATATTATCACAAGAAATTGGTGGTTCACAAGAGCAAGTACCATTTGAAGAAGAAACTAATAATGGTGCCGCATTAGCTGAAATAAAATCAAATCATCAACCACTAGATTGTTCTGTACAAGAAAATGGGTAATCATCATAGTATATTGGTTTCCAGAGGGGGACAGCTCAGGAATCATCTCTAATGTAATCAACATCCTGAAAATCACAAATATTCACATTACTGTTTTCACAGATAATTAATGCTGATGTAAGCGCTCACAGATATGCACTTGATCAAAAATCACAAGTCCCGCATGGTATAGGTAGATCTACTTCAACTCAATTATCAATACAGGTTCACGAAGCAAATACACTTCAACTCGTAAAAAAAAGCAGAGAAATGATAGAAAGTAATCGAGTCTTATTCCGTCATTTACGAGAAAATAACATAAAAGAAAGCGTTTAGAAATTAAAAAAGATATATATCTGTAATGTACGTCTCATCATATGTTAATCAAGTTAATTATGGCTTAGTAAGGCTCAATATAGCTGTTTTAAGTTGACTTAAAAGAAAATCCCTAAATAATTAGGGACTTCTTTTATAATAGTTATATAGATATCTTATATTACTGAATGGATTGTAGATTATCTTCTCGATAAGATTGATTTTCAGTTGCAATATTTCACTTTGACGCATCTTCATCATATGAGTTTTGAGCGTGGAGAATAGCTTCTTGAGTACCTACTTGCTCTGCATGTCATATATATGCAAGTGGAGTATGTAAGACAGAAGGTTTAACTTCAAGAAGATAATCATACATAAATTCCATAAGATAAATTGCGTCTGATCTTAGGAATTCTTGACCTTCATATACTTCAATAGCTTGGTATAATTCAAGAATTTTCTGATTATCTATTTGCTCAACATGATGATCAACAACAGTTACAAGCAACATAAGCGCAGTCCTCATGTCGACAGGGCTGTCTAGCTCTGTCCTAGTTAGATTAAATTCTCAATATCAAGTATCAAATTCATCTTCTAGCGCCTCTAGATATACTTCTCATCGATGTCTTCAACTTTCTTCATACTCTATCGCTGTTTCATGAAAGTCATTACGATCTAACATAAGAGTTCTGGCGAAAAGCTTGAATGTTTCTGCTAGAGTAGTTTCTCTATTAGGTTGGAAGTATTTACTAGTATCTGATGTTCAGTTTGTTAAACAAATTTTTTCGTTCAACTTATTTACTGTATCTTCAAGATCTCATCATATATCTACAAAGTTATTACTTTGGTATTCATGCCCATCCTTATACTTACATCAAGAATCAATAACCTCTCTCATGACCTCTAGCTCTTCAGTAGTCTTTCAAGTATCTACGTCAACTACTGTCAATAACTCTAAGACTTGTATAGCTTGCATAGATTCTGCTGCCACTTGATGTGTCTGGGAAATTGCTTGCGCTTGATAATCTGGATCCAAATGATTTGGAATTCAATCATCATCATGATCATTATTTCATAAGAAGTATTGATACTCTTCAGTGTTACCTGCTCTTGATCACAAAGCTCATCAATTTCATTTATTTTCATCATCAACAATCAATGTTGGGTATATTCTAATTGGATAGCTACATAATTCAGATCAACCTGTATTATTACTAATATGAACCCTAATATAATCTGTAATTACTTCGTATGTTTCAGGTACACGCCATGATGAATTAGATGTTCCTCATGGATAAATAATCTCATCAATAGTTACATCTCATAGCATACTTACATCTATTTGTTCTATAGTTCCACCAATAAAATCTCATGGAGAGTAGACAATAGCTGGTAATCCACAAGAAGCAGATATTACTTGTTTCACTTCACAAGTCTGCACTTCTTCTGTAAGCTTGTTTTCACACTCCCAACTCCATCAAGTAGAAGTCTTTTGAAATGAATTCATATTCATGTCATCATAACCTGTACTTGGTTCATCACAATATGCAGGTTTATATGTAGGTGTATCCCATCCGTTGAAGAAATTCGATACTATTCAATTTTGTGCTATCCATCCACATACTGTATCTTCTGTTTCTCTATATGCTTCACATTCTACATCACCACATGACCAAGTCTCAGTAGATCAAGGATTTGGAAATGATGCAACATTACTAAGACCATCACCAGAAGTACAATAGTCTTGTTCAGCTATTCCATCATATGCATCTTCTTGCACTGTAAACACTCTTGCATTATCTCAACATTCATCAGGTTGAGCTACAACTTCCAGTACTTGAGTACAATTTGCTGATGATCACAATGTATCTTCAACAGTCCATTCTACGACTATCTGATCTTCTGATTCATATACTCATGATTGAATTCGCTCCGTATGACCATTTGATCATATGTTAGCATTTCATGCAATGGATTGTACATTCTTTCAAGAGACAATATATCCTGGCTCAGGAATCCAATTAACAGAGAATGTACTTCATAAATCTATCGTCATTTCTGGTTCATTAATTCATCCATAACTAATTCATGCATCGTCACATTCAACAGTTTCCTGTGTAACGTTTAATGTACAATAGTCTCATCTTTCCATGTTTGGACATGTCCAAGCGTATTCTAGGTTCTCTTGGTCAAATGTAATTACTGGATCAAAGTCCTTTTCACAGAATCACTCTAATCATCATGCAAAAACAAGTTGTATAGCCTGTTCTGTATAATTAATTGTCATCCCGTCAACTGCTCAGCAATGATCTCATTCATTCTCATCTTCTCAAAGCTCTATAACATCAGTTATGTCTGGATCTCAGACAATAAGAGGCTTAGGACAAATCATAGTAATTTCATCAGATCAAATAGTTGCCGTCATCTCAATCTTAACAACATATACTCATTCATCTTCATAGGTAACTAGAGATGAATTATTAGTAGTCACTCAATTTTGAATAACATCAGCTGTCCAATCTACTACACCTAATGAAGTACCTGATTCATCAAAAGAAATATCAACAGTTGTTCATTCTGGTACGACTCAATTTGTAAGGAGATTATTTTCTTTGAATTCAAGATTCAGATCGTCACATACTGGAGTTGGATAAATATCTAGTTCACATTCTACCAGTTCCGTATCTGCATATGTTCCTCAAGGATTCTCTGGGCATTCCCATGTCGTTTTAAGTGGGAAAGTAGTACTTGCTTGTATTTGGAAATTTCATGCTCAAGCTCTTGATATAGGTGCATCTATATTCTCATCATGCATACACCAAGGTTGACCTTCAGGATATTGTCTTTTACTAAACAGTGCCTGATCAGTCATGTGTAGTATTCCACATGCTCCAGGGACATACCACTGACAACGGTTATTAGGTTCACATCATCATTCCTCTACTTTATCTCGATATCTATCAGTTTCAGTCAAATTCTCTTGATCTCATGGATCATCTGTTGTGTCTTTACAATACACAACATCAGGCTCAAAATTTAATGGATTATTATTGTATGGATCTGGATCATTATCATCAATAATACACTCAAAAAGCTCAGCTTTACATTCTGAATTACAGTTAGCGTCTACTGCAGGCTCACATTCTTCGTCATCTGAAGTATTTAATAATCCATCTTCTCCTTCTTCTTGAACTTCTTCATCACCACATCGAATCTTAGTTACTCAACATCAAACTGAATTTGTTGGATCTTCTTCGTCAATACATCCCCAAGATCGTGAAGTAACTTCTCAACTAGGAGTATCGTCATCAGCATCAAAAGAATCTTCATCAAACTCTGTTCCTTCTGGACATAGATGAGGTCCAGGAATAATAGAATATGATTCGTTATACACAGTAATATTATCATAATCTTCTAAACATTCTAATCATACAAAACTTTCTGGACATGGCGGTATTGTAAATTCTCATTCAGCAGCACACTGTCATTCAGATCAAGGAACTACGTCAAATGTATAAGTTTCTCATCATTCAAAAATAGCTATTGTAAACTCATCTGCATTTGTTGATGATCAGTCTCAACCGTAAACAGGATTTCAATTACCATCATATATTGTTATTTCTGCTCATCATTGAACTCCTCCGAGATCTATAGTCACAGACCCTTCTGGATCTCAAGTTGAACAATCATCCCCTCCTACAATTGGTGTTGGTAATTTCAGTGCATCACATCAAGAAGAAGTCGTCTCACATTCTACTTCAAGTGTTACTTCTCATTCACATCCATTATCATCCTGGATTGCGTATGTATAAAAGCCGTCTGACAATCACTCGACAATATCACCTTCAGAATACTCAATACCATCAACAATGATTTGCGCATCTCCAATTGCCCCAATAACTTCTCAAAACTCTATTGATCCATTGGCATCACAGGTTCAATTTTCTCAGGTCGCACTAGTAATAACA
Source organism: Candidatus Absconditabacterales bacterium (assembly GCA_937923605.1). Lineage (GTDB taxonomy): Bacteria > Patescibacteriota > Gracilibacteria > Absconditabacterales > Absconditicoccaceae > JAHDCT01. The sequence goes on from CALDTY010000014.1 coordinate 87,327, forward strand.
TTTTGACTTAAAATCATGTTTTCTGCATACCCACATTCAGTAAGACATACTGGCAATATAAATTGCTCAGATATTCATGGAGAGACACACTCTTGACCATTTTCAGTATAGGTTACTGTAGGAATAAGTGTTCCTGGAGTCACAAACGATTGATTCGCTCATACTAGTGAAGGATCATTTCGTTCTACAACTACATCAGTTTGATCATTAGTAACTGATCGTGATACATTCATAGTTCATGGAATATATTGCCCATCTGCATCACAGGTTATTTGAGTAGATGAAACATCAATATCTAAAGTACAGTCACAATTATTATTCATCAATACATCAGCCTGCGCGCTATTACTTTCACATCAATTTTCATCTGTAACAGTCACAGTGTATGTATCAGTTATGGTAGCCTCAAAACTTTCTCATCATCACACTGAATCTCCAGCACTATTTTCTCGAGCATATGTCCATCAAGCTTGTCCATCATTTACCTGTAAGGATGCACTATCTTCTCCACAAATCACTGTTACGGAGTTTGTGTTTAAAGTAATAGATGGTTCTTCAGGTCAGGTAATCTCTACACTCACTTCGTCGTTACACTCTACAGTATCATTATTTTCATCAGTTACACTTACTGTTGCTGTATATGTTGTGGTTCCGTTTGGCAAATTAGATAAAGCAAATGAAGTTGAACCATTCGCAAGACTCGAAGAATCTCACGAGCTTAATGTAACGGTAGATCAGTCTTCTGCATTTCATCAACTTACAAGTAAAGTTACAGATCCAAGATCTTCTGAACAAGTATTATTATTAGTTATTTCTCCATCAATAGTGATTGCAAAACCATCACATGCTTCACAATCTTGTGCTGATGGTGCAGTAAGATCATAATTAGCAGATATTTCACATGAAGGATCAGCTCCAAGAACTTCTATAATTATTTCTCATCATCAAACATCTCAGTCTATAATAATTGGGAAATCAGAATAAGAATAACTCTGTCAAATTTGACTTCCATCTACTGAGAGTATATATAATGTTTCATCATCTCAACTTACTGGTGGAGTAAATGATACTTCAATTTCTCATTTAGTTTCTCCACAAGCTAAAACAGCTTCATCAAGCACCACTTCAAATCAAGAACAATCAAATGGTTCAGAACATTCTGCAGGCATATCAAGCTCTACATTAATATCCATTAGACACTCAAGTCACATCTGTGATCAATAGGTTAGGTTTACTAAGTAATAATCTCAATCTACTTCTTCCAATACAGTCGCTGTTTCAAATGGATCGTGTCATCGCTCAAAACTATCTACTCCATCAAGTGAACCAAGAGTTACTGTTCATCATCATGCAGTACCATCATCAAGACAAAAGAGTCCCATTCATTCTAAAGTCGTTCCAGGCATTGCAGGAATATTTACATCAATCGATGCATCACCTAAGCATCCCATTTCATCAGTAGCAGTGATTGTATATGTTACTTCTGGTCATGCAGCAGATATAGTTTGTGTAGTTAGTCCATTGGACCATTCGTATGTGTATGGAGGATTTCATCAGCTATAATTTGGATCCAACAATACTCATTCTAAGGTTTGACATGTAGCAACCGAAGGAGCAGGAAAGGTTACAAGTGGATCTACAGGGTGACAAACACCATCTACTAAAATTCAAGAAAATTCTACTGTAGTTGGAATATGACCATCTCATAATGCAACAGTAGGATCTGTATACTCAGAAAGCAATACTGATGGGTTTGTTATGACATCAGAATTAGTTCAATCTAAGACAGTGATCTGATACTGTTCCAATGCATTATCTATGACTCAGTTACAAGCCGTCTGCGCATAAGACATTCAAGAAAATAAGAAGAACATTCACAGCAAACATGCTGTAACATTACGAACTTGTCAGAAACAATTGTCATTGTTTGGTACTCACCTCATGGCCAGATACTAAGAAAGTAAAATTTTCCACATATAACCAATTATATATCAAATCTTTTGTCCTGTCAAATTTTAGATGATTAAATATAATGTCAATAAGAATCTAAACAAATACATAAAATCATCATAATTACATAATATGTCAATTATGGCTTGATTTATTACCTTTTGTCCTTATACATTGACTGGGTAATATTCTAACAGATGCACATTAACATCTCACCCACAAGACGCTCACTTTTGAGCACTATTTTTCACAACAAAAAAAGATTTATGAAGAAAGAAACCTTACTAAATTCAACGATCTTACTTTTTTCTCTTTTAGGTCTACACATCACTCTCAGCTCAACAAATTATGTTGAGGTAGATGATGGTGGCTACTTAGAGATTAACTATGATCGAAATTTTAATCTGGAACCAGCATCAAAAGATGATGTATTTCCAGAAAGGGATACATCCTCATTTAAAAAAATTAATTACATAAAAGCCACTATTGGCACACAAAACTAATAATTATGAAACAAGTACAACAATTACTAAGATTAGCGATGTGTGCAATCGCTTTAATGGTTATGCCTAGCATAACTACAGCACAAGATTTTACAAACGAAGATGCAGACAATCGAGTAGCATTTATCAATACTGAATACCAAAATTGGGAGGATTCTCTTATCAATGAACGAGTCTTAGACGAAATGTCTGGTCTTTCTTATTGGAAAGTGGAACGAGATCATAAACTTATGATTTTCAAGCATCCTGATATGTATTTCAGCGAAGCTCAATTAGAACTTATGTTGAAAGACATAAATCTAAGAATTACAAAATCAATAGCAGCGCTAAGTAAAAGAGGTCTTAAAGAACATCAAGTTCCAATATTTACTGGATTAGTTGTGGTAGATCTTCCAAGTGGTATGCTAGCAAGTGACGCGGCTGCACTTAAAAATGGATTAGATCCTCATCATGCATTACCTTCAACAAATATTCGAGACTGGTCTAGAGCTAGACTTGAAGAAAATCAATGCGATAGAGCGATTCTATTTTGGGATAGTACAACAAGTACTTCTGCGACTATGAAGTGTGGGAATGATCTAGGATTACATAGTATTATTTTAGTGAGTTCATTAAATTCTCCAAATAATATTAGAAACTTTGATGTATTTGTATATGCTCAAGCCATTGCTCATGAATTTGTACATAATGAACGCGGAGATCACGTAAACCCGGCTAATAC
>CALDTY010000015.1 GCA_937923605.1 Candidatus Absconditabacterales bacterium
AAAGTATATGCTGAAACATGAGTAGATGGATTATGATCATGTACTAATCAACAGTCGACTTATAATATTGGAGATACAGTCTACTATACTATATTAGTTGAAAATGAAAGTGCGACAGAGACGATAGATAATGTAGCACTAGTGGACTCATTTGATACAGATCAATTAGATTTTATACAAGTAATATCTAATGATTGAAATATATGAACAAATTATGCAGAACAAGACTGAAATATCTCTTGGAATAATTGAGAAAGTTTCAGTCCATGAGAACAATGAGTTATTGTATTAGAATTTGAAGTGCTATTGGACTGATTTATTATTGATAATAAATCTAAAGTATGAGTTGTTCCTAACTCAGAACATGTATGAATAGCATTGGAATATGGAGATGCAGATACGGTCAGTAATTATTACGATTGATCATGAAATTTCAATAATAATGAAGTATTCTTCTGAGCTTATCCAACATGAGAAGCGGGAGAAACAAGCACAAGTGACAATCATGATATTGTCTCAATACATCCAGATTGTTATGAATTAAAAATTGATAAAACAAATGTAACACATGTAGCAAGTGGATGTATGAATACATTAGTGTATGATATAACCGTAACAAATGATGGACCTGCAAAAGATGATATAGTTGTTTTCGATGGGTTTCCAGGAGTTTTGGATTCTTATACTACTGATTCTTGAATATTAAGTATTGATTGATTCAATGATTGAGCGTTTTATTGAATCTCAATGTGAGCAGACTCAACTTGAGTAATTACAACGACAGTGATTAACTATGAAGTTTGTGAATCTACTCCTTGAGTTGCAGAGGAAATAACAAATACTGCAGGTGTTTCTATTTGGGATTGAGTGAATTCATCTGAAAAATGGGAATATTTATCGCTGAATGAATTAGCGGCAACAACTACTGATACGTTTACCTGAGATAATATAGACACGGTAATTAATGAAACAACATGATGTGATTGTTGAGGAACGACTTGAGCAGAATTTGATCTAATTCTTCACTGTAAAACTGCAGATAAGGCAGAGTACTGTCCATGAGAAAAAATAACCTATGAATTAGTTATTGAGAACGCAGGAACATCCGACAAGACAGTAAATATTGAAGATGTAACAAGTGGGGCGTCTATACAAGAGTGTGATGTAGAGTGGGATCCAACGTACAATACTTGTGCTACAGAATTAGCTGATGATTATGTTTCAAATTACTTTTCACAGTATACGTTTCCAACATATCAAGACACACACGAGACTTGCTCAGACTGATACTCATATACTCATTTGTTTTCTTATCCTAATCTTTGGTCATCGAATACTGATAATGAAACAATCGCTAGCTCATATCCTGAATGTAGCTTCCTAGTTTGAGGAAATTCTGTGCAACAGTTAGTGTATGATGAGTTAGATGACTTATATACAAATATTTTCTTATCTGCTTACAATACTAATGTCGCTGCATGAGAGAATGAGACAGATGCATACTTACATGCAATGATTGATTATTATGCAGAAGTATATAACCGTATTCCCAATCTTCAGACACAGATTGATGCAACTTGATTGGAGCAAGATTTTAGGGACTGTGAGGATGCATACCAAATAGATATATATTGATCACCATTTACTCCAGTTACAGATTATAATGGTATAACAACCTATGTAGATTCAGTTTTGGATGAATTATGACATTATCCAAATTCAGCATATACTGCTTTAAATAATCCATTTAATGCAGAAGATATGTTAATAGGATGAGAATTTTCTTCTTATTGCCTAACTGAGGCTTTACCTATGCATAATTTTGCTGAGTATGTGATTTCTTATATTAGCCCAAATCACCTTGATGTTAATTGATGATATTGATTAGCGCTTGTACAAACACCAGCATATTTAACAGCTCCTGTGCTTGATTCTTTTAGTACTAGTGATGAATTTAAATTATTTTTAGAATCTATATATTTATGATCTTCTTGTGATATAATATCGTTAGATGCATGTTTAGATGACACAAATCTAATGGAGCATGTAAGTGGAACTGATGGTGTGCAAAATAGTTCTTGATTTGAGATTCCATGAGGATGTAGTATGAGAGTATGAGAATATCTAGATGCTATAGATTATAGCGATTGTATTGATGAAACTCTAATTTTAGATAATTATTGAGGAGATTTACCTGTCATACATTGTAAAGATATATTTTGAAATTATGTTGATCCAATATATGAAGTCAGAAATAAGTATAATGTAAAATACAGTTGAACTGATTGATTTGATGATACTGATCTATTTAATTGAACCTCAATTTATAGTAGCTATCTAGATAAATTCTATGTGCCTGCAGGTGAAACAAGAACATTTACCTATTCATTGATAGCTCTACCTTGACAAACTAGCCCTCAGACATTAACAAATACTGCAGAAATCAATATGTGCCAAAATACATCGACTTGAAATACTCCGGTCTGCAATGTAGATCCTGAGTATAATCATTATAATAATATTAAAACTGAAAGTGTTACTATTACATGTACAGAACCAGAGCCAAATTTGAGTGTAACGACAACGGTGCCAGCAAATTATATACCTTGAGAACAGGTAACTCGACAGATTGTAGCATGTAATCAAGATACAAGTCCAATAACAAACTGAGCAGTGAATTTCGATTACCATTCAACATTGTCTTTCCTGTCTTCAACACCAGCTTGAGTGCCTTCTTCTACGATGACTAATGATCTTGTAAATACTTCATTAACACGAACATGAATTAGCTTCGGAGCTGGACCAAATAATTGTCAGACATTTGACGTGACTTTTCAATCAAGTCCAAATAGTACATGAGTATTGCCATGAGAAGCTAGTATATGAGCAGAAATAGCTTGAGCGATAAATTACCACTATGATAGTAATACTCAAGATAATTTTGATAATGACGATACAACTCCAACAATTGTTACGCCTCCAACACCTCCAGCTGGAAGTAAGGAATTTAATTGAGTATTACCAAGTTATCCTTGATCAACAACGACGAATTCAGACCCTGTAGAAGCATGAGATTATGTAATGTTTACTCTCGAGATAGCAAATACCTTATGAAATGGTGCTGAGCTAGATATCTATGATTCATTTGATTCTAGTGTAATGACATTTGTTGAGGCAGTGTGATTGTCAGAATCTAATTATGATAATACTACATGAATTGTGGAGTGGAACGATTACATTATGACTGATGCAGAAACTCTTACTATACAAGTTATTTTTAAAGTTGATGATAATGCTACTGTAGGTGCTTTTTGAGCAAATACAGCATTGTATGATCTACAACTAAAAACATGATGTACTGATGTGTGTGATACTGATTCGGTAACTGTGACATGAACCCTGTCTACGCCAACATGTACTGATCCAGTGGTTTCAGTGACAAATGCAGAATTAACTTGTACAGCATGAAGTGTGACCTTAACGGCAAGTGGAGCGGATAATTATGTTTGGGCAGATGGAACTACATTAAATACATTTACGACAACTATGACGTGAACATATTTAGTAACTTGATATGATAGTACAGGTGGTTGTAGTGATTCAAGTTCATGAGTAGTGTCGAGTGTAGAAAGTAGTGCATCAATTACGTGAATTACGGGTGTTGACCCTTCATCTTGTTGAACAAGTGATGGGACTATTACAGTAACCGCAACATCAACCTGAGTTTGAACCTTAGAATACTCTTTAGATACTATCACTTGGCAATCAAGTAATGTATTTACAGGCCAACCATCATGAAGTTATACAGTATATGTACGTATGTGAACATGAGCATACTGTGGAACAGTAGAAAGCATGACATGAACACTAGCAGCTTCATGATCGCCAACAGTAACTGTCACTAATGGGACATTAGCATGTGGAACATCACCTGTGACATTGACTGCAAGCGGAGCCGATTCATATGTATGGAGCACATGAGAAACTACTGCTACTATATCGGTTTCATGAACAGGTTCTTATCTTGTAACAGGAACATCTTCATGATGTGATGCAACTGCTACAGCTGTTGTTGATAATACAGCAAATAATTTAACATTATCGTTAGTATGAACAGATGCTTCATGTGGACAAACAAATTGAACAATTACCGCAACAGCGAGTGCTGATATGTGAACTTTAGAATATTCGATTGATTGAGGAGGGACATCAGGCACATGGCAAACTTCTCCTAGTTTTTCTTGACTAGCAGCAGGCTGATATACAATACATGTGAGAAATTGATCGACAGCTTTTTGTGAAGAGATATTTGATGATATTTCGATAAGTTCAGTGCCATGTCAATACGACCTTGCACTTACTAAGGTACTAAGTTGAACAAATAATGTTTTTTATGAAAATGATGACGTTACTTTTGTTATAACAGTAACGAATCAAGGAGAGGTAGATGCGAGTACGTTTACGATAACAGATTATTTCCCAGCAGGATTAACATTGAATGATGGAGGATGGAATAATGTAAGTCCAGCAAGTGGAGTATGAACATGAACAACAGACTATACATACAATGGAACATTAGCAGCAAGTGGAGGAACAGTAGACATCCCAATTACATTTACAGTAAATGGAGCACTAACAGGAACAGTAATAAACTGGGCAGAGATAAGTGCGGATGATGGAAATGATGTAGATAGTACGACGGATACAACAAATGGAACAACAACAGAGAGTCCAACAGATAACACAATATTGAATGAAAGTGGAGACGAAGATGACCATGATCCAGCAGGAATCACAATAGCAAATGAACCATTCTTTGATCTTGCACTAACTAAAGTGTTATTAACTACGAAACCATATTATCAAGAATGAGATCTAGTGACATTTAGAATTAATCTTGAGAATCAAGGTACGATCAATTCTACGTGATTTACCATTACAGATTACTACCCAGTTGGATTGACGCTAGAAGAAGACGCTACTGTTTGGGATCCTAATACTTGAGTATGAAGTGGTGTTACTACTCATGAGTTTGGTGCTTTAGCTGCATGAGCTACATGAAGTGTAGATATTAGCTTTAGAGTAAATTGAGATGCGATGTGAAGTATAGTAAATTGGGCAGAAATAAGTGTAGACGATTGAGATGATATAGATAGTACTCCAGATGCTGATCAAACAAATGATAACCAGCCGACATGACCATGAGAACCAACAGATAACGTAAATAATGAAGATGGGACAGCTTGATGAGATGAAGATGATCATGATCCAGCAGGAATCCAGGTTGTAGAATTTGATTTAGCACTAGATAAAGTATTAACCTCATCTAGTGAAGCAGAACCAGGATCGTTAGTGACATTCGAGATTACGATATATAATCAAGGAAATGTAGATGCAGACAATATTATTATAACTGATTATGTGCCACTAGGTTTAACAGTTGCAGATGCGAATTGGGTAACTAACTGAACAGTATGAACATGAATGGTTGCCTATGATTATTGAACTAAAGTTGGAGTGTTGCCAGCTTGATGAAGTGATTCAGTATTGATTAACTTTACAGCTGATTCCAACGCATTCTGACAAATTATTAACTGGTCTGAAATTTCAAAAGCAGATCCAATTGATGGAACTTGAGTGATAATGCCAGGAATTACAGATACTGATAGTACTCCTGACCAAATACAATTTAATTGAGCTGGTGAGACTAATGAATTGCTTGATGATAATATTGTATCTGAAGATTGAACAGATATCGAGAATGATGGTGATGAAGATGATCATGATCCTGCGTTTGTAACTGTCTGAAATGTTTTTGATCTAGCATTAATTAAAACTCTTTCATGATCTACTTATGTAGAACAATGAGATACGGTTACGTTCAATATTTTTGTTGAGAATCAAGGATGAGTTGCTGCGACATGAGTTTTTATAACTGATTATTTCCCAGCATGACTAACATTAGACACTCAAGCTGGACGATCAAATGGATGAACGGCATGAACGTGAACTAGTGAGTATGAAATTTGATACTTATGAACGTGAGGCTCAGTGACGATACCAATTACATTTACGGTAAATGGTGCATTTTCTGGAGAACTTACTAATTGGTCAGAAATCTCTGCAGCACTTCCAATAGATGAAAATTGAGTTGTCATTACAACATGATTCTCAAGCACAGATATAGATAGTACACCTGATTCAATTCCTTGAGATTTTAATAACACATCTACGTATGTGGGCGATGATGTCTTTGGTACAGATGATTCGTTATCATGAAACTGAATTAATGATGAAGATGATCATGATCCAGCTAGTATTTTTATGGCTGAATTTGATCTAGCATTAATGAAAGTATATGATAGTTATGAGGATATGGATGCAAATTGAACACTTACTGTAGGAGATAGAGTTATTTTTGACATAACTTTATATAATCAATGAAATGTAGATGCAAAAGATATAGTAGTCACAGATTACTTTCCTACTGGGTTAACTTTAGATGATGCGGCACGAGATCTTAATACAATAGTAGGAAGTTGATCAGCAGATTATATATATACATCAATACTTTCAGCTGGAACAAGCGATACTATTAGTGTGACCTTTATAGTAAATTGAGACTCATATGGAGAAATAATTAATTGGTCTGAGATCACAAGTGCGCAACCATTAGATAGTGAGTGAAATCCAGTATCTTGACTTGAAGATATAGATAGTACTCCAGATCAAATCCAATTTAATGGAGGTTGAGAAACTAATGATTTGATAGATGATAATGTTATTAATGAAGATGGGAAAAATGGAGAAGATGAAGATGATCATGATCCTGCACATATAGAACTTGGAATATTTGATCTTGCGCTGACAAAACATCTTGTAGATGAATGACCATATAGACCTTGAGATACAGTTACTTTTGATATCGTATTGTATAATCAATGAACAATTGATGCAACAAATATTGAGGTGACAGATTATATTCCTGCATGATTAACTCTTACATGATGAACTACGGCATGGATAAACAATAATGACGGAACTGCGACTGCAACATATGATTGAGTTATTCCGGCCATGAGTTGAGGAGTTGTAAGTACATGAGCATTGAGTATTAGTTTTGTAATTAATGAAACGACAGTCGGAACACTTGTAAATCGATCTGAAATTTCAGACTCTACCGATACAAGTGGAAATCATATCCCTGATATAGATAGTACTGAAGATGACATAATTGCTAATGATAACCAACCAAGTTGACCTGGTGAACCGACTGACAATATAGTTAATGAGGATGGATTAAATGAATGAGATGAAGATGACCATGATCCTGCGCCAGTATATGTAGAACCAACATATGATCTTGCTCTAACAAAAATTAATACAGTACCTGGACCAAATACTATAGTCTATCCTGGTGATCCAGTGACCTTTACTATTGAAGTATTTAATCAAGGTAATATGACTGCTACTGATATTGAATTAACTGATTATATACCGGTTTGATTGACATTGACAGATACGACATGGAGTAGTAATGCTGACTGAAGTATTGCAACATACCAATATATAGATTCATTGGATCCAACAATGTCTGACACAGTAACAATTGAATTTGTAGTGAACCAATACTTTTCATGAGAAGCAATGAATTGGGCTGAAATTAGTGATTTCTTAGGAACAACTGGTGATATTGTGAGTGATATTGATAGTATCCCAGATGACATTAATTTTAATCAAGACTGAGAGGATGATGATCAGAATAACGATAATGATATACTTAATGAAGATTGAGATGAAGATGATCACGATCCAGCTTGAATATATTGAGAAGTGTATGATTTGGCTCTGATTAAAACATTAGCACCATGAAGCCCAACAGCATTTGCTTCATGAGATACGATCGATTTCTTACTTACGATTTCAAATCAAGGTACATTAACAGGTAGTGTTACTTCGCTAGTAGATCATTTTCCAGCATGACTTACTTTAGATGATGCTAACTGGACGGTTAATGGTACTGCATGAGATGCTATGGCGACATATGCTTGATGAGTTATTGGTCCTATTGAACCAGGAGCAAGTACATGAGTAGTAATTAGTTTTTACTCAAACTGATCAGTTACATGAAATGTAATTAACTGGGCTGAAATTGCTGGTGATGATAGTGAGATATATGGAACGACTGACACAGATAGTATTCCAGATAGTACAAACTTTAATCAAGATGGAGAAACAGATGATCTTATCGATGATAATGTAAATAATGAAGATGGTTCAAATGGAGGAGACGAAGATGATCATGATCCTGAGATGATAACATTAGATTATTTTGATTTAGCACTGACGAAGGTTGTAAACACATCTGTAAATGCATGACCATTTTATCCTTGAAGTTTGATTACGTTTGATATAGAAGTTACTAACCAATGAACAGTTACAAGTAATGACTTTACTGTTACGGATTATATTCCAAGTTGACTGAGTTTGGCTGATAGCGATTGGACATCAATTAGTGCTACTCAAGCAATGATTAGGTATACTGATTGATTAGATTCATGAGATTCAATAATTATTCCAATCACATTTATTGTTGATGATTATATCCTAGGAAATTTAGTGAATTGGGCAGAAATTAGTGCTGATGATGGAGCTTATTTATGATGAGATTGGGATAGTGATCCTGACATGATAAATGGTACTACACAAGAGAGTCCAGAAGATAATACTATTGATAACGAAAATTGAGATGAAGATGACCATGATCCAGCTCAAGTAACAATTGATCCATACTATGATCTTGCTCTAGTTAAATATCTCGTGACTACAACTGTTGTAGAACCAGGAGATCTTGCTAACTTTGAAATTAAAGTAATAAATCAAGGTAATATAGTCGCTGACGATATTGAAATAACAGATTATATTCCAAACTGACTATCACTTGCTGATAGTGATTGGACTGATAACAATGACTGATCTGCGACATACAATAACACTTTATGATCAATAAGTCCATGATCATATGAAATCATTGAGGTCACGTTAAGAGTTGAGCAACATGTTAATGATTTAGTTTGACCAATAGTGAATTGGGCAGAAATTAGTGCAGATAATGGTGATACTTATGGTAACGATGTTGATAGTATGCCAGATGGTGTAAATCATAATCAAGATGGTGAAGATTCTGGATTAGAAGATGATGGAGTAACTAATGAAGATGGGAAAAATGGGGGTGATGAAGATGATCATGATCCAGCTGTGTTGCCAATATGAGACGTTTTTGATCTAGCATTAATTAAAACGGTAAACACTAGTATTAATGCATGACCTTACTTCCCATGAAGTTTAGTAAGCTTTGATATCACGGTAACTAATCAAGGAAATATGCCAGCGTCTGAGATTGAAATTACTGATTACATTCCTATGGAATTAACATTGGCTGATACAATGTGGACTGATAACGAAGATGGGACAGCTACATATAACGAACTATTAAGTATTGCGCCATGAGCAAATCAAACAATTTCAGTGACTCTACAAATAAATCAACATATCTTATGACAGATTACAAATCGAGCTGAAATTAGTGATGATAATGGGGATGATGTGGATAGTAATCCTAATAATGACTCTAGCGATGATCAGTATGATGATAGTGATAATGTGACTGATAATTCAAACTGAGATGAGGATGATCACGATCCAGCTTCTATTGAAGTCGAGCCATACTTTGATCTAGCATTAATCAAAACTATTAATTCAGAATCAATGTGACCATATACTCAATGAAGTGAAGTGACATTTGATATTCATGTTATAAACCAATGAAATGTCCTTGGTTCAGCGATTGAAATCACAGACTATATTCCTTCTGAGTTAGTTCTAACTGATACAGATTGGAATTATGATTGAGGTCTAGCGACGTATATTATTGACGCTCTAGCTGCTTGAGAAAGTATTATTATTCCAATAACATTTACTGTGTTGGTGGATGGATGAGATATTACAAACTGGGCTGAGATTTCACAGGACAATGATTTTGATGAAGACAGTACGCCTGATGTGTCTAATGGTAAAGATAATGAAAGCTCAGAGAATGATACTGTAAATAATGAAAATGGAGATGAAGATGATCATGATCCAGCAAGTATAACCGTAGATAAGGCTCAAAAAAATAAGGGAAGTGGGCCAAGTTTTGCTCCTAGTGTTACTATTTTAGAGCCAGAAGTAGTTGTGCCTGTTATAGAGCAAGAAGTGATTGAGGAATTGGTTGTGCAAAGTGCTACGGATAATGTAATTATTGAGCAAATAAATCAAATAAAATTACAAAATAAAGAAGTAGATCACTTATCTTCAGCAAGTGACTTCCTAGAACTTCCTGATATACTGCCAAAAACATGAACTTAATACTTATTAGAATGTATTTTGAAATTAAAAAAGGATACCATTGGTATCCTTTTTTGTTCTTGATTAGTGAAATTTATTGAAATTGAGTTGCAAGCACCTTTACTAGAGCTGGGGACATTTCGAATGCTATATTTTCTCTATTTTGAATTACGAACAATAGTTCTTGAATAATAAAAAATTCCCTCGAGTTTTCTCAAAATAATGGAAGAATGGAAGGAATTTTATTTTCAATATGTTTTATTTTAGAAGGGTTGACACTAGCTATGTATTGAATTTTCCTTTCTAAATTTTCTAACAATTCAATATCTGATGAATTTGGAGTATATAGACCAAATGCTTTTGCGCTAAATAGTCATAGCACAAGCATGCTTAAGATGAGTAAGATCTCTCTCATTAGAAGATCTTTTATTATAAGATAAAAAAATAACTACTTACTTGTTAGTCTATTACGTAGTTATTTCAAGAATAAGTGAGCTAAATAGTGGTCTTATCTCTTGCCATATTGTTAATTTCTTTTGTGACAACAAAAAAACCTCCCTTATAGGGAGGTTTTTCTCTATTATGATATAGTATTATTCTGCAGAAACTTCAGCTACTTCAGGAGTTGCTACTTCAGCATCATCTCTTGCGCGAGCAAAATCTAGATACATTGGTCTTCCTTCAAGTTCTTGTTCATTTGCTTCTTCTTTTGCTTTGATTGCGTCTTCTTCATTTGCAAAGGTAACGAAACCAAATCATCTACTTCTATTTGTCTCTCTATCAAGAGCAACACTTGCGTATACTACTTCTCCTCGCTGTCCAAAAAATTCTTTAAGAGATTGCCATCTTACATTCCAATGCAAGTTTCACACAAATAGTTTGTTTGTTTCTAGTTGATCTGTCATAAAAATTCATCAATAGTTAAAAGTTTTTTTGGGGAGTATTTCGTCCCACATAAAAATACTATACATATTTTTTAAAATAAAGCAATAGAAAAATTGACTTTCATTTAAATGTAGATATAGATATTTTTTTTAAAAAAAAAGATCGATTTCTCGATCTTTATATTATTATTTGCTTGTATAATGCTAACCAGCTTGGGGAATAAGCGCTTCAATCGCTGCAAAGTTTCATATTCAATCAGCATTTATAATAACTGACAGTTCATCTCATGTTTTTCACTTGAAATAACTGACTGCTGCTTGATTTAGGAAGTATATTTCTCCATCATCTGTTATAGCAGTAAATTTATTTTCATCAGATTTTGATAATGTTGCTCTTACGAAAGTTCTGTTTGCTTGTCATATCAGTTTATAGATAAGTTTTCCATCAGACATAATTCTTAGTTTAAGTACATCTCCAGGAATAAGTTTCGTTTTACTGGAGTAGTTCATAGGTACTGGATATTTCTTCTTATCAGATCAAACCATAAAATATCAATCATAAACTCATTCAACAACGGTAGTGTTCCCATCGTCTTCTGTTCAAGATCAAAGTTTTGCAGCTGCAGCCTCTAATCAGGCAATGTTTTCTAGATCAATTTCAATTTCTCATCATCATGCTTCAATTACATGCTGAATAATAAGTTTTGCTCTTTTTGCATCTGATTCAATTTTTCAAAGCATATCCTCGACTGCTTTCAGTGTCGTGTTATTTTTCTTTTTGGGCATGTGATTTATATTAAAAATTAAATTTGATTTAGAGCACTACTGTAATTTTTTTTTCTAAAAAATCAATAAAACTATCTATATCCAGCCGAGAAATAGATTTTCAAATATGTAAAATATATAGTATACTTGCAATAGATATTCCGTTCAATACACTTAACGAAGGTTTTATTATTTATTATCCTTCACATGGTTGGGTATATTCTAATTTGAATGTTATTGTGATGAGCGTTGTGATATTCAATGTTTCATTTTAGATATAACGATACAAATCAAATTGATTCATTAAGGAAACGTTATAAAACGAATCAAGATTGATATGAATTAATGCAACATGAAGTGCAGGAACTTTCTGCACAAAACGATATTCTTAAAAAAAGAACTGGTAGCCTTATTCAACAGAACGAAGACTATTCTAAATTGGTGTCTGAGCTTAGTAGATATTATTTTCATATCAAAGAAGCGACACATAAAGTTCAAGAGTTATGAAAACTTCTACGTGTATACGATACTGATTTAGATCAAAAACTAACGAAAGTGGGCTTTGATAAATTATCAGAAAACCCTCCAACACAAGTTCCAATCTTAAAAGAAAATTTCCCTACTGTCACAACTGAGCCAGTTAAGAAGTACTTCTAAATGTATCTATAAATGGAAGTATATATAACTAAGGATTTAATATCTAAATTGTATGTTTGATTTTGAGGACAGTTTTATTCAACGTTTAATTCAGAAAGATGAGCAAGCTTTTGCTCAATTTTATGAAATGACTGTTGATGTCTTTTATCGTTACTTAATGTGACGTTATTTTTTAACTGAGTGAGATACACAAGATTTACTAAGCGATTTTTATCTTAAATGTTGGAAATGATTAAAGTCTTATAACCCTGAATATAAATTCGAAACATATGTGTGGTCTATTTTAAAAAATCATGCAAAAGATTTTTTTAAGAAAAAGAAATCAATCCAGCTAAAAGATGAGCACTTAGATAGAGAATCACTAATCATGCAATGAGAAGGTGAAATACTAAATGATTTACAAAAAGAGTATGACTATGATATCATTCATAATAGTATGCAGTCCTTAGATGAATCATCTTATGAAGTAATTTATATGAGATATATTGATGAAATGTCGTATGAAGAGATCAGCCAATTCTTATGAATGAGCCAAGATGCTGTGAGACAAAGATTATCTAGAGCTCTTAAAAAGATTAAAAATATGTTAGAATCATAGTAAATAAATGGCTAGCAATTGCGATAAATATTGATTTGTCAATAATATCCATGATACATAATCGGAGATCAATCTAAAATGGCTCTATAGAGCTGTTTTTTTAATTTATATTAGTGCATCACTTTCTAGTGGTATTCAATTAATGGCTTGAAATTGCAGGTTAAGGATGTACTATAGTGTTGTGTTTTTATTTACTTATTCACAAACTAATGACTAAGACACAATTGATTGCTCATTTAGCTGACAAACTAGGTGTTTCTAAAAGATTAGCTTGAGACTTTATCAACGAATTCGTAGCTGCTGTAATTGGTGGTGTTATGAAAAGTGGTGAAGTAAGAATCCAAGGGTTCGGTACATTCAAGAAATCACACAGAAAAGCTAGAACAGGTGTAAACCCTAGAAACCCAGTAGAAAAAATCAAAATCCCTGCAATGGACGTTCCTACATTCAAAGCTGGATCTGATTTCAAAAAGACTCTTAGAGGTACAAAATAATTTGTGGCAACACAGTTACTCTAAAATAGTCTGCGCAGACAACCTCGTATCTTAGGATTCGGGGTTTTCTTCTTGCAAAAAAAATATACTCCCTTAGGTTTATTTTTATTTATACATCACTGTTAGTTAATGAATAAACATCGAATCAGAAGAAACTTTATATATAGACGGTATATGCTAGCAAAAGCATATTATGCATGGAAAAAGTCAGGTAAACCCTGAGCGTCAATTTCATTTATTTGAATCACATGAACTGATGGTAAATCAACTACTAGTAATATGCTATACCATGTTATGAAGCAAGCGTGATACAAGGTTGGTCTTATTAGTACTGTATTTATTGATGTCGGTGATTGATTAAAGGATAATGAAACACATATGACGTCTTTGGATCATCTTGTCCTTCGACAGCTGATTAAGAAAGCTGAACAAGCATGATACACTCATATTGTGCTTGAAGTTTCTTCGCATGCATTGCATCAATATCGTACACGACCATTACGTTTCATGTGAGTTGCCTGTACAAATATAACTCGTGAACATTTAGATTTCCATAATACTATTGCACATTACGCATCGACAAAGGCAGAGCTTTTTGATAGAGTGGATAGAAATGGTGTGACAGTATTGCCATCAGGTTTTGAATACTCAAGTTTATTTAATAAAAAAACATGAGCAGCAAAAAAGTATACATTTTGATATAATAACAATTCTGATGTGTGGGTAGATAATATTAATCAAGCGTGAATTCTCTCCTTTGATCTACATTTTAAACAGAAAACATATTCACTAGTGACTAAAATAGTAGGTGCTTTCAACGCAGAAAATATGATGATCGCCACATTGCTTGCAGATCAGGTTTGAGTGAGTGAAGAAGATATAGTTTCATGATTAAGCACATTTGAAGGTCTACCTTGAAGACAAGAACTTGTGCTAACAGAGGAAGGGATTACTGCTATGATAGATTTTGCTGTAACCCCTGATGGGTTATCTACTTTATATACTGCGATTAGAGGTATGTGATATAAAAAAATCATTCCAGTATTTGGTGCAACAGGTAATAGAGATAAAGGGAAAAGATCAAGAATGTGAGCAGTTGCTGGAGAGTTATGTGATATCACTATAATTACTGAAGACGAGAACTACCATGAAGATGGATTAGTGATCATGAAAGAGGTAGAAAAGTGAATCCAACAAACTTGAGGTGCTTATGAAATGGTTCAAGATAGAACTGAAGCGATTAGACGTTGATTACAGTTATGTGAACCATGAGATATTGTAGTAGTGACCGGTATGGCTAATTACACAACAAGATGTATGAATGAGTGAAGTGTAGCTTGGAATGAGAAAGAAGTGATAGAGAAAGAAATTACATGATTGTGATATGTACTTGCATAACTTATACTAGTTGATTACATTTAATATGAATCATGCAGTATATATAATCATTAAAATATAATAATATGAGAAAGACGAAATTTGATGACATTGTTATTCCAAAGACTTTTATTAATGTTGCTAAAGATCATTTACTTTCATTTGCATATGATGATTATGATGATTATTTAGTTAGATTTCTTACTGGAGGTAATGGTGGAGCTTTTTTATTAAGAAAGTTCAATAAAGTAGATCAAGTAGTAATTCAAGTTTACGAATCAATATATGATCGCATATCAACACAGATCACTCTAGTAGATCCACAGTTTACGCCAGCGTATATTGCGTTTGGAAAGAAATATTCATTAGAAAAATATGATAAATTTCCCAAAAATGTGATTTATTTTAACTTTGAAGTTACTGATAGCTCTTTAGACTATGTTAGTGGGATTGGATATTATAAATTTTTACATGAGAGAAAAAATAAAGGATTATGGATAAGAGGAGAATGTGATATACACAAGTTAACACGAGACAACTATCACTTATTTTTAAAAGAAAACTAATGCCTTAGGAAGTCAGGTTATGCGCCTATCTTCCTTTTTTTTATATTTTTAGTATAGTGCAAGTATGAAAGAAAGACAAAACAACAGATCTAAAAAAGGAAATCATGCATTTATCGATAACGAAAATGTGAATGTTTCTGTGCAGCGTTTATGATGGAAAATTGATCGATCTAAGCTAAGAGAACGACTCAAGGATGATTTTGATGTAGAAGAAGCATATTTATTTATGTGATATCTCCCTGAATATCAAAAAATGTATGATTTTTTTGAATCTATATGATATAAACTTATCTTCAAAAAAATGTATCAATCTGACCATATACCAAACAAATGAAATATAGATACAGACTTAGTGTTACATGCAATGATCAACTACAGTAAATACCATCAAGCTGTCATTGTTTCTTGAGATGGCGATTTTACTTCATTAGTAGAGCACTTACAAAGCAAGAAGAAACTAAGATGTGTTATATCTCCAAACAAAAAAAGAACTTCTGATTTTCTACAGGAAGCAACCGATGGTAGGTTTATGTTTTTAGATGGGTTTAAAAAGAAATTATCATACACAGCAAACAAGGAAGAAAAATGAAAGAAACAAAGAAAGGAAGATGAGCCGTTTTGGATGTAAGTATAATTTAATTTTAAAAAAATGGATGTTGATAATCATCCATTTTTAATAACATTCTTTAATTCTCTTTTTTAAACATTGATTGAGAATAATTATTCTCAGATGTTTCTAGCATTCCACCTATAGGCTCATATCCATTTTCAATAGCCTTGTTCACGTTCTGCTTTAGTTCCTCCTTAGATAACCCATCCACGATGATGTATTGTTCATTATAAATAGGTCTCTGATTTACAACTTGATTGCGTTTTACACTTGTTTTCTGACGATTTGCTGTTGAGAAATAGAATCCTCCCGCTAAAAGAAGAAATAAGGGAAGCAGCCACTTCAAGAATGAACTACTATTTCTCTGGTGATGTGTTTTAATTTCTTTTTTTGTTTCCATATTAATATTTTACATGTGCTTTCTTATAGATTAATTGGCAATAAAGTCAACTTTCCCTTTATTACTCAAACATTCTTTGAAGATCTTCGTCTCTAATCATTGTAGGTGATCGTAAAGGATCGAATGTTATCTCTAAAGCTACTTCTCGATCTGGGTATTTTTCTGTAACAGCGTTTTTTGTCATTTGTTCAATCATATCACCCATTGGGCAAGCTGGAGTTGTGAACGTCATAAGTATATGTATCACATTATCATCTTCGTTGATAGTGATATCATATATAAGTCATAGAGTTCGTATATCTATAACTGGGAATTCAGGATCATATACTGTTTCAAGTTGAGCTTGAAGGACATCGAACATCTCTTGAATGTGAGGGAGAGGTTTATTGTTCATAATTTACTTTATCATTTGCTAGAAAGGGAATTATTGCAACAAATATAAGTGCTGTAAGTATTCATAAGAAATTATTCCATGAATCATTAATCATGAGGGTGAGATTTATCATGGTGCATAGTGCAAACAATAGTGATAGCTTATAACTAAATGATGTTTGTTTTAAGTGAGATGTTTCTGAACTTCGTAATTTATACAATCATAAAAAGAAGAAATACATGATTCACCAGATTATCATAAATACTCATAAGTAACCAAATGATAATCCAAGAATAGGACTTTCATATACATTTACATATTTATACAAAATACTCACTATGATGATACCTACTAGAAATTTTATTGTTGCTCAAATACTATATGTTTGCATGCCTTAGATAAAAGGTGTTAAAATATAAAGATTATAAATCGACATTAATTTCTGAATTATCTTCTGCGTCTACCATAACTTCGTTTAAAGATGGAATATATAAGAAGTTATTTCATAGGCTGTAGAATTTATAATATAGTTTTTCCCAAATTGATTGGAAAAATGGAATACAAAAATAACCAAGAACTGGTGGTAGAGATAATAAAATACTAACTTGCTGACCGCCACTTGTATTTAGTATTTTATAAAGAATAGCAAAAATGAATACAGACACTGCAAATCATCGGGCTGATCACACAAGATCGCTAGCAGCGTAGTTGGGATTTGTGGTAATTTCTATTCAGGTGTAGCAAATAAATATGGTCAGTAATATATGTAATCCAAGCACAAGAAACAATATTGTTACCTCTGCAGTAAAAATGAAATACAGTGGAATAAAGAAGATGAACAAAAGAATATTACAAAGGAGCGATATTGTAAACATTTTTCACATATCATAATACTTTGTGGTATATACTAGATTCAATACTCAAGATATGATTAAATTGCCTATAAATGTACCCAAAAATGCTATAATCATTAGTATAACTGGAAGAAGCGGGTTAATTGCAGCTCCACCATCTCATGAGTTTAGTGCTCATTGTATAATTCATGAAACCAAGATCAACATAATGAAAATGAGGAAAGCGATTGCAGTTCCTACAATCAATCAGATCATTCCCTTAATCATGATCTCCCATCATGTGGGGTTGTGAGGTTCAATATCTAATACACGTTGTTTTTTACGACGAGTCATTGCTAAATCGAAAGATGAAAGTACTTTATTTACATTATTTTTAAGATATGAATGTTGGGTGAAAATAAAAGTTAAAAGCCTTCTATTTACTACTGACAGCTTAATTGGGATAATCGTTTATCTGATTTATTACGATCTCTATCATTAATTGATGCGTATGAAATAATATATCCTTTTTCTTGATGTACAAATTGATATTGTGCAATATACGTAAATTCTTGAATTGCAGAAAAAGTATTTTTTACATCGAAGGTAACAAACAGACCTTTTATATCTTCTCATTGGCATTCAAATGAAAGACGTTCTTGTTTTCATGGAACGTATCATGCAAGAGAAGTTTGTAATTTTTTACTATTTACAGTCCAAAATTGTTCATAATCAAGTGATGGTCATATTTCTGAACGAGTAACTACTATATTTTCATCAAATGTATCTTCTTGATTCTTTTTATATGACAACAGAACTTTGTTTGTGATTTGTTTGTTTTCTACTAGTTTTGGATTTATGGATTCAAATCATTCAGGAATACTGATTGAGAAAATATCTCAGAATTGAGCTAATTCTGTCACTTCTGTTGATCATCAACATCCAGTTAGTAATGAGGATATAAGTCATATAAATATGACAGTGATGTATTTATTCATAAGTTAAGATGCTTTTAAAAGTCACTCCTTAATTTATCCGACAAAAATATATAACAGAGCTAGAAAGATTCATACAATAAGTCATTGAATGTATGCTGATGATCAGTTTTTCTCTATTTCTTCTTGAGTTTCATTTCCTTCTGTGGCTAGAAGATTTAGGACATATCACATGATAATACCAGTGAATATAAGATAGGCTGGCATTAGTGTAGCATTGATGCTTGCAAATGAAACAGGATCAAAAACCCTTCCTCAAATTGTAAGAAAAATGATGAGTAGTATTGTTAGGGTTAGAAAGACGCCTCTTAACGTTTCGAATAAGACTATCATATTAGTTCTTGCAACTTAAAATAATGTATTACTTAAAAGTACTCCTTTTTTTAGAGAAATCAATGAATCGGATAGCTTTGTGTTGACAAAAACTTATATTTACATATAAGTGTATTCTATTTTTCTTCTTTAATAGTTAAAACGAATAAGGAGAAATTTTCACAAACACTAAAAACACAAATTATAATAGTATGAAAAACGAAAAATTTAATCAAGCAAATGAATTCTTACTGGAACATAGGTTCATTAATGAATATTATACATGGGATAGAGAGAATTCATTGATGAATCAACAGCCTTGTCATCATTATTTTGTTTTGAAACCGATTCTATTTTCGAATAAAAAAGATGAGCAAAGACCTGCTATTATATTGAAATATAATTATCGACACAATAAGTTGGTAAATATATTCAGAACTCCTTTAGTAAAAAATCAATTCGGGAGCCAAATAATAGATATTAAACTTCTTGATAAGAAATTGTTCATAGCATGTCTATATTATGGTACAGGTGAAGTTCATATTGGTGCTTTTAACAACATTAAATTAATCGCATTAAACACTATTATGAAACTTTCTGCATCAAGTGAATTGCTTCATGAATATAATTTCTCTAATTACAAAAGAGTAAAAAGAGAAGGATCATTGCGAGTAGATAAAGTAATAAATACAAATCACAAAGTAGAGATTCTGCAAAAAATAAAAAAACATATCTAACATGAGCAGATTAGAAATATTACGTAAGAAGATAAATCATAAACATGGCTTTCCTTTACCATCTAACTCACAAAGTTATGTCTTAAAGAAATCTCATCATGCTATAATTGCATTTTTAGAACGAATAAAATATGGTGAA
This sequence comes from Candidatus Absconditabacterales bacterium, assembly GCA_937923605.1. Classification (GTDB taxonomy): domain Bacteria; phylum Patescibacteriota; class Gracilibacteria; order Absconditabacterales; family Absconditicoccaceae; genus JAHDCT01. The sequence continues at coordinate 20,127 of CALDTY010000015.1, forward strand.
GATGATAGATTATACATAGATCTTCGTTTTAATTTATTGTGGCGTGGACAGATTTTACACTATATAAGTGTATTAGGATATAAGATTAAGAGAATTCCAGATTATCATGGGACTGGTTATAAGTTTGTTAGAAGAGGTGATCGAAAATTAATTGCTATAGAAAAATTTCATCTAAAACATGTTCAAGTATATGAAATCACACATACAAGAACATCAATATTTGATTTATTTTTCAATTATGATTAATGTGTTTTATTACACCATTTCTTAACCATCTTAACAGAAGTAAATGGATCCACTTGATTTAACTCCAGATCAAAGGAAAACACTAACGTATCTAGCAGAGCAGTTATTTCCAAAGGAATCAAATGATGAATTTGAGAGTCTATATGGAAAGAAAGTTTCAGTCAAGATAACTCATAAAAAAGGACATAAATATCAGATTTATGTTCCAATGGTTGAATTTTTAATTCATCTGATACACAGAATTTTATTACCAGATCCCAATGGAAAACCAACGATGCATGGTGATCATAGTCATGGAGATTATGAATCATTCCTTCACCGACTTCTCAGAAAGATGATTATGGGGATAGAATCTGAAACAGATGTGGTTAGCTTTATGTTTGACGAGATGTTCTTGCCACATAAGGATTATATCCTGAAGAATGTGAAAAAGAGATTCAAATAAATTAAATTAATTAAAAAGCCTTCTTATTTTTTAAGAAGGCTTTTTGTTGTCTTGAAATTATTTTCTCTTAAGCTTTTTTCAATTGTAATTTACCTTTATCCATACCCATAACTTCAACTGCCATTGTGTCTCATACTTTAAATAGGGTAGATGCGTCTTCGATAAACCCTTCGCCTAGATTTTTTACATGTACTAATCAAACATTTCCTCACTTGATTTCTACAAAGATTCCATAGGCTTCAGTTCTTGTTACTTTTCACTCAGTTTTGAATCATTTTTCTGGCACTCGGAGAATGTTCTCAATAATAGATCGAGCTTTATCTCATACTGCTTGATCTTTTGCTCCTATGTATACAGTCCCATCGTCTTCAAAATCAATACTCACAGCTTCCTGTCCTCACAATTCTTCGATTATTTTTTTGATTACTGATCATCCTGGTCCAATTACTGATCTTACTTGATCAGGTTTAATTTTGTATACTTTGATAGATGGAGCATGTGGAGATAATTTCTCAGCAGGTTTATCTATCGTTTTTAACATATAATCAAGAATTTCCTGCCTTCAGCTATTTGATCTATCAACCATTTCACATAGTTTATCAACTTCAATACCTTGAAGTTTAGTATCCATTTGTATTGCTGTGATTCAATTTGAAGTCCCTGTAAGTTTGAAATCCATATCTCCTATAAAATCTTCAGTTCATTTTATGTCAGTAAGTATTACTTGTTTCTCTTTATTGCTCATCATTCACATTGCAATTCATGACACAGGTGCTTTCATTGGAACTCATCAACTTAACATAGCTAGAGTAGAACCACAAACTGAGGCCATAGAAGTAGATCAACCCGATCCTAATACTTCTGATACTAGTCTAATAGTGTATGGAAATTTATCTTTACTAGGAATCATAGGAAGAAGTGCTTTTTCAGCCAGTCTTCAGTGTCATGTTTCTCTTCTATTAGTTCATCTAATCATTCTCGCTTCGTTATTTCAGAAAGGAGGCATTTTGTAATGGTGAATGAATCTTTTTTCTTCACCATGGAATTCCATATTATCCAACAACTGTGCATCACTAGGTCACCCTAACGTAAGGAATGAAAGTACTTGTGTGTCTCATCTCCAGAAAAATCAAGTTCCGTGAGATCTAGGGATGGCATTAATTTCACAATATATTTGTCTAATATCTTCTGCAGATCTTCAATCTACTCTTACTCCAGTTTTAAGGAAATGTTCTCTTAGATGATATTTAACAAGAGCAAAGAAACATCAACTCACTTTTGAATTACTCCAAGGGGAATCATCATTTGCAACTTCTTCTTTAAGCGCTTCACCAAGTTCTCTAGCTAACTCTGCATATACTGCGTCAAACTGCTTTTTATCTTCTCCAACTTCTTGAAGTTTAGCTAATTTATCACCCATAATTTCTTTAGCTTGAGTGAACATCTCATCAGAGTAGATGTTTTTTGTTGGTTCTTGTTGTGTAATTGTTAATTGTTCCAAAAACGCTGACTGAATATCACAAATTTCATCAATAATCACTTGTCATCTTTTCATAGCTTCCTTAAGAATTTCTGGATCGCATTCATTTGCTCATGCCTCTATCATATTGATAGATCATTTTTTCCCAGCTAAATGAAGATCCAAAGTTGCATTTTTTGCAACACTGTCAGTCATATGAACTATATATTCACCATCAACATATCAAATTCTACATGCTCATACTGGTCCTTCAAATGGAATTCCTGCCATCAATAATGCTGCAGAAGAACCAATAATTGAAAGTTCTCACGGTGATATTTCTCCATCTAGTGAAAGAGGAGATATTGTTATTACTGTATCGTTAACCATTCCTTTTGGAAACATTGGTCTTAATGGTCTATCAGTAAGTCTACAGTACAATACTGCCTCGTCTGATGGTCTTCATTCTCTTTTATTAAATCTTCATCATCCAATCTTTCATGCTGCATACCAAGATTCACGAAAATCGATAGCAAGTGGCATGTAATCTCTACTTTCGTCAGGATCTTTTTCCATAATTGCAGTGACTAGAAGACTCGTCTCTCAAAAGGTAATTGTTACAGCTCATTCCGAATGAGGTGCAAATTTACCTGTACTTAGACTGATCTCTTTTCCTTGCCATGTAACTGTGTGTTTAATTTCGTTAAACTCCTTTTTTGTAATCATGAATTTTAGAAAAAAATAAATAAGACCAAGAAGCAGAAATGAGAAATGAATATAAACATTGTTTTTATTCATTTCTCAGCCCTACCACTTATTGGTCAATTGAATGGTAGTTATTTAAAGTGAAAATAAAAGAATAAAAAAAAGGTTTGATAATAAATCAAACCTTTTCTTTTTTAAATTTATATAATTATCTTAATCTTCTAAATCTCATAACCATATACATGATCATTGAAAAAATAAGGAGAGCGAGTAATAAATCAGTTGTTGGTCATACTTTAGGTGGATTTGTAACTACTTGTTCATTGTTTTTTGCTGGATCTTTAATTGATGCTACTTTCACTGTAGATCTATATTCTTCTTCTCCCAACATATTTCACTGAGCATCTAAGGCTTTTAACTTGAGGAAATATGTTCCTACTTTAGTAACTTTGAATGTAAACATACCATCTTTATATTTTGGTGTACCAATAGTGGTAAATTTACTTTCTCAAGTATGTCTTAGTGTTACTTCTACTTTATCAACATCTGGTTCAGAATTATTCCATCTTAATACCACTTCATTATCTTTTACAGTATTAGTAATATTTTTGATATAATCTTTTTTTACAGTACTGGTTGGTTTTGGAGTGTTGTTGTTTTGTGTTCAAGCGGTTGCAGTTCAAGCAGTTGCAGTTCAAGCTCACTCGTTTTTTACAGGAGCAGTTGCTTTAGCTTTAGTGGTAAATGAAGCTTCTTTTGTAATTACTTCCAACGGCTCAATTGTATCATCTTCAGGATGAACAGGTGAAACGACAACATAGTACTTAGTGTTTGGCACAAGATTTTTTAGTTCAACTTCAACCATATTTGCATCATTTGGACTATCTTTTTTTGTTACCACAGTATCTTTGATAAGACTTAGAGTTTGGCTAGCTAGAGTTTTCTCTGAATAGTATATTCTATATTTCAAAACTTCAGATCAATCATAGAGTACTTTTGTTATAGTTATTTTTGCATTATTTTCTCATGAATCACTTATTGCAATACTTGATTTCTTTCATCATGCATATGTCCATTTTTCATCCTCATCTAAAATTTCTTGAGCTGATTCATGATCTTCTCATGTTTCTTTATCTAATGTTTTTTCAGCATCAGTTTTAGTATCTTCATCTTTAGTGTCTTCATCTTTTTTAACTTCTGCTTCGTCACCACCTGGTTCTTCTGCCAATAGCTCATCAAGAAAGTCTGTTAGTTCGTCTGCATCTGCAGCAAGTGCTGTATGTAATCAATTTGAAAACAAAAATATACTAGAGGATAGGATAACGGTTTTCAGTAAAGATGATTTCATGAAGGTATAATTGTTAGAAAACAAAAGGGTCTTACAATGAGTTTACTGTAGGAATATAGTCACTGTTTGCAAATTATCATTGTTTTTCATCTAAAGATAGATATAGTGTTAATAGTACTGTAAATGGCTTTGAAACTACCTTTATGGCTCTTTGCAGGCTGACGGTATAGATAAAATCAACTTTACAATTTTTTTTAAACTATATTAGTCACTTTACATCTTATAATATAAAACTATGAGTATAGTTACTGAATTTGAACAAGCCTGCGATAAAATCCTTGAACATCTTTGAAATTCATTCAAGCATCTTCAATTGTGAAGGGCTTCAACTTGATTGGTTGAGGAAATTCATGTACATGTTGCATCTCGAGGAATGGATCAAAAATTGAATCAAGTTGCAAACATTGGAATTACAGATCCTCAAACACTTAAAATAGAACCTTGGGACAAATCAATTTTGGCTGACATTGAAAAAGCTATTTATGATGCCGATATTGGCCTCACGCCATTAAATCAATGAGATTATCTCATGATAAAAATTCCTCCAATGACAAAAGAAAGGAGAGCAGATATGACAAAAGTTGTTGGTAAAGATGGAGAAGATGCAAAAATTGCTGTTAGAAATAAGAGACATGATGCACGTAAGTCTGCAGAAGTACAATTTAAGGCTGAAGGTATTTCCGAGAACATTAGACATAGCATCGAAAATAAAGTTGATGAACATTCTAAGAAGATCAATGATCAAATAGATGCAATGGTAAAAGCTAAAAGTGAAGAGGTTATGACTATATAAGTAAGTAATTACTTCATTTTATAAAATTAAAAAGCCAACTTCCAAATGGAGGTTGGCTTTTCTAGTTAAATTAATGATTAAGCTCTTTTGAAATTTAAGTTTGTAAAACTATCTTCTTTTCTCTCAAGGATATCAACCATTGATCTTAACCCATTAGCAACATAGCCAGATACATTATCATAATACACTGACATTTTAATAAAGTCATGATAGTATGTAATATAACTCATTGGTATGACAGAACTGAATTTTTTACCAACAACAGCAGTAAGGGGATAATGATCGAAATCTGAAAGACCTATTGCGTACTGTAAATTGTTATCTTCAATATAGTTTTTCCAATGATGAACATCATCTACTGTTACTTTTCTATTAAAATGAATTTGCACAGTAAATAATGAACCTCTTTGAATAGGTAGTCTATTGCAGCTGATTAATACAGCTAAATCTTTAGATAACATTTTTGGAACAGCTTTTGATGCTCCAGTAGATGTCTGAATGACGTTCCCTAGACTTGAATATGAAAATTCAAGTTTATTAGTAACAGGGGTATTAAAGAATTTAGCTTTATTGCCAGTAAGGGCATGATCTGAATGAGCAAGGACATATTTGACTTCTTTAGATTTGAAATTGTCAATTATCATTTCCAATATTGGTAACAGAGCATTGGTCGAACATGAAGCAAGAGAATAGATGTTGCTCTGTACAAACTCAGTTACACCATAAACATACATTGGTATCGAATCATCATCTGTAGGGTGAGTAAGAAAGATGTGTTTAAGTCTCTTCGATTTTTTATGAAAAAACTTTTCTAGATCTTCTCTTATTTTCCATCTACCAGTCGCTTCAAGGATAGTTTGTATACCTTTACCATCACATGCACTATCAAAATCTATTTCAAATGGATTGTTAGATACTACATATTCTATCTTTTGTTTGCCAATCCAGATGTATTTACCATCATAACGTACATGTTTTCCTGTAAATGCTTTCCTATTGTTTTTTAATTTAATATGATTTTTCTTATTAAATGTATGATCTTCAATATATTTGTAATTAAGAATATCTGCAAGAGATTGTCCTCGATCTTTATAGTCAACAATCATAGCAATCTTAAATCTCTTCTTGAATTTCCCTTTTCTAAATAGAGAAATTATTTTTTCTAATTCACTGACTTGATCAGTAAATTCTTGTCCCATTACGCCTGGGCCAATAATAGCAACTCTATTTTTTTTCATATTAATTTTTTCTTTGTTAATGAATCATTTTTTCGCTTACTTTCTCCTATATTTAAAGCAAGTCAATAAGTTATACATACATATCACTGAATAAATTGCAATTGAAAAACTTTGATATATATGTATATATTCGACTCATTTAATTTAGTATGAAGAGATGAATTATACGACAATATATAAGCTTCTAACTTTCTATGCATTTGTAGATATACAAGATCCTCAAGAGCAAGTGCAGTCTCATAAACAATTTTGTACCGACATAGGTATGAAGTGACGTGTGTATATAGGTGAGGAATGAATAAGCGCGACTGTAACGTGAAATGCTTGACAGATTTCTGCATATAAAATGTTTTTGAGCAATAATATTTATTTCAAAGACATTTCAGACATAGACATAAAGGCGACAGAGGTGGACGACCATCAATTTGATAAAATGATTGTTAGATATCGTGAAGAAATTGTGACTTTATGAAAGAAAGTTACATCTGTACAGGTGCAAGATTCTGATAAACAAATAACAGTTGATGAGTTGAAGCGTATTATAGATGAACAAGACGAAGAATGGGAAATTTTAGATATGCGCAATGATTACGAATGGCAACTATGACATTTCAAATGAGCTATTCCTGCCTGAACAATTAACTTTCGTGAAGTACAAGATTTGATTACAAAATATAAAGAAAAATTTAAAGACAAAAAAGTTGTTATGTATTGCACTTGATGAATTAGATGTGAAAAACTTTCAGTCTTATTAAAAGATGAGTGAGTAGATAATTTCTATGGATTGGATGGTTGAGTGGTGAAATATACTAACGTGCATAATGATGGGAACCGAGAAGGTAATTTATATACATTTGATGGACGTGTGAGTTGTTCAATTGGTGATGAGAAAACCCACACTTCGATTGCTCACTGCATTTATTCTGACATTCCCACTGATAATTGTGAGAACTGTCGTTATAGTCCTTGTAATGCTCGCATAATTGCTAGCAAAAAAGAATACCGTAAGCATTATGGATTTTGTTCTGAAGAATGTCGCACAAGTGCTGAAGAAGATATGCTGATCAAAAATATTGATTGGGATCCAATTGATTATAAGTCTTTACGTGGTTTAATTAAGCAGGATCCAACACAAAAACAAGCGATTAAGGAAAAGATATCTAATATTATTAGAAAGAAAACCTTGCATGCAGAATTTAAACACAAACAAAGTCAAAAGGAGAAGGTACTTTATAAGTGGTAAATTTTTGCATTATTTGTACTTAATAGATATACTACAATATGAGAGATTTTTTTTGATGTTAAGCAATGAATCCAAACGATAATTTAGTTATACAGATAGCTGTAGCAATGATCATCATTGCACTTTTGTGATTAACACTTATAAAAGCTAGTAATAGAACAACATCAATACCATTACCTCCTGCAGCAACGGCACCAGTGGCTGTTAAAGTACAACAATGATCAGCAGCTCAGAATTGATTTAAGAATGCAGATGAAATTGCTAATCAAGATATCCCAAGCATAGAAATACTTCCTAGACTAGTTGAAAATGTTAATTCTGATGCAGCAAATCTTGTTAAGCAATATTTTGCTGCAATGGAAGCGAAAAATTATGCTTTAGCTTGTGCTTCGGTATCACCAGATAAATGTAGACCTACAAATCCCAGATCTGTTGAGCTATTCTCGAGAGAATTTCAAAGTCTTACTAATTGATATGAGTATGTTAATATTAAAGATTTATGATTTCAGAGCCCCACTTGAAAAGATGTAGTGTGTGTAAAGTATTCTTTTAGATACACTGATGATAACGATCCAAGATTGGTGTCAGAAATTATGAGTTTTTATGTAGATACTGTAAACGGAGATCTAAAAATAACTGATCGTGTATGTGAGAAAAAATACAAAGAAGGGTCTTGAAATAGAACTTGCCCTATTGAACCTAATGCAAGGTACTGTGTAGGTAATGTTAAGTAATCTAAGCTAATTTATCAATAAAAAGCACCCCATCTAGATGGTCCATTTCATGTAAGATTACTCTTGCATTAAATCAAGTTGCTTTGTGAATTTGTTCTTTTCACTTTATATCTATAAATTGTATTGTTATAGAGTATGGCCTTTCAACATCTCCTTTAATCTTTGGTAATGAAAGACAAGCTTCCTCAGCAACATCTGATTCATCTGATTGAGATAGAACAACAGGATTAATAATAACAAACTCATCTAATAGCTTCCATTCTGAGCGACCTTGTGTATCAGTCGCAGAAGTATCTCGTTGAGTAACTGCAGCAATACGATAATTTTGTCAGATTTGTGGTGCAGCAAGTCAGACTCACTCATATTCTCGCATCAATTTAAGAATATCTTTACAGAATTTTCTAATATCTGGAGTAACTTTTGGTACTGTATCACAAATAGTCCTGAGGATTGGTACATCTTCTCAGGTGATTAGTGGGTATTTTTTTTGTAATTCAGTTTTGTCAAATAGTCTCATATAAGCACTATATAAATCTAAATGGCTATTGGAAGCTTTTTTTAGTGAAAACTATTAGCTGTCATAACATGAGAATAAATTGATAATTAGACTTGCAACAATCAGTGTTATTTCTATATTCGTGTTTCGTGTAATAAAAAGTGAAAAACAAAAATACCATAAGAATAAAGTGCACAACTATTGGAGAGATGGCAGAGCTAATTACTTCCCAAAGAACAAAGTGATTTGATGGAAGGAATATATGCGAAGTGTAAAAGAAGTAATCAAAAACAAAAATACTATAAGAATAAAGTGTACAACTATTGGAGAGATGGCAGAGCGGTTGAATGCGATAGTCTTGAAAACTATTGTTCCTTCACGGGAACCGAGGGTTCGAATCCCTCTCTCTCCGAACTATATTCTATAAAGAACTAAGTCTTAACATAATGATACCTTTCCTTGGAAACCTAAAGTGGTTATTATCAAATATTGCATGAGCGTCCCTCAACCAAGAAGAAAGCATTTATTAATATCTTTTTTATGAATACATTCAATTTTTCACCTTTGAAATCTCAAAAGTGATGAAAGAAAATAATTTCGAAACGTCGTATTGTAAGGTTTTTTTGAGCCTTAAAAGAAAAAGTAAGCAGTCAATTTAGAACTATTAAGACAGCAACAAACTCATCTTTTTGATCAAAGATGAATTTTCCTAAATGGAATCATAAAAAGTATAGTTCATTATTGTGGAATCGTGTGGGGAATATGACAATTTTATTTGTACTTGGTTTAGTAATCTTGCAGCCATCGAGGTTTGAAATAGAGACTAAAAGAAGTATTTCATCAAGTGAAGTGTATGCACAAGTCTCTGAAAAATGAAATCTGGGAGATGATTGATCAATTAAGTTTGATATGTTCATACCATGAAGTAATGAATCCTGAGAGATTGTTTATGAAATTGGTCAATGAGATACCTTGTCAGAAATTGCAAGAAGATTTTGAACCACAACTAAGATACTTATTGATTCTAATAATATCCAAGACGCAAATAACTTAAGCAAGTGACAAAAAATTCGTATTACAAACGAATGAGGTGAAATTATTTATGAAATCCAAGAGAAAAGTGATATTACAACCTTTGCGGAAAAACATGATCTAGATCTTGAAGAGGTGATTGAATTGAATTATTTACCTGACACTAAGTTCGAGTTAGTCGCAGGTCAACAACTATTCCTTAATTTAACAAGAGAACAGGCTGAACTCAAATGACTTCGACAAACTCCTGAATATGTTAGACCAGAATGACTAGTAGAAGATATATCAGATGAAATGCTTGCAAAACAAAAGCAAGAAGAATGATCTGGAAGTATTCTAGGTACATTTTTTGCTGGTGTTAGTTGAGATAATCTTATTACAGATATCACTAAAGAAGATGAGATTGAGCAACCTCTTACTGAAATTGAGAAACTAATTGATTTATGAGAACCTCAACAACAAGTTATTTCAGCTGAGGAAACAACTAATCAACTTGAAGAACAACAAAGAGCTTTAGAAGAGGCAATTGAAAAAGCTAAGAATGAACAGGAAAGAAAGAAATTAGAAGAAGAAAAGAAAAAACTAGAAATCCTCATAAGAAAAGATATCGAACAGCAACAAAAAGAAAAAGAAGTTGCTCAACAACAAGTGATTTCAGCAACTGAAACAACTGAACGTATTGATGAAGCAAACGAACCTAAGCCAGAACCTGTAGAAAAAGAAGTGGAGCAAGAAGTCATAACTGCTGAACAAACAACTAAAAAGATTGAGCAAATTACGTCATGTGGAGAAGGAAAATGTCTACATAAAGGAAAATGTTGGTCAATGCCAGGTAATGCCTATTGTACACCTGATGATGATCAAAATGCGTGGAAGTGTGAAGAGTGATATGTAGACACAAGAAGGTCGTGTGTAGAAGAAAAAGTGTATGAAGAAAAGACAAGCACAAGATGAACTGAACCAGTTAAATCTTGAACCATATCACAATGGTATTTCAATCCATATAATGACGGATACTGAAACTGATGGGGTGCATGACATTGTACTCACTACTCATGACGATACCGATGGAAACATTACTGAATAATGACTGACTGGAGATGAAATTGAGGACAACGATATTGGAATGCAAGTGCGGCATGATGGCAAGTATGAAGTGTTCCAGAAGTTTGATCAATTTTTGTTGCAGATTCATGATCATGAAGATGGTCAGCTTACGGACATGTATGAATTGTTATTAAGGTAGATTGGGCTTCAAATTCTATTCTTGTTGAAGATATGAATTATGCTGGTAGATATATAGTAACTCAACGTTGGATGTCTATGAATGAATCAGGTCTAATTTGATATGTTTACCCAAGAAAAAAATAAGAAAAATCACTTCTCTTTTGCTTGCAAAAGGGTAGTATGCATAGCAGAGGCAGACTCTGCTTTTTTGTATCTAATTAAGTTTTATGAAACCACTTAAGGATCTACGAAAAAATTTTAAGAAACGTTTTGGGAATTCCAATAAACGTAATGTTTCTAAAATTCCAGGTTATTCATCATGATCAATAGCTTCAAAGAAATCTAGAAAGAATATAAAAAGATCTCATGATAAATCACGTTTTTGGATTCGATTACGAATTATATGATTATTGTTTTGAGTACCATTTATCGTTTGATGAGTTTGGTTGTATTCAAATGTAATCAAAGATCTTCCTAATATATCTGAAATAGAAGATGCTGATTTTAATCAGACAACTGTTATTACAGATAGAAATGATGTCGTGTTATATAAATTGTATGAAGAGAATAGAGATTATATAGCATATGAAAAAATATCAGAAAATTTTGTAAATGCGATTGTCGCTACTGAAGATCAAAGATATCGAGAAAATCCTTGAGTAGACTGGAAAGGTACACTGAGGGCTTGATTAGTTGATATATCGAGTGGAGGTAAATCTGTTCAATGATGATCTACTATTACTCAACAGGTGATTAAGAATATACTTTTAACTCCAGAAAAGAAATTAACAAGAAAGTTAAAAGAAATTATTTTGGCAATCAAGCTAGTTTGATATGTGAGAGATGATATTAGTGTTTCATATGAAGATTTGACAAAAGAAGAAGTAGAAAGAAAGATGAAAGAAAAAATTCTAGAGTTATATTCGAACTATATTTTCTTGTGAAATAACTCATATTGAATTGAAATTGCATCTCAGACATATTTTTGAAAGTCAGCAGATGAATTGAGTATTTTGCAATGAGCAATCTTGGCTGGTATACCTCAGGCTCCATCTAGATATGATCCATACTCAAACAGAGCCTTACTGATGGGTTCAATAATAGTTAAAGACTCATCGATAGATGAAGACATTGAAACACCAATTGATGTCAGTGATTCGGTTAAGAATGAAGTTGAAACTCGCGCAAAAAAGACAATTCAAGATACTTCATTTTCAAATAAAAGAGATTGAGAACAATTGTTGTCCTTTTTAGATAGTTTATTGTCTACCCAACAAACTATTTGAGGAAAAAAATATAGTATAGATTATAAATTGTGAAGAAAAGATGTTGTCTTGGCAAGAATGTATGAGGAATGATATATTAATGAAATTCAATTAAAGGAGAGTTTGATAGATGGACTCGATTATGAATTTTCACGTAATTCTATCGAAATAAAGGCTCCGCATTTTGTGTTCTGGGTAATAGAAGAGCTTGAGAAAAAATATGATCAAGAAGTATTACGTACGTGATGATTAACAATCAAAACGTCATTAGATTATGATATACAAAAATTAGCAGAAGCAAGTATAGCTGAAAATTCTAAACACTATAATGCGTATAATGCTTGAAATGCTTGATTGCTCTATACAGATAGTTTAAATGGAGATATTTTAGCTTATGTTGGATCTAGTGACTATAATGATGATGATAATGACGGACAAGTAGATATGGTGAGAGCATTAAGACAACCATGATCGATTATAAAGCCGTTTATATATTCATTGTGATATATGAATATGAAACTTACAATGGATAGTCCGATTTATGACATAAAGATGAAGATTTGAGATAATGAACCTAATAATTCAGATTGAGAATTTCGATGATTAACAACAGTTAGCAAAGCATTGGCAGGAAGTAGGAATATCCCAGCTATTAAAATGTTTATGAATGCATGAGGTGAAACTGCAACAAAGAAATTTCTTACCGATTTATGATTAACTAATCTTATATTAGATAGAGATCACTATGGATACGCATTATCACTGTGAGCAGCAGAAACACCAATGTTAGAAATGGCAAATGCTTACGCACATTTGAGTGCAATGTGAAAACCAGCAGTAATTGATCCTGTACTTGAGGTAAGATGAGCTGATAATTCTATATTGTATAAAAAAGAAATTGAGTTTCAGGACCAAGTTGTTCCAACTTGAGTTGCCTATTTGATTTGGAAAACATTATCTGAGAAGGCTAATTTTCCAGAAGAATGGAGAACTAATTTTACGGCACCTTGAGATATACAATTTGCAACAAAAAGTGGTACGACAAATGTCGTTAAATGAGAAGAAAAACTCCCTAGAGATTGATGGTTAGCAACATATACTCCATCGAAAGTGCTTATACATTGGGCATGAAATACTGACGGTAGTGCATTGAGATATGATGCTTACTGATGATGGTTAAATAGTCCAACTCGAAAGTCTTTTGTCAAAAAATTAAATGCTAGTAAATATATATTATCTGAAACTATGGAGGAGAGAGAAGTTAAGTTAGCAAATATTTCACAGATTTCATGAAAATTAGCAACAGTGAGTACACCACTTGCGCTTATGAAAAAGTCTCTTTGATATATTCATTCCTTGCCGACTGAATATGATAATCACGTAACTCAGTTGAAGATGGATACTCTTTGTTATTGAAGACCAACTGAGCTTACTCCAGCGAATAGTTTATGAGTAGCATGGTACATTAAACCTGAGACAATCATGCCAAATAAGTATGATCAAGATGAGATACTAACCCGATGGAGATCTTGATGAGCAGCAAGTTACACTTCAGCTACTGGTAAATACTTTACAGTAGATTGAATCGCAGGTGAATGTAAAGATAGAGCAGAAATAGCTGAATTATGAGAAATCGCAATGAATCTCATGCAACCTGTTGAATGACAATCTTTGACAAGAACGTTTACCTTACGACATCAAACAGAGTCTCCTTTTGTAATAACTGATATGAAACTTTATCTGAATGATATTGAACTTACGAGTAAAACATATGATAAGCCAAATCAGATCATCGACATCGCTGACATTACAATACCTGAAGCAATCGAAGATTGAGAGTATGTTCTAAAAGCAATTATTCGAGATGAAAAATGATACAGTGATTCAAGGTCTGTAAGAATTACTTTATGATGAAAAGAAACTGATAAAGTATCACCTTATCTTATTCAAGACAAAGTGAAAGTGAGTCAAAATGAAGATGGAACGACAACGGTTATCTTACTGTTTGGAGATGATGCATCGTGAATCTGAGATGGATATATAACTCATCAATGAACTCAAATTCATGCATTCAAATGAAATCTAGCAACTTTTAGTACTGATAAGGTTGGAGCAATTGCATATCAAGTATATGACACAAGCTGAAACGAAGTAACTGGGAGTATAGAAATCAAGGCAGCGCCTGTCCCAACTCCAGAACCAGATGTTCCACAAGAGGAGATAGAATGAACGGAGAATGAAAACAGTGCTAATATACCTGCTGATGAAGGCACTATTGAAGAAGGTGAAACTGATCCTGTAGAAGAAATTGATATACCAACTGAACCAGCTCCTGAAGTAGAGGTCGAAGAACCTCTGGAAGAAGTTGCTGAGCCAGAACCAACCATATGAAATTCATTGACTGAGGATGAGGTTGCTGCTGCAGTAAATAACTTGTTTCCTAACTGACAATAGATGATAATATAAAAATAAAAGCCACTTGGAGAAAATCCAAATGGCTTTTTTTATCATGTAGAAATCTATTCAATCTGATGAATTAATGTCCCAGTCACGTATTTTTGATGTCTCGTTATCAATTTATAATCTAACTGAGAATCAGCAATTTCTAATATAAACTGACATAATCTTTTATTTTTATCTTTTTCAAGATATTCTTGTAGACTACCTAGTAACCTAATTGAATCTTCTTTTTCTCTTGCCTCAAAGAACGCGTAACATTTGTTTCCAATTTTTGCAATCTCAAATGTTTTAATGCTTGTTGAAAACTCTTCCTTTAACTCTGAATCCCAATCATCAATAATATTTTTGATTGTTTTTTTGATGATTGTAGTCTTATGAACTACTGGTATAGGATGTTCTATTAGTATAACTTCAACTTCATCGCAGAAATCGTTTAATTTTTCTATAAATTTAGGATCATCACAATTATAGAACTTGTTGTCATCTTCTTTTGATTGAACCTCTAATGAAGTTTTATTTTGTCTAAAATTAAGATGAAGTCGTTGATTAAAGATTAAGATGGTTATATCTGAAGCCATATCAGTACGTATATGCAGCTCAGCTGAAAAAAAATTATTGTGCACTTCCTTATAAAGAAATTCGGCATACACTTTTAGAAATCTACATAATTCAACGGTAGATATTTCGTTTTTTTCTTTCCTTACCTTATCTATAAGTTTTTTAAAGTACCCGTAAGTAGTATACTTACTTAGTAAATTCTCTAAATATATCATCTGAGGATTTTTTTGATGAGTTAATGTTCGTGTTGTCTAAAGTAGTGTAACTAAATATTAAAATAAGTCAATAGTCTCCTTTTACTTTTTCAATATACAAATACTATTCCTGCTATCTTTCCATGATGAAATCAGTTCTCATGATTGGCTCATATATGAGAGCTGTGTTATAGAGAAGTCAGTTAGTCAGATTAGTTTCTGTAATTCATTCAAGGTAAACAGATGATAAAATCTGTGATACATGATATTATTCTGATGATATTTAGGATCTTTTCGTGGTATTGATAAATCG
>CALDTY010000016.1 GCA_937923605.1 Candidatus Absconditabacterales bacterium
TTTTCTGAAACAATTAGAAAGCTGACTAGAAACAAACATAAAAGGAGAACTATGAGCATTAAAAGTTGAGATAGCACAAACAATCATGGAGAAATTATGATTACCAGCTTGATCAGAAATGGATGTAACAAAGGAATATGCAGATGCGTTTTCACAAGTGATGAAAAGCTTAACAGAATCAGGAGAAAAGGTATGAATGGATCAGGTAGAATGAGTAACCATAATACATGTAGATGAAACCACAGATATAGAAGTATTGGAAATGAAAGTCGAACCATTGTTAAGTTACTACGAGATGACAATAGAGGATGGCATGATGCAATTTACAAACCAAGCATGAGAGTTGAGTATTGTGATTGCCTTGGATAAGGAGCCTGTAGACAGTGAGCATTTATCTTCTAAAGAATTATCTATAGAAGAGATGACGCAAAAGCTATTTGATGCATGATTTACTCTACCACCAAATGTAAAGGATCTCACACTTTATGATGAACAAAAAGATTTCGTCCCCAGAAACAAGGAGTGCTATAATTCACTAATTAAATATGGTCCTGAATTAAAGAAAATCTGATTCAATATGTCTTTAATAAATGAGGACATAGTACTGAACGAAGAATATATGACAATAGCTAGAAAATATTGAAAAAGACTTATAGATGCTTGATTTAAGAAGTTTTGATTTTGAGATCTAGTACTATTAAGTAATTTTCAATGAGATATTGAAAAAGCAATAGAGAGGTCGGTTATATTAATTTCTAACTGATATCGTTTTTGATGGGATACTGATTATCAAAAAATAATTGATCTTGATGAGAAAGTAATGCAAACCACACTCAAGCGATGACCTAAATTAAAAGAAGCCTGATATGCTTTTACAATTCAAGCTATAGATACTATTTACAAGCATGAGAGTAGTATTCAAAGAATAATCGAACGATGACCTAAATTAAAAGAAGCCTGATTTAATACGAAGACATTTTGAATAAATTTATTTTCACTTAAAAATGAAGAACTTCAACATGCTGTTACATGGCTACCAAAATTGAAACAGGCATGATTTGAATCTAAATATATTAACATCAAAGATATCTCATTAGAAAAAAAGCATCTAGAAGATGCGATACAACGATGACCCAAGTTACAAGAAGCTTGAATTAAATTATCACTTTCTAGCCTTGATAAAGTTTTTTTAGATAAAGAAAAACTAAATTTTTTACTTAAGCGATGACCTAAACTTAGAAAAGCATGATTCAATATAAGTCTTCGAGAAGGTATATATATGCCTACTGATGAGAAGCTTATTCTAGATGCAATAGATAATTCATCTGCTTATGTTTCTGCTTGATTTGAACTAAGTGGATCTGATATTGATTTTATATCAAAAGATTCATGAACATTAGAGAACTTCTTGGAATATTGATCTACATTAGAAAGTCTCTGACTAGAGTACAAAATGAGAGATTTGACATACTTCCCTAAAAAAGACATAATTCCAATTATTATAAAATGGAAAGAAAAATTAGTACAAACATGATTCAAAGTAGATAAATCTTCTGTAAGATCTATATGAATTGATCAAAAAGTGATTCAAGATGCTATTTTGCTGGCACCAAAGTGGAAAGAACTTTGATATGAATTAACGTTGGATAGAATTAGTATTATTGCTGATCAAGCATTATTAGATCAACAGAAGAAATGGTGAAAGAAGTTTAAGGATATCTGAATACCACTTAATGAGTCATATTATTCAAAACTTTCTGTTACTGAAGATGAAGCTAATATAGAAAAATTTCTTCTTTATACTCCACAATTACAAGAAGCTTGATTTGATATATTCTTACATTCACTTAGTAAATTATCAAGTATTGATGAAAGTACTTTGAGCTTTGCATTGAAACGAGGACCAAAATTTAAAAGTATTTGATATAAGTTAAATATTCATTCAATAGATAAATTATCAAAGGCCAATGTAAATGATATTGAAACACTTATAAAACGATGACCGCAATTAGCTGCAGCATGATTTGAATTAACAGGTCAGTTTAATGATTTTTCGAATCACGAGAAGGAAATGCCTACACTTCTTAAGTGGTGACCAAAACTTACAGCTGCTTGATTTACACTACAATTAAGTTCGTTGGCAGATATATCTAAGGATGATATTGACCTAGCACATGCAATAAAACGATGTCCTAAATTAATTGAAGCAGGATTTGATGATTACAAATATACTTATAATATACAATGACTACCAAAGAGCGAAAGTGTCATTGAAAGAGCAATATTGCGGTGACCAAAATTTAAAAAGGCATGATTTAGACTTAACAATATTTCAGAAAAAGCGTTTAAAGAAAATGATGTAAAACTTGAAAAAGTGATTGACCGGTGAAAAAAATTGCATGTAAGTGGATACACTAATTTAAGCATTAACTCTATAAAAACGATACTAAACAATGAATCAAGACTTCCTGTCATAATTAGTGAAGCTTCAACATTAAAAGAGATATATTGAAGTAATTTAATTTATACTTATCGGAATAGAGTGCCTGAAAATATTGATCAAATCAATAACGCTTTGAAGCTTAAAAAGGCCTGATATGAGATTTCATATAATTCTTTATCTCATGTTCCTGCAGATTCGTC
Organism: Candidatus Absconditabacterales bacterium; assembly: GCA_937923605.1. Lineage (GTDB taxonomy): Bacteria > Patescibacteriota > Gracilibacteria > Absconditabacterales > Absconditicoccaceae > JAHDCT01. Next base: position 2,644 of record CALDTY010000016.1, read on the forward strand.
GATCATTGATGGCATGGTGAAGCGAAAATCTACACTCGGTGATCTATGAATAAAGATTAATGAAAGAGACTATTCTAAAATAGAGTCAGTTGATATTACTTGAATAGAAATAGCCAAAAAACGGTGAAAGAAAATGCAGGATGCTGGCTATGAATTCTCATTTAATACTATCCAACGTTTACCAAAAGATGATAAAATAATCCAACAAGCAATAAACCTGTGACCAGAGCTAAAGGAACTTTGATTTCAATTGATAAATCCTAATTGGATTAATCAACTGCCAGTGGATGATGATCAGATGAAGTTGTTAACTTGACGATTCACATATTTACAGGATTATGATTCAACATTTTATTTATTTAATCTAGAATGAATTTTTATTAATCCACAAAATACTGACACCTGTATTGAGCTATACTGAAGACTAAAAAAGGCAGGTATTGCTCTTAACATGTCATGATTTAAAATGAAGGGAATGTCTCAGTTAATAGAAAACATTGAGATGACTGAATATCTTTTAGCATTAAGGAATACTTGAGTGTCTGTGCTTAATATCTATAACACTGAACATATAATTGACAATAATTTAGTTGCTCTTGCACAGAAATTAGTGCCAAGATTTAAAAAGATTGGACTACGTGTTGAGATGAAAGATATACATTATCTGCATAGTGATCCGAAAAAGATAGATTTGTTTATAGCTTTAAAAGAGAAATGATATGATTGAACTTTAGATGTATTAGATACAATTGAGGCTACAAGTCCTATATTAGCTCATGTTTTACAGGAAGATAATGCTATGTATCAAAAAATATTTTGATCAATTGATAAACTACTGTTTCATGAAAGAAGATATTGAGATAAGGCAATACCTAAGTTAAAGAGTATGTTTTCTACAGTTGAGGCTATTGAATATTTTGATCCTTTAGTAGAATGAGATGCAGGTGTTATTGCTTTGAACTTTGAAAAAGATGAAGAGCAAAAGATTGATTTTGATGGAGCATATAAAGAAATGTTATCGAAACCCAAAGACAATCTAGCTGCCTTGATTATTATGTATGCAAAAATAGAAGTGTGAGAATGATCGTATTACCCAAAAGATGTCAAAGAGAAGATAAAATTATATGTTGAATGAGAATGAAAAAATGAAGTGTACACTTATGTTAATACTACTCTTGAAAAAATGCTCAATGAAATGAATGTTACTGCTTTTGATTTGCGATTTCTTGGTTCTTTAAGAGATATATGAGTATGAAATTTGTGACATGTAGAGACGATTGTTGATCATTGCAACTTATTGGCAAATAAGATTTATGCCACTCAATCATTGGATAAGAAAACTGAATTTTCTATCTATAAAATATGAAAGAAATTATTTGAACAACAAAAAAAACGATCACAGGATCAAGTAAATGATTTTTATTGAATTGCAAATGAGATATTAAATATTGCGCCTTCTTTATATAACAACTTAATTACCGAGTTAATTAACCTTCCTAAAGCTGATTTTAATTATTTTCTTAAAAATATTTATCCATTATACCATGTCGAATTGATCTTATCTCAAGATAATACATGAACAAATGATTGAAGAAATCTTGTGCAAATTAGGAAATCATATGCACATTTCTTTTCTTCTTTAGAGAATAATAAAGAAAATAAATCACTACTATTTAAGACAGAAGAACAGCGTTTAAGCGATGTAGTTATTCAGTTGTTCCAACAGAAATTTTGAATTATAAAAATACCTGAAACCTTTACTAAAGTACATATTGAAACCATAAAAAATCATTCTCTTTATTATGCAAATATACATGAAACTAATAAACATAAAGAAGCATTGCTTTCATTTTTCCTTGCTTTAAAAATAAATTGAGATCGAAACTCATTTAGACAAGGTGCTGAGATTGACCCGACTCAATATATTGATAAAGAGTGATCGAATATTGTTGCTGAGTACTTATTAAACAGAACAAGCAAAGACATGTTTCTTGATTATGATGTAGACACAAAAGCAAAATTTCAATCAGCTGAACTTTCTCAAATTATGTGAGATTTTACAACAATAGATGAATCTTTACTGTTAATTGATTCTTCCTTTGATCAATTATTAGACAAAGATTTGTATTCAAAGGAAGCATGATGACTTATGAAAATTTTAGTTGTTCATGGAAAAGAAACAGGAAAAAGTCTAGCGATGCATTTTCAACAGTTACAATGAAGACAGATAACTCTAACTGAAACTCAGCAACAGATTGTTGAAAATGTTTGATTACAATTATGAACTGATATGTGAACTATTGATTGACTTAAACGTGCTCAATCTATACTGAAATCAGTTTCGCCGATTGTTAACTTAGTTAACAAAGCTAAAGACATAAACATACCTTGAAAAATTGATGAATTGAAGAGACGTCTTTTGCCTGACCAAGAGTTATTAGAACTATTTAATGAGTGGTGAATTGAAATGACAACAGTGTCATCGGTAATTGCTTCACTAGATGATATCAGTTATTTAGAGGTCCTTTTAAGTAAGAATCAACAGGAACTCACTGATGAACAAAAGAAAAAGGTTGAGACTTATCTATGAAATATTCGTGAGTACTTACTTGAACTGCATAAGGATGAAGATAAATTGAAGAGTATGTTTTGAAATTTTAAGTCAGAAACTAAAAAAGGGAGTAATGAACTTTTGAAAAAAAGATTAGAAGAACTCTCCATTGTGTATGAAAAGAATGATGATTGAGAGTCTTATATGATTATTAGTGAATTGAGTACAGATCTAGATGTTGTGATAAAGAATATTAGAGCATGTCTTTCATGTAAAACTAAATGAGTGAATAATGATACTAATTTAACCTTTTGAGATAGTAATAAATTTTTTGTTATAAGTCATGCAGGTAGAAATGAAAATAGTTATTCTGATCAATTAGTTCATTATCTATCTAGTTCAGAATGAAATTTATTCGTTATGGATAGAATATATGGAAAAGCTCTGCCTGATGTTCTAACAAATCATATTTTCACTCTTTGTGATAAATTAAAGAAAATCTGAAATTCAGATGAAGGCATACTGATTCCAGATTCTGTTATGACTCAATCTAGTCTTACTAAAGAGCATTTGATTGAAATGATTAAGGAATATCACAAATGATTATTCACCATAGAGGAAGTGTCTACAACTGTGTCGATAGAACATTCAGCTTCTGGAGAATGACATTACGAAATTGTTGAAGATATGGGAGCAAGAGAAGAGTGAGAACAATCACTGAAATGATACGTGATTAGATTGAAGTAATACTATAATAATTTTTGCGATATATCAGATTTCTAAGTATAATAGATGTATGTATTTTATAGTACGTACAAAAAATATATGCCAGCATGAGGACCAAAGTTAAATAGAAACAAAGCAAGTCAAGATGTGAAGAAACAAGATAATCTTGATACTTTTCTGAAACAATTAGAAAGCTGACTAGAAACAAACATAAAAGGAGAACTATGAGCATTAAAAG
>CALDTY010000017.1 GCA_937923605.1 Candidatus Absconditabacterales bacterium
CTAAATTGCATTTTGAAGGATTGAATAATGCTCAGGTGAAAGAACTTCTTGAGAAACATGGACCAAATGCATTACCGGAAAGTAAACCACCTTCAAGTTGGGATATTTTTCTTGAACAGATCAAGAGCCCATTGGTTTATGTTTTAATTGCTGCATGAGTGGTGACATTATTTATGGATCATATGGAGGATGCAGTGATCATCTTTGCTGCGGTAATACTAAATGCTGCACTTTGATTTTATCAAGAAAAACGTGCTGACAATGCATTGCAGGCATTAAAAAATATGCTCCAACCAAAGGCTCAGGTTTTTAGAAACTGAGAAAGGGTGGAAATTAATTCATCAGAAATCGTGCCTTGAGATTATGTATGGCTTCATTCTTGAGATAAAATATCTGCAGATGGAGAGATAGTCGATGCAAATAGATTATTTGTACAAGAAGCTATGCTTACAGGTGAATCTGTTGCGCTTAAGAAAGAAGATAAAGATATAGTATTTATGTGAACAATTGTGCAGTGAGGACAATGAACAATGAAAGTCACAAAGACTTGAGTGCATACAGAAATGTGAAAAATTGCATCCAATCTCAATGATTGACATGAGTTGACACCATTGCAGAAACAACTAGACGTTTTTAGTAAGCAAATAACGTGGCTAGTTGTTGTCGTTATTATGGTTGTGTTTGCTTTAGGTGTATTTACTGGACAACCTATAGCAGATATATTTACAACTGCCGTAGCATTAGCAGTAGGAGCAATTCCTGAATGATTATTAATTGCTTTAACAGTTGTGTTGGCAGTAGGTATGCAAAGAATTTTAAAAAGAAAATGATTAGTAAAATCATTGTTATCGGCTGAGACATTATGAGGAGTAACTACTATTTGTACTGATAAAACCTGAACACTGACTGAAGGTAAGATGGAAATTATCATGACAAATGGAGATGACGCCCAGATGGCAAAACAAGCTTGGTTGGCTAATGACCAGGACAATGCTGTAGCGCTAGCAACAGCTGAGTGGTCAATGTTGCAGTGAACGGATCCAGTAGTTTTAGAAAAGAAGTATCCTGAAGTAGATAGTATTCCATTTTCTTCTGAGAATAAATGCATTGTTTCACTTCATGAGAACGAAGGGAAAAAGATTCTATTTGTGAACGGTGCTCCTGATTTCCTGTTGGATCGATGTGATATGCCGAAAGAGGGAAAAGAAAAACTAATGGATGAAATTATTAGCTATACAAAGAAATGATATAGATTGGTCTGATATGGTCGAAAAGAAGTAGATGCAAGCACTACAGTTGCATCCTTAGAAGATGCTCATGTTGGATTAACATGGGCATGATTCTTGTGAATGTCGGATCCTGTCAGGAGTGATGTTGCTGAATCCTTACGTATGACCAAAGAAGCATGAATCAAGTTGATTGTCATTACTGGAGATTTCCCAAATACTGCTAAGCATATTCTAGAGCAGTTAGAAGTTGAGGTTGAAGATGAATATATAAAGTTGTGAGCTGATCTTGCGCTGATGAATGATGAAGAGCTGACAAAGTACTTAGGAGACAATGATAAAGTAAAATTATTTGCTCGTACTAAGCCTGAGCAAAAGATGCGCATTGTAAATTCATTGAAGGCACAGAACGAAATTGTTGCGATGATGTGAGATGGTGTAAATGATGCTCCCGCTCTTAAAAAAGCTGATATTGGTATTGTAGTAAATAATGCGACTGATGTTGCAAAAGAGTCTGCTGATTTAATCTTGATGGATTCGTCATTTAGTACAATTGTTGCTGCTATACAAGAATGACGTGGAATGTTTGATAATATTAGGAAAGTAATATTGTACCTAATGTCTGATGCCTTTGTTGAAATATTTGCTATTTTGATGGCTATGTTTTTATGATATCCATTACCAATTCTTGCTAGTCAAATACTTTGGATAAATCTAGTTTCAGACGGCTTCCCAAGTCTAGCGTTAACAATAGATCCTATTAGAAATAGTATTATGCAACAATGACCTAGAGATACACAAGAAGTATTAGTTTCATCATGGATGAAAAAAATGATACTTATGGTTTCTTTGGTTTGAGCAATATGATGATTTATTTTATTTGTTGTAATCCTCAAAAAAACTTGAGACGTTGAATTGGCTCGTAGTGTTGTTTTCTTTACATTTTGAGCAAAATCACTTATCTATGTTTTCTCTATAAGAACATTAACTGAACCAGTATGGGATTCTAATCCATTTGTAAATAAACGACTTCTTGTGTGAATTGCTTGATGAGCAATACTAGTTGCCTTACCATTTATTTTGCCTGGACTATGAAAATTTCTATCAGTAGTATCATTTGCTGAAATGTGAAATCGATGGATGTGGGGTATAGCAGTAGCAATAGTAATGTTTATTGTTATTGAGATTTCAAAGATGTTCTTATTTGCAAAGAAGAGATAAAAAAAAGCGTTCCTTCATTTGAAAGAACGCTTTTTAAATATTGATAATAATCTTAAGAATTTAGTAAGAAGTTAAGACAATGGAGCGGACTTTCAAAAAACACTCTTAAAAATTACTTTGTTGATAATGCTATACGTTACGACCCTGACTCAGAATTGTGGAAGTCTAAAAGGATTGACTATAATGATCAAACAGAAGGTGAACGAGAAGAAAAGCTTATAAAAGCATTTTATAAGCGAGAGGGCGTCTTTTTTAAAGATAATTTATGATCAATTGCTGAGGATATATGAATTTCGATTGAAAGGCTTAAGTTAGAGTTGCAAATATTAGTTGATGCAAATGTATTCACTTATGATAAGCAGCGTAAACAATGGTATTAGTCTTTCTCTATCATAAACATCAATGGTATTGCGATAATCACTCAAGCAAATGGTATTGAAAGATATGAAATTTCATTGCCTAGAAAGTAGAAAACAATTGCGAAAATAAGACACATAACGATTCTAATTCCATGAGCTCAAAGCTCATGAAACATAATAGATAACATTTGCTCTTTTGGAGTGATAGTGTTTTTCGACCCATAGAAAATTTTATTGAGGTAGGTGTTATTGAGTTGATAGCTGAGCTTATGTACTGCATCTATGATTCAAACAGAAAGTTGTGATAATAATACAGCGTAAAAATACCATATGTGTCAGCGATGATTCATCATAACATAGGAAAAAGCGCAGTAAAGATTGCTATGTTTGATTGAGTTGAACCTAAATGTTTATCTAAACGATATTGATACATATTGAAATGGAATGCAGTTCTATTTTCAAGAAAAAGAAGATAACAAAATCAATACAACAGTCGAGTGGACTGCTGTATATAGAAATATTTGAGACAGAGAGAGTCAAATTTTGAAATACAATATTGCAACTACAAAAACATTGACCAATCATGCTCAAATCATTTTTAAGAACATATGCAACATAAGGTCGAATTTATCTTTTACATCATAGTGAAATAGATGGAAGGAATGATTGTGGGGCATATAATTTTATAGTTTATCAAAATGGGCTTCTTTTTCTTCATCATTTAATAAGATCAGCAATAGATGTTTTTGGTTGATCTTTGTATTTTCAGTTGAGAGTGAGATTTATGTCATCATCTTTTTTAAACCATTTACCAGCAATCCATCAAAATACGAATCATCATATATGCGCCCACCATGCAGTACCTCATCATTCTCATCAAGCTGACATTGTTGAACCTACTCAAGAAAATAATTGCATTCCAATCCAAATGATGAGAAAGTAGCTTGCTGGCACCAGCATTGTCCTCATTCCATATACGTATAGCATTTTCACATTTGATCAAGGGAACATAACTAAATAAGCGCCTAATACCGCTGCAATAGCTCATGAAGCTCCAACCGCTGGAATGCTGCTTCATACATTAAAAATAATGTGAGCTGCACTTGCGGCAATTCATCAAAGGAGATAGAAGATAAGAAATTTCATATTCCCTATACTTGCTTCAATGTTATCACCGAAGACATACAAATAGAGCATATTTCATATTAGATGCATTCGTCCTCAATGTAGAAACATGTTAGTAATCAATGTGTACCAATCTTCTCATCTCACAATTTCAGATGGAATTGATCCAAACGTCACTACGAATTCATTGAATCCTGCGGGATCTAGTCATGCTTGAAATAGAAATACTAGAATATTAATAGCTAGAAATATCCATGAGAAAATTGGCTTATGTCCTTTATGTACTTGGTCATCTCAGATTGGGAAAAACATGATGTGTATATTAAAAGATAATAGATAATTAGAAGATAATGTATTTTGTGAATTTACTTTTCTAATCGCCTTTATGTATAAAGATTCTTGTTTTTTGTGCAATCAAGGTTTTGACAGAAATTGATGTTTCAAGTATACTTAGAGTGAATGTTTTTTGACTCTTTCTGAAGAATGAATCAACCTATAGCAAAATGAATAGATACTGCTTTCCGAATTCACGTTATGTGAGTATTTTTGATACTCGCAAGTATGTGGATTTTTTGATTTATGACTGCAGATGATAAAGATTTTGGCCGTGCGATTTATGTAGGTAACTGAGCTGATATAACAGCAGTGCATAGTGATTATGAATGATATCGATTTGCTGAAGTTTCTAGTTTTGCAACTAACCCAGTGATTCCTAATACATTTCATAATTTATTGGCATTTGAATCAAATGGCACAACATATTCAACATCAGTAAATGATGGCATACTGAATTCAAACAATGTTACATATATTCCTTGATCATATACTTCCTTTATTCCTGAACTTGCAGTATCAAACTTTGCATGACAAGCATCATTTGAAGATAATGACTTGGCTACAGTTTCTCAAATTTTCCCAACTCCAGGAAATAATGTTGCATCTTACCTGACCGAATGAATCAATTGATTATGATTATGATCGTTTGCCAATAATGTTTGAGGTATATTTGTTTTTACAGTTTCTGATTTGAGTTCATCTTCTGCTTGAGACTGACAACCTGATATCATCTATTTTAATGCTGCTTGAGCTTGAGATGTAGATGTAGAGTTCAAGTTCTATGATGATAATGGGACACAAGTCGGAGATACAGTGCAGGCAATAGAAAATAGGCCCAATATTTGAAAAATTGCAAATGATCGTTTTGATACTAATAACTGAAACGATACTGCACTTGACGTGCCTCAGCCGTTAGAAGGATTTTGATTTGATCTTGATGAGTTTAATCTTAGTCAATCGCAATATAAGGATGTCTCAAGTCTTGAGGTGTCCTTGCCGGTGCAAGCTGATCCAACATTTATTGCTTATAATACAGAGTCAATTATCTTGGCAGCGTGTGGAAATAGAATAGTTGAGGATGGAGAAGAGTGTGATGACTGAAATTCGTCAAATAATGATCTTTGTTCAAATGAGTGTAAAGTGCTTGCTTGTTGAGCTCTTTGAGAGCCTCCTTGTAATGATTGATGTAATGAGTGATTAACTGAATGAGCATGAATTTGTGTGAGTTGTTGATTACTTTGAGAGCCTGCATGTAGTGATTGATGTGACGAATGATTAGCAGTACAGAATAATATTTGTGAACCATGTTGAGCAATAGGAGAAATTACATGCGACTGAGTTTGTGATGCATGATTGGTTTGAGATGTAAATATATGTGTCCCATGCGGAGCATTAGATCAACTAGTTTGTGTATGAGATATATGTGAATCATGATTGACTCAGAAATGAGGTTTATGTGAACCTTGTTGAAAAATAGGTGAATGGACTTGTAGTAGTGCACAAGCATGTGAAGACATCGACGGTCTTTGTAATGGATCGTGATGTGAAGAAAATTTTGTTAAAAAAAATTGAAAATGTTTTAAAGCACCGAATCAAATTTTTGCTCCAGAAGAAGTTGAAGAAGAAGTTATTGATCCTTTTGTATCTATTGCGTTAAATATTTCATGAACTTGCGACCTTGATTTCATATGACGTGTCCAAGCTGATATAGTCAGTGATGTGTCTTCAGTTACAATTACTCTAGAGGGCAATACAAGTAAAAGTTTTCAACCTGAACTTGATGATAGCTGAAATTTTACTGTATCTATTGTAGCATGATGAATTGAGAATGGCTTATATACTATTTTCTATTCAGCTAAACATAGATTAGGCCTTTCTGATAGTGGATCTGATACTGTAAGAGTATCTTGTGCTGAAATAGAAGAAATAGAAGAAGAGATAGAAGAAGAAATAGAAGAAGAGATAGAAGAAGAAATAGAAGAAGAGATAGAAGAAATAGAAGAAGAAATAGAAGAAGAAATAGAAGAAGAGATAGAAGAAGTGGAAGAGAAAATAGAAGAAGTGGAAGAGAAGATAGAAGAAGTAGAAGAAGTGGAAGAGAAAATAGAAGATGAAGATCCTGATGGAGATGGCTTATTAACTAAGGATGAGAAAAGATATGGGTCTAATCCTTATAATCCTGATACTGATGGAGATTGATTAGATGATAATAGTGAAGTTGTTTTATATAAGACTGATCCAACAAAATCAGATACAGATTGATGAGGGGTTTTAGATGGTGTAGAAATTGTGGAACGTACTGACCCTTTGAATAGG
>CALDTY010000018.1 GCA_937923605.1 Candidatus Absconditabacterales bacterium
TTGGAATCTTGGTAGTTCATTAGATTTACAAGAGGAAAAGTACAGATCTCTTTCAATAGGGAGTCAGAACTTGCATCTATAATCCTGAAGCTCCTTCAATGTAAAGTATCATCGCTCTTTATAGTTTCAATAGATTAGTCAAAAAAAGACTTCCGTCTCTTCATTGAACTCTGTAGCATATCGTGTTCGGCTACCAGAGGTAAAGAACTTACAAACAACTATTGGGTTCTCTACATTTTCTTGTGAACCAATCTTTTTGAAAGTTGTGCGTATTTCTTGAGTGAGTAATTTCATTGTTATTGGATAATGTTCTAAAATGTTGTTTTAATCTCTCATACTTCAACCAATCATCATAGAACAAATAAAGCTGAATACCAATTCATAGAACTGAAAAAACAATGAATAATAGTAGCATCATAAAAATTGAACAAAATAAAAAACCTAGGGTTATCTAGGTCATATATTTCATAGCTCTTCCTATAATGTGAGGGTTAGATTTTCTCTTGAGGGTTACGGTACTGTCTTCTAAACAAAAGGTCCAGTCGGCATCATCGGAGTTTCAGTCACCTGTTGGATATCATATCGCTTTGCTCTCTACTGCGTAGCATCGGTCTACACTTCAGAGATCGTTGTGCTGTTCTATATGTGGGAGTTGTGGTTAATTCTTTTTCGGATGCACAGCTTTGATAGTGGGGATTGAGTGAGACTAGATAGGAGTATCTAGTTGTGAGGAAGTATGGGTAAGTAAATGAGGGATATGTATGTGAGTCGTGTCGGAGGAAATGGTAGTTGGATAGTAAAGTAGTATGTGAGTAAGGAGTTGTAAGTTTCTAATGGAGTATATGTGATATGTGAGTTGATAGTTGATAGTTGATTGAGTCGTGAGGTATTGGTTGGTCGTAGTATGTGGGAGCGGCGTTAGCCATTGGGAGCGAGGGAGTTTTAGTAGGGAGGGGGTAGGGATATGAATATGGGTATATAGAATATAGATAATGAATATAGATAAAGAATTAGATATACCCCCCAACCCCTATATAATAATTTTAAATACTATCGCTAATTAGGTAAACTGATTTCAGTTGACACGAGATTATCTATTAATCACTTTTAAAAACGTAATTCATAAATCTGTCAACCACAAGGCTTTTCTTTTTTGAATTACTCTTCAATCATCTTTTTTAACAGCATCATTATTTGAATCAATAATTTTCTGATACCTTTCAGTGATTCTCTCATATTCATCCGTAATTGGTAACTTATCATATTCATATAATATTCACTCCGATATCAAATTTGATAGATATGCGTTTACATTATCAGGAAAAAGAAAATTAATCTTTTTATCTAAAAGAGATCTGTTCAATCACATTTCTATTCTTGACGAATCTCATTTTTTTTGTTGGACTTGAAAAGTCATAAGTGGTATTCAGTAAGCTTTTCATTTAGATTCTTTTCGTAGATACTCCAAAAGCAATGCTTCATCCTCAGATATATTCTCAATTATTCTAATAAATTTGGGATGAACTTCTCACACTGTCTTTTTGTCTGCTGCTTTTTTAAGCAGTGAAATATACATATCTGCAATTTTTTCGTTTGATGTATGTGACAATTTTCAAAGAATAGGAACTCATACATCAGGAGATATTGGTATAAAATCTTCTTCATTAATTTTTCATAACTCTTCCTCTAGTTTAGGTAAGTGTTTTTTAAATAGCTCATTTGCCTTAGCCTCAAAAAGAACAAAGGGAAGGGTTATTGCATTTACAAGAGACACTACATTTCATATTGCTTTTCAAGCTTTTTCTAATCAAGGATGAAACAAGTCATCATATAGTTTAAGCTGTAGTTCCTTATTTTGAGATGCTGAAACTAATGCATCTTTTACTGCTTCATACATATTACACTTCCATAAAAATAAAATCTTTCTTCTGTTCTTTCTCAGGCTTAGCTGTACCAACGTGTACTGCTCCTCTCCCAAATTTCTTATTGAGCTTTTGTATTATATCAGATATTTTTTTACTATCAAGGGTCGGCTTATGTGTATAACTAAACAGTGATTCCTGTACGTGTCCTGTAACTGAGAGGTCAGAGAAGAAGATACCAGTAGTCCTATATAAAGTTCCATCGAAGGATATTTGCTCAAAGAGATTTCTTGCAATCTTAGTAAGCTGAAGTCCATCATTGGTTGGATACGGCAACTTTGTATCTATCCCAAACCTACTAAAATCTTTGGTTCTGAAGTAAAGCCTTAGATACTTCGTACTCATCTTCACATCGTGTAGATGTTCAATCGCTTTCTCTATATTACTTAGTAACCTAGCTCGCACTTCTTCTTTCTTATCAGTGAAGTGAGGATTGAATGATCTCGTTCTTCATATTCATTTGGGATGATCGTTGTATCATAGTTGCATTGCGTTGATACCGTTCAGCTCACACCGTATCTTTGTTCAATTCTTCCCAAGCATTTGCTTCACATCTGCATAATCCAAGGCTTTGAAGTCGTAGGCTGTTGTACACTTCCAAACCAGTTTCTTCTGAGTCTGTGGTCAGATAAATGGAACTTCAGCTAATGGCAAGGTCTTTAACACACGATCTATAGTTATATCATCGAGTGCTATACACTCTCAGTATGGCTTGTTTATATCAGCAAACATCTTTGCTAGGAGTCTTGTTGGTGCTAGACCAATACTTACAGGAATACCAATATCTCTTCTTATGGCGTTTTTTAATGCAGGCATCATCCTAGCGTATTCCATCTTGTACATCTTATCGTATCAGCCTATCTCAAAGAATGCTTCATCGATACTAAAGATCTCTACTTCAGTACACTTCTCTGCCAGATACTCCATAAGTCTTTTAGAGATCTTACCGTATTCGAGCATTCTTGGCTTGAGGTATACAGCATTATCAGGCAACATCTTCTTCGCTTCTCGTATTGGTGTTCATACTTTGATTCCATACGGTTTCGCTTCGTAACTTCTTGCTATAACAATATCTCATCAGATACAGACTGGTAGTCATTTTAACTTTGGATTTAGAAAAACTTCGCAACTTGCATAGAAGCTATCACAATCTACTAATCATCGTATCTGTTTTGATTTTGGAAACATACCATTCTAATAATACTTTCTAAATTGTCAGACTACTACACCAAAAATGGTAAGATCCTGCTTGGGATGAATGTCTGGATAATTCTTATTTGCTGGCTTCAAAACTGGTTTTCCATTCTCTTTGAAGTAATACTTGAGTGTATAGTCTCCATCTACATCAGCAACAACCACGTCGCCCTCTCCTGCCTTTTTTGATTTATCTACTATGACACAGTCTCAAGGTTTGATTCACTCATCTATCATACTATCTCCCACTACCTTAATATACAAAGTAGTAAGTGGGTTGTTTATCAGATGATCTTCTAAGCTTATCTCATTCTTGAGATCATCGGTAGCAGGACTAGGGAATCAGGCTTGCACTGATTCATAAAGAGAAATAAGCATAACAAAAAAGTGAACACATAAAAGAACATATGTTCACTTAATACTGATTTAGTTATGATCTTGCAAGAGGAAATTATTATGTAGACAATTTGAAATCTTTCATTCTCAAGAGTCATCATCCCTGAAACACATCTCTTTTTGAAGGATGCAACTGAGCAAGCACTCATTGTTCTAGGGCTTTTCTGCACTCTTCATCAACTTGCTTAATGAAGTCAGAATGAAGAATATTATACATCTGAAAATTTTCTTCTCTATTCCCTTTGTAGTCTTCTTTGAAATACAGAACAGATTCCATAGACCCAGAGAGACTTTCTAATTTATGAATAACATACATTCATTCTACGACTCTAAAGTCCACTTCGAAAGTAATCATATCATATTGTGGTCATTGACTATGATCTCACGCTGTATCATATCATAAAAATCATACAACTAATCACTTGAGAGATTGTTTAGCATCCACCTCTGATACTACAAAATGACTGAGACGGATAATTCCTTTCTGATAGTATCGAAGTCTTGGTAAGGTATTTTTGAAGATTGAAAAATCTACATCTTGATAGTTCTTTGTTTCCATCATATAATGAATTAGTGAAATAAAATACTCACATAATTTCATTATATTTACACGGCAAGAATTTACAAGAAGACCAACATCCAAGCCAACAAGGACGGCTTATACAAGGGGCAGGAGAAGGTATCTTTTTCTTCTTTTAAAGACTGAATACCTATAATATCTACTCTGTATCTGACATAAATAATTCGATAATGTCTCAATTCAAGTCATCAAGTTTATATGATTTTTCCCTAGTCCTTAGTCACAACTCATAAGCTAAATAAACTGCTTTTCAATCTTGAATCTTGTTATAAAAATATGAAATATAATTTTCTTCTGAATCACTAGTATCAAATTTAATATACTCAAATAACTCAATTGGATGAGAGCTTCACTTCACAAGTATATAATTAGTGTCATTCAATGGATGTATATCCAGCAGAATCTTCTTTATTTTTCAATTTCAAATTCATTTATACTCCACTATCTCAGCGAGATATTCATCACGATTAGGACGACTACAATTGCCTGTGGTTCTAAACAACGATATATCTTTTAGATAACGACAGTGTGATAATAATTCTTCCAAATACTCTTCAGCTAATTTTATTTTAGATTTATACCAGTCATCAGCTGGAGAAAAGTGCCCTTCCTCATTTCTCAACTGTGATCTATATCTATCAATAACATTATATATTTCCTTATTTGTGATTCACTTTAAGAAGTCAGGATTACTTATACTAAATAATCACTGAACAACTCATTCAGTTTCAGGATTAGAATTCAACTTCCTAAATTCTTTAGCTAGCGTAGATGACAAATTAATCCAGTCTCACAAATTAGATTTAGTAATATCATTAACTGAATCTCTAATAATACTTACATAATCTTGATATATCGTTTTCTCAGTTTTCAATGCGGAAAGTAAAACAGATCAGTTAAAAATTATGATGGTATAAAATAAACGATCAATGATATTGTATAAATCTCTAGCTTTATCTTTTCCTCTTAATGACTCATATTTATCATACAACTTTGCTATAGGAGAAGGAGCTTCGCTCATTATAGCTTGAGTTCAAGACTGCAGTTTAACTAAAGACAATATCTCATCTGTATCATCTGCAAATGGATCTTCTTCCATTTGAATGGAAAGATCCTCATACATACCCTTTATTTTCACATACTTCATATAATTACTTTTAATATGATCTTTCTGATCATAAGGAAAATATAGATCTGATTCGCTTACTTCTCTTGGATAAAGAGCTTGAGTATACGTTCATCAAAACATAGAAAAGAACTTCTTTCAAAAGTTTGAATTGTATAGCATTGCAAATACTGAGATGTCTATATCATCATCAAAGACTATCTGAAAGTAGTTTCTATATCTATCAGATTTTTCACGCTCCATAGATCTAGCTGTAACAGGGATCTCATTTAAAGATGTAAACACGTTATGACTAGATGAAGACAATCTTTTTACATAGACACTATTCTTAGATGAAAAATCTATCCTTGAGTTGATAACATATGAATCTTTTGGGATAATTTTTAATCAGTACTTTGAAGCATATCTTTCAATATATTTAACAAACACATATTTTCAGTAGAAATATCAACGAAAGTCTGAATCTTCAGGACTGAGTACAAATCATCTTGGTGAGATATCTTTTGAATATTCCTTATCGAAAAAATTCTTTACGATATTCTTAGGTGCAATATTATCTAACGTCGCAATAAAGACATCTTTAACTTCTACAGCCTTCTGTATGATGATTATATTAGAATCAGCTGATGTGCGTGGATAATAAGTATTGTCAGGAACTTTTATAACTCATACTATATTGCATCACTTATCCTTGATAGCTGATAAAAGATCTTCAAATTTATGTCTAAAAAAAATATATGGAGCAGTAAATACAGCATATCATCAATCATTCAATAGGTCACAAAATTTATTAGGTCATTCAAGATGTGACTTTCTAAACTCTCAACTTACAGGCATTCCTCGAGGCAAGTCAGCTAAGATCAAATCATAATTGGATTTTAACTTCAAATGGTCATCAAAAAAATTTCATTGTACAAAACTAATTTCATATTCTTTAGAGAGTTCTTTTGCCTTCTGAATTGTGTCAGGATTCACATCGATACAACTAACATTGATTCATCATCACAGTCAATCGATTACATTACGGATAGATTTTCCTATTCAACAAAACGGATCAAGTATATTTTTAGGTTTTACTTGTTGTGCAAATACAGAAAAGAAATCAGAGATCACATCTGGAGACTCATATTCTGTTGTATCTCTCCTATTTCATTGAATAGATTTAACCATACATCTTATTCAAAAATAAAAATTATTTAGACTCGATGTCTTTTAAATTTGAATCTCCCTTATTAATTTGAAAATCCACTAACGCACTAGCCATCTTCCTCAATTGAATAAGCTGAAGATCAAGCTCTTCGTCAGAAACTTCGTCAAACTCTGGTCATAAAATTTCTCTCATTTCAGCTACATCCATCATAACATAATTAGCAAATAAATTACAGAGATTCTGTTTTAACTTGTTCATCCATTTGATCATCTACATACTTATTTATTATCATAGTGAGTAGCGAATCTAATCTATATTTCTCTTCATCAGAAAGAGAATCATATGTTTTTTCTTCATTATTATTTTGAGTGTCAGGCATAAGAATAAGAAAAAACTAAAGTTGATTCATAACTTCTTCGTATATTCTAACCATAGCTAAACTATCCAACCCACAATATCTCAGTAGCTTAACTGTCATATCCTCTCTATCTTCGATTTCTCACTGAATCATTTCTTTGAGTCTTACCATTGCTACTCATCCATTAGTCACTTCGTCTAAGATATCTGCATAGTTCATACTAGGCACAAGTACAGGAAGGACTTTCTTAATCGATGAGGATCCCTTAAATCAGTTATCAAAGTAATAGAGCTTGGAGAAGATATCTCTTAGGTCATACGTAGCGTCATTGATCTTTAGGTAATCACTAAGATGCGGAAAGAGTTCTGCTATCTCTTTGTTTCTTGTATTTTCAAATCCTTTGTGTCGTACTACAAAGGTTGATCTATCTATATCATCTCAGATATCTTTTAAAAATTCCTCAAGCAAATCTGAGTACTGACCAGTCACTACTTTCTCAGATTCAAATCAAACTTTATACTCATTGTTAGGCAATTCGATTTGCTCGACATTTTTTTCTCATTCTTTTACAAAGACTCATCAATAGTGTTTCATAGTTCAGTCCTTGTATAGCTTATGTAATGAGTATTGAACAACTACTTGCTGATAAGGAAATGTCTTATCCATAAATGGTATAGGTAAAGATACTGACTCATAGTCATAGAAGCAGATAGGATATTGGAATCCTGCAAATTCTTTTTCGATCTGTGCGTAATCAAGCACCGGTCATTTCTTTTTCTTTGCTTCAAGATAGAGTGAGATAAATCTTTGTCCATTATTATTGAACATATCTACCTCATCATCAGAGAGTTCAGTTATCTTATGCGTTCATTCGTAGTAGAGATCTTGTATGAGTGAAGCATTGCTATGATGGATACCGCTTCACATCACTGTCCCATATACATCTGTCCTAGCTTTACCAAAGTATTCCAAAAATTTCGTTCCTGATCGTGGAGCTAACTTATTAAACTCTTCTTCAGACATCACGAGTGTCTTCTTCATCTGATCCACTATTGGTTTTATCTCAACTCAAGTAAGCAATGTGTCATCAATTACTTTCTCTGTTTGCTTGTTTCTCTGATACACACTAATAGTCCTTTGCTTATCAGCTTCTTGATTAGTGAGCAAAAGATTTAATGATAGTTCTCCATCTTTGATATATGATTTATTTAGATGTCGCAGTTCTACTTTCTCAATCAGAGGCAGTCACTCTTGTTTCAAGACTCTATTGATAACTCGTTTCTGAAAACTCATATCATCTATCAGATCTTTGTTAATTTCTCATATAGCTTTCTTCTCTCAATCATCAGTGACATTCTTTCTCACAGAGGTCTTTGCTTTGATCTCACATAATGTGTACGTGCTGTCATCATTGCGTACCATCACATCTCATCTAACCAAACAATTATCTATGATGAATGTAGGTTGATACAAGATAGCTTCCTCATCTCTTATCGCTAGTAGTGTATTTTGCATTAGTAGATCAGGATCAAATGTTGGAGTGATGTAATGATCCTCATCTTCATAGTCATCAGCGTCCTGCTGTACTGGAGCTTGGAGTCCAGGCATTAGATCAAGAGCTTTCTTTCCATATCTCTTTTCAAAAAACTGGACTACAGCAGATTCTACGGCCATACCTATTTGCATAATATGTTGTTCTTGTTCTTCAGTTTCTAGCTTGCGTATTTTCTTATACACGTCGGGGTCGTGCTTTTTCCACCAAGCAAGCTTAGCTAGTTTACGATATTCTACGAAGAGGGATTTGGTTATGTACATTAGTTAACATTAATATAGGAATAAAGATCTTTTACATAATCAGCAAAAAATGTTCATTTAGATCAAGCAGACATAATGCCCTCAAAGATTTCAATTGGTACCGCTTCATAGTGATACTCTCATCAATTGGTAAAAATAACTCAAAGCACGCTAGATTCAAAGTCATATCATATTTTACTTATATTTGAAGATATTACAGAATTTCGTTCCATTAGGTTATTAAACAATTAAAGTTTTAACATCGTTGTATAGAGTTCTAAGATGATAATCTGACAAGTCTATAATAGGCTCATACATAAATGAGTTGACGTGAATGTTCTCAGAAGTCATTATCAGTACTCTATTGAGTATTGATATAGCTTCACTATCTCCAGGAAAATTATCACGATAAATTTCAAACCATCCACGAGTTTGATTATTGTCTACTTCAGATAAAGCTGCTATATGTGAGCATTTATCTTCAATATAAAGCTCAGCTAGTAATCTTATGACTAATGAAATCACTATTTTTCATTCTAGTTTTAATTCTCAATATCATTCATCTGCTAGTTCTTCTCATAAGGTTAATATTGTTTCAAGATACTTTGCATTTTCGAAATCTGTAACTGATCTTTCCAGATCTACATTATATTGGTCAAAGTTTGAATTAATTTGATTTTGTATATCAGCCAAAAGAATATCTTTTGTTACAGGCTTTATGTGCAAGAGATTAGTTAAATATTCATACATAACATCATCTTTTAAATACTCACAAATATTCCTAATGAATGGAATGCCTGCAAAAAAGAAAACATAGTTAGTGTTCCAATTTCATATCCAGTGATTAAAGGGATTCTTTAGATACTTTTCTTTAACTAAATCTATTCACTGATCAGATTTAGTTACTTCATAAGAATGTCCACGTATGATTCATAATCTTGATCTAACAGTTCTATGAAAGTCATAGTTGTGCGTTAGGATAATGCTTTGAAAAATACTTCAATTAATAATATCGTTTAGGTATTCGATAATCGCATATTTATTTTTATAGTCAAATGAGTCAGCTATATCATCAATGATCAAGACTTTATTATCTCAACTTTCTTTTAGAGTTTCTATAAGAAACAAAACATTAAGTATATACAACGCTCTTTTTTCTCATTGACTCAAAGTATTCAACAACATATCGTGACTGACTATCTCTGATTCTCAAGTTGACTCGTCTATATATTTAAACTCTAAGATTGGAATAGCTCACTTGAGAATTACATTTTCTTTATTTTTCACATCTAAAACAAATGGAACATAGAATCTTCTATTAAACTCCTCAAGCACACTATCTCGAGTTGTCGATTGGTCTGTTGCTTCTTTAAATACAGATGCAAGATCTGTTTGTCACTTACGAAATTCGTCAACATATGAGATCACATAATCATTTGACTTAACCATTACTATTTTCCAATACTTCTTTTTAAGTAGCTCTATATCAGAGAGCTCTGCAAACAAATCAGGATTAGCCAATAATATCTCACGTCGCAATCTAACCTCCTTTTTTCAATCTATATTAGAATTAATAGTATCAACCAAAGATACAAGTTCAGGATCCTTTAATATTTCGTTCTTTTCATTATTAATTTTCTCTTCTAAGAGAGCTTTGCTTCCAATAACTTCTCAAGTTGATAATTGAATCTGGTGTCAAGCCTGGAAATAATTATTTTTTTCTAGTTCAATTCAGACATTGTTTATATTATAATGATTGAAAACTCATTTCTTTAAATATTTTGACTGACTAATGAGCAAACTATATCTTTCTGAATATTGTCTTAACTCATCTAAGTTTTGAATGCTTTTGAGAAAAGCTAAAGATTTATCATTAAATAGTTCTTTGTATTTGTAAGTTGTTAGATCAATGGACAAAAGATCAATATGATCAAGAGCATTAATTACCTCAATCAAATGACCACTCTCTACATTCAAATCAGAATACAAATCAGCTGAAGAGTTTCTAAGACTAGTAATAGTATTAACATTTCTCATTAGATCGACTTCTTTCTTATCTATTTCTTTCACTATTGCTTCGTATCTTTTAGCTAGAGATTCTTCAACAAGCAGAGACGAAACTCTTTCTGCACTAAAACTATCATTATAAGAATGAATAACTAGCAACTTATCAGAGACATCATCTCAATCTTGATTCAATACACTATGCGAAGAACCTCTATTAGTAAAAATATAGTCTTTGGGTTCTATTCAATTTGAAAGATCATCTAATGATTTAGCAAAAGATGATTTCATACTTCCATTGGGAGCATATATTATTTTGTTTTTACAAGACTCAAAATCAAAGTCCTCATCAAACTGCTTAATTCAATAACAGTTTTGTAGAGTTATTTTCAATTTTTTAATATCTGCCATAAAATATTAATTATCAGATAAACTTTTGTACTCAAGATACTTTTGAATCTTTTCCAATTCAATTTTCATCATATACTTTTCCATATATTCATAATCTGGAACAGCTGAAAAATTTACTGGCAATAAAATTCTCTGACGTTTTAACCTTGTTGAGTTAATAGTAAAAGAATAAGAATATTTACTTTTGTGCTTTCTTAATGATTGAGCAATAAACATATAAGTATATTTTGTTGCTTTAATTTTTAGCTCTAAGATATTAACCTTAGTTCAGGTGAAAAACACATAATTTTGCACATAAGGTTCTGCAGTTTCATTTCATATTGTGATAACAGGAAATTCTTGATTAAGCTTAGATCTATCGTAGTTAATGAATCAATCGACTCAATTATTACTTTCTTTACGAGTAATGTATGCAATATTTCATCATAATTTATTTACTTTATTTCCATCTACATTTTTTCAAATCTTGATATTAAATAATTCTCAGATCTCAAATTCTTTTCGATCCTTATCTAATAAATCAAACGAATCCTGTTTCCTTAGATCATCTAATTTCTGAGTTATAAATTGCTTATATCTAAGCATTATTCATTCTTCTTTCTCCATTATAAACCTCTCCATAAGTCATCGATCTGGATTATTATCTCTATTGACTGGTAGTAAAATTTTCTCATTTTTTAAATGACAACTATTTCTTTTAAATCAAAAATTATATTTACTTGAATTCTTATCTGCAACAGTGGTAATAAATTTTCCAGTATAGTAATTTAAATTATTGCTTCTCCCGACTTTAATAGTTGTTGAACCAATAAAGTCTTCCTTTTTATAAACAGAAAGCCCAATTGATCATTCTCAATCACATATAAAAGCAATACAATTCCCCTTTGTTATTAATGAATTATCAGCTTTTAGAAATTTCATTACTCCATTATTCCTATTTGTAGCACCAACGTAAGGCACTTTACCTTTCCCAATTCAAGAAACTTTCGAGCATTTACAATTCTCAATGTCAAAAATATCACCTATCAAAAATGCTTTCCAATCTAGATCATCTAAAGACAGATTATTCATCATCTAATTCTTTAATGAATAAATAGTCTCTTCATTGAGAAATCATTGAAAATTCAAAAGTAAGATATTCAGCAATTGTTTTTTCGAATTCTTCTTCAGTAGGTATTTCGTCGTTGAAATAGTAAAAACTATGAAGCCGTTCATCACTCGCTTCAATAGTTGTATTAACACAAAATTTTGTTTCTGCTTCTTTTTCTCAGCGTCGAACATCTAATAAATGCTGTTTTTTATCTAGTGCTTGTGCAGTCTCTACTAATCATCTATGTTTCTGCACCGCATATCAATCATTTTCAAAGTTTATAAACTTGCATTCTTTTTCAGAATTGTGAGGTTTACCAGTAGTGAATATTCAAATACAAGGATTAGTCCCTACTCAATAAAATGAATCTTTGTTTAGAGTTATGACTCATTCAAGAGTGTGCTTCTTCAAAATATTTTCTTTTACAGATTTCTCATATGTAGTTTTACCAGTGAATGTTGACTGAGGAACAATCACCAAAGCTCTTCATCATTTAACTAATGAATCTAACAAGTGCTCTGTAAAAGAAATTTCATATAAGTCAGTATCTTTAGATGATCACTGTGAGTAAGGTGGATTCATCATCCCCACCGTACATCACTTCAATTGAAGTTGAGATGGTTCATTTCTAAGAAAATCATCATTTACAATATTACTTTTCCCATCTCATCTAAGAATCATATTTGTAGTAGCTATAGTGAACATATAGCTTTGAAGTTCTATTCAATGTAATTGATATTGTTTGATGTTGTCTTGTAAGTTTGCATCATCAGTTTTGGAGATCATATAATGCATAGCCGCGATTAAAAAACCTGCTGTACCACAACAAGGATCAAACACAGTATCTGTTGGTTGAAGATCTACGAGTTCACAAAAAAGATCTGTTATATGTTTTGGTGTTAAAACTATTCAAAGACTTTGGCCATCTCATCACGAGTATGACATAAATTCACTATAGAATCTACCTACATAGTCTTCTGAAGAGTTATGATATTTTATACTCTTATAAATATGTTCATAAATAAATTCCGTGTAATGCTTCAATGGAGTCTTTCACAAAGTGCTATTCTTCTCATTGATTTTCTTTGTATCTACAATTACCTGAAACTTATTCAACATCTTATCTCTTTTAACATCAGGACTCACACGGGCACGTTTGAGATTATCTTCAATTGCTTTATATATTTTATTTCAGTCAGTATTAATTGTGTCTCAATTCAGATCATCAACATCAAAATTTTTATGCTGGATTTCTTCAAGAGCTAGTAGTATTCAAGAAACTATAAGAGGCTTGTCTTTATCTTGTATACTTCAGTAATTCCTTAAATCATTATGTAGTTCTGAAGCATCCTTTTGAATCTCTTCAAGTTGTTTCTCTTCTCTAGTTTCTTCTTTAAGAATTTCTTTTGTGTAGTATTCTTCAATATTTTTTTCACTAAACGATATCATCGTTTCAATATCGTTCAACTCAGTATACTCTCATCTATCATTGATATATAGTGGAGTCATCTTATGTTTCTTTTCGTCTCAAGAAATTCATATAGCAATTATTTTGTTATAGCTTGTATTCTTTGCTAGATGAATTCAATAATGAAGAGCTCAATTCAAGGCATAGTTCTTCACTGATTGAACATCCATAGAAATCAAGCTATTATCATCAAGTGATTTATGAAAATTAGTATCAGCTTTATCCTCAATAACGATTAGAAAATCTTTTACAACTGCAGTAAATTCTGGAAATCACACTTTCCCTGATCCTGATTTAGAAGCAGACTTCAAGGCTTCATCAATCTCTTTGATTGAGCTTCATTGAGGAGTGAATTCTATATCTGCCTCAACTAACATATCTTTAACTCGGAAGTCTGTAACAATTTCTTTTTTAGGCATTAGAATATTATTGCAAATTAAAGACTCATTCTTATGTAATCTAAATAATAAAAATGCTCCAAATATCAGTTGGCACTTATCTTTAGAAGATGTGTTTCAATAATCAGATCATAATAAAGATTGAGCAGGTAATAAATTACTTTTCAATATAAGAATCTTCTCTAATAATACTACAAGTTAAAGTTTTTGTATTTACTTATTTTAATTCTATGTCATATTTTTAATCCAAGTGTTCCTGCATATCCCAACCTTTTGATTCGAATAGTTCTCCGATTAAGGAAATGAAGTTTGCAAGCGCCTCTCCAACACATACCACATTAGAATATTGCTCATCTACAAACATACTCACTCATCAAATATTTTTAGATTCACTAAGATCAAATTTTTTCTTCATATGGAATAAGAAATATAAAGTTGGCGTTTTTGTGTTTACATAATCTTGTATATGAGTATACCTTATTTGCTCAATCAAATTTACAGTATACTTCAATTAGAAAGAAGGGCAGCCGGCTCTTCACTACATTTTTCCTAGTTGGAAGATGCTGTAAAAGATTGAGCAATCCGAAGTGTCGGTTGCTCCTTTTTTTTTAGAAGAAAAAATATTTTTATTCCTTCCTTGGAACTATGATCATCTCCATCTTATTAGTATGCTGAATCGTAACATCACGATTGTTAATTCTTTGATCTCTTATTATTTGAGAATGAATTGCTCAAAAATTAATTTGAGCAGGAATCTTCTTTTGATTGGCATACTCTACATTCTCAGGCACATATCATATGATATTATGATGATTGGCTATTGTAGTTTTAGTTGTTTGATGATGATATAGCATCTATCAATACTTTCAAAAAAGTAAAAAATCTTGAGAACCTCAAGAGTAAATTATAATTATAAGCTTGGATATAATTCGTCAATGAATATTGTACTGTTATGTCTAGGCAATATTTTGATATCAAATATAATTTATATGTTTCTATTTTCTTGTTACTTCTCCAAGAGAAAGATTTATTGATGGCTTGTTATTGGACGTTATGATATTGAGACAAGAAGAAAAACTCAGAGAAACACATCCCTATAAACGCATTGTACTACCTAATTACTGATATCATTCTAGAGATATGAAAGTTAATCAACAATAAGAATAAATTGACCAGACCTCTTTGAGCAAAGGACATATTTATTCTTAGCAAACAAATATTTAGCGTCGAAGAACACAAGGCAACATTTATAGCTATCCACAATGAACTGAACTGATCTATAAATAATATATCCATCTTTGATATTATAGATAGATATGAGAAAAAATGATGAGCCAACAATACCAAAACAATCAAGAATCGAGAAAGATTCTATAGCAAAAAGAAAAATGAAATTAAGAATTTGATGCCAGATAAAAACTATAACCTAATGAAATTTCTTATGGTACGTCATATATGGTTGCAGTATTTTTCCTGAAGCAATAGATCTCTTCAGTGAAGGGTCGAAGTAGATACTATTCTCAATAAACTAAAGAGTAAATCAACTACATCAAAAGAAAACAGAATGGATATTCTGAAAAAATCAATTGAGTTTTACATAATAAAAAAATCTCCATATCGCAAATATCTTGAAAAACAAATATCAAGATGACTCATACGCTCACTGAACCAAAAGACGGATGATGTGACATCAATTTCAAAAAAGGAGCTATGGTCAATTCCGAATATAATTCTAAAAGAAATAGGCAATCTAAACTTTTTGAAGTACGTGTTATACAATTGAATAGATGAAGATATATTTAACAAACTATCATTTGTTGAATACGATACTTATATCGACACAATTGATTTTAAAGAAGTAGAAATAGCTCAGTTAGTAAGCAACATTCAATTCACTAAACTAGAAAATGACTACCCTAGCTTTCCTTTTAAAATTTTTTATGCTATGGTATCTGATATAGAAGAGAAGCCATATTAGGGATAATAAAATTCTAAAATACTTTCTACATCAATTAAACCAATGAGATCAGCCAATAACCTTGGGTGATTTTTTTTGTTTTGCCAAAAAAATATCCTCATTACATATTGATCACGTGCACGTATTTTAATTACTAACAATTATAACTGATGCTCAAATCAATTCTGTTATATGTTTCTGCGGGTGTAGCAGCCTGATTACTTGAGGCTAGTAGACTACACTGACTCAGTAGAAACGAACTGATCTGAAAAATCTTAAAAGATCGACTAGATAAGTCTAATTAAAAAAGAGGGAGTCCACCCTCTTCGATTACAACCCTTTATCTAATTACCTTTATTCTAATGAAACACACTAAGAAAAAAAGCATTTCTTTCCAATGAATAGACACCATCAAGATGGATAGAATCCTAGATGCTCTAGGAATAGAATATGAAAATAACCACTGAAACCTTAGCCTGTATGAATGAAAAGAACTTACTTCCTGATGGAAGGTAAATGTTCGCTGAAACTTTGTCAATGATCATACTGATAAATGAAGAGCTAAGTGATGACCATTTGCGTTTGTAAAGAGTTATCTAAACCTAGACTCTCGCTGAGTATTCCAACGATTCAATCAGAATTTTTGATAATTTTATTTTATATATCACACCGACATTATGGAATATTCTAATCCACTATACAACGAGATTGTTGAATATCTCGTTAGCACAAAGAAATTTCCAAAAGATAAGATAGAAGAATTGATTAAAATGAATGAGATTACTCTAAGGTACGACAAAGTACCAAATTGAAAACGGAAAGATCCTTGATTCTGCCTTAACCTAAAAACTCTAGATCTGGATATTCAGACTAGAATATTGAGACGCATCTCTTGAAACAAAGATCTTCCGAAAGACCAACACTTATGAGCATCAAAATGATCATATATCATCTTCACAAACGAGTTTGATCTCACTAAGCCGTTCCTAATCACTGAGTGAGTAACAGACACAATCAGATGATGGTGTTTATATAATGATAGTCACAATATCATTTGAGTGCCTTGAGTAGACAACACCTTTGATTTGGTTCAGAGTCTCCACGAAAAATTCCTCAAGGACAATATAGTAGTGAAGCTAATCATTGATAACGACCCACCATTCACGTGAGCAAACTTAAGTATAATAAAGATCCACAATTGGGTAAAGGAACAATGAGAAATAGTAACGGCACATATGCAGATACTTGATGTAAGAGAAGCTCTTCAATGAGTTAAAGATCTTGATGATGCTTACTGTATCTTAAAAGAAAACCTAGTTCTTTGACAATGAACTGAAGTACTTAACAAGGAAACTGCTATGAAAGCTGAGTTATATTCTATCAAGAATGATTTCTGAAAGAATGCTTTTGATTGGATTGTATGACTAAAGAAACAACCTACATATTACACACTCTGTACTATACGCTCTATGATAAAAGATCAATCTGAAGTAATAATAGAAGATAGATATCACACAGCAAAAAATTTCCACATACTTCCAACTAAGGTTACCAAAAAATATGAATATGACGATATACTAAATAAAGATGTATACATTTGAATGGATGTTTATAGCAAACTCGTATATTGAAAAGAAATCAATACTGACTTCATCAATAGCACCTACAGAAAAACTCAACACTCAATCAAAAAAGCATCTAACAATCTAAGTAAACTTTTCTTTAAGCCTATAGATAAAGTCATAACTGAGTGAATGATCATCCGCAAGGTAAATGAATTGGCACATTTCCTACTAGAACAAGGACTTATTGAAGAAGTTAAACTCAGAACAAATCTGTGACGATCAAGTGATTGAAAACAATTCATTAGTTCAGATGAAGTTATTGACACAAAGACTTGAAAAATAACTGAAGAAGAATCTGTTGTACACGAAAGCAAACTAGAGATTTGATTTTCCAAGAACTCAAAACTTGAAGAAGAACAAGTAACATCGATACAATGATGATTATGACTACTTAGTCAGTACCTCTTCAACGATACTGATATAAACAATATCTATCTATGATTTATCTGAGCAAGTATCTTCCAACCTGAGATACGTAAAAAGATAAGATGATTTCCTATCCTCTTTCTTCAGTGAGTAACCAATTCAGGAAAGTCATATAGTGCTGAAGTTACATCAAGAATCATTTGAGCAAGATATTGAATGAGAAAACCAGTGAGTGATCTCACTTCTACTCCCTATGTTCTCGCTCAACACTTCAATGCAAATCGTCACGTACTCTATGTTGATGAAGTAAATGACTGATGTTACAAAGACACCATCGATCTCATCAAATCAAGCTACGATTGATACCAAGTTGAAAAGTGAAAATCTTATAACAAGTGAACTGGAATCGAATCCTGGGCTACTAGAGTCGCTCTTATTGTGGCAAGTGAAAGTTTGCCTGCAAATAATTCACTCTTCAACAGATGAGTCATAGTATACTTAGATCAATCAATGCGAAACAATAAAGCTTTTTTGAACAGAACATTATGAGAAGAACAACTCGTAGAAAAATTTAGTGCATACTACTACGAACTCCTTAGACGCAAGAAGGAAATAGACTTCCACAAATTCTTTGATGAGGCATCAAAGGTAATAGATACCTACCTAGATCGCAATGATATTCAACTTGAAGTAAGAATGATAAAGAATCTCAAAGTCTTTGCATTCTGATTACATATCACTTCATCTCTTGATCCCAATAATCTTAAGTGGTTAAAAATTGTGATCGACAATTATAAGAGAAACCTCAATGAGAATGCTACAAGTCATAACATTATAGAACACATCGTTAATAATCCTGATCTTTACTGCAATAGGTTTATGGAAAATTCAGAGAAGTGATATGGAAACCCTAAAGTATTTATCAATCACGAATGACTACGAGTTGTGCCCAAACAAATTGGAACAATCTTTTGCAGAAGCACTCATCACAAATCTTCTATTAGAAAAGTGATCAATGAGTTCTGTACAGCAATATGATGCGACAGAAAAATGAAGAGGAGAAACGTATATGTTTCAGAAGAGAAAAGAGTTAAAATGCACTTTATTCCTTCCGACATACTAGAGCAAAATGAATATGCTAGAGAGATATTCCTTTCTATCTACAACTCTTCTAAGGGTTCAATCTGAGAAAATGATAAAGTCAGCAATAACCTACTAGATCAATTGAATCTCAAACTTCAAACCCTTGAAGACTGAGACAAGAAGAAGTAAAAAAATCCATCATCTAACCTCAGAAACATAGGTCGGACAATAGATCTGACATAGTTTCTGAGACAATGAGACATTGAGACAACTATATTTACCCCATTAACTTTTATACCAATGAATCCATCATCAACACTAATCACTTTAGAAACTGCTAGAGAAATACTTGGCAATGACTATGATTGTCACGCAGACGAGAAACTAGAAGAACTTATAGTCTTTCTCACTATGGTCATTAACAAGGTGGTGGATTCACATTTATTAAATAATTCTTAATTATTATGTGAAACACTTTCAATATCAAAACACGTACATTCTCAGCACCACAAGAGAACACAGAATACAAGACTACTAACGTAGTAGCTTATTTAAGAATCTCTACATCCAAGCAAGATAAAGAAGGTAAAGGTTTAGAATCACAACAGGATGCCTGTGTATCAGCTGAACAAGAAAACTGACACTCACTGAAACGCATCTTCCAAGATAAAGCCATCTCTTGAAAAGTAAAAGATAGAGAATGACTTCTTAAATGTCTTGCCTATATCAAAGAAACAAATAAGAAGCCTGGACCACACAACATTAAGTACCTATACTGCACTGAAATTAGTAGGATCTCTAGGCCTGAATTTCTCGACGAATGATTAAATATCCTAAGACAGTTTTGGGAAGCTTGAGTAATCGTCTACGATGTATTCAGCAAGGATTACTATGAAAGATGAGATGATCTGAAGATTATTCAATTAGTCTTGAAACTATACTCTGCAAAACAAGAAAGAGAAAACGGAAATCTCAGATCAAGGAATTGAGTGAATGCTAGATTAAAAGCGTGATACCGAGCGTTCAGTAGTACACCGATTGGATATACCTATGAAAAGAGAACAATTTGATGAAGGACCAATTCCTTTGCAATACAAGATCATCCTAACGCAGGTATTATGGCTAAAGCATTACGTTTATATGCTGATGGAACGTTGTATAACGCAGCAGAATTTCTAAGATTTCTAAGAGCAAATAAGCTCACAACAAATTATAACCACTACAAAAAGTCTGATGGAACCAAAGATAGAAAATGTAAAATCATTCATAAAAGTTTATTTGAAAACATTATGAAACCTAGAAGACTGTACTTCTATGCTTGATATATAGTAGCTCCTGACAGATGAATTACTGAACCAATTCCTGCAAATCACGAACCAATTATCAATGATGCAATTCTAGAATGAGTACTGAATAGACTTGAGAAAGCCCAAGAAGAAAGACCGGCATATACAGTAAAGCAAAAGAATAAGGATTACTTTCATCTCAGAAAAATACTTAGATGTGAAGCTTGCTGACGTTGTATGAGTGGCTACTTTGCAAAAGACAAATACCCAAAGTATGATTGTAAATACCCTCACTGTCCTCTCAAAGACCAGTGAATACCTAGAACAGTAAACGCTGATAAGGTTCACGATGAAGTTGAGGGACTCATTAAGCAGTATAAACTATGAGAAAAAGTACACGACATCATAAAGTATATGACTGATAAAGTAATTAATAGAAAAAAGGAGATCACAGCAAACAGGATCAAAGATCTCAATTCTTCAATAGAAGATCTAGAACATCAGAGGCAACAGATTGAAGATTCAATAATGAACGTCACTGAGGATGAGTTAAGAAAGAAGCTTGAGCAGAATCGAAAAGATATTGGGAATCAAATTGAATCATTGCAAATTCAGATAACTGAAATTGAATGATCAGAGCAAAACCTCGAACTCAAAACTGAGGTACTCAAATTCTTTGAAAACCCAGTGAAGATCTGGAAAGACGGAAACTCGGAAACAAAAAATTTGTTGCTCAAAGTAATGTTCGACTGAGTTTTAAAAAAACAAAAAAACAGGGGTCTTCGAACTCCTGTTTCTCCCTTACCCTTGCGGGTTATGTATGGTTGGTCGCCATCAAAATTAACAAATTGCCCCCAGTAGGACTCGAACCTACATTCCAGTCTTCGCAGGACTGTGTCCTATCCCGTTGAACGATGGGGACAAAATTTATATCAAGCTAAAAGCTAAATATCTGGATGATAGTAGCTTTTAGCTTTGAATTTACAACCGAAACCTATGGTGTTATTCTATTATGATATCTAGGAAATGGAATAGCCTCTCTAATATGATGTAAATCACATATCCATCTTACAAGTCTTTCAAGTCAAAATCCGAATCAGCTCGTTGTTACTCATCAGTATTTTCTTATATCTAAATACCATTGATAATCTGCCAAATCATATCATTGATCAATAACTTTCTGTTTCAATGTTTCATAATCAGCAAGACGTTCTGATCATCAAATCACTTCACCATGTCATCCTGGAGCCAATAAATCAGCACATTTAACCGTTCATGGATGGTTAGGATCTTCAGGCATGTAAAATGCTTTAATATCTTGTGGATAATTTGTAACAAATATAGGTACATCATACTTATTCATTAATATTTCTTCGTCATCTGCTCATAAATCTTCACCATCCTTTATATCACTTCACATAGACTGTAATTCTTTGACAACATCAGCATGTAGCTTACGAGTAAATGGTTCATCCACTGTTTTTTGCAATACTTCAACGTCCCTATCCAATATTTTTAAATCTGATGTATTTAATCTAATTACTTCACTAACAATAAATTTTACTAGTGATTCCTGAATATCCATATTTTGGTCATTATCACAAAAAGCTGTTTCTGCATCCATCATCCAAAGTTCGTTTAAATGACGCCTTGTCTTGCTCTTTTCAGCACGAAATACTGGTCCAAAATCATAAACATTACGGTGACCAGCGATCGCAGCTTCGATATACATTTGTCATGTTTGAGATAGATACATAGTTTCTCCATTTGTATGCGTAACCTCATATAATTCAGTACTATCCTCTGCACATGTTGGAGTAAAAACTGGACTATCAATTTTTATATAATCGTTATTTCTCATCCAGTCATATGTTGCATGAATAATTGTATCACGTATTCTTTGAATTGATCGTTGGGTCTGAGATCTTAGATAAAGGTGCCTTTGATCAAACAAAAACTCTACTCCATGCTCTTTGGTTCCCAAAGGATAGTCTTTTGCTACTGATAGAATCTCAATCTTACTTACCTGTAATTCATATTCCTCTTTTTTTGGATGCTTTGATAGTATTCAAGACAACGTCATCGCTGATTCTATTCAACATTCTTTATATGCTTCAAATTGTTCATCTCAGACTACTTCTTTTACAATAACACATTGCATATACCCTGTTCAATCTCTCAAATTTGCAAAAGCAATTTTTCATGAAACTCTCGTATGAGCTATTCGTCACTGCAATGTTACTTCCTGATCAATATGATCTGCTCCAATATGTTTGATTAACATGTGTATCAACAATAATAATAAAATCAAATTTATACTTATACTAGTGAATCCAACCCGAGATTCAAAGAAAACATTACTCTTCATATTTTCTTTAAGTAACTATTTCAAAATGTAGTGAATTATGTGAATTTTCAGTTATATAGTAAATTAAAAAAATTGACAAAGCAATGTAAATGATATATAATATATTACTATTTATTTTCTTACTAAACTGATGGCTGAAAAATTTGATCTATATGAACAGTTCGAAGAAACTGATGCAATTGACCACAAGATTGATCAATTAATGCAAAATATCTCACCCGAGGATCAAGAAATTCTGGCGACGTATGATTTACTAGCATGAGTGTTTGAGCAATACTTGAAGCAAATAGATTATCAACAAACAGATGAACAACCTTTATGAATTATATTTAATACTGAACATGATTTTGATTTATATCATTCAGACTTTATAGAATATTTTATGGATTCAGAAAACCCTATCTACGATACATATTCTCCTACTCTAGAAGAATATTTGAAAAAATGACATAAAATGTTTATTGATACAAATACGTGAGTCAGTAAGACTTACAACAACCTAAATAAAAGAGGGAAAATGTATATTTTTGCAGACAAAGTTATTCCTATGTTCAAAAATTACAAATCTATGTACGAAAAAATTGAAAAAGCTCATATTACCTCATCTTTGCCCTTAAATGACTTATATAAATTTGGTACTGATGCAAAAAATTTAGATGAATTAAAAAAAGATTTGAGTAAACGTGAGAAAACAAGAAGAGAAGAAAGAAGAAAAGGAAGAAGATATTATTAATCTAAAATTTCTTCAAAAAAACTAACTGCACAATTTCAAATATCCTCCATATCATACCCTCCCTCTTGCACATATAAAGTTGGTAGACCTATCTCTTTTATTTTTTTTGCTATCTTGGAATAAGATCCAATACTCAGATCGAAATCGCAGATTGGATCTCATTGATATGTATCAAATCATAAACACACAATAAGTATATCAGCCTCATACGCTTGAACACGTTCTAGTAAAATATCCAAACTATGAAGATAGATTTGCTCATCAGCTCAAGCCTCAAGACAAATATTCATATTATATCCTATCCCATCTCATACACCAATCTCATCTTCAAATCATGTAAAGTAAGGAAACTTTCTAGCTGGATCTGCATGTATGGAACACGTCAAA
Source organism: Candidatus Absconditabacterales bacterium (assembly GCA_937923605.1). Taxonomy (GTDB): domain Bacteria; phylum Patescibacteriota; class Gracilibacteria; order Absconditabacterales; family Absconditicoccaceae; genus JAHDCT01. The sequence continues at coordinate 23,697 of CALDTY010000018.1, forward strand.
ACATCGGATCTATCATAAAAAATAGTTTGAGCTCCATTACCATGATGAAAATCAATATCAAGAATAACGGGCCTTTTTCATTGCTCTACAGCGTATTCAGTAAAAATACTAGCATTTGCAAGATAACAGTAACCACTAGCCTTTCCTGGCATCGCATGATGACCAGGTGGCCTAGTGAGAGCATATCAAGCTCATCAATTCCTTAAGACATACTTACCTGCCGTATGAACTGCATTATAAGAGGAACAAGCAACCTTTCGAATGTATTTTGTAAACGATGTATATGTGTCGCTACAATAATATCATCTTTTAGCTTGTTCTGCGATAGGCTCTTTATCTAATGCTATATAAGGAACATCATTTAGTATAGAATCTTCACCTTCTTGTAACACAGTTTCCCTAGACATTAAGTAGTTCAAATATTCGCTCGTGTGAATATTCTCTAGAGTTGCTCTATCTATTTGATCATCACACTCTTCAATATGTAATGATGGCCATCTTTCGAGCAACGCCTGTTGAATATGATCTACTTTTTCTGGTTTTGTATATGAGTTCTCTGTAATTCAATTATATGCCTCTGTTTTTGGCATATGTAAATGATGCAGCTTCGATGTAGTGATAAACATATTATAAAATATGATAAATTAAATTATATGAGTACTATCTAAGATCAATTCTGCATTCTGATGATTGTGAATCGTTTGATCAGCACGCATCACAACAAAACTTCTGAGTTTATCTTCTGGCATATGTCACAAACTATCTTCTTCTTTCCAATTGAATCTAGTATTGATTCATAAGTTCCAAGCATCTACTTTATCTAAATCGGTACGACTTCAAATACAAACATGATTGTGCTTTACATGATAAGAATGATGATCTTGTAACATATCTATTGTCATTCATACGCTTCTTCCTACTCAAACCGACTTATCGTATCTTGCGTCACACCATATAGTTTTATCTAATCACTGTTGTATTCATTGTGCATGTAAAACTCTCAAAGTTGATCACATCAATCATTTTCACCTTTCAGATGAATGTGTTGATCGTTCTGTTGATTCTCAACTGGTAACATCAAGTAATGCTCCAGAAACTGCATCTCATTGAGAATTTCTACAAACAATAATAAGTGTCGAAGGATCGTCAATTGCAGCTATGATATCTTCATCAGCCCAATAATCAAAAACTCCTTGCCATAAAGGCCTTAGATCTTCTAGATTTGGCGTAAAATCAAAACTATATCAATCTTTACGAAGTGAGTCCAACATTTTCAATTGTTGTGGCAGACTCTTTACTGTTTTATTAGATTTCTCCAAGGTAGCAATAAGATGTTGTTGTATTTGTAACTTTCATACACTAGAAACACGTCTTTCTCCCTTGTTATGTTCCAAAGTAAGTGTTTGAGCACGACGGATAGGATGAGAAATCAATCATCAAATACTAATGTTTTGGTTTTTGATTAATGGATCTTGTAACACTCAAATTATTTCTGCCTGCATCATAGGATCATAGGTAAATTCACCTACAAATCTTGATGTATCTCAAATTGCATAGCTATTTAAGCAATCTATAAGCTCGTTATTAAATTCCTGTGCAGATCAAATATCTCCTTTATAATACGATCTATCATAAGAAACGCGTTGTTCAAATCATCAGATTCTACGTCAAGAATGCCCATGTTCAATATCAGTTAGTAAACTATTCATCATAAATAAATAAATAAAAACTACTCTAGACAGAGTAGCTTGTGAAAGAAATATATCTCAACAAAAAACCCTACCGTTTGATTGGCAACACTTTTTTACGTTTATTAGATATTCGTCTCATAAGTTTATAATTAGGCATAAAAAAACAATCTACCCCGAGAGGCAGATTGTTTCAAATATATCATATCGATTATTCAAAAAATCTACCACTGACGTAGTTTAGATTTCTTTGATTTCTTGATGGTTGACATATTCATAGTAATTAGTTAATACATAAATTAAATTACTTTGCAAGGGGATTTATTTTTTTACTCAAGAGATCACTTTTAATAAGTGTTGGTTAAAATAAAATTGATATCACTTTCACTGAAGTGGTCAACCTGACTCTAGAATGTCCATTAGTTCTTCTGAGATGTTTTCAATATATACCTCCTCATATCACAAGTATTTTTTATTCACATGTCACACTTGTTTACTTTGCGTACATGATACAATAGACTTTCATGCAAATTGATCTGTTATTTTTAACATTAAATACGTTCATAAATTATTTCATCTATACTCTTCATCTACCCATAAAGACATTCTTTCATGAATATTAACTCAACGAAAATTTTGAGGATACACATCCATTAATATAAATCAGATAATTTTATCTTGTGCAACAATGGATAAAAACGATTTTTCTCATGCCTGCTCAACCAATCGATGGGGTTCTCTTGAAACTACAGTTGGACTTTCCTTTAATTTTTTTGATAGATATTGAGCATCTTCATAGTTTAAGGCTTCATTTTTTATTTCAAATCTATGTTGTATATTATTATATATCGTTTCAATTTTTTCATTTAATACATACATTCAATATTGGTGAAATTAAATCTGGTTTGTTAAACAGTGTACACTTCAAGCAGACTTTCGAAATTCACTTGTATCTGAAATCACTCTTTTAATTCCGTATGATTCCAATTTTTTTTCTAATTCTTCATTAAATAAAGATTTACCAATCAAGTACTCGTTATAATTCAACGTATTGATTGCACCTCAAGTTAAAGAAACAAAAGAATCACTTCAATATTCACTTCATATATCATATAAAAATAGATCTTTTTGTTTACAAAAATATTCTATATCTGAAAAGTTATGTATATTTTCTGATATAGCAATGAGTCCAATAAGCTCTCAATAATCGTTAGTCACAACAGAAACAACACAATCTACATGAAATGATTTTGAATGTACTATTAATAAATTTTTATGAAGCACTCATAGATTTTTCATAACAAAATCTACTCATTTCTTAGTGGTTCTACTTTTTCTTATTCATCCACTATGCTTATCTGTTCACGCTATAAGTATATTATCTTTAGGAAGATAACGAAAATCTCATCATTCATACTTTGTGTCAACATCATTTGGTCATAAAATAATCTCTCTATCTAATTGCAATGACTGTAAAAGTTCATGGATTAGTTTTGTTTCAAATTGAACTCTCTGATCTTTAGTAAAGTTTGATAAAATGATTTTATCTTTCTGGTTTGAAATAAATGCATCACGAGTAAATACTGCATTATCAAAAGTATATTTTCTTGGATACGGTGTTGTGTCATCTAAAGCAATTCCATTTCATTTTATTGCATTCCAGCTTTCATCAGGATAATTACGAACGATAGTTTCTACTCAAGGCACTGATGAGAGTACTTCAACTAGATTTCTATGTTGATCTATAGCAACTTGTGTATCGAAAGTTACTGTACGATCTACTCCAGCATCAGACATTTTATCTTTTGTTTTTTTCATGCCATTCTTATACCATCACTCTTTATGTGGCTCAATCATTAATAATTCCATTTTTCTAATTACTATCTAAAATAGCATGTACTGTTACTTCTATATCTTCTTTAGTTTGTAAAGCTCAAAAGTTTAATCTTCACGTACTCAATAAATAAATTCATTTATCATGTTTTAATGACTCAATTTTATCAGAATCAAGTGGCACTTGAGTAAAAAATCAGTCTCACATATCTTTTTCTCAAACCATATCGAAATACATAGACCTACGTTGATTCAGCTCATCTTTGATATAATCAATTCATTGAATGAAATTATCTTTTTGATTTGTTAAAAGTTCAGTAACAATTTTTTGTCATATTACTGGTGCATGTAAAACAATATCTCTTGTATATAGCCTTAAATTACTATCTAGCATATCCTTTTCTTTATCATTTTCACATTTAATAAAAAGACAACCAGTTCTCAACGCATATATTGTAGCTATTTTGGAGTAAGAAAAGGCGATAGATATATTTGGACATCATGTGAATAATTCCATATGTCGATCTCTATCCTGCTCTATTCATTTTCACAATCAAAAATATGCAATATCTAATATCACCATAATTTGCTTTCATTTTTTATCTGCATTCTGTAAAGCTAATACTATTTCATTTAATTCTTGATGAGAAAAATTTATTCATGTTGGGTTATGACATATTCATTGCATGAGTAAAATCGACTTATCTTCACAATCATGTATCATGTCTACATATGATTTCATATCTACAGTTCAAGATGCATTCACGTGAGAAAATCTACTAATTTTTCATTCTTTTCAAAAAACTAAATCATATATATATTCATAATTAATATATGTTGGAGATGGTAACAATAAATTGTTATATCAGAGGTCCTTCAAGGTCATCAACATTAAATACAATCATCACGTCCCTCAATTAGTAGCAATTGATGAGATAGGATAATCATAGTGTCAAAATATAAACTTTTGTGATGCAGCAAGAAAATCATTTAGTCACTCTGTATCTAAATATCACACAGATCATGAATCTACTGTAACTTTATACTTTAAAACTTCTGGATGCACAAATAGCTCTCAATTTTGCTTGAAAACTCATATTCAAAGATTGAGTTTATCTTGTCTAGAGTCAGCACTATATTCATCTGATATTTTGATTACTTCATCAGAAGATTTTTTATAAGTAAGTAATTCTGAAATCATTATAGATCATTAAGAAATGAAGATAATTTTTGTATTCATTCTTTAAATAACTCAGGCTCTCTCGCTAAAGATATTCTTAAATATTTTTCACCAGACGATTCATCATGCCAAAAGAAAAACTTTCAGTCTAAAATATGTAGATCCTTCTCACTAGCAAGTTTTTGTTGAAATTCACTAGAATTCATTGACGTATTGTCTGAGATCTTAACTCGTGCAACACTGACGCAACTGTCATTAGGTTGTAATGTTAAAAGTTCTTGTCATTGAAGTGCTAATTCAAGTTGCTGTTTATTTTCTAATACTGGAGTAAGAACAGATAAGAGCTTATCATTAATTGAGTACTTAGCAAACTCGTTCAAAATGGCAAAAGATCATTTTGAAACGGATAGTAAATGATCATTACTTAACTTATATAGATCTTCATAAACATCTTTACTAGATTTCATCAAAGATAATTTTGCGTATTCCGGTTGAAATGTTTTTCATGTATCTTCGATTCAAATGTATTTTACTCATTCCTCTTCTAAATGTTGATATGGGTTATATGGATTATCTAGGTTATATCATTTATTTCATACTCAATAGTTAGCAAATGCAAAATCAATTCAAATCACTTTATTATAGTCTTTTGCCCACTCTATTACTTGTTGTAGTTTTTTTTCATCTAGTGCACTTCATGTTGGATTATTTGGTGATATAATAAATAAAATATCACTTTTAATTTTCGTTGATAAATTTTTATATATCTGACCAGCATCTTCTAAATACTCTTCATGTAAAGGCTCTGCATCAACTCAATAATGCTGAAATAAGGGATTAATATAATCAATTGTTGGAGTTGTTAAGGCTATACTAGATCATATTTTCTTGGCATATCATCATACCAGACCTGTGTTCATTGTAGCTGAGTAATGAGGTATAATATTATTAGTCATTCCTCACATCTTAAGTCACCTTACTTTAAAAAAGTTTTCTGCAAACTCTTCTTCAAGACTTTTTTGACTTTTGAATTGTAAATCTTCCATAGTTTTTGGAAGATTTGTAATGATTTCTTTTTGTCATTCATTTAATCATACTCTAGAAGTAGCATCAGTAAAATTATACTTAGAATTTGCTGCTTTTACCTCTATATCAGTTAAGTTTAAAGCTTCCATTAATTATATTGCAGATAAAAATTTTGATACATATGTTTTAATTTGTTGTTCTGTTTGTTTATATTTTTTCAAATCTAGCTCATAAGGGTCTTCTACATCTCAAGATCATCAACTCACTTCTGCTAAAGTTGCAACCTTAGTTTCAGATACATCAAATGTCGTTAGTATTGTATCTTTATGCTTCTGTGTCATAGTAACTATAATATCAAAATTCGAAACTAATTCCTGATTTATTTGTTGAGACATGTGAGACTTTGCATCAATTCATTGATCTTCAAGCACTTTTAAACTATTTGGACTTATTGGTGATCAATCAGCATTTAATCAAGCGGAAGATACAGTCAGCTCTTTTCATAGTTGCTTACTAAACTGTTTAGTTAGATATTCAGCTATAGGTGATCTACATGTATTTCATGTGCAGACATATAAGATGTTTTCCATTATTTAGTAGGGTAAAATAAAAGACATTAAACACCTCGTCTAATAATCTTAATATTGCGATAAATAATATATAATTTCATGTGTTACAATTAAATTAAGTAAAGAAAAATCACCGACTTCGCGGTGATTTTAACATTTTTGGTTACCGAGAAATCTAGCTATGTGAACATAGGTCTTCTAGATCTTCTCAATGAAACTGAATGTGTAACCATATATATTTTTACAAATTGAATACATAATTCATACATATAAAATCAAATAAATCAAGAGTTATATTAACTTTCTATTGATCAGATAGATTTTAAACATTAGGTAATGATGAAGCATAATCTGGTCTATCGTAAGCTCAAATAGCAGCAAGAGCTCAAATAATTCAATGCTTTCACGTAATTTCATAAATCTCAATTCACTGCTCTTTTGCAAGATTATAGACTGAATCTAAAGAATCAATAAAAGCATTTCTTGCATGTTCAGTAAAATTTTTAAGTTCCTCAGAAATTGTAATTCCATCATGTACACACATAACAGTCTTATCACTAACTGTTTCTTCTTTTAATCTAGAGATGAAATGTGATATTATATTCTCTCTATTTCAAGGAATATATGCTATTCATATAACAGTGCTAAAGCAATTTTTAGTTTTATGTGGATTTTTTGGATAGAGCTGAACATTCCCATGTATAACATATTTAATTTCTTCTCAGTTCGATACTTCTTGTGCAATTGTATGAGCTAAAGCATATGTAGCTCAGACTTCTTCGTTATCAGTGTCATCAATTCAAATCAATAACATATTATATTTCGGTAAAATTACTTCACCTTTTCAGAATTTTTTTCATCCTCCTTCAGCTATTACTCTTACTCATTTTACTCATACAGCTAATCATCTAGAAAAACTTGCACTAACTCATCATCATCAATGTCATGCATATACAAGAGAAATTTCATCATCACTCACAGTACAAGATTCAATTCATATTGGAGAGAAAGCTGGAACTAAATCAAGTTCGCATACTCAAGGTTTGATAATAAATATAGATTTTCATCACTCTCTATATGACTTTTGAACAATGGGACTAGTTTTTGGAAAGTGAAAAGTTCTCCATCATTCAATAAAAAATCAATCTTTTGGCCCATAATCCTCCACTAGCATTACTACATCATTTTTTTCGTCATAGATTCATAACATAGAATTATATGACATAATCCAAGACTTTTCTCAAATTTTCTTTTTCAATTGCTCTTGAGTCAGAATTTCATTCATGATATATAGTAAAGATAAAATTATTTTTCTTCTTTCTGTAAAAAGTTCTCTAACAATGGTTCATCTTTATTATTGAAGTTTCAATGATAAATTTCACTTAATTGGAACAATTTCACTTTCGTTGATATTAATTTGACTTAGTTTTTCTAAAATCATTTTTGGCGCTGCTAAATCAACAACAAATTCATTATGTCCTCATAAGATTAATTTTGGATCTAATAACAATACCTTAGAAATTGAATCTTTATAATCATCAACAGATGATCATTCTAAATGCAAATATATCGGTCAATTATACAATAAGTCTCATGCAAATAATGTTCTTGTTTTTTCTTCAAACAAACTTATGTGATCAGCTGAATGTCATGGCGTTGTAATTATTTTAAATTTAAACGGCTCAAATCATTTTAATATAGACTCTTGAGTTAAAAGTTTGTCAAATCAAAATTTTCTAATATAATAATCTTCATTATCCCATCTTTTTTCAGGTATGTCATTTCAAATATAATCAATAATATCTGATCTTGATATTCAATTTTTAGCAGCTTTTTCAAATAACATATGACTTGGTCAATATACTTTATTAAATAAATGATTTCCTCCAACATGATCACAATGATGATGAGAATTGATAACCACAGTTTCTTTTCATCATCATAAAGATTCAACTAGATTTAGGATATTTGCTATTCACATTCCAGTATCAAACAAAATAGATTTTTTCTTTCATTTCAAAAAATATGATTGAACCTTTTCATCATGGTTATATTCTCATATTCAGTATATATGTTCAGTTATTTTTTCTTTATGAAACCAATCATTCATAATTTCTATTAATAACAAAAATAAATTTACTTTAACTTTTCTGTAAAAAGTTCTCCAACAACATACATCTAGCACTACCTCATCATATTTCTTCAATCGTAGGAATAGCTGCACTTACTATTCTAGTTTTTGATTCTATTTGAGTGATTTGAGATTCTGTTAACGATGATCTTGCTGCTTCTGACATCACTAATAATGCTTCATCTTTATTATTTTTCACTGCTAACATATTTCAA
>CALDTY010000019.1 GCA_937923605.1 Candidatus Absconditabacterales bacterium
TTCCTGAGAAAGAGATGGCTTTGGATGTCCATTGGACTCACAACTAGAATCTGAAACTGTCTTAACAGATCTTGATCCTCAAACCGCATCAGTTGTTATTTGTTTACATAAAGCAACACGATGCTGTCTTCAGCCTCCACATTCAACTGAACAAGCTCACCACTCTCCTTCTTGCCAAAAATATCAAATAACTATAGTTCCTCATGGAGATCATCCTGGTGTTCATCCAGGTGTTCATCAACCACAATCCTTCGTTCAAATTCCACACGGTCAACAAGAATTGGATGCTGGATTTGGGCTACATGTAGCAGAAACAAGATCTTCACATGAAATATCTGGAGTACATCCACAATTATTTCCAGTACAAGATTGTTCATCATCTGGTCTTGTTCAAGGATCACAAAACGATTCACTTACTTCATTTCAGTTTATGTCTTCACAATATACGTCACGATTCTTTGTTCATTGTCCACATTGAGTAGAACAAGATCATCGATTATCTCGTTTCCAAGTATATGTTTCACAAGAACCAGTATTACTACATCTTGCAGAGATTCATGGAGCAGCTGGCAAACATTCATCTAAAGTACAAGGATCTCAATCATCACAAGATTCTTCTCATAATAATGTAATATCTTCTAAACACTCATTATTACTAATATCACAAGTGTAAGTAAACTTTTTGTAAAAAAGATTTAATCAATTACATTCCCATGGTCATGTTTTATCTTCTGGACATTGACCATCTTGGGTACACTCTCAATTTGAATCACAATTGTCAGTTGTATCATTACATGTTGTATTATTTGGACAGGGATTTCATGTTGATGTACACGAACCTAAACCATTACACGATTCTGTTCCATTGCAATACAGATTATCATTACATGATACTGATGTCTGATGATTCTTGGTTACACAAGTAGATGAAGGGGTGCCTGGATTTTGACATTCTGCATAAGTACATTGGTTTCATGTGTCTGGACAATCTGCATTTGAATCACATTCTCATCATTCACAAGAATTAGTTTGTTCATTACATCACTCACCAGCAGCACATGGACTTCATGTTCATACACATGATCATGATCCATTACACATATCTGTTAGTGTACAATATTGACTATCATTACAAGACACATTAGTACCAAGATTTATTATTACACATTCTGAAGATGTTGTATTTGGATTTATACATTCATATTCAGTACATTGATTTCATGTGTCTTGACAACTATCATCGCTTGTACATGCAATTGATCATAAATCAATATCTGTACTACAATATTGTATTCCATCATATACACAATGTGCTTCGTAATTTCATGAAGGTAATCATACTGCTAAGGGTGTTGATGTATAAGAATAAGTTCAATATGGTTGAGAACTTCAATCTTGATATATCACTACTTGAACAGGAGACACATCAGGGTCAAAGTCACAATATATATTAACTTCTGTATTTTGAACTGGTCATGGTCATACAGCTACATCATTATCATCTTGTAATATAGGTCACATTACGGCAAATCAAAGTGAACTTGATGCTGTACACTCCACCTCAGGTCAATCACAATCGTCTCATATTCAATCTGAATCTGTATCAGCTTGGTCAGGATTATAATTTCATGGGCAGTTATCTATATCATTGCAGACTCAATCGCTATCTGTATCTCATCATAAATTATCGCAAGGTCATGGAACATCTCAACACACACATATTCATGTCGCACTATTATTTCGAGAGCATTGACTTCAGTTTCCTGCATTATTACAAGCATCTTCTCAAGAACTATTCATGCTAGTACATCGATTTTCTCATGTACAAAATGATCATGAACACCATCCTCATAAACATGCTGGATTATTTACTGATCAATTGATGACTCAACAAGAATCTCAAGCAACATCCACACATGTAAGTATGGTTGGATCAGTAGTACATTCACAAGTTCAAGTTGCACTTGAATCTCGTTCACATTGTCATTGCGTATTATTTTCACATCATTGTTGATTTGAATTAAATGCAGTACAAAAGTTTCAAGAAGTATTAGATGCTGATGGTTTACAAAACTCTCATGAGCATCGTCAATCGATACATACATCATTTCAATTATTTGCATTACATATTGTTGTTTCTAAGCATTCAACTTGTGGTGGAATATCACATTCTCGTGAACATCTAAATTGATTACACATATGCGCTGTTTCATGATCACTACAATTTGTATCTTCATTATCAACACAACATATTTTTTGAGTTCATCAACATTGGCAGTTATCATCTATTTTGTCATTTTCTGTATTTGAATCACCATCATCACACTCATCTCAAAAATTTGCTTCCTGATTGGGGCAATCAAAAATTTCAATCCATTCACATGTAATACTATTACTATCGCATTCTCATGGGTTATTATCAAATGTTGGGCAGTTAACTTTATTCCTACATGGTCATCAAGATAGTCAAGGTGTATCGTCCCAGAAACAATAATATTGCATTGCGTATCAGTTGTAACTTCAAATTCTACATTCATCAATATTATCTATATCCTCACAGTCTAATACAAACTCACATGATGTAGCTCATTGCACTGAAAAATCCTCAGTCATTATACCATCTAATTCTCCCTTAAACGTCTTATCATCTTGATATAGTTTCCAAGATAATAAACTAATAAGTAAGGCAAACAGGAAAATAGTATATAGCTGGAATTGGTTTATATTTTGAAAGAAATCTTTAATCCACTTCATAAGGGATGGAAAGGTTAGAAAACAAAAAACACTACAATAAAATTACTGTAGTGGTTTAGATAAAAAAAGATACAAAAAGCTGATCTATATGCCTAAAAACATGTTTACAATTACCTAGAAAGGCTATCTATATAAAGACATATTTAAATATAATGATATAGTCTTCTATCTCTATTGATAGACCAACGACTTAAGGTACTGCGCTATCCAGTATGGATAAATCTCACTATTGGATATAATGCTTCACATATCAATTTCTTCTTGATCTAGAATCTGTATTTGACGAATAATAAATTCGTATTGTTCCCTTTGTTTCTTTCAAGAAAGTTCTTTAAGAATCTCTTCATAATAGATTCTATTTTTTCATTGCAAGAATAATCTTGTTTCAAATTGTGGTAGAAATTTTCTAACCATTATTTCAGCCATTTCTGCTCTTGATGGATAATCACTGTTTGGAAATAACTTAATGATATCTAAAGTAGACATTCTTTCTCAATACCTAACTTTTGATAAGACATTCGCAAGTTCTGATACTGTCACAGATCTATTTGGTAAAAAGGCTAATTCTCAATTCATAGTTCCTTTTAATGGTTCTATCCATCATTGTTGATCAGCATAAGCTAAGTACTGACTACCCCAATGAGATGTAGACATATCAACATATGGTAAAGATCATGTCCACTTTATTCATTCAGGCGCAAATCTTATATTTGCCTCAAGTCATACAACTTTTGAAAGTATTTTAATAAATTCAGCTCTACTTACTCTGCTTCAAGGAGCAAAAGCATCATATCATGTTCATCTTCATTTTACGACACAGTATTCCAACAAGCTATCTATAGCCCACTTCTGAGGCACAGTGACTACATCATTGAATCATAATGAATCAAATTCTTCTCAATCAAACTTACATAAATCTAATTGCGTATCCAACAACTCTTCAATCTTCGAATAGTAATCAATACTAGCTCATGTACATTCTCATGGCAATATAGACAATAAGTTATTACCATTGTCTATGTGTCGTCATGGCTGTATTCAAGATTGTTTACAAACTGGCTCTCATAAATGTGGATCAAAACAGATAGTATACTGTTTCTTTGTTTCCCCAATATCATGCACACTTACTTGTGTAGTGAGTGCCGTTAATCCAGGACAACATCATCGTCATGATTCAGCTGTTGCAAATACTTCAGCATGAGATGAACATTCAATACGCTCACACTGTGAGGGTGTCTCTAAATTACATGATCGTCAAGATTCCAGACGACAACTAGTACATCCATCTCCATTAATACTGTTTCCATCATCACACTGTTCAAACAGCTCATCAGCTACAGATGTAGATTGGAACACGACACCGTCACCACATATTGGATATCACACTTCTCAAGTACAATGAGTACTTCCAGCACATTCGTTATCCATACAATCAGACAAACCATCACAATCATTATCGATTCCATCATGGCATGACTCTCGTTCATATCATCTCCATAAACAAATTCCAGCAACTTCTTCCCATTCAAATTCGGCACTTCAATGCTCTGGAGCTATTGAGTAAAATGGAGGAATTTCTGGCAATATTGTATCTATCGGACTACCATGTTCTCATTCCTGCGTTCACGATTCTTCTTTTTCTACTTCTTCTTTTTCTATTTCTTCTTTAACTACTTCTTCTTTTTCCACTTCTTCTTTCACAATCTCTTTCTGCTTTTCCTCAGTTGTTTCTTCTTCTGTTTTTTGTTCTACTTCTTCCGTATCGATAATTTTTCATCATTGTTTAAATCATCATGTTCATGGCCCTCAAACTCATTCCAATCAATCTGAAATATTTATTGATAACGAACTATTTTCAAAAACAATTATATCATCAAGTGATGTACTTTGTGTACAAGTAGCATTTCAAGCAAAAGTATATCATCATGCCTGCAATTCATAGCATCAAACTTGCGCTGAAACTACAGATGTTGTATACGCTCATCAGATAACATCTAAAGGAATAATAATTGTTCACTCAACCATTCTTTTTTCTGTATCATCATTACTCATAGTGAGATTATTTCACTGAATATTTAATTCAAGAATCATTCCTCACTGTGTATATGTACGTGATCAAATTTCAAATCATCATGAACTAATTTCGCTATATTGCTTTTGTATGAATCACCTTGGATACATGATTTCAATCGCAATCGTTCATCATGGGAAGTATGGCGCATAACTTGAATAAGAAAGATCAATTTCAATCTCTAGTGTATCTCAAACCTTTAGTTTATTTGAGCTACTAGTTGCAGTTGCTCATATCACAGGATATCCCTGCAATGGCAACTCACTTCATCATGATCATCAAGTAGAAGATCAAGTTGTTCCTGATGTTGTTCCTCATGTACTTGATCATGTGCTTCCTCAAGTAGTTATTCAGCCGGAAGTTCATCACGTTGAAGTTCAAGAGGTTGTAGATCATCATGTAGTAGAAACTCAAATACACTGATTATTATCTTCACATACTACTCATCAAGAAGTAGAAGATCGTCAACACATTCAATCTATACATCTACGATATTCTTTTGTGCATTTTGATCCGCATCAATCTCAAGATAATCTATTTTTATCATCACATGCTTCTGTTCACTCAATTTTTCAGTCTCCACAAACTGGAGTTATAATTACATTATCCTTACATACTCAACTTCATCACATAAGTGGAACCATATTTGATAATGTAGAATAAGCAACAACACTGTCTAAGGATTCACAATTACAAGTACTAGACCAGACTCAAGTTACATTAGTACTTGTAACACATGCAGTTCAAATTTGAGCTGGTCATGAAAGCGTTTGAGCACAATTTCATAAACAATCTTGTGCATTACATGTCCCATCATCGATTTCTGCTGAAGAATCATAATTACATGCAGATTGCATGGTACATCATCTTACTCACTCAACAGATACTCCACAAATTCAATATTGAATAGGATTTGTTACATTATCTTGTAAGTCTGGTATCCCATCATTATCATCATCTTCATCCTGTTCATCTGGAATCGAATCACCATCGTCATCAGTATCAAGTTCATCTGGGATTGTATCATTATCATCATCTGGATCTAGTTCGTCAGGAATACCGTCATTATCATTGTCTCATCATCCAGCTCATGGTCACGGTCATGCTTCATAATCTCAACATACTACACCAATATGGCTTAGTGCACGACACACGTTAATACGACCAGATCACAACTTTCATGCGTCAAATAAAGCATCATTCATAGCATCAGCAGTACTACGAATCACTCATACTGGATCAGTAGTTCAATGAGATAGCAATAATGCTATAAGACTGGAAGAAATAGGTGCTGCCATAGATGTTCAACTGGCTCTATCATATCACCCTGGTACAGTTGATAATATTGATGTCCCAGGAGCTGAAAAAGCTACTTGTTTACCATAATTTGAAAAGCTTGCTTTTGAATCACTTGGAGTAGATGCTGCAACACATGTTACTCAATCATAACTACAAGGATACATCTCACATTCTGTATTATCATTTCCAGCAGCGGCCACAAAAACAACTTCATCTTTATAAGTATTAATCATGTCTTGTCGTGTTTGACTAAACATTGGACCTCAAAATGACATACTAATCACATCAGCTCATTCCTTTGCAGCATAAAACACTCAATCATAAGCTCATGGCAAAATATTGCAAGAAGATGAAGTTGCAACCAACATAAGATCAACATTATTAGAAAGTGATGAGACTCACGTACTATTATCAGTTACAGCTGAGACAGATCATGCAGTATGCGTTCCATGAAAACATCAATTATAAGGACTAGTAGATCTATTTGTTGTATTATATCATTTTACAACATTTCATTTCACATCTTGATGTTCTGCAAATCCATCATCAACAACAGCAACAAGAACTTTTTCAGATCAAGAAGTCAATCAATCCTGTCGTGCGATATCAGCTTCTATTTTTTTCATATAATTCATTTCTGAAAATTTACTATCATTTGGAAGTGCACTAGTTTTCATTTGTGGAACATACTCTCTGTATCATCAAAATCAAATCATTTCATCTAAGGTAGATTCAACTTCAAAACGATCAAATGCAGTGTCATTTACATTAAATGAGAGCATATATGTATTTAAAAATTCTTTTTGATCCAAAGATAATGAACTTATTAAAGAAACATCAACAAGAGGTTCAACTCAAACCAATGCAAAATCTAATAATCAGAGTAATCATTCATTTATCATTCATACATTTCAATTATCACTATTGGAAACTGTCATCAATGATGAAATAAGATCTTGCTCATTGTTATCTTCAGCATGATATGATGGTAAATATTGAGCCTGCACATTAGAATTAGAATTTGGATTAACTTTTAGGAAATACTTACCTTCAATAATATATCATTGACTAACTAATTGATCATAATTATTGGTAGATTGAGCAATTGTACATCAACCTCAGCCTCAACTTCATCAACTTCATCATCAACCTCAGCCTCAACCTCATCATCAACCTCAGCCTCATCAACCTCAACCTCATGCATCTCATCAATCTGATGATCAACCTCCTCATGGACTTCATCAGTCTGATGATCATGATTCAGTTCATCAAAATCATCATCATACACATTCTCATCATCAAATAGTTGCTTCACATGCAACTCAAACTTGATCAACTGCACGACATGCATTTATACGTCATGCTCACATCAATCATTGTGCATATGATTCCGAATCTTTCAAAGGATCAGCAGTTTCAATTATTATTTTCATAGTCTCTTGTTTATCTATACCATACGACATCAATAATCAAGCAAGGCTAGCAACCAAAGGTGACGCCATTGATGTTCAATTATCTGGTCAATAAGAATCTTTTGGTAGAGTTGAATAGATGTTTCCTCAAGGAGCTGAAATATCAACCCAGGATCAATAATTTGAAAAAGAAGATCTTTCATCTATGCACGCAGTAGATGCTACACAAAAGACGTTATCCATTGCGCAAGGATATCTTTTGACATTTTGATAATTATTTCAAGCCGAAGCAATAAACAACACATCAGCATATGAAGAAATTGTATCTTGTAATAATTGACTATGTGTCTGGGATCAAAATGACATATTTATTATGTCGGCATTCCCTCCAACATGTCTAATTCATGCAACTACACTAGATAATGGCATTGTTCCACATCATATTGATGCTGTCACCAAGTTTAAAGAAACATTTGTTGCTACCGAAGCTATACCTTTCTCATTATTTGTTACAGCGGAAGCTATTCATGCTACATGCGTACCATGTGGACAACCATTGTAAGCTGAATCATCAGGATTTATTGCGTTATAAGTACCACTAACATTTGCATCTACATCTTCATGCTCTGAAAATCATGAATCTATAATTGCGATTGTGATATCTTTGTCTCATTCAGCTCAAGCTTTTCGAGCTTTATCCATCTCGATTTTCTTTAAGAATCGCATTTGTTCAGCCAAAGGATCATTTACTCATATTCAGAGATCTTCTGAATCTTCATCGACCTCATCTTCATCTAGTATCCCATCACCATCATCATCTTCATCTTCATCATCTGTGATCCCATCTCCATCTAAGTCTCACTCTTCAGTATCTAATTCTCAGTCATTATCATTATCAGGATCTACATCATCTTGGATTCAATCACTATCATCATCATTGTCAGATCAACATCAGCCATTACAGCCATTACAATTACTGTCTTTTCAATTTTCTTTTCCATCTCCATCAGTATCATTTTCGTTTGGGTCATTGTTAGCCTTACAATCTCAGTCTATATCTCCATCATTCTCATCTAAAATTCCATCACCATCTATATCTAATTCGTTAGCTACAGCATTTCATAATCAGTCGTCATCAATATCATCATCTTGTATCATCGGCACGCAACCAGCTGGAATAGTAAAATCCATCTGAGACGGTTGAGGATTTTGAATAGGTTGTTGTAATGAATTTATACTAAACAATATCTCTTTTTCATAATATCATTTCGGTCATGATCACTTTATTATCGTTAACCATTCTTCTACTTCCTGTTCAGATGAATATGGATCAATTTCTAAGTAGTACGTATTATACAGCGGCTTATGAACTCCGTTAGATAGTGAAACCATATCATTTCCATCAAACATTGGAATAATAGAATTCAACAACCCTGCATCATGCATTTGTATCAATGCATTATCTACAGTTGACTGATGAGAAACATCATAAGCATTCGATATCATTTTTTGACTTAGAGTAGAAATAAGTTCTTCTCAATCAGCTGTGTTTGCAAAAAATGGTTGTACATATTGTGGTTGCACTTCAGATCTATCTCAATTATCAATTTTTATAAAATATTTTCATGGATTATAAGATAGTTGTTGGCTATCCACAGTAGATCATGTGATTCATCAAAAATCACAAGATCAAGAGTCACAATCTTCGTCAACTACACAATACTGGTTAGACTCACATTTTATTGAACAAACTCATCAACAATCTATTCATGTTTCGTTTGCGTCTCGAATTCAATTTCAACAAGTGTCTGTACATGAATTATTACTCTCATTACAAGATTGATATATTCAGCAAGGATTTGTTCATACTAAACATGATCAATTACTACATAATTCTTCACCATTACAATAGTTACCATCACTACAATCAGAGTTTGTAAGACATCATGTATTTGTTCAAGTTAAATCACAAAAAGAACTAGCACAATCAGTATTTGCGTTACAAAGTTTTGTGATATCACATTGAATACAACTTCATCAGCAATCTACATCTGTCTCATCTCAACTTAATATTTCATCAGAACAGTGGTCCTCCTGAACTATAAAAGCAACTTCACATTTACAGTACTGGCAATTTCATTGTGCACCGCATTGATCAACTTGAGAGCCTATATCACATTCTTCATTGACATCCAATATACCATTTCAACAATTTTCTAGGTATTCATCAATTGTTTCTCATCATCAAATGATTCACAATGATGATCCGTCACACACAGAATCATCTTGTTCAGTCAATTGAGCTACAGCTTTACATATATCAAGTATTCATTTATCTTGTCCCGATAATGGGTTGGAAGATTTCTGTAAAATACTTCAAATCTCATCAACAGTTAATGATGGTTGAATAGCCCTCATTAATCAAATAGCTGATGCCACTAAAGGCGAAGCCATTGATGTTCATGAACAATCAACGTATCAATTTCAATCGTTATCTAAGCATGGTCAAATAAACTCTCATGCTTTTACGGTTGATAAAATACTTACTCAAGGAGCAAATATATCAATTCATCAGCCAAGTTCGTCTTTCTCACCATATTGTGAAAACATTGCTCTTTTACCTTGTTTATCAGAAGCTCACACTGCAATTACTCATCAGTATGCCGCTGGAGTTGTCACATAATCTATCATTTCACCATCATTCCCTGCTGATGCAACTAAAACAATTCCTTGTTCATACAGAGTTTTCATGATTTGTTGGTCATGTTTATTCCGACAAAGATCATACCAATCTTGTTTTGGCACATCTAAAACTTGTCATGGAGTTGTGTCACATCAAAATGACATATTAATTACTCTTGCTCAATCATCTACTGCCTGTAATAAGTTTTCACGCCAATCATTCAATCAACTATATCAACGGAGTTGAATATACTCACGTCACACAGAAGCGATTCATTCCTTGTTATTTGTCACAGCTCAAGCAATTCATGCAACATGTGTTCAGTGTGTTGCGGCCATTGTTGTATTTAGAAAGTTATTCTTTAGATCAGGATGAGTGGTATCAATTCCATCATCTATGATTCAAATCGTAACTGGTGAAATGTTATCATTTGGAATAATTCACCAAGCTTTATGAGCATTAATTCATGGGTATGCATCTAAATGCCATTGGTTATAAAAAAAGCTATCATTAGTTGTGTCAAATGTCATATAGGAAGGTGTTTGTTTCACAGAGATCACTGATTCTAGTAATCATAAATCATTTATTAAGCGTTGTGTGTCAGTTCAATCAGACAAAGTAATGTGATAAATATTAGATGGCAAACTATTAATATGTTTTTTCCAGTTTCAGTAAACATTTCTAACTGAAATAATACTGTAAGCATTCAAAGCTGTAGCAAAATAATCAATTGTTTTTTCATATATCTCCTTCTTTGCCTCATTCTTAAACAATTCTTTCTTTGTATTCATTATGTTCTGATATATCTCACTATTTGTATCTCATTGATGAAATGTCTCTAAAAGTGCGAGTTCTTTGATATCATCTAATTCAACTTCTATCATGTTCGGATCCACAGAATATCAATCTTTATTTTTACTTTGAGTCACAAATTGATTATTCGAAGCTATAAGATGTATGTTATTTTCAACACAGGATTTTTCAGTCTCACATTTTGTTGCACAAAATTTATCTGTAAACAACTCTCATAAACAAGTATCAAAACATTGATCATCTAGACATGGCAGTTCGGAAAAATCAGCAAATAGAATTCAGTTTGCGCCCAAAGAACGATCTTCTTGAGCAATCTCTTCTGGTAACTCTAAGGCAACATCTTTTTCTAATTCATTTCAATACGATAAAAATCTAAATCCTCATCGAATTAGGATGGATAAGAGTATCATCAATCATCAAAGTTGAATGTACATTCAATTTGAGTGAAAAAAAGTATTATGTTTATGTTTTTTGCTCATCTTTATATTATAATATCCTTAATAAAGGCGTATTATAAGTATAAGCTAGAGGTTATTTGAAACAAAAAAAGAGAAATTATATCAACAATGCAATTGACAATGAGTAATTATGTAGTATAAACACTACTGAGTAAATGATTCAAAATGTTTTGTCTTTTCAGTAATTTTTCCAGATGTGTATGGAATAATTCTTAGAAATCGATGCATAAAATGCTCAGCATAGTCTTCGATTGGATTGCTTTGAGCGTAAATACTTACAAAATCTGTTTGAGCACAGACACTACCTTGCCAACAAATGTTTTCAAAATCACTATTACCAAGACGATCATGAAAATAGTAAAAATGATGTCACATTTCATGTATCACAATTTTATAGAAATGATATGGCAATTCGTTAAGTAAAAAATAATTTCAACATACGTTTACATCCAAAGGTACCTCTTCTGTTCTATACCCAATATGATTATTATATGGATCTAAGGTTTCTGTAACTTTATAATTTCCATGAAAAGAATTACATGACAGATGCATATTAAGTAAGAATTTTCAATTCAATTCTTGAATATCAGTATCAGTAAATAATCAAGCATTTTTTAGTTCCACCATTGCTTTATACAAAGTTAACTTCATCAGTTCCTGACTCTTATCTCAAACTTTTTGCCACGTACTGTCATTAGTATAAAATTCATCTCAAGTTTTAAAATTTAACTCAAATCATAATTGTTGTTTATATGGGAGCAATTCGTTTATATAAAAGTCTAACAACTCGATTTTTGCTTCTTTTCAATGAATTGCTCATCAAAGCTCAAATCAATCAAAATCTTTGATAATACCAGTGCTCTCCATAATTTGAATATGGTGATCTCTAAGTCGCGATTGCATAGAATATAATATGTATTTCAATGCACAATAATGTTCTCATCAGATCTTATTAAGGCGAGACTGAGCTCTCATGAGTTTATTATGAAGATTTAGTGATTCATTTAGTTGTATGGCCAACGACAAAGCATTGTATCTCCCTTCTAAAGATCTAGTCAATTGCTGTATATACTTTTCTGATGACTCTATACTTTGAGCAGGACATGATACCTGAATTCAATCAAGAATATCATCATAATAATTTATCAAGTATATATCACTTGTCAAAACAGAATATGAGTCCTCCAAAGAACTTATCTCTTGTACAACTGAAGCATAACTCACTCACGTAAACAGCATTCATAAAAGACAAAACAACACTTTTTTCATCACACATCTATATAGAATAAAAGAATTTAATAAACTTGCACAAAATAACATACCTACTTGTTACTCAATATATATGTTAATAGTTCACTGATATCAATAGTCTCTTGTTCCATGGTATCTCTATTTCTTACGGTAACAGTTCCATTTTCTATAGAGTTGTTATCTACTGTTATACAATATGGTGTTCCAATTTCATCTTGTCTTCTATACCTTTTTCAAATTGCTCATCCATCATCATACTCAACTGAAAAATGTTGACTAAGGTCTGCATATATTTCTTTTGAGAGACGAACATGGTTTTCATCTTTCTTAATGAGTGGAAAAATAGCAACCTTAACTGGAGCAATCACAAATGGAAATTTAACAACTACTCTTGTAGAATCTTTACCATCTCATTCTAATGCCTCTTCATGATAAGACTCAAGCAAGACAGCCAAAGTCATTCTACTTAATCAAAATGATGGTTCTATAACATGAGGGATATATCTCTTGCCAGTGTGAGGATCAGAATATTGCATATTTTTACCACTAGCTTCTTGATGATTACGTAGATCGAAATCTGTTCTATACGCAATTCATTGCAATTCTCACCATCACCAAGGATATTGGTATTCTACATCAAATGTTGCATCAGAATAATGAGATAATTCATCAGACTCATGTTCTCTGAACTTAATTCTATCTAAACTAAACTCTAGTTTATTTTCCCATCGATCTTTACTATGATCTTTCCAAGCGTTAAATGCTTCCATTGCCTTTTCTGTATCATCCTCTACAAAATATTCTATTTCCATTTGTTCAAATTCTCTAGTCCTATACAAAAAATTTCTAGGTGTGATTTCATTACGAAAAGCCTTTCCAACTTGAGCTATTCAAAAGGGTACTCTCATACGGGTGGTATCTAGAACGTTTCTAAAATTCACGAATATTCATTGTGCTGTTTCAGGTCTCAACCAAACTTTCGCATCATCGGCATCATGAATCGCCCCTTGATACGTATAAAACATCATTTGAAATTTACGAACTTCAGTTCGATCAGCAGTTTTTTCTTTTTTAGAATTTGGATTATTTGGAATTTCATTAACAATAAATTCATGCATTTGCTCAAATGTTCGAGACTCTGGAATGAGGTTAGTTACTCAATACTTATCTAAATCTTTGAGTTGAAATCATTTACTTTCAATTGTTTCTTCAATGATTTTATCTGCACGAAATCTTTCTCCAGTTACTTTGTCATCAATAAGTGGATCATCAAAGTTATCAACATGTCATGATGTCTCCCAGACCTTTGGATGCATGAGAATCTGTGCATCAAGACCAACCATATCTGGCCTTGTTTGAACAAAAGTTTTCCATCGTAAATCTTGAATATTTTTTTTCAACTGCACTCAATATGGTCCATAGTCCCAAGCATTCGCAAGTCATCCATAAATATCTGAACCTGGATATACAAATCCTTTTCTTTTTGCTCGAGAGACAATTGTTTCTAAACTATGCATACTTAAGATTAATTTTAAAATAATACCCACTTGTATTGATACTACCTTGTGTTTCAAACAAAAAATCATTCTTAACTACATAAAGAATTATACTACATTATCAATTTAACTCTCAAAACTACCTCCTATAACAATTCTAACAAATCCTCATTCTGCTCAAGAACATCTTTCATTGTAAGGAATATCTCATTTGGAACGCTAAGTTTCAAAATATCCTCTATTGAGAATCGTTCATGTGCAACAATCTCATCGTTTGTTTTAATTTTTGTAGAATCAGCTCTTACAAAATATCGAAACTCACACTTGCGAACTAGCTTGTCTTTTATTTGATCATAGAACTCTACCTCCTGTAAACTTACAGGAATAGGAAGCATCATGACAGAGCTATCATTTGTACGATTTCTGATTCAGAGAATTTCAATTCAAATTCCTAATTCTTCTTTTATTTCTCTCCTAAGGGCTCTTGAAGGATTTTCATTGTCTTCAAGATGTCCCCCAGGCAAAACCCATGGTGAATCATTATTATGTTTTACTAATAGTATATTATTGTCTGCATCTAAAATATAGGCGCGACTTACGAAAGTGAGACTCATAGATATACAAATATGCATCTAAAATAGTATTAATCAAATTATACTAAACTCGCTTGGATACAAAAATAATAGATGAAATTGTAAAACATATTATTGACATAATAAAAATAATATTTTTAACACATTAGTTCATCACTTCCATAAGAGAAATCGTATAGATAATTATATTTATATATTATTTGAATCTAATGAAAATCCGTCACTGAATACTCACATTTTGTATAAGCTTGATGCTGACTCCATTTATGGCATCTAGTCAGTTCTCAAGCAATTTTGTTCAACTTGAATTACAACAGGAACAGTCTTTAATGTCTTTAATAGATACTGTATATTATCCATATACTCAAAGACATACTCAGGATCTAGAGTTTAAAGATAAGCTAACAACAATTCGTACGAAATTAATACAAATTATTAATAATAATTCATTCAAAGACACAACTTTTTTTGCTCTGGAATATTTAGTTCATCGTTTAGATGCAACTATACAAAGCATCCAGATTCCACAGATAATAACTACCATATCTACTGTAGTACAAACTATCCCCCAGCAGGTTACGATTCCCACTACTACCACTACTCCTCCGACAGTGGAACCGATCACACCTATAAATAACGTTCAAATTGCTTCAGTAGCTCCAACTCCATCTATTGATACATCATCATACTATAAATGAGATAAAAATATTTTAGCATGAACGACAAGCCATCCTCTATTCAAATATGAAATTATTGCGAAATTAGAATGAGCGATGATAGAAGATATGAGTTTTGTTTCCTCTATTCAAGATCTTGAAAGAGCTGTAGATAAAGTTCTCATCTTTGATGAAAACTGAGTATTATTATGAGAATCCAGACCACAAAATAATAGAGTCACTTTTAATAATATAGATCGAAAAATAGATAAAGGTCAGACAGATCTTTATGTATTACTAAGTACCAAAGCTATATGATACAATTCATCTGCTCCGCAATCCACTACATTCTGATTCAATTTTGCAATAGATAATGCTTACGGACTTGTTTCTGGCAATACGTTACCTGTAACTGCTCATAGCACTTCTGAAACAGTAACCATAGTGCCTACGTTAGTAACTGATGTTCGCCTCACTGATCAACGAAACAATAGGATAGCTGATACGAGACTTTTCGCAGGTGAAAATGATCTAGCAATTCTTGTGTTATGAAGCCAAGTATGACAAAATACTACCACTGACTCATGAAGAACATTAAATACTTATCTTGAAAGAGTTTCTTTCTTGGTACAAGATAATACCACATTGTGAAACGTTGCTTACAATATGTTCTTGACTCCTTTAGATGGTTGAGATAGTATTCAATGAAATTTTCAAAATTGATCAGAGGTTGTTTTTGATCTTAGTGGACTATGAAATGACGCACTTATTTCTGACTCTGAAGAATCAGCTTTTATGATCTCAGCTGAGATTCCAAATCTAGATCCTATCAATCAAGAATCAGTAAGCATTCAATTGGTGTCAACTGATAGTTGATGAATTGCTTATAAAACATCTGATCCAACAAGTCTTACCATAACTGATTTAAATTTAAGAACAAAACCTACCAATAGAATTACAAGTATTGACTAGTAATCAAAAAAATAAGTGACAATAAAAAAAGGACGAATAGCTCGTCCTTTTTTGTTGTTATTTGTCTATCTAGAAGTCAAACATAAATCCTCACGTCTCGTTTAACACAGAAGGAAAATTCAAAGGAACTCAAGGATCTAATTGCAATTTACTTGCTTGAACAGGTGCTGAATTATGCATCACGTCATCAGCATCTATCCTTTCATAAAAAGAAGAGTATAAAGGAATCGCTGGCGTCGAATAATATGAACTAAAATGAGCACTACTTGGTCAGGATCCACTTCACCCAGAAGATCAGCTTCATCAAGATCAATTTCATGATCATGTAGGGCACATTCCTTCGAGAGTTTCAAATGCAGTTTTATGAATAACTGTATCATCTGAAATATATCATCATCAGTATCTAATATGACATTCTCAGACCAAAAATCTTGGAGATGAAAGATCACTATACTCTATCTCAGCTACATACTCTCAATTATCATCAATTTCAGGATTAAGTGGCACATAAACATCGCTTCAAGGACACTTAGCTTCTAAATACATCCACACTTGAGAAAAGTCAAAATTTTCTTCAGAAGTTTCAATTCCTCACATAAAATTTCATTCACAATATGTTGGATCAAAAAGTCATATATCAAATCATACCGGGACATCATCTAATAGCTTACAAGTATTCTCATTACAATAAGCTGCATCATATCAAGGATCGCATTCTTCGTCAAGTTCTTCATTAACAACAGAATCTCAACAGTAGGGAGTTATTGTACATGAACTACTACATCACGATCACTCTATTCAGTTATTCTCAATTCATTTGTCACATTCTTCTCCTTGTTGGGTATCTACCTCACTATTTCAACATAAAGGGTTAGTCCATTCACATACTACTGTAGGATCTGGTGTTATTTCATTAGATTCTGTTTCTATGTATGTTTCACTACTCATACATACAGTTCAAGATAATCGATTTGCGAATGTTGTTTCTCCTTGTTTGAGCAAGTACGCATGTAATGCAGATGAAATTTCTTCATCTGTGTACTCAGTCGTAGTTGTAATGATCTCTGAATCATGTTCAGTAACATGACAAGTCTCAACACTACACATATCTCATACACAAACACTTGAATTTTGATATGAATAGTCTGCAGAAACAATATTTGTTACACCGAAGATTCAAATCAAGAAAAACATCTTTTTCATAATATAATTTCATTAAATAATAAACTAATACAATTCTAGTTAACCAGTCTAAAAACAACAATAATAGTCTAATATCTTGTTATAATAAATTGACTTATCAAAAAAAACAATCATCTCTGATTGTTTTTTAAAACATATATAGGTAATATACTATCCCTGTTTCATAACCTGCTCTATTAATTCTGGTTCGACCTTATCATGAATATATCTTCAGATAGGGCGAGCTCAAAGTTGCGGATCATACAACTCATCAATAATTCATTTTACTCTTTTCTTTCAAAATGAAGGAAGCTTGATTCCTCATTTTTTCTTCCAATGACTGAGGAATTCTCTTATCTCTTTTGAGAAAATATCACCCAAAATTCCTTTTGATAAAGGTTTAAATACTATCATTTGTGAGATTCTATTGATCAACTCTGGCGCCATAAAGTTCTTCACTTCAGCCATAATTCTTTCCTTTATAAGGTCAAAGTCAGTCTGTGAAACTTCATTATTCGTGCTTGCTATATCATCTGAAAATCAAATCGATACTTGTTTACGTCAAAACTCTTCAGCACCTAAATTCGATGTCATAATGATAATAGTATTTTTGAAATCTATCCATCTTCATTTATTATCTTTTAGGTGACCTTCATCCAAAATTTGCAACATGACATTAAGAATATCTGGGGAAGCCTTTTCTATTTCATCAAACAAAATGACACTATAGGGTTTTCTCCTCACTTGCTCAGTCAAGATTCATCATTCTTCATATCAAACATATCAAGGCGCAGCTCCAATCAGTTTTGATGATGAATGTCTCTCCATAAACTCTGACATATCTACTCTAATCAACGCCTTTTCGTCTCCAAAATACTCTTTTGCTAATAATTTAGCTAAGTAAGTTTTACCTACACCTGATGGTCATAAAAACATAAACGAAGCTATTGGTTTTTTACTTTGAATTGGTGACAACCTATTTCTTTTTATGGCGTTTACTACAGCATCTACTGCTTCATCTTGAGCAAGAATCAATGATTTTAAATGAACATCTAACTGTCAAAGTTGTTCAATTTCACTTGAGGTAACTTGATCAAGGGGAAGTCACATCTTATCGGACAAGACTTGTCCTACATCTAACTTTCCTACTGCTGGTCTGAGATGTTCCGGTAAATTATGTTGGGATCTAACATTCTTTAATTTCTTTTTCATGTCTTCTTCCTTATCCTTTAATTCTGCAGCTTTAAAATAATCTTGTCTTTCAATAGACTTTTCGATTTGATCCTTAATTTTATTAATTTTCTTTTCTAATTGCACATATACATCATCGTTATCAAGTTTTTGATTCAACGTAGAGACTCTAGCTGATGCTTCATCAATTAAATCAATAGCTTTGTCAGGTAAGTATTTATTCATCATATATCTAACACTATAGTCCACAGCATATTGTATAGCTTCATTATCAATTTTAACTCCATGATATTCTTCAAATTTCTCTCTGATTCATGTCAAAATTTCAATTGCTTCGTCGGGGGATGGCTCTTCAACAGTGATCTCTTGAAATCTTCTTTTTAATGCAGGATCTTTTTCAATATGTTTCTGGTACTCATCAAATGTCGTAGCTCAAATCATTTGAATCTTTCCACGACTCAACAGTGGTTTCAACATATTTGCTGCATCAGCACTTCATTCAGCATTTCAAGCACCTATCAACGTATGTACTTCATCTACAAACATGATTATATTGTTTGTAGGATCCATTGCTTCATCAATAATAGCTTTGAGTCTAGCTTCAAATTCTCATCTATACTTAGTTCAAGCGACTAATGAACCTATATCAACCATCATTAATCTTTTATTCTTTAGTTTCGAAGGCACATCATTCTTAAGAATTTTTTGGGCCAATCATTCGACAATTGCCGTCTTTCATACTCAAGCCTCTCAAATTAATAATGGATTATTTTTCGTCTTTCTCATCAATGTATATATAATTTGTTGGATTTCTTTTTCTCTTCATATCACTGGATCAAGAAATCAATTTTTTGCTTCATCAGTGAGGTCTGTAGCAAAATATTCGATCGTCAACTTTTTATCTTCTTCATCATTATTTGATTTTATAGTTGATGTATCTTTCCCTGCTCATGCTCATCATGTTCATCACGCTCAAGATCATGGTCAGTCAATTGTGTCAGCTCATCATTCATTCAACATTGATTCCATAACTTCCGTAGAATTGACATCAAAGAACATATCCATTTGTTCTATATCTAATCATAGAGTACTTACCATATTATCAACCATCTTGAAGAAATCATTTGGGCTCATTTCAATTTGAACCAAAGTATCTATAACTTTTTCTACTCTATCTTTCACTACCAACGTATCTATTCATTTAGTTTCTAGATATCCAATAATATCAGGAGAAAGATTATCCAAACTTGCAACAAATAGCACTAGAAAGTGAACTTTTTCTAATCACAAATTAACATATTTTTCAAAGTATGTTTGAAAAAATGGATCTAAATGAAAGGTGAACTTTCCAACCTTATCTTGTTCAGTTCACGTATAATGCTCACTTATAAATGACTGAATAAAAGTGTTTCATTCAGTTATTCAAAGTAACTTCCAAAACACATCTCCATATCATTGTTTATTTGTATATTTCCAAACTCATAAAAATACATCATCAGACTGAATCTGTTGTTCATTGTGTTGAAAAGTAAATAATCCAGCTTGAGCTATGCAATCTAGGTAATCTTTTGTAAATATATAATTTTTTTTCTTCATATCTTCCAAACAAATAAAGACATCTTTATAATCTGATCTTATACTATCAATAACAAAGTAATATTACAAATAAGCTTCATTATTTTCGTTAATTCAATTTACTTTTCACTATTTTTCTTTGCCGTTTTTTTTATTTCACGCAATCATCATGTAAAAAAAGTTTTTACACGATAAAAAAATCATTTCGACATATTTTTTCACTGCTTAGTTCTAGAAATTCATCACAAAATAGCTCATCATATAACAAGTCAAATCAACCATTTATTGATACGTTTCTCAGTTTTCGACATAAAATATAGGATTTAGCACCTAAAAGAGATGTGTGCTATATAGTAAGAAAATTTTTTATAAATGCAACAAAAAACACTATTTAAAACAATAGTGTCGCTTGTCATTTTTGATTTCATATTTTAACCAATTTTAATTTTTTTGATCAAATTCATAACCTCAGAATCAAGTATATATTTAGTATTATTCTTTAGTGCGCTTTCTATTACACGTAATTGTTCCAGAATTACAGCAGGACCTTTAAAGTATTCTACAGCAGCCTGAGACTCAAGTTCTGTAGCTTTTGCCTTCGCAATAGCCAATCTTTCAATAGCCTGCGCTTCTCATGTTGCTTCTAATATTTGTTTTTCTTTGATACCTTCTGCTTCTCTAATAGCCGCCTCCTTTGCTCATTCAGCCTCTAATATAGAAGCCCTCTTTTGCTGTTGAGCAATTTTTTGTTGATTCATGGCATCCATTAATTCTCTTGGAGGATCAATTCTTTGGATTTCTATTTTATTTATCTTAAGTCATCGTTTTGCCGTCTCTTCGGACAATTCAGTTTGTACTTTAACATTAATTTCAGTTCTTTCTCATAACACCTGATCCAATGTCATAGTTCCAATTATTGCTCTCAATGTTGTAATTGAGAGATTAGAAATCGCGAAGAAAGCATCTTGGATCTCATACACAGCTTTTGCTGGGTCATAGATCTGTGTAAAAATAACTGCATCTACAGTTACTACTGCATTATCTTTTGTAATCATTTCTTGAGGTGGCGTATTTATAACTCTTTCTCTCATATCAACTTTTTGAACATGATCAATTAATGGAATAATAATATGCCATCATGCTTCTAGGGTTTGTTGATACTTAGACAACCTCTCTTTAACAGCCTTTTCATGAGGTGAAACTTTAACTAAGGAAGATATAAGAAATATCACTGCAAACACAGCTATAAGTATAGCTAAAATACTACCCATTCAAAACATCTTGATCCAACAAAGTAAAAACTACTTATAATGTAGCAGTTCAATAACATATTTCAATACTTTAGTTATTATTATTCTGCTGCATAACTATTACCCAGCACTAGAGATATTCCTTCAGCTAAATCACCTTGCCCATCGGTTCTTACTTCATCTATATCTACAAAAATTTCCAAGAGGTCAATTGTATGAGCATACGCTTGCTTATCTTGAACATATAAGATTGATTTTTCTAAGGTTGTATCATGATTCACTATATCAACTACATTAAAAGCTTGCGCTTTTAGATCTATTGCCATTCTAGTAGCTATTCATTCGATATTATATCAATTACTTTTTGCCCAATTACGGTCTATACCATTCAAGATACGAATTGGGGCATTTTCTATAAGAAACTCTTGATTCTGGATTACCCAAAAAGCAAAATCCTTTGTATGTTTATAATAATCGATATTTCATGGTGTTGCTCATATAGGCAACATGACTGATTGTCCATTGTAATCATCCTTATTTCATAATACGAGTACACATCAAGGAGTAGTCAGCTCAAAGTACCTCTTATCACAATCTGAGGTATATACAAATGAGAAGAATCTTCTTTCATTTTCAATATACTGCACCAATCATAATATTTCTTTTATGCTAATATTAGTTTTAACCATATCAAATGCATCATTATACAAACCTCTAATTTTAGATGCATTAGTAATTCATAATTCTCAAAATATTTTTTCGATAGTTGATTTAATTATTTGTTGTTGCCTCAGTGTACGTGAAAAATCTGATGTTGTTTGTCTTGATCTTGCATACTTTAATGCTGCATCTCAATCTAATTCTTGAATTCATTTTAGGACGGTGAATGTTTGAAATCAATTATTATCATCTGGATAATATGGATCGACAAAATCTTCAGGCACATCAACTGATATTCATCATAAAGAATCAATGAAATCAGTAAATCAATTAAATGAAACAAACGAAAAGTATGGAATATGGATTCATGTGATTTCTGAAACCTTATCCAATAGATAATCCGCTGCTTCTTCATGATTGTTATCACTATCAATATATTTTGCTCGATATGCTCAATTTAATCTTCATCTTCATCACTTATGATAGGTCACAAAGAGATCTCTTGGAATAGATAAAAAAGTTACAGTTCAAATACTTGGATTATATGAAGCAACCATCAACGTATCCGTCAATAATCAACCACGCTCTTCCTCTCCTGCATATCATGCTATTAATACATTTATATTCCCTAAGGTATCTCTTGTCATTTTTTCTCATGTAGTTTTTGCTACAATTTTTACCGTCTCTTTTGATATTGTTGCAACAATATCTCTTCATCAGGAAAATAATTGTGAGAAAACAAATAATGAAGCAAAAAAAAGTACTCAAAAAAGAACCGTTTTTCAAACGATTGGTCGATGAATCAGACTTCAAAAAGAATTATATTCTTTTTTTCTTCAAACTTTTGATCTAGTGAATCAAACTGTTTTCTTGCGATACGTCATAATAGTTTTTTTCTAAACCGAACTGTTATACTTGTATGATGAAGTTTTTCAACAAAAAGAAAGAAACTGCCTAAGACAGTTTCTTTTTCAAAAATGGTGAATTACTTTCAAAACTAGTTAACCAGAGCATTTAACATATTTATTGTCACTATTCATCATTTTCTTTGAGTTACATTTCCTTGTCCATCTAAGGTAACTAAGGTATGCTGTTTTGTTACTCAATACGTGTCAGCTAATGATGTGTCATCGTAGTTAGATTTAAATAGAACCATATTAGTAGATAATTCAGACATATCTTCATTGATTACATTATCTAACGCAACACATGATGGGCACCAAGTAGCGTGAAAAAAAAGAACTACGTCTTTACCATCTGCTACTGCTTGAGTAACTTTGGCTGGATCGTAGTTCTGATATGAATTATAAGTTACTAGGTTTACTTTTTTTTTTCTGCAGCTTCTTCTGCCATTTCGTCTGCTTCTTCCATAGCTTCTTCTGCCTCTTCTGCCATTTCTTCAGCTAATTCTTCTTTAGCAGCTTCTACACCAGTTTTTCCATCTACTAGATCTCCAGCTTCATCTACAACTTCTTCTATTGCATCTCCAACTTCATCAGCTACTTCCTCAGCTGCGTCAACAACTTCATCAACAACGTTTCAAGCTACATCAGCTACTCATTCTGCTACATTTCATGCTGCATCTCATACTACATCAGCAGCATCTCATGCTAGATCTGCAGCTCCTTCAGCTACATCTCACACTACATCAACAGCATCTCATGCTAGATCTGCAGCTCCTTCAGCTACGTCTCATGCAACATCAGCTACTCATTCAGCTGCATCTCATACTACATCTAATGCACCACCTGCTACATCTTTAACTTTATTTAACGTTCCGTTTATTCCATATAAAGCGAAAGCCAAAATAAGAAGTAATAGAATCCATAACCATGATTTTTTCATTCAATGATTTCAAATAATAAAAAGACACCAAACGATGTTTGATGCCTAATATGTAGTGAAAAAAATTAGTTTATCAAGTTAATATATTTCTTTACTCTTGTCAACCAGTCAACCTCAATAAAAATAAAAAGATGTTTATAAAGTTGATAAAAAGTCATAATGCCATCAATAATTCAATTCTTCTATCTCATCAAAGAGCTTGTTGTCTTAACAAATTCATATCATAAATTACAAATCAAGAAAAGATAACAATTCAAATGACACTTAGTCGCATATCGGCTATAGAACTTTGCAACACAAAAGCATTAATCAATAATGAAATGATAAGAGCTATCATCGATCGAAATAATATTGGTCAAGTACGAGCTATATCAATTTTTACATGATATCAAACAATTGATAATGTTGCGAACAATATTGTACTACTCATGAATACATTATAAATACTACCTAGATTATATGCACGAAATATTCAACTTAGTCCATACCCTTCTAGGAGTCAAAATAGTAACAACAATCAAGCTAAAGCACCGTAACTTAGTTTTCTCCAAGATCTATTCATCCAGAAAATTATTCATAATCAAGCAATCCAAGATGCCCAATATAGTCATGGACTAAAAGGCACATCAACTATTCATAATGATAATCAATAAGCTAAGGCAAATGAAAGAAATAAAACTCATCACATCCATGCGAAAGTATGAGCAATAGTTGTTTCTATTCTTTGTTCTAACTGGGATTCAGACATATTTAATGCCTCAGTTCTATTAATACCTAATAATTGTTGTTTTAATGACATTACATTTTCAATAATAAAATTAGCAGTAATTTAAGTTCATACCATAACCTTTGCCGGCATAATAACTTTCTTAAGTTCTCATTTTTCATAGACAAATCATCACTCCACTTCTTTGACTACCTTATTTTTCATAGACTCATCTTCGACGTCCTCCATTCCTATAGGTATATGTAAAGTATAGTCAGGATCGCTTCCTAATGCAACTTTTATAGGAGAGACTCATAACAACGCTATATCTGCGAGCATTTTCGTATACAGCAGTCAGACTCATGCTGACCAAGGATTTCCTACAAGGTCTTCGGGGAGATTATCAAGTGTCGTCTTTAACTGATTCACAAAAGGCAAAACTTTTTCCAAAGCCTTCATAAGTCAATCTAACTCAAATCAGATTTTTGCCATATCTGATCTTTTGACATACTCATCAAATTCCATTTTAGTGCGCAAGTAATCAGACTGAGCTCTCTTTGTTATCTCTTCTTGCTCGCTTATTTGCTTTTCAAGTTCTAGTATTCTTTGAACATTTTCTTTCTCTATGCTGTCATTATTTTTCTTGTCATCATTTTTACTCTTTTTTGTCATCTAATAACGTTACAAAAATAAACTATAAAAATATAAACAAATCAATTTTATTTGCAATAGCACGTAGTACTTTTTTGTGCTATATAGTTTGAAGTCCTGCTAATACTTCAATTCATCACTTCGTTATTAGTATTGTATATTCTCGTTGTGCTCATAAATCACCTTGAGATGTATACAAATTTCGTTCATTTCATGGTTTTTCTATATAACTCTCAGATCATAATGCGGTGATCGGTTCAATAGCACAGACCATACCTTCTACAAAACTCCGTTTTTTCATGCTGCTTTGAGGTCGATTATAGATATGAGGTTCTTCATGGACACTATTTCAAACTCAGTGTCAGGTGAGATTTTTTATAATTGAAATTCATCTATCATGAAGTTGATTCTGCATATGTTTAGCAAATGTTTTTCAAACTACTCAAGGTTTTATTATTTTAATTGATTCATCAAGTGCAAATTTAGTACCTTTGATAAGTTTCGCTCACCCAGGATTATACTCATCTCATCAAACGACAATTGTAAATGCAGCATCTGAAATTCATCACTTATAATCAATTCAACAATCTACTTTCAACACATCTCACAACTTCAACATTTCTTGCCCAGGTATTCCATGTACTACACAATCATTATTTGATACACATAAGTTTGCCGGAAATCAGTTATATCATTTGAAAGCTCAAACTAAGTTATGCGACACTATAAACTTTTCTGCGTAAACTTCTAACTCCATTGTTGATATTCCAGGCTTACACTGTGCATACAATAATCACAAAAGTTCCGTTAGATACTTTCCAGATTCACGGATATTGTCTATTTGTTCTTGAGATTTTATTGGCATTGATGTGTGCATATCAACATTATTAAGAAGTTAGAATAGGAGATTTTTTATAGGCTTCCCAAGCAATTCTAGACCAAGATTCCATTTCGACATCATCTGAATTCATGAGTTGTTCGATCTCATCTTTTGTCATAAAGTATACTTGCTCCAATTCTCAATCGACTACTTCGATACTTTCTGTGTTAGTTGTTGCTACATATACCATTCATAGATGATATAGATTTACTGGAACTGTCTTATCTCTAATATATCACAGTAAGGTAAGATCATGAATATCACTTAATCAAATTTCTTCTTCAATTTCAATTTTTGCAGTTGCACGAATTGGATTTTCCGCATGTTCTTGTTCTTTTTCGATATGTCCTCAAACTCATAAGCTTCGTTTACCATAAAGTCTATTTTCCCCAGAAGTTGATTCGCTGCTTCCACGCTTATAGGCAACAAATTTATCAAGGTTAGGGTTATGTACTATCACATATGGAATTGGCTGTTGGTAGTTTAGATCTTCTTCCATTTTTCACCTTTGCTGGTACTCATAATGTTCTTTAGCTTTCACTTCGAAATTTTCTTCCTCAGCTGGAATGAATCACCACTTTGTGTCTGGTGTATATAATAATGAAGATTTCACCACTAGTATATCTCTTAACATTTTCTGTTGTCTATGCTGATTAGTCATGAACTAATTTGACAAATTAAAACTTGAAAATATAATAAGTAAGACTATCCTAATTTCAACCAACAAAACATAGATATGATAAAATCATTACTTAAAAACAAAATGATACTGCTTTTTTGTGGGATACTATTGTCGATAGTACTAGCATCAAGTATCGCAATGCGACAGGAATCACATCTTGTGGTAAAGATAGGTGCTGGATACTGCTACTACGTGATTATCTTATTATTATTAGCAATTCTTATCTTCACTGAAACAAAAGAAGTATGATTATTTTTTTAAAAAAGCTCATGATAGGCATGAGCTTTTTTTAATTAGTTAACTCTCATCCAACTCTTTTAATTGATCTCTAATAACTGCAGCTTCTTCAAACCTTCGTTCTTTAATAGCCTCTTCGAGTTGATCTCTAAGTCCTGTTGCTATAATAGCTTTTTCTTTTTTTGTCATGCGCTTGAGTTTCTTAACTTTTCCTTTTCTTATAAGTTGGAATTCTTTCATCCTGGCTAACTCTTCATCAGTCTTTACAACTTCAAGATCTTTCACATTGGATTCTGCTTTCGTAGGTGTTATATTATGTTTTATATTATGTAGGTCTTGAATATGTCTTCTACGGTATGTTTCATGAAGTGATCTCATCATAGATCACGTAATTCTATCAGCATACAACACTACTTCACTATCTGGGTTACGCGCAGCACGTCATATATTTTGAACTAAAGCAGTTGTGGATCTTAGGAATCATTCTTTATCTGCATCTAATACAGCAATAAATCATACTTCTGGAAGATCGATACCTTCTCTAAGAAGATTTACTCAAACTAGAATATCTATTTCACCTCTCTTTAATTTTTGAATAATATCCCAACGGTCGATAGTCTCTACTTCACTATGTAAATAGTAAGCCTTATATCATTCGGCAAGGAGAAAATTAGTGATTTCTTCAGAAGATCTCTTAGTGATAGCAAGAAGCAATACTCTCATTCATTTTGCAATCGCTTCATCTGTCTTTTTTAACATGTGTTCCATAAATCAAGGAACCTGTGCCGGCAACTTTTTAGGGTCTAGCTGTAGAAAATCTTTAAGGTTTTTATGCATAACTATGTATTACCAATGCTGTTCATCAAAAAAAGAGCTAATATTAAGATATTGGTTGACATAAGTATGTAAAGTAATATATTATATGTAAATTCAAAAACTTAAACAAAACATAAATGGGGTTAATT
Source organism: Candidatus Absconditabacterales bacterium (assembly GCA_937923605.1). GTDB lineage: Bacteria > Patescibacteriota > Gracilibacteria > Absconditabacterales > Absconditicoccaceae > JAHDCT01. The sequence continues at coordinate 28,283 of CALDTY010000019.1, forward strand.
AAGAAAATTCATGATGCTGACAGACAATTAAGTAACATTAAAGTTACAACAACATTATTTGAAGAAGGTGAGGAGAAAATTGTTCTTACCAAAAAAGCAAGAAAAATAAAAAATAGAATTGATGTAATGCTTACAAAGATTGGAAAGTCAGTAAAAGAGTTAAATTTAAAGAATTATCACAAAACATTACTTGTAGAATCACAATAAAAACTAAATGAAATGGGACTAATAAAAAAGATAAAACGAGCTGATGCTAGATTAGGGTCACGCAACTTGCGCATTAGGAAGCGAAATAAATTAAATCGTTTCATTAGAACTGCACTTATTATAATCAAGCCACCTATAAATTGGGGTGATAATAATAAGTTAGAAGAAAAATTTGAAGCTTTTAAAGCAAGTTTAAAAAATTTTCCTTCAGTAAAGGAAAGAAGACAAAGACGATCTTATTGGTAATGATGTCACAATCTTATTTTCAATAAATCTATTTAGGGTGTAACCTAAATAGATTTTTTTATAGTAAATAAAAAGCAATTGAAATACTCAATATATTGACAAATTAAGTAATATATGTATCTTGAGAAGAAAAATGAAAGAAAAACAGAACGGTATAACCACAATAAATACCTTTAAAAAGGGCGAGAAAGAAGTAGTTTGCATAGGTATGATTCATGTTGCAGATCTTGATTTCTATAAAAGCACACAGAAACTCATAAATTCTTTTGAATTTGGTTTCCATGAAGGATTAAGTAGGAATATACACAGAGAACTATCCCTTAAAAAAAGAAGATGGATAAAAAAATTGATGAAAAAAATTCCCAAAAATGGATTGTATACCTCACTATCAGCGTTGCTAGATCTAGTTCCACAAAAACTACACATAAGCTACCCTAAAAAGTGGGTAAGAGCTGATATAAGTTGGGAACATTTAGTAGATCTTTCTTCTGATACAGCCTTAGAAAGACTATACGATGTACTCAATTTATTATTTCAACTTGAAGCGATTCATAAAACTCAGAAAGATCTTGAGAAGAAAGAGAAAGATGGGATTGAACTTGGTTATCATGAACTCTTTTCAGGCCTATATAGCGCAGGTAAATTCTTTATATCTGCCAAATACATGAGCATGAAAGGGAAAGTTCTTGACAACAAATCAGAGTTTGAGAACTACATTGGAAGAAGCAGGGACAAGGTAGTCAATAGGTATCTTAAAGATTGGATTGATGACAACTTACAACTAAATTTGCCAAACAAATGTGCAGTTGTGTACGGTCAAGCTCATATGGCCCATATTGAATCATATCTAATTGAACAAGGTTTTGTTTGTATTCATTCAGAAACAAAAGAAGCAGACAAAAACAACAAAATCTTCGATTTCGAAGAAGAAGAAGAAGAATAAAATATATATTACAAAGCCCTGTTACATCATAACAGGGCTTTTTATTTTATTTAACTGTAACACATACTTATTCGTAAATTGCTTCAAGTTTTACTCAAAATTCTAGAATCTCTCAAGCCAAAGGATGATCTCCAAATCAATATGCATCTTCAGGCTGAATAATAAGTGTTTTAGTTTCTCACAATTTCATTCAAACTACTCATGAGTCAAATCAAGCAATCATTTGCTTAGCTCAGACAGTGAATTCTAACGGGACATATGTTCTAGCTGGATTGTATAATCACGCATCTATAGCAACTTCTTTTCGACTTGTATCAAATATAGTTCAATCAGTCAACGATCATACATAATTGACTGCAATAGAATCTCATACTTCAACTATTGGCGTATTTAACTGTAAATTTTCTCAGAACACTTCATCCAAAATAGATAATACCTCTGGTCATCAATCTAAAGAACTTGGAAACATATGTGTCATCATTAATCTTGCATACCATGATTTTTTCGAATCCATTGGCTCCTTATTAATTACTCACACAAGCATTTCACCAATTTTCTCTTTTTCCATTTGAGGAAGTTCATCTAACATTGGTCTAATAATATTCATAAGTCCAAAATCCTTGGTCGTTGCTTCATAAGCAATTGCTCAAGTAAATCAAAAACATACAAGTAACAGTAAAGTAATAATTTTTTTCATTAATAAAATTAATAAATTAAAAGATATTTTATTGTGCTAAAAACTTCTGTATAGGATCATCGAATGCATCTACTGGTTGTGCTCAACTCACCTTATTTGCTTTTAAAGATCTATTATCAATCACAACGTTTCAAGGTGTTCACGTGACTCATAAGCTACGTCAAAATGCCATCTGATCAATTACTTTCTGCGCATGCTGTCATCCTTCAACACATACCCTGAAGGCTTCAATATCTAATCACACTTGTTGAGCTACTGCGTAAGCACTTTCTAAATTTGCATCTCATCAAACTTTAAAAAATGCATCTTTAAAAGATTGAAATCATTCTTGTCCTCACAATGATCCGGCACATTCCACTGCTTCAGCAGCCTTTTGAGCATTTTGGTGAAATCATAGAGGGAAATGAGCAAAAATAGTATTTACCTTTCAGTCATACGAATCAACAATACTATTTAATGTTCCGGCGTTTGCATGCTTTTGACAAAATTGGCACTGCATATCTGAAAACTCAATAATTGTAATTGGAGCATCTTCTGGTCAATGAATAAAAATATTTTCTAAAAATATTTCATATGCTTCTTCATCTACAATAACTAGTCATCATCATCATGGTGAAGTTGAAGATTTCTTTTGTGCATCAAAATAGTCCCAGTCTCATTCCATAAAAGCATCTAAAGGCTCGTAAAAAGATGCTGCTTGAACAGCTCAGACAACTTTATAAAAGCTCTTAGTAGGAACATGGAAAAGGACGGTAGTCGGTGTTCATGTAACTCACATACGTTTTCATAGTTCAAATTGTTGATTGACAGCTCTTTCAGTTTCTTCTTTTACAATACAGTTTGCGATATCAGCATACCCTTCAATTCAAAATCGCATATCAGTCATCGCATCAAATATTACTCATCTATCTTTTAATCACATTTCAAATACTTTATCTTTAAACATAACAGCTTTTTCATATCACGCGTGTTTATGAATGCAAGCCATTGCTTGTGCTGCAGGCTCAGCTAATGGATGGAATGCTAATGGAAATGCTAAGGTTGTATAATCTGCATCGGGATATAAATCTACAACTTTTTCCAGAGTTCATTCATTTGAAAAACGCTGACAAAAAGGACATTCTAAATCAGTAAATTCAAGCAATATAACTTCACTATCTGCAACTTCAGCTGGTATATGATTCATAAGTGTCACCACATCTTTGTCTTCTAGTATCGGTAATGGAAAGGGAGCCTCCTTATCTTCAACTTCTTCAACATTGTTGAGTGAAGATCCCAACATTTTATTAGCTATAATTTCATTGATTTGATAAGACAATTGTTGTGCATACCATCATTTTTGTGAGTCCCCATCAAAAGTGCTCACTGCATCAGATATAATGTCCTCATACGAGATTAGAGCATCTACATGTTGCTGCTCAAAAAGTGTTTCTAAACTTTCAATTATAAATATATCATCTAGATTTGGCGTGTATCAATATGGAGTGTATCAATAAGTAACGCTACCAAGCAAAGTACATACAAATATTAATAGTAACTTTTTCATCGCATGCATATAAATAAATATTGAGAGTGTAATGAACAGTTTATTGTTTGCAAAAGAAAACAAAAATAGTCTATATTTTAAATTTAAACTACTCTTTCTTGTTATCACTACAGAACAAATAAAACACCAACTTAATGAGAAAGATAAGATGATAGTACAGTTAGAAAGAAAAAGTGAAGTTTCTTAATCATTGTCAAAAATGAAGTAAATTATTAAAATTCTTGAAATGCGAGAGAAGAAGCTGTATCTAGCAAATCACTCAAAGTGAATCAAAAGTTTTATGGTGCATATCTGCAAGTTTAGATTACAAAAAAAATCGTATCTCTCGACACGATTTATATATTTTTTAATCCAGTAATCAGATATGGCATCCCCAGAGATGATCATTTGCCTATGAGCAAGGACCAAGGGACGAAGCGAATAGATGCAAAGAATACAAATCGATGGAGAATTGCGCTATGCATCTAATTCTCTCAGTTGATTATTACGTTCGTTTTTGACTCTAGTTTTATATAATAGATTTACTTTGGTACAGACTCATCCCCAGAGAGAATTGAACTCCCGACGCGCGGCTTTGGAGACCGCCGCTCTACCTCTGAGCTATGGGGATAGATAAATCAATATTTCAACTCATGTATTGTATACAATTGCAACCTGCATGCAATATTATTACTTTTGTCACGGCAATATGTATACAAATCTAAAGTGATGATGCAATTAAAAATTTACACTTCGGTCTAGATAATTAAAATTGACATTGATAGTAAATAATGTATAAGAACTAGTTACAGGGATATTTAACATAAATCAAAAAAACGCAAATATGAAAATTTTTAAGAAAATCTCTTCTATATTTAAAGCAATATATGATTTATTTTATTATTGCATACAGTTACTAAGATTCATAATAAAGTACAAAGTCATATTAATTATAACATGCATATTAACATTTTTGACGTATAAATTTCACATATACCAGGTTCGTGAAAACAAATTGCTTACAATACGGACGACGATTAGTGATACAACTTGGTCTGAGAAGGAACATGTTAATAACTACATAACATCTTTTGGACTGATAGCTGTAGAGGAAGGCATGAAGTATAGGATCCCTCCAAGTATAAAACTTGCCCAAGGGATGCTAGAATCTGGAAATGGGACATCTATCCTAGCCAAAAATGCAAATAATCACTTTGGCATTAAATGTCATTCATCCTGGAAAGGTGAAACATATTATTTAAAAGATGATGATCTCAGGAATGGAAAATTAGTAAAATCTTGTTTTAGAAAATATCTAACAGTACAAGAATCATTTAGAGAACATTCCAAATTCCTTTATAAAAACAAACGATATAGTTCATTATTTCAGTATACATCGTATGAAAAATGGTCAGAAGGACTTCAAGATGCAGGTTATGCGACAGATGTTACCTATTCTAGAACATTAAAAAAAATTATTTTAAAGAACAACTTAAATATTCTAGATAAGCTGACATTTGGCATCTAAAAAAGAAATTTCATTATTTTCACAGCAACTTTAAGAGATGACAGACATTAAAAAATAAATTCATTCCTTACTACTAAAGTTATTTAATGACAAAGATAAATATAAAAGACTTCCTGCAACAACAGGTATAAAAACTTCAACAGCACAAGCATACAAAGATCAAGGAGTGATTCCGCCATATGAAAACCTAGAACTCATTAGTAACTATTATGGCTACAAATTATCTACATTTATTACTATGGCAGAAGATTTTAGAGACAGTGATGAATTTGAAATGGATGAAATAGACGTAAATTTAGAAGAAATTTTCGAAAAGATACGACAAAAATCAAACATCAAAAAGAATATTAAAGAAATAAAAATTTCAATGAAATTCTATAATGAATAGTATTATAATATTATAAAGGGTGACTAATCAAGTCATCCTTTTTTAATACTCCAAAACAATAACTCTCTCACTATCTACCCCCCATGCTCCATTTTCAAATATAGTCACAGGCCCATAATGCTTCTGTAGTAAAGCAAAAAAATGAGACATGAGTTCACATCTCATGTGCAACTCTCTTTCAAAGTCTTCCAACTGCTCATAGCGATTACTAGATTGACGTCGTATCTCATATGTCCCATAATGCTCACGAAAGAAAACAAGCAAGCCAGCAATAATATCTAAGAGTTGAATGCATTTATTTTCTTCAGAATTCAATTCTTGTATAGATGTAATTCCAAATTCCTTATAAGAAGATGTATTATTTCGTCGCTGAAGAACATTGTTTTGATCTGGCGTAAAACTAATTTCGTCATCACACATAGATTGAGATAACAGAAACACTTCCTCGTACATATCCTTATATAGTAAAGAATTCGATTTTCATATAACAAATACCATACTAGAATCTTCGTTATTTAGATGATCAAAAAAATGATCAAGATATTGTTTAACTTGCTGTAGATATGAATCATTAAGCCTAACTCTAGCAAATTTAATTTCGTTTGTAGGCAATAATTCCTGGAGCTTATTCTCTAAAAACAAATAATTTTCTTTCTCACTAAGCAATGTTGCAACACTTTGAACCTGCTTTTTCTTATCACCTGCTTCATCTCATAGTAATACGTACATATTTTATCTAGAACTAAATGATTTTATTACAATGATTTATACAATTATTGCAAGTCCCAGTCATGAGATCTCTTGGAATCATCATGATAAAAATTATACTGTACATAGTTTTATACTTTATACTTTTATAATATGTCAGAAACTTGAACATTAGTATTGCCTAAAGTACAACCGGCAGAAATACTAAAAGATGAAAATGTACAAGAAGTTATTGCTACAACTGTAGAAAATGGCATCGCTAAAGCCGAAGAAATCGAAGCATATTACAAAGATGGTTTAGAAAAAATGTTTGCAAACCAAAATATGACCCTAGAAGAATTTACGAAAGTGTTTAATCAAGTAATTGATCTAGATGCTGCAAAAGCTGATGCTAAGCAAGTAATACAAAGCTATATTGATGAATGATCAAATTCTGAAGTAACAGAAGCTCTAAAAATTCTTGATGAAGAACTAAGAGAAATTAATCCTCTATTCAAGAAAATCAAAAGAGCTTTAGAAGGAAGTGCTGGTTTCTTTGGAAGAATTAGATTGTTTTTTAGAAATCTATTTGGAGGGAAAAATGATGATCTAGTTACCTCTACTTTAGAATGAATCAAAGGAAGAGTTGATAGTGTTGAAGAAGCTTTTGAAAGATATGAAGATAAATTAATGCTAAATCAAACAACTGCAGAAAAATATATTCCAAATCTTGGTGTAGAAATCTATAAGCTAGATGGTATGGCAAAAGCCTTAGAAGCTGTAAACACAAAAGTAGATCATGATGGAACCAAAGAATTTCTTAATAATATGATAGGACAACTTCATACTATTTCTTGAATCAAGAAATGAAATCTTCAAAGATTTATTATGGCAGCAAGGATGAACTGAAATTCACAGCTTCTACTAAAAGCAACTCAATTTAAAGTATTTGGAGTCATGCCTTCATTGTTGGCACTGAATTTTGTCTTAGCTACTCAAAAAAAAGTAAATGAAGTGTCAGATATAGCTGATAAATTTATGGAAGAAATGATTGAAGCCAGCAAGACTCAATTAGATGAAAACATGTTGTCTGAAGTTGAAGCTAAAGACAAAATGGTTGCACAGTTACAACAAATTACTTCTGATATTGACCGATTAGAAAATAGAGTGAGTGATCATAGATCTCAGATGTCTCAAGCACAACAAGCTCTGGATAGTTATATGCCAATTTATAAAGAAAAGATCGAAGAACTAAACCAATCAATTTTTGATACAAACATCTCAGATAGTGATTTTCTAAAAGTTAGTGAAACCATCATCAACAAAATGGAAGAACAAAAAATGGAACTTCAAGAAGCAACACAAGAAGAAGTGACAGAATAATTTAATTCTTTATCTATTTGAAATGAGTTACGATATTACTTCTGGGTCTCCTATAAAAAGTATTTGGATTCATTGATTCCAGATCTTCAAAAAATTTCGAATGGAATTTATTCTTCTATGACTATTTTGATGGGTAATATCATCTTGATATCAACGATATGCAAATGAAATATTATGACTTCAAGACATACTAAAATCTATAGAACAAAGCATTTCTCAAAAATGACCTGCCCTACTACTAGAGTTAAGTAGAGAAATATGAAATGCTACTGATTTCAATATGGAAAAGTTAGTCTGAGTGTATGGCGATTGATTTAATGACCTAAAAAATATTAGTCCAAAACTAGGATTAATGTGAGTTTTATATCTGTTACTAAACATAGCAGTATTTATAATTATTGCCTATATAGTTACTGATGAGATTACTTGAAACGATAGCAATCGATCAAAAAGAATACGTACATTATTTGTTCAAATACTACCGATTTTTGTTACCGCTATTTTCGTTGGATTATTAAACTTAACTTGAGTGATGTTTTTCATATTTCCTTGAATTATATTGTGAGTTTACTGGGTTTTTACCAACATGGTAATGGTACATCAAAAGAAATACTTTATTGATGCAATGAAAACAAGTTGGTGAATGGTTCGCTGAAGATGGCGAAAGACATTTTGAGTCATGATGTGATTAATATTAAGCTTAATAGTAATATTTGGTTTTATCATAAGCATCTTAAGTTTTGTCTTGAATATATTTAATGATGTCTCAATTCATGATACATGAATACAGGCAATAAGTTCTATCCTAAGTGTTTTTATGCAGATCATAATGATCTTATTCTACTTTAGATGGCATAATTCAAAAGATAAAGAATCAGTAGCTCAAGATAGTATCTAATATCTTCTTCACATGGTTAGATATAAAATAAGTATACTTTAGAAGCTTTTGTAAAGCAAAAAATTTAAAGATAATTTTTTTGCATAAGTGTCTAGGAAAATTTTGCTTAAATAAGTCAATTATTACTTAAAATTAGATCTCATATAAGCATTTCCAACCATATGTAAAAAAAGATTGTTTTACGACTTTTATAATTTGAAATAACATGAAATCGAAAATTCTTCTAATACTTAGTTTAGCAACATGAATTCTTGTAAGTTTTATATGAATTTGATGTGTATCTGCGGATTACACTGATCGTGAAGTTGCTCGTGCGGTTGAATGACTCGTTACTAGATGAGAACGAGAGGATCGTAAACCTACGTTAGAAAAACTTCAAACTGTACTTCCTCGTGCGATTGATCGTTTTAAAACGAAACCGACTGCTCTAAAAATATTAGAACAAATTGAAAAAGCTGTAATCGATAAACTTTCAATTTGTAGAGATGATTCTGTGTGAACTGAATTCTCTAAATTCAATCTATCTAGTGACACCAATATTAGATCGATCGATCTTGATGAAGTACTATCATGAGGACCCCCAAAAGATGGTATACCTGCACTTACAGATCCAGAATTTATTACTGTGTATGACGCCCAATCAGTATGATATCTTCAAGCATCATCAGAATGAATTATAGTGACATCATGAAATACTGCTAAATTCTATCCATATAATATTCTAAACCGACATGAGATAGTAAATGACACAGTAGAAGACAAGAACATAGCAATCACGTTTTGCCCTTTATGTGGAACTGCAATTGTGTTTGATCGTGAGTTTGACTGAAAGGTTGTGGAATTTTGAGTTTCAGGGCTATTATACAATTCAAATTTATTGATGTATGATAACCTAACTGAATCTTTACGATCACAAGCTATTGGGAAATCTGTGATTTGATTTTATACAGATCTACAATTAGAATATATGGATAGTGATGTGCAATCATTCGAAACATTTGCTTCACAATACCCTAACGGACTTGTGTTAAGTGATAATACTTGATTTGATAGAGACTATAGTTTAGATTCACCATATGGCGATTATGATAGTAACGATGATCTTTACTTCCCAGTAGCAAATAGTGACTCTACCCTACCTAAAAAGACACTTCTATATGTAGTAAATGACGTAGATAAATTTAGGTCAGTTGCCTTTATAAAAGATGAACTGCAAGAACAAGGAACAGCTTCTATAGACGCTGATGGTGTCACTTATACTGCAATCGAAAATAAAGGTATTGTAACCGTAACTAGAGATTGAGAA
>CALDTY010000020.1 GCA_937923605.1 Candidatus Absconditabacterales bacterium
TCTTGAGACATATTTAACTTTAAAATTTAAAAGTATGAAGTACACACTGACTTCTGTACTTACTATAAATTTAAATTTTAATAAGTCAATAAATTTCATGTCAACCTTCACTTCTATTAGATTAATCTTTATTTAATTTGCACTCAAGAAGATGAATTACGAACTTCTCTTCAGGAATTAAATGAAGAAAGAAGACCACTTATAAACCGCTTATTAGCAATGATTTCATAAGCTCATCTGTAGAATCCATCACTTTGTTATATTACTTCTCATTAGCAATCGTCATATCGTCATATTTCTTGACGATGTGTTTTTTTATTGATATGTATTTAAGGGGGGGGGTATGTTGACCCTCAAGCAGTTTGTTTTCTGGGCATATTGTGAGGAAGGAGGCACCTATCCCCTAGAGTTATAAATTATATTTTTCATAAATAATGTTGTATCTTTAAATCATCGAGTGATATATCTGAAATAAACCGTATAAGAATTTTCTTAGCTCTACTAGCATTTCAGTATTCAGCTTTTAATTCATTTACTGCTTCCTTAAAACGAACAAACCCGTCTCACTTATTTTTAAATTCATCTTTATATATTAAAAATAAATGCACTTCTGCTATACTGTTTCAATACCTAGAATCATAAGATAAGTGAAAATTATATAAGGCATCAATTTTATTTCTTACAAAATCCATATTTAACTTGTCTTGCAATGATACCACTTCGATCATCTTCTCTTTCATATTAACCTTGTATGGCTGCAATAAGATGTCTATCTTATATCTTAATCAATTTGAATTTATCTCAAGATTTGTGTGTAGCTTATACCTTGTTAAGTTATGCTCTTTAATAATATCAATTATTTTTTCCTCATTATTAATACTATCCACTGTTGATTTAACGATCTTTGTTTCAATTATTGTGTCTGTGCCTTTTCAAGCTTTAGTTTTAAAATAGTAGTCAGCTAATTCCGAAACTATCTTCGAATAGTCTTCGTTTTGTTGCAATAAAGTGTGAGTTCTATCTTTTAAAATATTATTCTGGGAAGCTAATTCATTAAATTCATGCTTTAAAAGATCAGACTCTATTCATGATGAATTTTGTTCTACATATTCATCAATGTATTCGTGGAGCTTCTCTTTATTGTCTATCTTTCTATTATCATTTATATCATCTCATTTCAATTTCTTAAGTTCGTAATCATCCGTTTCATCCTTTACTTTCTGTCTGACCTTCCATTTGATAACATTAGAAATTAAAAGCCAAAATCATCAAATCATTAGTCATCAAAAAATATACACAATGTTATTTAACAAGAACTCTAGAATAATAGTTTTTATAATTAATACATCCTTTGCAGACTGAATTAAATTATTGTATTCTTCAATACTAATATTCACTCAAAAATCTGAAGTTAGAAAATAAACTAGTAACAAAATTGATCCAATTATGATTCATAATCATAATGATGTAAGAAACTTATATAAACTTGAGTAATCTAAATTTGGAACCTTCATTCAAAACATATCACTTAATAAAGAGTAATTCTATCCTCTATTAAATCGTATCCAACTACATATAATGAACTTTTTCATTCTTGGAATTGAAACGAAGGAAGATCTTGTGTAAAATTTGAAGATCTTGGATAAATTAAATAAACTGCATCTGAATTATATTTTTTTGCATAAGCGAAAAGTTGATACATATCTGATTGTGAAATGTCATACTTTTTTTCGATACTATTCTCGTTAATCATTTTTCGTTTTGTATCTAGGACTAAAGTTTTTTGATCGTTTCTCATCACTATATCTGGCTTCATTTGGAATATTCTTTTTCATCTATGATTTTCTACCAATGAATATGCTCTATCCTGAGTTTTATGCTGTCGTTTAGGAAACTGTGATTTGAGTTGATAAGCAACATAGTTTTCAAATAAAAACTCCATAGGAAACAATAGAGCAAGACTCATATAATCTCAATGAAAATTTACGATAGATTTCTTATCGAGAAACAAAGAAACTCGTTTCATCACTTCAATATAATGATGTTGCAACCTACTGGTTGTGTTGCACATAGAAAAATCTTTTTTAAGATTCCTACTTATTCAAACCTCATCAAACACAAAAAGAAATTCTTTTATCTTCTTTTGATTTTTTAGAGATCTACTACACTTTTGTAAATATTGTAAACAAGTTTTTATAAGTCTATTCTCAGGAACATCTTCAGTAAACACATCATACTGTACATAAAATCTCTCTTTATTGACTATGTTCTGCCTTATGTTTTCACCTACAAGTAGCTTTCATTTTAGATATCAAAGATTGTTTTGATGTGAGATATAATCTTTTTTTATTCAGGCTTTCAAAACTGTATCAACTTCTTTAAGAAAGAGTTCTATAAATATTTCTATAATCGGAAATTTCTTTCTTTGAAGATGCGCTTCATTGATATGTTTAAATGGTGATTGCATTAATTTCTTTAACATTTTGAGAAATACTCTCTTACTTAATTGCTCATCTCACTCTGCTCTGTGAACTTTAGGCAATATTTCTATTACAACATCATCCTTAGTCTGAAGTACTCAAACATAATTTTTTACTTGTATAGTATCTTTATAAAGCTTCTTGCTTCATAAAGTTATAAACTCGTTGAGTTGATTATTTTCTTCTACATACTTCTTAATATATCAAAAAGTTGAAGCATCCACTAAATGATGATTCTTATTTGGCTCTACATCCTTATTATGGTAGAGATAATCATATTCTGAAATCACCAGATGTTTACTCATTTTCTTCAACTTCGATCTGAGAATAAATACCAATATAGGATTGATCTGACCATGCATTATTTACACGATAATCTTTTCATTCCTCAATTTCATCGTAAATGAATCAAAGAATTTTGTCAGATGATTGACCAGACTCAATAATAAACTTATCTACTTTTGATTTTCTCTTTTGGCTTGGATGATCTCATAAGACAATCTGTATCTTTTCCCAGTCGTCGTAAAAGTATTCTTGTAGAAGAGGAATTATTTTATTTCTAAATGCATCATCAAGATCTTCTTTAGTATTGATATCCATAAAGTATGAATGACCTATCTGGTGATCTTTATCATATAAGTATGTAATTCTACTATTTATCGTTTCAAAAACAGCTTTTAGGTCTATTGATCAAATATTTTTTGGCACAAGTGATACTACTGGTCCCATTTCAATAAATTCAAATCTTCTTCTTAAAGCTATATCCATCAATGCAATACTTCTATCTGCAGTATTCATCGTTCATATAATATGGAGATTATTAGGCACACCAAATTCATCCTTTGAATACGGAAGTGTTAAAGACATTGCTTCACTATTGCCCAATCTTTTGCTTGGTTCCAGTAAGGTAATTAATTCACCAAAAACCTTAGCCATGTTTCAGCGATTTATCTCATCTATGATAAGTACAAATCTATCTCTAGTACTTCATCAGAGCAATTCATAAGCATAATTTTCTTTAATATATTCTCATACAGCTTTAATATAAGATGGCCAATCAAGCACTTCTCATGTTTGTAAATACTTTTGGATATAATCTTTCCTCAAAACAGCTTCATAAGCCTTCTCTGTATTTGCATGGAATTTTATATTACCTCTAGAATTTTCATATACCGTAAACTCCTTTGCTTTAACTAAGGTTTCAAGCACTAAATTTCATCAATTATTCTTAATTTCATCTAAGAAGCTACTATATACACTCTCAAAGTTATCATTCTTAATTTCTCATTGATGAGCTTTTCTTGCAATTTTTTTGAATATACCATCTTCAATTGGATAAGAGATATTTCACTCATCATCACTAGTTGCCTTTAGTCATTCAATAAAATCTTCATATCAAATTGATTGGTGAAATGTTGTAAATACAATTTGTCCCTTTTCTTTATAGGATTCAAATCTTTTTCTTACTTGCTCTCTCGTTTCTTTTGATATTTCTTCTTCAGTTTTTCATTCAATGATCGCTAAGGATTTGTTGATTGTATTATAAGTTTTTCATGTTCCTGGAACACCGTATAATATTTGATTAAGAGGCTGAGTATTTTTCATAGATGACAGGTTAGAAGATGAATAAGACAATGTTTCAAAATCGAATCATATTTGTTTTTTGAGTCTATCTACATACTCAGGGTATTTTGTAATATCAGTTAGTGTCTTCAAAACAATTGGATGTTTATTTTCTTCTCGACTTCATTTCTTTTTCCAGTCAACCTTTCTTATATTCTTATAATTTTCTTTGCTTTCATCATATATACATGGTCAATCAACTATTCAATATCAAGTATATTCATGTTTTCATTTAATAATAATAATAATATCTCACTCCTTCATTACATGGGCAAACTCCCAACAAGCCAATGCATTATTATTTCAGCTAGTCTTAAGATCATAAGCTATCTTTAGGGCTTTTTGTATATCCTCTTTTGATCAATATGTAGAATAGTCTCAGATTTCTGACCATCACAGTCAGGCATATCATCATTTATAAAATTCATCTCGATGCTCCCCTCATCTTCAAGCTGCTAAAAGTCGGATTTTCTGCTTATCCGAATTTAATCAAACTACCTCTATATATTCTTGAATAATAGTTTGAAGATCTTCAATAAGTTGATCATTAGAGGGCAAATTATCTAAATCATATACTTTAAATACTCAAGATTCACCATAACGAAAAGGAGATAATCAGCGAGAATTGAAATATGATGCAATAGTTTCAGAATCATTATTTCGATCTAAATCTGGAGGATTAGTATCACTAACACCATAAGAAAGAATTAATAAATTCTCTTCCTTATAATTCAGATATACTGGATATATTCCATTACTTGTTGATTGATTCTCAGCAAGTATAGACATATGAGATATTTTAGCCGGAGTTCACATTCCAAATTTAGTTCTAACCTCAAAATCTAGATAAGATTTAGGATATTTTCCATATCTTAAATCATTTCATTTTGACTGAACAATGAATTTGTGTAAGTATTCGATGAATTGTATATCTCCCAAATTGTCATATAATTAGATAAATATATATTTTATACTGATATTCAAAAAAGAATCCAACTCCTATATATTTTTTGATTTATCGTTAGGAACCAAAATGAATCATGAATCATTTTATTAAAGGTATGGTATCTATATAGCTATACAGGTACCCTCACCTATACCACCACCAGAAGACTTATGAACAATTAATGCGATACATCTCCATGAAGAAGTAGATAACTTATTAGAAAAATATGTTCTTTGAAGTAATATCGAAGATCTAGTAACACATATCACTGATAAAGTTATTGAAAGACAAAACTGAGTACTAGATGAAAAGATATCTTGAAAAAAAGATTATATAAAATCACTGAAGAATGAGATGAATAGCATTGAGAATGAACTACTTAATACTAACAACTCAGAGTCAATGAAGCTTAAATTCAAGAAGAGACGAACTATAGCAGAAGAAAAAATAAGAGAAACAGAAAAAGAAATATATAATCTGACAAACAAAAAAAGTTCTTACGAACTTCAGCCAGAAGTATTGAGGGTCTTTCAAAACCCTCTTACTATCTGGAATATACATAATGTTGAAACCAAACAGCTCCTACTAAAAGTCATGTTTGGTTGATGTCTCCTCAAAAGTAACATATCTAATTTACGAACTCCAAATTCTCCCTTACCTATGCGGTTATTTAATGATAATGATAGCTCAGATGAGCTATCTTGCCCCAAAGACTTAGAACTTCGAAGCTATATAGAAGAGATTTATGATAATAGAAGACGAGCAATACATAGATTAAAATTCTCTCAACCTACTTGGTAAGCCTACTCTTGTCTGCAAGAATCCACCACCTTATAATCACTATGAGAAAAATAGTGTTTTTTTATACATAAAAGAAAGACTAGTAAGAAAAGCACTGTCTCAATGACTCAATGTCTCAAACGAAACACATCAGAAGAAAAACAGGAAGAGACCAAAGAAGAAAAAAAGATCTACTGAAAACACAGTTACTTCCTAAAGGAAGAAAGAAAAAGATAAATTATTTTTTTATTTTTTGTTTAGTACTTTAGTACTAAAACTCTTACAGGTCCTCTCTATGTTTTTTTAGATACTAGGTATACACAAAAATATAATCAGTCGAATAGTGATGACACGAGAACCTGTAATTAAGTTTGTGTTATGAATATACTTTATCAATATTTGCTAATCTCTTTATTAGATCTGAAGCTTCCTTCTTAGACATAGAAGGCATCTTGTTAGTAAGATCTATAGCCTCTTGTCATTTGTATTTGTTTCTTATTAAGGATCTGAGAAACTTCATCTGAGCTGGACTTATACCAGTAGCTGCTGTTAGTGGCTGTATAACTTCTCATTCTATCTTTGAATAAGTATGACTTACCTGAGGTGGCATCTTTCATATCTCTTCAGCTGACACCTCTCAAGCACCTATAAGATCTGAGATAGCTCTATTGCTTGCACGAGTCTGAGCAGTGGCCCTTACATCGTTCTCGAGTTTATTAAAATCTTTCTCTTTACTAGAACAAGAAGCACAACAGGTAGAGAATCTGCCGTTAGGTGCGATAGCTTTTGCTGTGATATGTCGGACGAATCATCAGTCTATCTCTTCCTTGTTCTCAGTAGTGATATCTATTGAGATTCAGAAGGCTGTAGCTAGCTTTCTATATCAAGACTTCTTGATAAAGGTTTTTCATCTGATGGTTACAAGATCAGACTTTACAAGTAATGATTGCTTGAGTTGTTCATATAGTTTGAACTGGTCAGCTATCTTCTCGATAGAAGATACTGGTGCTAGGATCTGTACAGTTTGTAAGGTTTGATTAGTCATTTGAATATAAGTAAGAATAAAAGAATAAGTGAAACTCTGTAGTATTTATTTATGTAGTTCTATCATATCTCCGTGTACTGCACATTCTCTGCAATAGCACGGACGATCATCATCAGTTCGTATATCATCTGATGCACATCAACAATCTTTGCATCGGATGGATTCTCTTTCTTGAAAGTCTACCTCGACTAATTCGTCAGTATATCAAATAACTTTAGCTGTAGTGATTTTTTGTGATGGAGCTTCCTTGGGTTTCAGCTCTTCACACTGGTCGATATTGAAGACTGTATAGGTTTTGATACAAGGAATCTTCTCTTTTCATTTTCTAGTTTCCCTTTCTCTGAGTTGTCGATGCACAACCTTAGTTCACTTCTCTCACTTCTTTACTTTGAGTCAGCTCTGTCTCGCTTGATGAAAGGTCATCCGTAATGGTTTTGGATATCATCTCGCTTGGAGATTTTCTTGGTTGGTAAGTCATTCATAGTATCTACCTGTAGTATAGTTCTGATTATGGAATCACATTTGTTGCAGGAGTTCTTGAGTAAGCTTCATTGGTCAAAGTTTTTAAGATAAAAGAAAAGGACTACTCGTCGTAGTCCTGGATTGAATTAATCATTTTTTGTATGTCGTACATCACATCTTCAGGATCTCTATCAGCGTCATTGATTTCTTGCACTTGTTGATGTATCTCTTGAAGTAGTTTGACCAC
>CALDTY010000021.1 GCA_937923605.1 Candidatus Absconditabacterales bacterium
TGATATCAAACTGTTCTTTTGTTGTGTATGATTCTAAGCGCTTCTTTACTGCTTCTACAACTTGTTTAGTTATTACTGATGCTGTTTGTTGTTCTCCTTCTACTCTCACTGAGAAATTATCTAGCAACATTTTCTCTCAAGTATTAGTTACTCATATAATCTTTACAAAACTAACTCATGGCATTAGTGCATAATTCAATTTGTCAGATACCTTAAGATCAAATTTTTCATATTCTAAACTATTTTGATGTCTAAGTAAAACTTCATAAGCAGTAAACTTATCATTTTGAGGATCATTAAATACTAATTGGTTATTAAGCACTTTGACTACATTATTTTGTCTTAAACTTGTTTTTGGAGTAATTACCAAAGGTCTTGGTTCATCTTCTTGGAGAAGATTATTTAGAAGATCATCAAATTCTACTAGTCTTTCTCTTGTTGTTGTAAATTCAAATTCATTAGAAGAAACATCAAAAGGAATAACTGCTGAATTGCCTGGATCTATAGGAACAATCATTGCGTAATACTTTGTATTAGACTCTAAACCTGGTAATTTTACTGTCAATTTTGATCATTGTATTGTAGGTTTTACAATAAATTCTCTTACTGTTTCTGGGAAAGATTCTTCTATTAATGACTCAGTTCAGAAAAATATTGTATATAATTCTACAGATTTTCATTCGTACAGGACGTCATGAAATGATAACTCTACTGAATCTGAATCAACAACTGGATCATAAGGATGCAGTAATCATCCATCTACAAATGACCACTTTCATGTATCATCTGTATCAGAAACTACATTGGTAACTAGATTTTTATTTACAATAGGCTCTTCTGTTTGAAGAATATTATTCAAATAATTTTGAAGAACATCTTCTATAATCGTAGCATCGAAGTCACTATATCAATTAAGATTATCTCAAGATTTATTTTCATCAACACTTAGTACTAGTTCTTGTTGATTTCAAATCATTTCATTATCATTTGAAAATCATTTCGCATAAAACACTAAGGCTTGATTGCCTGGAACTCTAATATCTACGTAGGACTTATCATTAGGTCGAGTGCCGATAAGATTAGTTGGCATAGAATTTAAATCTACGAAAGGATCTATACCAAACCTTGGAATCTCTCCCATAGTGTTATATCAAATTACAACTTGATCAAATCACTCTGCATCATCATCTCCATATCGATATAGACGAATGGTTTCTTTTCAAATCATTTCACTTCTTAAACTCACAACTCATGGTATAATTTTTGTCTGATAGTCATATTTGTTATATACCATTGGAAGATCCATATCGCTTTTATATCATGTTTTTGTTTTAGATTCTGAAATTTCAGCTTCATTAAAAGTGAAATATATTGGTTCTGATATAACCTCAAATTTATCATTTACAGCTTCAACCATGAAATCAGTATTTTGTTGTCAAGCTAACCAAAAATCTGTGTAAGGATAAGTATGTGACTTTGGTTCTATAGTAGTATACGTATGATTTTTTAGCTTATAACTTAGTTGAATATTGGTTGTCTCCATTGTTTCCTCATTAATTCAAGTAATACGTAAAACTTTTGACCCAACAAAAGTACGTAATACGTCAAAATCAATAATGTCTTTATCTAATGAAAATAAGTCAGGGGTGACATCAATATTAACAGAATTTTCTAAAGGAAAGTCAAAATCGTACTTCTTTATTTCTCAATCCTTGTTTCAAATATTTATTAAATAAACTCAATCTTTTACTACATTAAATGTAAATTTTCATTCTGAAACAGCCGCTAATCAAATTTTCTTAAATTGGTCTTCTCAAATTCACCTTATATATATATCAACAAATTCATTGTTATATCATAATAGTTTTTCAGTATCCCATGTTAGAGTCACTTCTCTTTCAGTAGGATTTCAAATCAAAGATTTTTCACTTATTTTCTTCTCCTTACCTGCTGTATAGGCAACATATTCTGCTAATCATATTTTTTCTCAATTTACTCATAACGCTTGAAACTTTACTAGATAAGGTCATCAATCAAGGGGTAAAGATTGTGTTCATGGATTATTATAAGCCATAAAGAAATTTAATGGATCTCAAAAAACACCATCATGTAAGTTCTTTTTTGAGACATTGACTGAATGAATGGGAGATGTTTTATCGTACAATCTTCCCATAACTTCAAATCTAGAATCATCTTGTTTATAAATTATATTAAATTCTTCATTATATAACTTTGTATAATCGCTAAATGACATACCCATCTCATCATATGTATTTACAGAAATAGTAGTTATTATTTTATCAGCAAATGAAGCATATGCATCAAAACTAAGTGTGAAATTTATAGTAGAATATGGCGCAATTTTAGCGTTTACATTTTCTAGCATTACAATTTTATATAAGCTACTTCAGTTAGAAATAGACGTCTTTCATATAGGGACATCAACATTATCTATTTGTAACTTAAGATTTCATATATATGGCGCTATATCATCAGTATTAAAGTTAATATTCATAGTATTTAGATGCAACTCACGATTATATTTATTTTCAAATTCTCATTGAATAATTACATGGTTTTTATCACTTGATTGAGGAGTTAGTTTTAAATTTTTTATATCAACATATTTATGTGAATCTGGTTTTATTTTAAATGTATCTACCACTAAAGATCAACATTCTCCATTAAAGTTTGATAACTCAATACGAAGATCTGAAGGATCAATATCCTCATCTGGATAAAATTCTAACAAAAATCCTGTTGCTCCTCAGCTATTGATCTTCTTTGTATTTGGTTGAGCTATCGTTGATCCTCAATGCATCGCTCATCGAATTCAAAGATACGTTTTACCCGTATGTTCTGAGAGAATCTTTATATCAAAAGATTCAATTTTTTTACCATTAGGATCATTTAAACTTATTGGCGCATAGTATATATTTCAGTAGTCATTTTTTTCTCATTCCAGATCAAAAAAAGCTTCATTGACAGAGACGTTATATTGGCAACTCTGAGTAAACCCAAAACTAATTCAAAAAAACAATAATCCAACTCCTAAGACAACTTTTTTCATATTTTTATTTTTAAATAAATATTATTAATTACAAAAGCATTATTCATTAATACGAGCTCTTTAGTTCTCTCAAAAGATCTTTAACAAAAATTTTGTTCTTATATCGCCAGTGCACATCTGTTCTTTCTAGTTCCATGATTTTTGTATCTAGCTTAGTAATGATATCAAACTGTTCTTTTGTTGTGTATGA
>CALDTY010000022.1 GCA_937923605.1 Candidatus Absconditabacterales bacterium
ATATTTAGAGTTTGTGCGTAAGTCACAAGCTCACCATGAAATTGTTCTTTTGTTTAGTAGCCATTGTGCAAACTATACTTGCAAAGCAAATAAGAAAAAAACTTAAGAAGATATTCAAAACAGACTTGTACATTAAAAAAAACCTGAGCTTAGCTCAGGTTTTTTTAATACAGAAGTTCTTCTTTGTTAACAAATTCAATCATCTATATATCAACTAGTATCTCAGTCTGGGCAATCATCAACATACATTTCATCTACACAATAGTCGTTGATGTCGTCGTATATGAATCATATTGAACAAACTCCAGGTGAGCACATGTCATCTACGATACTCATACTAGTGTCTCAGTTTGGACAATCATCAATATCTTCTGGTAATACACAGAACTGATATCATGTGTCAAAAATATATCCTTCCATACAAATTCATAGTTCACACATTTGGTCTTCTAAATCTCAACTATTGTCGCCATCAGGACATATATCAGCATCTTCTATTTCCAGACAATAGTCTCAAATTTCATTATAAATATATCATTCGATACATATTCCAGGAGCACACATTTGGTCAGCAATACTCATACTAGTGTCACCCTCAGGACAATTGTCTATTATGTCTGGAGACACACAAAATCAAATATATGGATCAAATATTGCTCAAGGTAACTCACATTCTGGAGTCTCTTCCATAAATGATATATAAGCAACTCAAGTAACACAATATTGTTCAGGAGATCCTGATCCTCATCATCCTCATCATATTCAATCTTGAACTGTTCCTGTTTCTGGCAAGAAACTAGGTAATGAAATTTTTTCTATTGTAGGTAAAATTGTATCAATTGAGTTTGTGTCTTTTATGACCATAATTTCTTCAATAATGTCTTCATGTCATGCAATATCTTCAACTTTTACTTCAATTGTATTGGTGGTAGCTAGAATTGTTTGTATTGATGTTGTAGTGATATTTTGATTAGGTATTGATTCAGTTGGAGTAGTTTGTGTAGATGGTATGTACACAGGGCCACTTCTTCATCAACCTCAACCTCACTTATGTGATACTTGATCTGTAGTTGATGTTGTAGTGTCGGTAGTCTCATCATTAATAGTTTCTGTTTCTTCTTGAGGTTCAGGTTCAGTAATTGGTTCGGTCGTAGGTTCGGTCGTAGGTTCTTCTCATCAAATATTTTGGATGAAGACTCCTCAAGAATCACAATAACTATAATTAAAAACATTAATTCAAGGATCACAGTCAGGAATTTCCCATTCAAATGATCAGTCTTCATTAAGAATTAATCAAGGGTACTCTTCAGTTAGTGAAAATGTTCACTCAAGTCATATATAATTGGTTGCATCCATTAGTTGTCACTGAATAGTACATCATGAAGTGCTGTAGAATTCCTCAATGTTTGGCGAGCCACACTCATTATCGAAATAACTTGAAGTGTAATCACCAAATGGGCAATAATCTCTCTCTAGTGAGGCGTATGCTGAGTTTCAATAAAACAAACCATTTGAAACACACATCATCATAATCACAAAAATACTGAGTTTATTTAGAAAACGAGTCATAGATATGCTTTAAAGAATAAATATAGACTTAATGTAACAACTTATCTAATATTTACAAGTAACAAATATTTTTTTGCATTTTGTCAAACATTGTAAAATTTTTTATACTTATTCATAATAATATTGAATTCAGAAAAACTTAAGGTACAACAGTAGTATTAAACAATGAAAATATCTACATCTACCCGTATTAGTATTTGGTTCTGTATTTTAGTAATGCTTTTGACATTGCTACTTTCTTTATTTATTAATCTTATTTTCTATCAAAATCGGTACAGGGCAGAATCAAAACAAGTTATGGATTATATAGGTAACGAATTAAATATTGAAGCTAAATTTTGACGTGTCCCTAGTAAAAAAGTAGGCTGAAGATTTTTTCCTGTTATTCGTTTAGATAAGAATGATGAGTTATATAGTCAATTCAAAGATGTCGTTGTTAGAAAAAAACCCATTCAGATTGAAAATAAGCGAATCATGCTAAGAAAGTCGGAAAATAGTGTGTATCTAAAAGATGTAACCTGATCTATGAATAGACAAACACACTTAGCTCATGTTTCACTGATAGCTGTGCTTCTATCATGAATAATATGATTTTTCTTGAGTAAATTGTTGGTCAAAAAAGGATTGCGTGATTTACATGTCCTGCATAGTGAAATTTCACAACAAGATATTTGAAACATGAATGTTATTTGAAATTACGATCATTTGCCCGAAAATGATGAAATTGCAGTATTGGCGAAAACCTTTCGTGAAAATTCTTCAGTATTGGGTCAACAAATCAACGATATGAAGCAGTTTATATCAAATGCATCTCATGAGCTAAGAACACCACTTATGTCTTTGCGTGCAAGACAGGATCTTGCTGCAAAGAATAAGAAATATGACAATCTCATTAAAGATAATATTGGATCTATTGAGCATATGCAGTCACTTATCGATTGACTAATGCTTTTGTGACAACAAGGGCAAAACCAAGACATTGAAGAAATTTTTCTTACAGATATCGTAAATGAAATAGCTGACGAGTATGGGGTTGTATATAAAGAGAAAAATGTAATTCTACACAAAAAATACAATGAGACTAAAAAACAAGAGATATCGAGATTCACGATCACTACTATTTTGAGGAACCTAATTGAAAATGCGTATAAATATGTTGATAAGGAGGGAAGTATAGAAATAAATATACAGGAAAACGTAGTTCATATTTTTAATTCATGATGAACACTTTCTTCAGAGGAGGTTGAACATATTCGAAAAACATTTCGACAAACTGATGAAGCAAGATCACAAAATTCTTGACATGGCTTAGGACTTTCTATTGTGAAACGCCTTTGTGATCAAGCCTGATACACTATTTCTGTAGAAAGTGAGCAATGAAAGGGAACTACATTTAGTTTAATGCTATGATAAAATGATCTTATATGCAGAAGATACAAAAGAAATTGCAGAAAGCGTGATTCCATATTTGGAGGCAGAATGATTTTCTATTGATCGATATGACCATGGTGAGAAGGCTCTACAAGCAATCCTAAACAAGAGATATGATTGTTACATTTTAGACATAATGTTGCCATGAGTTGATGGCCAGGAGTTGTGCCAACATATAAGAGCAAAAACATCTTCGCCAATAATTATGACTACTGCTAGGTGAACAATTGATGACAAAAGTGATGCTTACTCATATTGAGCAGATGATTACTTAGTGAAACCTTTTGCTTTGCAAGAGTTAGTGCTGCGTATGAATGCAATTATCAAAAGGACTAATGTATGAGATACGGTGGTATTTTGAAATTTGACTGTGTATATTGATGAGAACCGCATTACAAAATCATGAAAAGAAATTGTGCTGCCTTTGAAAGAATGGCTTATTTTTATTGAGTTGATTGAGGCTAGAGGAATGGTGGTCAATAGATCACAATTGATTGACACATTATGGTGATCTGACGCTTTATTTGATAATAATGACAATAAACTTGATGTGTACATTTCTAATCTTAGAAAAAAGATATGAAAACAATTCATAGAAACAATCAAATGAGTATGATATAGAATGCATCAGGAATCTTAAGTTAACCTGAGAAAAATCTTTTAATAGTAGTTTGCACCTAGGTTTCAAGATTTCATCTTTAGTTAAGGTTGATCTATATAAATAGATTGTTATGATATTAATGCGATTCTAGATGCGATATTGTAACAAGATACATTTATTATTTTATTATTGATATGACAAAAACAGTAAGCTTCTTAGCGATGTTAGTAGTAGCATTATTTGGATGAATTGTTCTGACGTCAAATTTGTGAACACAAGCATTTTGATGAGAATGAAGATGATGAGAATTGCACGATCAAGTAAAAGCAGCAGTTGATGCTAATAACTATGCATTATTACCAGCTGAGGCACAAGCAAAAATTGATCAAGAAAAATTCACGTTTATGGTAGAATGACATGCTGAAAAACAGGAGCATAAAGCTCAATTGGAAGCAGTAGTGCAATCTTGAAATTTCGAAGCTTTTCAAGCTCTTCGCGAATCACATAAAACTCTAAAAGAAGGAGAAATGGCTCAAAGATTAGAAGAGAAATTATCATCTCTATCAGAAGAAGAAAGAACAGCGAAAAAAGCACATATAGAAAAAATGCAATGACGAAAAGATTTGAAACCTCAGCCTTCTGAAGAAGATATGCAAGAAAAGTTTAATGAAATGGTGACATACTATAATGAGAACGGTGAATTGCCTGAAAAGAGAATGAAATGATTTTGA
>CALDTY010000023.1 GCA_937923605.1 Candidatus Absconditabacterales bacterium
ATCGTAGGAATAGCTGCACTTACTATTCTAGTTTTTGATTCTATTTGAGTGATTTGAGATTCTGTTAACGATGATCTTGCTGCTTCTGACATCACTAATAATGCTTCATCTTTATTATTTTTCACTGCTAACATATTTCAAGCAAAATGACTACTCATTTGATCTAAACTAATATCTATAATCTCATGTCATGACTTTGTTAATGACTCTAACACTACTTCTCTTTCATCCTCATTAGGGATACTTTCTGAGCAAATGACAGCAAAATCTTCTCAGATACATAACATAACATTTGTATGATATATTCTTTGATCTTCGTCTTCTGGAACTTTTGGATTGATTGCATGAAAAGCAACTTTATCATACCCTACCATTTCACAATACTCATCTAATACTTGATCATTTGAACGAGGAGAAAGAGCTACATAAGCAACTTTATTTACACGATCCAACAATAGTGATCATGTTCATTCAAGTGCTCTCTTTTCTTGCTCATGTTCAGTTAATGAAAGTAATTCTTGAACTGAATATCAATTATCTTCCTTTAATTGATGCATGAGGCTATCTAGATTTTTTCTTTCTAAACTCCTATTACTTGCAAGCATTGGATGCAATATAACTTTTCAATCTTGGTATAAGGATATTCGATTATTTGGAAAAATTGCATCTGGTGTTACTGGCGATTCTAGATCTTTAACAACAATCACTTCAATTCATTCATTTTCTAAAATTTCTTTGAATCAATTAAACTCTATAAGAGCTTTTTTTTGAGATTCCTCTAATGTCATTGTGTCGTTTTGAAATCTATTTGTTTCTCATGCTTCTTCATTAAATCAAAAGCTTGCTGGTTCAATCATAATGAGTGATTTAGTTGTTTGTTCCATGTGTATAATACATTAAGTTATAAAACATCTTGAATAAATCTTTTCGCATTTCATCACATCACTTTATCAATTTTATTTTCGGTCATTCATTTTTTCTTCATTTTGTCTATCACTAGGTGGTACTTACTCGCATCATTAAATCCTTCAATCACATGATCTTCTTCTACTCCATCGAAATCCGTCCCTAGAGCAACATGATCTTCTCACACTAGATTAATCAAGGATTCTAATTGAGTTACATAATCGTCAGTATTTAATAAAGGATATTGATTATCATCATGTTTCATGATCGCTAATCATATTATTCATCATTTGTTTGCTACTTGAGTGGCTTGTTTTGGTGTAATAAATCTATGATTATCAGTATCCGATGTTAAAGCAGTATGAGAGACCATCATTGGACTTGAGATTATTTCTAATGCTTCCTCTACTGATCTTCTAGATAAATGAGCTAGATCAAGAATCATTCATTTATCCACAACTTTTTTCACAAATTGTCTTCATAATGTAGTTAGTCAATGTGTTTGCTTTTCTTTATGTGACCCTTGAGCAAGAATATTATCTACATTCCATGTTAGTCAGATTGATCTAACTCACATGTCGTACAATTTATCTAATGAGTCCATATTTCATGACGGATCTTGTATGTAATATCATTCTATGTGCTTGATAAGTCATAATTTTCAATCTTTTATGCATTGTTCTAGTTGATCACCGTTTAAGATTTGACGGATTTCTCATTTTGAGGCTGACACTAGATAATCGTAAAACTTATTATGGCGAAATAACTCATATGCTGCAGCTTGTGTAGGTGTATTGTTATTAGAAAAAAGATTATCTCCAGCTTTCATCGTCTCAGGTTCAATAAATAATGCTGCAATAACAGCTGCAACTCACGACTTTTTTAATTTTTCTAAAGACACATGATTTACTGCATTCATTCATTCCATATTTCGACCATATGTATTGTCTTCCTTTGCAAAGAAGTCTTTATGTGTTGTGGAGAGACTATTGTCAGACCAATCTTGATGTAAATCAATTATCATGATATATGACTAATAATTAAAGCATTACTTTGATGTATATTCAAATCATTGCCACCTCTCTTCTGCTTTTTTACTACATAGAGTCACTGACATTCAAGATTTTAAATCCGTACTATGCACTCATTTTTTTGTTTTATTATTAAGCAGCATAATTAAATCTGGAAAGTTTATAAGCAACTCTCATTTATCATCAAAACATTGCATATATTCATTTTGCACTTTAATCTTATACGTTTTATTTCAAGTATTTAATTGAACTTCCCCTCAGAAGAATCATTTTGCTCTATTTAGGTTTACTTCTCATACTTCACAAGTATCTATAACTTGAATATTACTATTCTCCAATATATCTCATAAGGAATTCTTTGATGACTTAATTTTTTCTCAAAGCTTCATACTTCTTGAAATTGTTCATAAACTCAAATATTTCTTCATTTCTCATGCTTTTCAAATATGATCTACACAAAAAACACTTCATCAATATTCTTCAACTGACTCCCTAAGTACACTATCTAATTCTTTTGGTCAAATATCTCATAATATCATGTTAATTCAATTTTTATTTCAATAATAAACTGGTGTTACGTTTTTATTATATAAATAAAAATTATCATACGTCGCTTCAGGCACAGCTCTTCAACCACATGCATCTGCGTCAATAAGAAAAATATTTGACTTTGCACATATTTCAGCAACTAAAGATTCAATACTTACTTCAACTGGGAATATTCAAGTTAATTTTCATCAAAGATCTGATTCTACTTTATCAATAATGCTTGTGATCGTTTCTGTCGCTCCCTCAATATCTGATCATGCGGCTCATATAGCATACATTGATGCAACATATTCATCATCATCGATCTCATCAAGAGACTTTAAGATGACTTCTGATGTCAGTGATTTTGATTTATCAATTTGTTCATCAAATTTTAGTCATCATCATGTTCAATAAATCGATGATCACCGTGCAATATTTTCATAATCTTTAAATTCTAGAGTTTTCATAAGAAGAAAAAAATAAAACTACAATTGATTTGTTAGACAATGCACTCATCCTCAAGCTTTCCAGTATTCTGATGTAGGTGTCACTCTTCTAATTACTCACATTTTTTCCATCTGCATTTCTATATCATGCGGAAATCGATCTGATGAAATTAAGTATTGATTTAGTTGTAATGTATTAATAATTCACCCTCAACGTTTAGTGTTAATATATTCTCATTTTTTACCATTCCATTCACTTTTAGTTACTCAGTACTCTCGAGGAACATCTAATAATGGTAAGTTTCTTTTGTTGAAAAAGTTTTTTGCATGATTGTAAGAAGCTATTGAACAAATATCATTACAGATAATTCCTCAAATAAGTTTTCATTGATCATCGGTAAGTACTGAGAAAAATGTATCAATATGGAATGCATTTTTTCATGAAAGTTCAAGATAATTTTCGTCTTCAATTCAAAATTGTTTTTTTACAAACTCAATTCACTCTTTTGTATTTCTTGATCATTTTTTAGAGTATCATGCAAACAGTATATTTTCATGAGGAAGATAACGAAAGTCACCTCATTCAAATGCCTCAATTTTATTATCATGAACAATGATTTCTCTTTCTAATCATTGATCCACTAATATTTCAAGTAATCATTTCACCATGTCAGCTTGGTGACGTCTTCATACATGCTGAAAATTTGAAATAAGAATCTTATCTTTTTGATTTGAAAGAAATGCATCACGCACATAAACAAATGAATCTGAGTCTAACTTCTTTTGTTTATTAGCTATATTTGTGATCCATTGTTTCATCCACTTTTCTTCTGTTTCTGGCTTTTTATCTTCGATATTTTCAATTTCTTTATTAGCTTTTATATTTTTTGTTAAAACTTCTTGAAGTTCAGCCTCTGTTATCAAGAGATTATTAAGAACACGCTTTACATCATTACTTTGAATTGAATTGTCTAGTTCCTCTATTTTAGTCTTATATGCTATTTCCCCATTATTTTCTTCTCTTGTGTCGGGAAAATCAAAAACATGAACAGGTGAACTTGAAATATTTTCTAAGTTACTTACTAAAGCTTGATGCTGACTTTTAGCGACTGCACCAAGTACATGCGTATGTCTATTTGCAGCAACATTTTTTCATTTCTTTTGAGCAATTTTACTTTTTACTCAATCTTTGTAAAATCATTCGTCATGAGGTTTTACTAATATCAATTCTGGAGTTTTCATTACATAAAAAAATAATAAATAAAATTATTTTTGTGTAGATAAAACAAGATCAAACATACGATTTCCATATACAATATCTCCATTTTGAAAAGGAGCAACGTTTTGCATAGTAGAAAATAGTCAATCTGGCAATTCATCTGGTAGATATTGAGTTAGTCCATATTTATCATTTATATGTTTAATTTTTGGTTTATTTGTGACAGAAAAAACTGGTTTTGATTGACGTGTGATAAGCATTTCTGCAATAAGTGTTGATGCAATTCATTTTCATCTATAACGTGAATTTACAACTAATGATCACCTCTCATATAAGGATATCTTTTTTCCATCCTTCAATGTGTAATCCAGTTCCATCGTGGAAATGAATCAACATACATCATCATTGTGTTTCATCATAATTACTCAACAAGTATTTGATTCTTTCAAAAGATCCTCTCATGTTTTTATCAGCATTGTATTACCATGATCATCATTTTCCTTCTGCAGCCAAGTTGATCGAATGTTACATTCTTCTAAGGAACAAGAATAGTGAGGAATATATCATTCCATCAATAGTTTTCTTAATTGGGCTTTACTCATACGCAATTTTTCTTCGAAGGTAGCTCCTTTTCTTCGAAGATGTTCTAATTTAGAAATAATATCTTCCATAGGAATCAATAGCTAAACTAAATTACAATTGATTAGTCAAACAATGCACTGATCATCATGTCTTTCGGTATGTTGAAGTTGGTGTTACATATCTTTTGATACCTTCTATTTGTAATCTTTTTTCGACTTCATCTGTAAAAACTCAGTTTGAAATTAAGTGCTCGTTTACATTCAAAGCATTGATTGATCATCATCTAGGATCACCATCTTTTTCATAGTCTCAACCAAATTCTGAAGGGACTGTTTCTAGAAATAATTTGTGTTTTTTGAAGAATGCTCTAACATCGTCCATATTGTTCACCAATCCTTCACAAATAATTCATCAAATAAGTTGTCAACTATCATCAGTTACTGCTGAAAACACAGTATCTATATGAAAGCTAGTTGATTCAACTATAAGAAATTTTTTCTTAGGAATGTTGAAATTTTTTCTTACAAAATCTACTCACTCAGCGTTATTTCTTGATCCTGTGGGGCTAAGTCAGGCAAATAAAATGTTGTTTTTCGGTATATATCTAAAATCTCCTCACTCTAAATGAATCTTGTCTGAAATATCTAAAGGATTTATAACTTTTCTATCTAAATTGTTCTTCTTTAATGTCTTTAAAAGTTGTTTCTCGATAACCTTTGA
Source organism: Candidatus Absconditabacterales bacterium (assembly GCA_937923605.1). Taxonomy (GTDB): domain Bacteria; phylum Patescibacteriota; class Gracilibacteria; order Absconditabacterales; family Absconditicoccaceae; genus JAHDCT01. The sequence goes on from CALDTY010000023.1 coordinate 5,436, forward strand.
CTCCTCAAACCTATCAGTGTTTGTAAAATTAGATAATATTAATGTGTCCTTTTGATTGGAAATGAATGCATCACGAGTAAATACTGAATCGTAGTTGTCATATACTCTAGGCAGACCAAACTTAGGCTTTGACAAAAGTTTATCTTTATGCTGTAGATATTTTGTATTATACTCATTTGGGTACGGCATGAGATGCACCTGAATGTTACTTAGTCATCATAACACTCATTGGATTACTTTGTGCTGAGCCTTAGCAAGTTCATGATGAACCAATTTTCATTCGTTTTTTTTAGCTATTTGATTTTCTCCTTTTTCATTTTCAGCATGCTTATATCCTTCTGGAAAGAATATTTTATCATCTGGTTCATTCATTAGTAAGTGTGTTTTCATTATATATAGTGAATTAAAAGTTTCTATTTTATATTCTATCAGGCACTTGAATATGACAAATTTTACAAATATTTTGCATAGTCTGTATTGCTTGCATGGTAATCCATGCTCTCATTTCGGCTTTTTCTCATCATCTAATCAATGAATTGTTTGCATAAAATGAGTTGAATGCTTGCGCCATTTCAAAAAGATACTGTGCTAAAATTGATGGTTCTTTTTTGTCAGCAGCTTTCTTTATTTCATTTGTACAAGATTGAATTTTCTTGATCAAAGCTATAACTTCATCAGACAATGCTCATTGTATAGTGATAGAATCAAATGCTTTATATCATTGTCAAAAATTTTCTTCAAATTTATGTAATGCGCTTTTAGCTCTACAAATTGCATATACTATATACACTCATCATGAACTTTCAAATCCTTGTATAGTTTTTTGCAAGTCTTCATGTATAAGCACATCTTGTTTTCTTGTCTTTGAAATATCATTGTACACTATTCATCAAATGGCTAATTTTTGAGCAATATCGATAATTTCTTCATCATCAAATTCAGAATCTTTATACTTGTTAGCATAATATTGCTTACTTTCTTGAATTAATTTATGTACATTTGCTGCTCACTCTCTACTAGAAAGTTTCTTTTTAGTTTCAGCATTAACATAAAATCAAAATGGAATATGGTTCAAAGCGACACTGTCATGAGATGATATTTTTTCATAATCCAGCTGTTTAGTAGAATCAAATAATTTTTGAAAATGCTCATCCTGCTCTTGTCAAACTACATAATCTATTATTACAGGGTCAAAAGTCTGCATTCTATACGTAACTGCTCACAAATCACGTGTAGCGTATATAGTTGATCAATCAGATTTCATAACTACATATCTTTCATACTTTGGTAATTGAACCACATATGATCAAATATCATTTTGAGCTGATTCTATCATTTGTTGGGCAAATTTTTTTGTCAGACTTTGATCGTGATTAATATCACTGATGGTTCTATTTGCAAATCACTCATCATAATAAACCATTTCTCATGATTCTACTCATTTCAACACAAGCTGTTTTCATTTGTCAGCATAATGACTTTCTCACACAACATAATCTAAGTGAATGTCTAATTCATTATAAAAATGCTGAAATTCATCTAAGCTCCAATTAACAATTTTTTGCCAATCTTCAACTTCCTTTTCTTTTCATGTTTCTAAATTTGAAAATGCTTTTTTAGATTCCACTTCAAATAACTGAAAGCGATCTTTAAATGCTTCATAAGTATCAGTTCATCATATTGTTCATTCTAAAATCTCTTTATCAAAAACTGACATATCATTAAATGTTTCTTTATCTTTCGAAACTTTCTGGGCCAACCTATGAGTAGTATAAATATGCACCATCATCTCATTCTCATGAATATTGTTTGCAGCATAATATTCCTTCCAATGCTGCATTCATGCAATAAAAACTCAGAATCATCCCCAGTCATTTACATGATTCATTCTATGTACAGTGTATCAATTTGCTTCGTATATATTTCAAAGCACATGTCCCAGTACAGTTGATCTAATATGTCAGGCATGTAAACGTTTTGCAGTATTTGGACTTGAATAATCTATAACCACATGTTGATCCTTATACTGATCTGTATGACCATATAATCATCCAAACTCTTGTACAGAGTTCAACAAAGAAAAAAGGTATCCGTCATCAAGTGTTAGATTGATATAGATACCTTTTTCTTGTATTTCAGTAATGTTTTTGGACAGATCTGTTGATTCTAGTAGCCTAGATTTCAACTTAGGAATAAAATCTTCTCTATACTCTTTTCATAATGATCCTATTAAGGGTGAAACTTTTATGGCAATATCACTTCAAAGTCTTTCACCATCTTTTCATAGTTTTTTACGGTCTATAAAAGATATTCAAATATCTCAAGAGTCAATATCTTCATATCACATATCTAAGACATGCTTAGTAATGCTCTGCTTGAGTTGCTCCAATGGATACTTATTTATTTCAATATATCATAAATCCTCTCTTCTTCCTATAACTTTTTCTTTAGTCTCCAAAACATCTTTGTTGAGCTTAGTTCTTAACGCTGATAATGATCATAAATTTCACATATGTTGCTGGTGAGCACGCGCTGTGATTTTTTTATGATATAGTTCATTTGGTCACAAACTTTGTTTCTTTTTTTCGATCATATACATGATAAAAAGATAAAACATTTGTTACACTCTACACATAGTATATATATTTTGTAAATATTATTTCAAACTAAATTTTACAATGTAGATTGACATGAGTATAAAAAGTATGCATGAAATAAAAAATCAAACTCTAGAAGTTTGATTTAACTATTTCTATATCATTTGTAAAAATGGCAGAGAGGATCAGATTTGAACTGATAACCGAGGTGCCGAAGACCTCTGTGTTCCCATTACACCACCCCCCTATGTTAGTTTAATGTGGTTCCGCACAAATCGTTTTTACTTCAAACTCATTCTATGCGCTCTTTTAAGATATCTTCTATATGCCCAACTGCCTTTTCAGATCTGTGCAAATGTTGGTTCTCATCAACTTGGTTTACGTCTGAGCCTAAATCAATCTGGATCTTCGCGGCATGATGTAGTATCACACACCCATTTTCACGACCTCATGAACCATTCATATGTGTTTCACAATGGATTAGTATAGTCTCTTTTCATTCCATCATTTGATCTTGTTTTTGGTCATGTCAAAAGTTTCTGCTTCGCTTGTTGCGCTTTTTTCTTTGCTATTCACTGTTTATTAGTTCTTGACATTGGTTAAAGGAGGATAATTAGTAGCTGTGTTTGTATCTATTTATGTAGGAATTTCAAAACGTAGTTGGAAATAGTTATAGTATTTCATAAATATTCTTGGATCATTTGTTGACGGTCAGAGTAATCATAATCATTACCTCATAGTCGCTTACTCCATAGATCTAACAGTTCTTGGTCGTTAATATTAAGTTGTAATAACTGACCATTTTTTTGATCTTGATAATCATGACTAATATATATTCACTGTTTATGCAATCATGTGATTATAGCTAATATACCATCTTCCTTTGCACTTATAGAACCTTCTAATGGCAAATGTATCTTTACGTGCTTAAGTCATGCATCGGAGAAATCAAAATGACCATATATTAAAGCTAATCAAAAAAGATATGAAAGTTCGTGTAGTACAGTATTATTCTGGATTTGCTTAAATACTAAGCGAACAAATTTCTCCATATGTAATTGAACTGGAATATCTAACAAATTACATACTTCTTGTACCCAATCAATTTTGCTCCTATCGAATCAATAAGCATAGTATTTAATTTCACTAGTATTTTCATCAAACCATTCGTAGATACTAATTCATAGTACAACACTATCTCTATCAATCTTATGCTCAATATTTTCTTCTTTTAGTATTACAATTTCCATTCCATCTCATACTTCTTGAGGTCTCATTAGTCTGATTTCATTTTTGTGGATCACAAGTAATTTTTCCCCTGAAGTAGCAAAGATTCCTTCTTTCATATAAAAATTATATGAGTTGTCTCATAAAGCACTGCAAATAAATCATGTAGATTCTTCTCTAATCATTAATTAATTTTGTGAATAATTTTATGTAAAAGGATAACTTCAACCATATTGACCATCAATGCTGATCAACCATGACTAATAAATGGCAGTGTCACTCAGGTCAAAGGTAACAGTTTAATATTTACTCATATATTTACAAACATTTGTATTATAATCAATGAGATCAGTCCAATTACTATCCCTCTATCAAAAGGATCACGAACGGCTCTTAATCACTGAATAACATTCCAGGCCAATAAGAAGTACAGAGTTAATAAGACACTATTCCCAAGAAATCAAATCTCCTCAGAAAAAGCTGCAAAAATAAAATCACTTTGTGCTTCCGGGATATATCAAAATTTTTGAAGTCATTTACCGTATCCTTTTCCAATAAGTCATCATCATCAAACTGAGACTAGTGCTTGAGTAGTTTGCCATCAAATTCATCTAGCATTTTCGTCACTACTTGGATCAATGAAATAATCAATTCTCTCTTTAACATAACTACTTTTTGCAGATGCAAACATCATTACTGCAAATCACATAATCAAGGTAAGAAGTATATAATATCGCTTACCTCCATAAAACCAAAACAAAGTGAGAGCAACAGGTCAGATAATAAACAATGATCAGTAATCTGGCAAGAGAAAATATAATCAAGCACAAAATCCAGTAATAAGAGCAAATCAAATATAATATTGAACTTCGTCAAATATTCTTTTCTTTCTGACCAACCAAGAGGTCAATAAGAAGACTATTCAGACTTTAAAAAATTCTCAAGGTTGAATTGTATTACCAGCTATTTGTATCCATAAACGTGCTCATTTATTAAAATCCTCACCTAGAAAAAACAAGGCAAGCATTAGTATTAGTGTTCATCAAAATATAACATAACTACTCTTCCTAATAAATGATCGTGGAATAAAGTATACAATCAGGCATACTACAATTCATAAAATGAATTTTTCTATATGCTCAAAGAAGTAAAAATAATTAGACGGAGCGTCTAAGAATTTACGAGTATACTCAAAGGATTCATGTATGCTCACACTGAACATCGCTCAGATACCAAACATTAATAATAGCGCACCAAAAAACAATATCCACCATCACCTAAGAAGCGAGATCGCTAAAATTCCGATCAATATAAACAAACTAATTACTACTAGAATTATTGAAAACATGTCATTATATTAACGTCAACAAATTTACTCAAAGATACGATTAGCAGTATTGAAAGCAAGCTTTGAATAGATTATATCAAACATACCTATTGAAGAATAATAGTTTTTCTCTATAGTAAAATTTATTAATCAACACGTTTTATATACATGAATAGATGAAATTTCTCTTTCTTATTCCACTTTGCGTATGATTTATCATACAATGAATAAAAGTGTTAATTGATTATACCGTTGAGAAAAAAGTGAATATTGCATCTTTATGGTGATCTTGATGATTCCCTTCTGTACATAGTGGAATAGCGTCAAGCATTTGTACCCTTGTGGTCATTATAGCTTGATGGCAGTCAATTGAATTTGCAATAGCTTTTACCTTCTCATTTTTGTTTTGGTATGATGCTGCAAACTTAAGATATGAAGCATGACAGCATGCAAGCTCACTCAATCAGATACAAAAAGAACTAAATAAATCTACTGCTCACCTAAAAGAAAGATTATGACATACAGTTTGAGAAGTAATTTGATGAATATTGGCTTGAGTATTGCTAACACTACTTTTCGCTACAATATTTATGAACTAAGTAACTATATTCATTATTTGAATCATCAATGATAAAAATACCTTTGCGCTTCAAGAAAAAGAAAGAAGGACCAAAAAAGATCAGAAAGCGTGCTAAGAAAAATCCATTCCAAAAAGTCCCTCGACGATGACGGTTACTTTTGTGAATACTCCCAATAATTATTTTACTTTGAGGATATATATACAAAAACATTCTTACTAACCCTGATCATATTGTGAAAAATGTTATTATCTCTGAAGAAAGTAAGGCTGTGTATGATAGTAAAGAAATAGAAAATTGAATTATTTCGTATTTCTCGTGAGTAAACTTTCAGACTTACTCCTATACGAAACAGTGAGAATTTAATACATATATTAAAAAAGAATTTCCAATAATTGACACAATTACAATTTCAAAGACTGATAAAAAAAATACTATATTTTCAAGTATTCAATACCATATTCCAGAGTTTATTCTATGAAACAAAAATAATCAACGAGTAGTACGGCAGAATAAGGCCTACCCTATACTAGCTGCAGACAGTATAAAAGAGTGACTTATGCAACTAAGACTGCCTGCCGATTCTGATGAGCTAACAAATTTAGATGGACTATTCTATCATATACATAGCGACACATTATTAAAAATCATTAACAATATAACAGACATTGTTGAATGAAAAGACATAAGTGACATTGAATACATTCCCTGATGACAAAAACTACATATCACATATAAATGAAAATTAATTCTATTTCATCTAGATAAATCTCTAGATTCTCAGCTTGCGAAGCTATTAGACCTTAAACAATATTACTCTGACTTTAATGCAGTTTCTAGGTTAGATTTATGAAGTAATAACGATATTATTGTTAAATAATTATGAAAAAACGCATCTTAGTAGGTCTCTCTTGATGAGTAGACTCAGCAGTTACAGCCCACCTTCTTCAACAACAATGATATGACATTGTTGGCGGTTTCATGAAGAATTATACTGACGAACAAAACCCAAACTGTCATACAAGACAAGATAGAGATATGGCCCTAAAAGTTGCTCAGCATCTAGGTATCTCAACATTCATTATCTTTGATTTTCGCAAAGAATATCATGAAAAAATTATTCAGTATATCTATGATTGATATGAACAATGATTTACTCCAAATCCTGACGTTTTGTGTAACTCTGAGATTAAATTTAAATTATTTTTAGAAGAAGCAATAACATTATGATGCGATTGAGTAGCTACCTGACACTATGCTCGCATCCACCAAGAAAATAATATATTTCAATTACTTGCTTGAGTTGATGAAACCAAAGATCAATCATACTTTCTTTCATGACTGAATCAGTATCAGCTAAGTAAATCACATTTTCCTCTTTGAGAACTCACCAAAGAAAAGGTGAGAGAGATTGCTCATGACATCAAGTTACCAAATGCAGATCGCAAAGACAGTCAAGGATTATGCTTCATTTGAAAAGTGCCAATCAAAGATTTCCTTGAAGAAGCATTGCCTAAAAAGGCTTGAAACATAGTTGATACCGATGGAAATATTCTCTGAGAACATGATTGAGCTCATTTCGTGACTATTGGTCAAAGAACATGATTGTGACTCGGCTGATGACCATGGTATGTGATTAAAAAAGACACAAACTCAAATACTATTACTGTAAGCAAGCAGCAAGAAAAAGATCTTATGCACTCTACCCTTGAAGCAAGTAAGATTCATCGAATTTGCAAAGCACCAGAAATACCATTAGCCTGTAAAGCAAAAATAAGATATGGTCAAGAAATGCAGGATTGCAAAATCATATCAATAATTGACGATACAATACTTGTAGAATTTAACGACCCTCAGCGTGCCATATCTCCAGGCCAAATACTTGTTTTGTATTCTTGAGATCAGGTTATTTGAAATGCTATAATAGAAAAAGCAAGAAGATAACATTCTTGCTTTTTTAAAAATACTCATTTTATTTATTCTAAAGATACTTTAGACTCGTTTTGGTCAATCTTATGACAATATGACGTAAATCGTTCAAAGTCCTGTATAGATAGGAATTTCAAAGTGTCACTTGGACTGATAATTATAGATAAATTGATGTGGTCAGCCATCATAATGGGACCGTAGATTATATTCTCAAAGATCTCATCTGTATATGGGTTATACACTAATAATGGCAAGTAAATATTGCCTGTCGTTTCTCCCACAAGCATACAATCAATATAAAGGTGATATCCTTTATGTATAACTTCAAATTTTTGTTTTTTCGAATAAAGTATTGTGTCACTTGCTCTAGAAGCAACTGCATAGGTATACGCATACTTATCTCCATCAAGAATATCAGACAATGTTGATATTTGAGAATATGTAGAAACACTACTAAATACTAAGATAATGAACAAAATTCTTTTCATACTATGTTGTTTTTTTGTTAGGTTAGACAATAGTTAAATTTCATTTTAAAACAATGTCAATTACACCCTTGAAATTAATCTACTTAAAAATCATCGAGAAAATAGAACTCACAATACCACTAAAATCACTAACTCCCAGAGCAAAAATTCTCAAATATATTGAAGCGGGAATAAGTACTCTATGGCTGGCAAATTAAATACTGAAACAAAATAACTATTCAAAAGAGCAAAAAATCATAGAAAATAGAGTAACATCAGCACAAAAGCAATCACCAACACCATTGCTGACATAATCAAAAACGGCTTTTTAATATGGAAATATCACGCTCATAATAACTTCTCTACTTCAATTTGTTCCCAAAAACGATAGAAGGTTATCTTGAGTCAAAATAAGAGAAATGCAATAATTATTACTAACACAATGAGAATCAAAAAATATCCAAATTGTGTAATGAAGTTAGTTAGATTGATTACATTTGCTGATCTACGTTCTTGCTCTGTAAATGAAAATCATTCTGTTTCAAGATCCGATAAGTTTATTATGACATCTTCGTATTTTAAGACAATATCTTTGAGATTCGAATAGTCTTTTTCATTTTTGAATTGAATATATAAGGTTGGTGGAAGTGGGTTCTCTATACCGTACTTTTCAAAGTTATCTATAACATTTGGTAACCTGTTTTCCAAAATTTTAAAGGCATCTTCTTTTGAATAAAAATCGACTTTCATTCCTTTTTTTTCAAGATCAGACTTCATGTCTATTGCCTGAGAATAGACAATATCCTTAGCTCATTCTGCATCATCCAGATATAGATAAACTCATAATTTATCTCTAACTGTTTCATTGAAAACTCATGTATTATAAGATACAATAACTAGTAAATTCAAGAAAAACAACAAAAAACTAATGATACCAATCAAAGAAATCATTTGGGGCCAAGATGAACGAATCATTTGTCGAGTTGTATTTTGCATCACAAGTTTCAAATAAATATTTTACAGTAAAAATCTATTATCACTTTAAATATTCTTCAAACAAGAGTATTTTATCATTATAATAACTTTCATCCCTATCGAAACATTGTAGTTTTTTTTTATGTTTATGGTAATAACTAATAAATTCTTTCGCAGTGTCCAATTCTTTTTCCAAAATACTTATTTCGATAATATTCAGAATAACTTCAGCATCAAGTGCATTTATTTTGTGAGAATCTATGAGATATCACATTCAAGCTTCTCTATTTCAAGACCAATACTCACACAACCCATAACATCTCATGATTTCAGGATTATCCTGTTCTAACATATCCAAAGCTTTTTGAAATTTCTCTTTTGCACCTCATCGATTCGTTTTCTCCATTTCTAATACTCCTTTGATATACCAACTCATAGCATCTTCATTATTTGTCTCCAACAAAAAATCTACTGGTTTCTCAGCTTTTGAGATCTCTCATCTTCTATATTCGATATCAGCTACCTGATATAATGCTTCTCTATTGGTTGGGTCACGAGATAATAATCAATTCACTTTTTTCAAAGCTTTCTCATATTCTCATTGAGCTTTTAGCTGTTCTATTTCTTCTAAAACAATATGGGGAATACTCATCTGTTAGTAAAGACTAAAGTAAATATATTGTAGGAAAAGTGTTCTAAAAAAACAAATATAATCGCAAGAAAATGACAGACAGCAACCAATTATTATAAAATATGATATATAATAAAAAAATCTTTTTCATTGAAGAAAAAGATTCTTTTGTATGAGTAAGAAATATTTACTTTGCAACTTGTACTCCAGGACCCATTGTCGGTGCCAAGACAATCTTTTTGATCAAATTACCTTTTACTCAACTTGGTTTATTTTCTTCCATAGAAGTTAATATTGATTGCACATTTTCTACTAATTGTTCGTCTGAAAAATCAAGCTTACCAATTGCTAAATGTATATTACCAGTTTTATCTAACTTATATTCTACTCTACCTTTCTTCAATTCATCAATAGTTTTTGCAAGATTCGCTGTTACAGTTCCAGCCTTAGGACTAGGCATCAGCCCTTTTGGTCCAAGTTGTTTAGCAACTTTTGCTAAATCTCTCATTTGATCTGCTGTAGTAACTAGGATGTCAAAATCCATTTCACCTTTTTCGATAGCAGTGATAAGTTCTTTATTACCAACAAGATCAGCTCATGCTTTTGTCGCATCATCTCTAGCCTCATCACCAACAAATGCAGCAACTCTTACTTTTTTTCCAGTACCGTTTGGTAGTACAACTGTTCATCTTAGAATTTGATCATTGTACTTTGGATTTGCATTTGTCCAAATATGTAGCTCAAGAGTTCCAACAAACTTACTATATGAAACTTCTTTTACTAATGTTATAGCTTCAGCTAGTGGGTATTGATGTTCAACAGTAACCTTTGCCTTAGCTTCTTTAAATTTTTTTCCTTTCTTTGCCATTGTTAATATCAATAAGAATAAAAGCGGTCATAACGACGTTAGTCTGCCGCAGGATAATGTAAAAATGATTGATTCTGAGGAAGTTAAATATTACATTTATTTAACCTCAATCCCCAAACTCTTTGCTGTACCTATAATACTCTTTTTAACAGAATCTCTGTTGTTCGTATTCATAACAGGCATTTTAATATCTATAATTTCTTCTAGATCTGCTTCAGATAATGTAGCTACCTTAGTAGTATTTGGTTCACCACTACCAGATTTGATATTTGCTTTATATTTAAGCAATGAAGATGTTACAGGCGGATGTATTTCCATTTTGAATGATCTATCCACAAAAACAGTAATATCTACTGGTACTTTAATTTCTGCTCCTCCATATTTTTGCATTGTCTCCATAGTATCATCGTTGAATTTTTTTACAAATTCACCAATATTAATACCATGCTGACCTAGAATAGGTCCAATAGGAGGTGCCGGAGTTGCTTTTCACGCTGGCATATGCAGTGTGAATTGTACTTGAATCTTTCCTGCCATAGTTTTTAAATAATAATTAAAAGTGGTACAAACGAGCTATACTCTTCCACATAAGTAGATCCTCTTTCGACAGATCTTAAGAAACAAAATCCTTATCTTTTGTTTCTTAAGATATATCAATATCATATCTACGATTATAAAATAGGCTGTAATGGAATGTCTGTTTTTATAGGAGTCTCTCATAATCATGGATCTTGTGCTCTGACTGAAGGCGATCGCAGTGGAAATCAATTCTCATTTTTATCTAAGAAAAGCAGTGATTTATCTACTGAAATTGAGTGGATTTCTCATGCTTCATATTTTAAAATGATGTTATAATCACAGAATTGCTTATCAAATGCTAACTCACTTGGGTCTTCTTTTTCTCATAAAGATTTAATTATAATGTCAAACTTATTCTCGTTACTATCTCATATCAATTCGATTATAGATCACTCAGGCAAGGTGGCAAGGTGTTTTTCCCCTACCTTATCTTCATATTCTATACCTAGATAAGTGCTTATCTTTCTATGAGACATTTTAATGTTATTTATAAATATTTAGTAATATGGTTCAAATTGTTCCTTTATGTACAGCTTATTCTGTAACTGATTATACCAATCCTTATCAATTTGTAGAAATCGACTATCTCAATTTCCAAAAGAGATAATCATTAATTCTTTTAGATTTCTCTTGTATGATGGTAAGGTCACTTTTGTTACCTTAGAGCCGAATAATTGATTATTTTGTATACTAATTTGATCAGTGATGTCAAGTGATGTCCCATCTAAGAAACTTACTAATGCACTTATATCTCAAGCCCATTTTCATAAATAAATATAGTGAGTATTATTAATGTCTTTGAGAATGTATTCAACGTCATCATCAAGCTCAAGACTTTGCAACACTGTCAGCATACCATCCCACACTCGAGTGTTTGCTAACTGTATGCCAACCACATCATCCGTATTTGCATTGGATGGAGCTGGATCAATTTGAGTATTTACAACTACATTTTGTTGAGGTACTGTCGTATTACTAACTCAAGCATTTACTCACACTGGATTAGCACTACTTCATACATTAATACTTGTCGGTGAATTTGCAGTATTTCAAAACAAAAAATCAGTCGAATAAAATCTTCTTCCTTGCACATCTTCAACAACATCTGGGACCGTATCACTTTCAACATAAGGCACTGGTGCAGTATTTATAACCTCTACAACAAGTGGATCTTTATTACTATTTTGCGCTTGCACAAGCTGGGAATCTGGTTTTGTTATTGTTAGATCAGATCTATCTTGATATGTACTTGGAAAATAAATTGCATCGCTATCATTGTTGTTGCTAATTTGATTGGTGGTGTCGATATACACCATTCTATCAATTTCCTCTCAAGTGAGTGAAAAATCCTGATCTTGGACTTGTTGATTTGTTGTGATACGCAGTGAATCTCAATGCACGTCAAAAAAGATTACATACACCAATAAAAGTGCAGCAAGTAAGACTATCAATGATCGAGCAACTCTTTTAGAATCGTTCATACAATAACGTGTAAACTTAAAAATCTTTATTTTTTAAGCTGATCTTTCAACTTTATCAAAACTTACCATTACTGGGGTATTTCTTCATAAGATTTCCACATTTGCATATACCATTCATTTCATTGGATCTATTTCTGTAATAACTCATTTCATACCGTTGAAATCTCAGTCTCTTAGAATAACAACATCTCATTCTTGAAAAGGAACAGCAAACTCTGCTCTAGCATTCTTTTCTTCAATATAAGCCACCATTTCATCATATTCCTTATCAGTCAATGGTATAGGCTTAATTTCTGCTCATACAATCAATCTTACTCAAGGTGTATTTCTAATAATATACCAAATTTTCTCATTCATTTTACATCTCACAAAGACATATCATGGGTACAATTTAGTATGTTTTATGATTTTTTCTCATTTTTTGTAATAGACTTCATTTACAACAGGGTTAAGATAGTCAATAATTTCAGTCTCCATTTGTTGTTTGCTTACTCTTTCTTGTAGGTTATCTACAACAAGTTGTTCTTGTCCTGAGTTTACACTTAGAACATACCATCTATATTCATTATCTTCAATCTGTTTTGCTATATCAATTGCTTCTGCCATAGGTTAGATTAAGGTTAAAGTTTGTATAAAAGTAGACCAACTTACTCAGCTACATCAACACTAGGTTGGACTTCAATTGCAGCTTCAACTGCACTTGGAGTCGGAGCAACATCAGCATCAATTACTACTTCAGCAGGATTAATTTCAACACTTGGAACTAGATCTGCAACTGCAGCAGCCCCACTATTTCCTCAACCTAGCATACTACTTAATCCTTCATAGATCATATTATATGCTTCTCCAAATATTCAGTCCATTAGAGCAAAAAGTAATGCAGCAATAATAACAACCAAAAAGATAATAATCGTAAGATTTATCACATCTGCATTAGTTGGTTTTTTTACTTTCTTAAGGGTTTCGATACTATCATAAAAAAAGTTTAACATATTATATTATATACGATAAAATAAATTTCTTGTATAAAAAAAATGGGATTCCCCATGTGACTAATATATAAGAACGGAGAAGGATTTTGCAAGAGGAAAATAAAAGTAAAACAAAAAGGCAAATCGATAGGATCTGCCTTTTAATATGAAATTATATTATTCCCCAGATCTCTAATTGTCGTTTAATAATTTGCTTACTTGTAAACGAAAGAAATGCAAGATTTGGCAATAATTTCCTTATGAAACTACCTCTGTGCACATACTTATTTGGGTCTGGATTAAAATCCTGATGATAAGGAAGGAAATGATGTGTAATCGATCTGCCTCCAAATAAGCTTGTGGTATAAGACACTTTCCATTCCATTTTCTGTTTTACCTCACAAGTGTTTAATAAATGTAGTGGCAATTTTTCTAGAAAACGAACTTCAGCTTGGGATGGATAATTCTTTAGCTTTATGCCATTTATCTTAGAATTTTTGGTGGTAATTTCTCCAATAATGTGAGATCGATTCATAACAATATCATCGATTTCAGCTTCATTTGCTTCAAATTTCTTTAAAAAAACTGAATCTCTCATATCACAAAATCCATAAAAACGACTTCGTGAAATAATAAAGTTTCCCATTATTACCATCATATTAAATGAGGACTGGATATTCATTTCCCACAATACAAGCTCATTAGCATTAAAATGTCTACCTACTCTGAGACCTTCAAGATAGCAATAATCTTCAATTACTGTGTTGTTTGCAATAAAATCTTTTTCAAAGTAAGCTCCTCCACAAAAGAATCCTGCTTCAAATTTTGAATTAGAAATATCAACTACCCCTCCAATTCTAGCATTATCAAATCTGATTTGATCAGTAGCTTTACAAGAGATTGTAACATCACCGCTTACAAGTATATTATTCAAAAGGATTTGATAATTAATTGTGCCTTGAATTGTGATCTCATCAAATCCATACTCTGATGCAATTTTTACATCTTCAGTGAGATCTTGAAAGATCAAATGAGTTGTAGTTGGGTCATCTATCTTTTGAACATCATTTTGTTTTGTAATGATAACATTAATGATCTGACTCTCTTTGACTACAGTTTTGATTTCTTTTTTCATGTCAACTTCCATGTTCTACTTTTTTTTGTTTTAAATTCTATTTTCGTGATTTATAAGTAAGTTATAGTCAAAATCTATGTAATTTGACATTTCATCAGTAAATAATATAAAAGAAAAAACAAAATCATGATAATACCATATACACTAAGTTTTTTTGTGATTGCTTGCTATACAGCAATTGTCACATACATTTTACTAGTCGATCTTTAACAAATAAATATGTAAAAATATTTCTAAGAAGAATTTCATTCATTCTACCTTTTGTGCCAGGAATATTGATACTTTTCACATGCGGAAATATTGTTTTTAGTAGTGTACAAATTACATATCAAAACTTATTTGTTTCAATTACATCAACGACGATATGCCTTCTTGTTTCTCCATTTATTGGCTGGAAATTTATATATAACCTAATAAAATCTTAAAAGCAAACATTATGAAGCATAACCTTATCTTAGAGTTTATATACATATGTATATGTTTCTTTGCTCTATCTGTTATATTTCAAGCATTTCACAGATGGTGGGATTCATGCCTACAGAATCAATACACAAAAAGAGCTGCTATATTCTACTTTGGTGCTGTATTTGTTGTCACTCCAGGATGGATAGGTTTTCAATATTGTCTATCAATCTCTGGACTGAGAGATTCACAGCTTAGTACAACACTTCTGTTGGCCATAATACTGCCATCTACTATAGGAGTTAAATTTGGAAATTTATTATGTAATAAAATATTATCAAAACAAACATATGAAAATGAAACGAAGCATCGCGATGCCTAGAAAGAAAACTAGTATTCGCGATAAAGTAAATAAGAAAATCAATAATGATCCAAATTTTTGGTTTAAATTATCGTTAATAGTCTTTGTTATTTGCTTTATGATCACATATTGCATTGAATGCAATCGCAGTCAAATAATAGTGACACCAATGAAGTTATTTATTGTATCTATCATACTTTTAGAAACTGGTTCTTTGGTTTATACCATAAGGAATTCTACCTCTACAGGACAATTCGAATATTGGATGACTAAAATGAATTTTATAGTTGGCCCTCTATACTTATTAGTCTTCATTTATAAAAATTTTTAAATTTAAAATTTGAAAGCCATACTGTTTGAGTATGGCTTTTTTGTATAGGTGATATATTTAGTCAACTTCAGGCTGTGGTTTTGCACTTGTCATTAATGCAAGAACAAACTTATCTGCGAGTCTATTACGTTTTTGGAATTCATCAGATGACATGAACACAACATTCACAATCTCAATTAAATACTTACGAAAGATAAGTGTAATTTGTTCTTTCATCTCCGGTATCTTCGATTTAGCTTTTGCATCATGTACAATAACGAGATCCATATCAAAATCATTTCCAAACAATTTTCACAAAAAATATTTATCTACATCAGGAGATAAACTTTCGAAGTATGCTGATATATCAAACTTGAGAGTATATAAGAAAATATTTTTTATGTATTCATCAATACCATCTATCATATAAATAGATCGCCTATTATTATCCTTAACTACACGAATTACTCAAGCTTCGTCCAATTGGTCAATTTGTTTCTTTATAGCAGGAAATGACCGAGTCAATTCAGTTTCAAACGCACGGACAGAAATTCATTGCCTACGAAAGACAAGGTATTTTAATATGTCTGTTTTAGTTCTTGATCAGAACAGTTTTTCGAGATTCATGATGACGTAATGACTCAATGTTCCTTAGAATAGGAATATCAACAAGATAATCAAGGTGGTTACTTTTGCTTACCAACCAAACTAAAAATAATGCAAACTATTGACAATGTAAAATAAATAGTTATAAATAAAAAAACAAAAAAATGAAATTAGAAAAAATCTTACTATTTACCCTAATATTACTATTATTTTCTTGCAAAAAAGAATCGCCAAAAAAGACTGTAGTAAAAGATTGTGCACTAGAAGAAGTGACACTAAAAGTGGAATATGTTACAGGCAGACTGGATACGATAAAGATCAACATGCCAGTTAATTCTAAATTAGCTGTAGTAACAGATGACGGATCTTACTGGCTAAATTGTTACTTCAAAAATGAATCTTGTGTACCTAAGGTGCAAGAAAAAGGAAATGGATATGTCATGTATCAAAATAGATTCTTTAGAGGCACATCTCATTTCTACTTTAAAATTCCTGCCATTATAAACTATGAGAAAATTTAACTCATGTAAAAAAAGTTCACTACAATTGTAGTGAACTTTTTAAATTTCTATAAAGATGGACTTGGAAACGCTGCACTCATTTGTTCAACTTCTTTTTGCAATGTAGATAATACTTCTTGATTGTCGTGATTTTTGAAGGCCTTATCCATTCGTCCTACCACTGTTTTTATTTGGTCATCCTTGAGTCATCTTGTTGTCATAGCTGGCGTTCCAATTCTAAGTCATGAAGGCCTGTATGGTGGATTTGGGTCATCTGGAATTGTACTTTTACTAGTACTTATTCAAATTTCATCAAGTGCGTTTTCTACAATTGTTCAGTTCAAATTAGTTTCAGAAAAATCAACTACTATCATATGATTGTCAGTACCTCATGTAACTAACTTATATCCGAGATTCAAAAATTCTTCAGCCATAACTTTTGCATTTTTCAACGTCTGCTCAGCATACATTTTAAAGTCTGGTTGAGTAGTTTCATGTAAAGCCACAGCTATTCATGCTATTGTATTCATATGTGGTCATCATTGAACGCCTGGAAACACTGCTCTATCTATACGTGTTGGAATATTTTCTATAGTGTCATCTGGTTTCTTAAGCGGATTACTCACTGTTCATTTACTTAAAATTAATGATCCTCTTGGTCCTCTGAGAGACTTATGTGTCGTTGTCATCATTACTTGAAATCCAGCATCAAATGGATTTGCTAAAACACCTGCAGCAATCAATCATCATATATGTGACATATCTGCCATCGCTACCGCTCAGACTTCTTGGGCAATTTCTGCGAACTTCTCATACTCCAATTCTCTAGGATATGCGCTAAATCAAGCTAATATTATTTTTGGTTTATACTCATGAGCCATCTTTCTAATGAGATCAAAATCAATTTCTCATGTAGAAGTATCTTTCATCCCATAACGAACGAAATTGAATATTTTTCACATGAACGTGACAGGATGACCATGAGTAAGATGACCTCAGTGGGTTAGATCCATTCCTAAAACTGTATCACCTGGCTCCAACAATCATGCATATATACAGACATTTGCCGCAGCTCCACTTAGAGCTTGTGCATTTGCATGATCACACCTAAAAATTGCTTTTGCTCTATCTATTGTCAGTTGTTCCAATTTGTCAGTATTCTCTTGTCCTCAGTAATATCTACGTCAAGGGGTTCCTTCACTGTATTTATTTGCAAACACACTTGATTGTGCTGCTAAAACTGCTTTTGATTGATAATTTTCACTTGCTATAAACTCCATTCACGTAGCTTGCCTTTGTTGTTCTGCAATTACTAGATTGAAAATATCAGCATCGACTGATTGAATTTCTTGAATCATATATTTACATAAGAGACTAAAAATAAGGTGACTCATACTTTGTATGCATATACCAAAGAAAAAAAAGAGATTTTAAGTGAATAAATCTAACAAAAGAAATTGAAAATTAATTATGAACTACTATAGTGACCTTAAGATTTTTATTATTGTATTTACTTTAAATGAAAAATTATTCTCCACGATGTGGTAAAGTTATGTGAGTGATCCGTATTCTAACATGACTTGCAATGTTGTACTTTTGAATTTCAAAACTATGATGATGATCTGAAGGAATGTCTCAGCTGTGAGGCGCAGCTCCTGCATTATTACCATTTCTCTGATTTCTTTCAAACGCCGTTCGATGACGAATTGCTACTATTGGTGAGATCCTAGCATGAATTCTTCTTATCTCTTGATGTAGAATTTTAAGTAGATCTGGCGCAATTCTTACAATATTAATTATGATATTTGCTTGGAATGCAGTTTGATTCAATACAAATTTAATTTTAGTAACAATTTGAGCACTTGCAGTATTAGCTTGTGGACCTTGATGTTGGAAAATATGTGGTAAATGATGTCCATGTAACAAATGATGATGTAAAGACTGAGCATGTTCTATGGGAGCATGTGTATGATGTGGATGTAAAGACTGAAGTTGTGGTTGTGACAAAAGCAAATCGAGCTGTTGATCATGCAAAGATTGAGATTGTAAGTGTGGATGAGGATCATGTGACATAACATCACAAAAAGACGCTTAAGAACAATGTAATTACTAGATACTATCAAAAAATCACTCACCACGAGTGATTTTTTTGTTTTTGTAAAGCATACACTACCGAAACAAGCATAATACTACTTGAAAATCATCACATTTTAACGTTAATCATAAGGTATACATTTTTTATTTATTTTATACGTTTATATTATGCAAAAAATACTTTGAATAATCCGTGTTGTAGCTGGTATATTATTATTACTAGCTTGACTAGCTAAATTTGGTGGGATGCCATGAAATATTGATTTCGTAGGTTGAGCTGCAGGACAACTACTTCCTTTCTTAGAAATTATTCCAAATACTATTTGGTTTTGGATTGCTACACTGGGTGAAATACTAGCTGGTGCTGCTCTTATCTTATGATACAAAACAAGAAATGCTGCATTAATTGCTGCTGTCATCATGATATTTGCGTGGAATGCAACAGGATGGGGAATGGATCCAAAATTACTATTCATTCTAATATGATCACTTCTGACACTATTTATGTGAGCATGAGACTTTTCGTTAGACAAGATGCTTTGATGAGCTCTTAGTACTGCTACAGGAGCAGTAGGTAGCGTAGCTGGTTGAATCACAGATGTTGCCAAGGGTGCTGTAGACGCTGCTGGTTCTGTTGCTAGTTGAGCTGTAGACGCTGCTGGTTCTGTTGCTTGATGAGTTGCTGACGCTGCTGGTTCTGTTGCTTGATGAGCACTAGATGCTGCTGGTTCTGTTGCTAGTTGAGCTGTAGACGCTGCTGGTTCTGTTGCTTGATGAGTTGCTGACGCTGCTGGTTCTGTTGCTTGATGAGCACTAGATGCCGTTAAGTGAGCTTGATGATTAGCATGAGGTTTGATGTGATGAGTTGCGGATATGGCTTGATGAGCTATAGATAAAGCTTGAGATATGGCAAAAGGTGCTGTATCTGCAGTTGCAGATAAAGTAGATGCTGCTACATGATGAGTTGCAAGCTGAATTATTGATAAAGTAGAAGAGGTCGCTTGAGATATGATTGACAAAGCAGAAGATGTTGTCGAAGATATGGTTGATTGAGAAGAAGAAAAGTAAAAATACTATAGCTAAAAGAAGAAAACCACTACTATACAGTAGTGGTTTTTTATATTGACTTTATTTATATTTATAATATAAAGATGTGTACTGATTTTACTATATATCCACTCACCTATGAATTCTGAATTTAATAAACCATCTCAATATTTAACTGAGTACTCTCAACCAGAATGACTCCGTTTAAGAAAGGAGTTTGAGGAAGATGACATCAAAATTCTTTTCGAGTTGTTTGAAAAACTAAATGATCTAGCAAGTATAGATAAAAAAAGTGATCGAGAAAAATTAATTAAACCATATCAGGGAAAGCTTCAGCCCGACATGTATGAAGTTCTAAAAAATAAACCTGATGATTTATCTAATGCTTACGACATTCAATGATACTACTCAAGCAAATTTTTTGAAAACCAAGATAGTTTAAGATCATACTTTGAAGAACGTGACATAGAAAAGAAACGTAATGATAGGAGAAAATTCATTGGTAAAATCTGACTTACAACAGCTGGTGTTCTAGCTACAGGTTTTGGTACATTCAAATGAGTTAATCGACTTTTTTCAGAAAAACCAAAAGAACCAAATACAACAGAAAATCAACATAATGAAATACTAGATAATAAAGAATCAGGCTATTTTCTTGCTGACCAGTCTACACTTGACTGGTACAATGAAACTAAAAAAGATATATCTTGATATAAGAATTCACAAATTGTTTATCAAGATCCTAATGACGATACTTCATGGTATATATTAACTACCTCTAGAAAGAGAATTAGTTTTAAAAAAGGTCTATGAACAAGAAAAGTTGCTTCATCAACTCATATTGAGTGATTACTAAAGTCTTATCGTCTTGAAATCAAATCTAGTGAATTACAATGATGAACCAATAATTTTATCAAGATATATGTCACCTGAAGTAAATCAGAAGAAAAAGAAATTAAGAATGAAGAAGACTTTCAAGAATTTCTTCCAGACATCATCAATGACTTTAGCTCTATAAGACTTGCCAAGAAAAACAAACTAAAAAAAGAACTAGAAGATAATATCAGATCTAAATAAAAGATAAAAAGCCTCTCAAACATGAGAGGCTTTTTTAATACTTTATTATTGTTCTTTTTAACTGCGGACTATTCTCAAACCAGATAGATTATAATCTCTTAAAATACTATTTACCTCTGGAGCTCTTAGTTGTATATCAGCATGATCATTGATTAAATCTTGCATATGTCCTCTAAACTGTTCAAGATGAAACTTTCTGTCTTCACTAAATTTTGTCGATTGTTCTTGATTTTTTGCTTTTAATGCATCATGTTCAAGAGATTCTAGAACTCTTTTTGTCCTTCTCACTAGAGTTTCATATTCAGCTAAGAAATGTATCCCAAGTACTTCAGAAACAACTCTTCGTGAAAGAACAGTATCTAAGAGAAACATGATAATAAGTGCTTTTCTTAGATCAGATTTTTTAAGTTTAATTTTCATGTTTTTATGTTAAGTTTAGATAAGAAGTTTTTCGACTGTTCCTCATTCAGAGTACTTGAACTACAAACATGAGCTACTATATGTGAATAATTTGTATACCAACTATTGATAAAATATTTATCAAGTATTTCAGGCTGTTCAATTGGTTGATTCGTTTTCTCACATATTGGTGGCTCAGATAATATGAAATCTACACCTGGCAAACTAAATACCTTTTGTTCCTTAAAGTGTATTGAGCGATTATCTAAATCCATTTTAACATTAATACTTGAATTAGGGTATCCAAAATATGAACGGCTAGTTATATTTATACATGCCGAACTTTTGAAGATAGCTGCGCCAGCCGAAGTATTTTCTTCAAGTTCGAATAGGATTTTCCATAAGATTAAAAAATGATTTCTGATTGTCTCAAGAGATATATTCACCCCCCCACTTTTCAAAAAGTGCTTACGGTAGAAATTATAATTTCTACATCTATTTATGTTCATACGATCTTATTTTGTTTATGAAATGAGTTTAGTAGTTTCGTTCAATTTAAGTAGATGACTCTAAAGCAGTGAAAGATGTTGTTCAGATGTCTCCTTGGACAAACTTTTCCAACCGTTTTTCAAAAATCTCATATAATAAAAGTTAAAGTTCCTGCATTCTCTATACATAATTTTTCTGTTTTTATTTTATATGTATTTTGTGCGACTTAGCAAGTTCTAAGAATATCCTAATGTCTTTCAAATAAATTATCAATATTTCCCTTCTCTATCCTCACTGCACTAGGTCTCCCATGTTGGCAGACAAACATTCCAGATATATATTCAAATCAATCTTGTACAAGTTGTTTCATTTCTTGCTGACTTAAGGTTTGTCCAGCTTTGATTGAAGCCTTACATGCTTTCATCCCTATTATTTCATCTAACATCAGTCCAAAAAAATCCATTCCCTGAAGGGCATCATCAGAAGATGATCGTACTCGATTTAAAATCAATTCTATATTTACTTTCCATTGGTGAAAGACCTGAGGCAATGCATATATCACAACCTTAGAATCACTCAACAGTGAAACATCAAATCATATACTCTGTAACTGTGTTAACTTTTTTTCTAACTCTACATCGTGTGGAATTTCCAAACTCAAAGGTTGCAACAAAACTTCTGACTGAAATCAATCTTGTGCTATCGTCGACTTCATTTTCTCAAACGCTATCCTTTCTGCCAAAGCGTGCTGATCTATATATATCAATGCTTGAGAAGATTCTAGCAGAATATAGCTATCTCGTAATTGTCCTACTAACTTATATAATTCATTTTCTCACACAAACTGTACTAACTCTTGAGGCTCATTGTCATGTCTCGAGACATAACTGATTCTATCTACATCTTGGACTCCAAACATTCATCCATTTCTCATCGTTCCTACCTCTTTCAAAGAATGTAACTCTTGTTTAGTCATGCCAGCTCAATGATTTGTTCTATATCAATTTCAGTCTCCTGTACTTCGTTGTTCTTGAATATCTGGTTTTGCAAACGATGCGTAGTTTACTTTTTGATGTCATATTAATTGAGATATCGTTTCGTTTACACGGGTATATATACTTCAAGGATCTAAAAATTTGACTTCGAGTTTTCTAGGATGCACATTAACATCAACTTGTTCTGGATCAATTTCTACAAATAAGCACACAAAAGGATAACTTCATGGGACAATCTGTCTTTTATATGATTCCATAACTGCTCTTTTTAATAATCTATCTTGCACAGGACGTCCATTCACAAAAATCCAAAAATATTGACCTGTAGCAAAATGTAAACTTGCATCTCCTACCAAACCATATAATTCTAATTGTTGATCTTTGTATTCAACCTGTTTAAAATTCTTTTCCCGGTCTTTCTTCGTCACCTGTAAGATTCTTTCCAAAAGACTTCAGCAAGGTGGAAACATAAACAGCTGCTTTCAATCTTTTACTAAACTTCGTTTTTTATCTCGCTGCACTAGAGCATATTGTAAAAATAATGTCTTTATATAATTCCGTTCTGTTGCATCTGATTTTAGAAATTTTTCACGAGCTGGAATATGATGAAAGACATCTTCTACATATACAATCGTCCCACTCTGATTTGGAAATGGGATTTCTTTTATTGAGTATCTTCACTCAGAACGATATAACTCAAATCAAATCCCATCTTGGGTGTCTTCCGTTTTGGATTGAATTCTAAATATACTTACCTCGCTAACACTAGCTAAGGCTTCTCATCTAAATCAGTAACTTTCAATTGCTTCCAAGTTGCTACTCTCATCAATTTTAGAGGTTGCATAACGTTCTATACTAAGAAGTAGATCATCTTTTGACATTCAAGATCAATTATCCTTAACCTTAATCAGTTTTTTTCATCATGCTTGAATTTCTACAGATAGTTCTGTAGCTCAAGCATCCAATGCATTTTCCAAAAGCTCTTTTACGATTGAAGCTGGACGTTCTACAATTTCTCCTGCCTTAAGTTGGTTAATAAGATGTTGAGGAAGTTTTCTAATAATCATTAGAACTCACATATTGACAAATAAATTATGATTGCAATACTATAAAAAAAGAGGCTCCAAAGTACAGTCTCTTTTTAAAAGTGATACTAGATTGTAAATCCTTTTTGGAAAAAATCTGTAGTTGATCTTGCTCCATTAACAAACTTGCTTATTAACATGGTTACTTATTATAAATATGAACTATATGTGAATTTTTATCTGAGTTTGTATAACACGAATCATCTTTTCTCTACGACTCTGGGTAGCAGAAACACTTTTTGGTAATCAAGAATCGAGTACAAAAATACTACTATTTATATGATGAATTATGATTGCCTTACGATTACTCTTATTTCCAACTTTGCTTTCATCAATTTGAATTCAAACTGACTTCTTCTGATTACACACTTCGGTGGTTGTTGCATCTATAATTTGATATACTATTCTTGCTGCTCATGAAGAAATATTAAAATTTCTTTGATCTTATCTTTTGTATCTAAGAAAACATTTAGTTACTAACGATCTAATTTTATACAGCATATTTATCGCTTTAGGATTTTCTTTTGGGGAAAATATAATCTACCTTATTCGTGAAACTCAAACTATCTCAGACGCAAGCAATCTTGCGATAAGTAGATGATTAACATGATTTTTGTGACACGCATTATTCACTGGAACAATTTGATATGTAGCATCTAGATGGACCTGAAAAAAACAAGTTCTCAGTATTATTGCTTGACTATGTCTTGGAATCTTACTTCATACAGCATATAACCTCACTCTCCATTATGGCTTCTTTATATGATTTGTAGTATACATTATGTTGGGCTATTTATTTTTAACCTATCTGTTTTTCAGTTCAGATAGAGTATATCTAGATTAATCAATATGGAAAAAAGAACCTCAAAAGATAAAAAAGAGCAAATTCTTAATATAGCTCCATATGCAATCGCACTGATCTGATCATTAGCGATAAGCATTTCTAGTGAAATCATGCAATATAAATTCCACCAAGCTAAAGTTGAAAAAAATAGAAAAGAAGAAATAGACGACTACACTAAGAAAACATATGATATTATAAAAGAAATCCTTCCTGAAATCAGAGAAATAGATTGTCATAGAATTGGTAAAGGAATTGATGTAGATACTACTCATTACTTATTATTTGACTAATTCAGCTTATCAATCACTAACTTGCTAGAATCAACTACGTGACGAAACCTATCTCATTCTAACTTTATTCAGCCATAATATCTAACAACAACTAATATGCCGTTTAAGATATTCGCTTTTTTCATCTCACGCAATATTATCTTTCCTGCACCTTTTTCTCCATCATCATAATATCATTCAGCTATAAACCCATCATCTCTTTCACATCTTCGGGCATAACTATTGTGGGTAGCTTTCGCATGAAATTTGTCTTTTTTTAGGTCATGATAAAACAATTTTGCTTTTCTTTGGGGATCACTTGAGGGGTGTAACGCATCTAATACCACGCTATATTTTGACCCTCTATCTATAATAATATCTTTCAAAAAAATTCTCTCATCTGAGATATATATTGATCAAGGAGGCGGGAATAAAGGAGCTTGGTTTTGCATAGACTTTTTGTAAATAAAATTTAAGTATATCTTTAAGATAGTCACATCAGCTCTATTTCAAACATTCTTTCTCTATTTAATACTCTTTCTTTTCCGTGTTGATCTACTATTGTGATTCAATTAAAATCTATTCATGATTTTATAATTTCTTTACTTTCTTGAGGAGTACCTACGATATCTTCAATATTATTCCTATAATTTTGATATCTACATCTCAGTTGTTGTTGGGTTAAAATAGCGTCTTGGATAATCTGTTCACGTGCATTTATTGTTTGATCCATCATCCATTCACGAACGACACTATCGCATGTTATGTCTCTCATTGCTAACGGTCTCACTAAAGTTAATCATGATAGATTTGTTGCTCTACTCAAAGCTACGTATGCCTGTCAATTTGCAAAAACACGATTCCCAAAATCAATAATAACATTATCAAAAGTTAGTCATTGAGATTTATGAATAGTAATAGCTCGCGCTAACTTAAATGGAAGCTGTGTATAAGATCCCACGACTTCATTCTCTATTCTCTTTTGCTTTTCTATATATACTGGCTTACGAATGTTCCATGTGTGTGGCTCAATTTCTACATGTTTTCATTGTATATCAATAATTGCTATCTCTTGTTCAGAATCCCATTCCAATATCGTACCAATTGTCCCATTTCTATATTCTTTACCATTTACTAACATCATAACCTGTGCTCATTCTTTAAACACCAACTCATTGCTATTCATATACATAGATTTTGGAACATCGCCCTCTATTTCTGAAAATGAACGGCACTCTTGTGTAGATAGTGTACGTAATTTTTGTGTATTGATTAAAGCAGCATCAGCATTTGTAGTCATTAGGTAAATAGCTTTTGAGTTACTATCAATAGATCAAACTTGTTTATTTAGTATATTCAACTCCTCTTGTGACTGCAATCCTAGACGTATCTTATTCAAAATATCTCTAAACTCGGCTTCTTCTTGACGATAAATATGCTCCAATGCAATTGTAGTCGTTTTAAGTGAGTCATAACACTCTGGTGCAAAAAAATATTGATGTCAGTAATGTTCATTGATAAATTTCTTTTCTATACCACGCACAATTGGAGGCAATTGATATAGATCTCACACTAAGATCATCTGCTTTCATCAGAACGCTTCTTCATTTCAATAGACATCTTGAAGAATTAAATGCAACATATGCATCATATCAGATCTTACCATTGAAATCTCATCAATTACAATGGTGTCTAAATTATGGAGTATCTTCCACTTGAGTGCATTCATTCCATAGTCTCCATCTATTACTTCTTCAAGTGTAATTCCAGGATGTAATCCAAAAAATGAATGAATAGTGGTTCATCATATATTCACAGCTGCAACTCATGTTGGTGCAAGCACTAATATATTTTTTTTCGTCGTTTCTATAAAGTGATTAATGAGAGTTGATTTACCAGTTCAAGCCTTTCCTGTCAAAAAAAGTGATGTCATGGAATTCTCCATGAGATTAAGTGCTTCAGTTGCTATTGGGTCAAAAGTATGTGACATCAACAAATTATTCAAAAATCTCAATTAATTGAGAACAAAAGACTATCATTTATCTATAAAAACACTTGCAATATTCTCATCTTTTCAGTACTATAATATTGTATTACCACGAAAGGGATTCCGAAAAGTGCTCGTGCTTTAGGCCGTCCCTTTTTTTTGTTGTCATTTTTTTACAGCCTTCTTTTTTCTCTTCTTTTTCTGTGTATACTTAATTTTCATTTGCACATCTTTTACACTAATATTAACAGAATACCTATCTTGGATCTGTTTATATAAAGATGAATAGTTCTTATTGGGAAATAAAATTTTCTTGAATAAATCTCTCTTGATTAAATATTTCACAGGCTTTATATAATCTCCATCACCAGACACTAACACTATTTTATCAAATTCCTGCTCTTCTAGTAAGGATTTCATCATTTCAAAGACAATATCTACATCTACATTTCATTTTTTCTTACCCTTCAAATTAGCTGTATGCTCTCTAAAAACAATAATGAAACCAGCTTTTTGTAAATGTTTGTATAATTTTTCTTCGTTCTCATCCAGAAATCATAAAAAATAATAAGCTTCATTGACCTTGTACTTATCTTTCAAATACACTCTAAACTTAAAAAAATCAAGCTGCCAACCGGCTACCTTTGTTCACAGATGAAGATTCTGTCCATCAATATATGCTATATTATTCTCTTTTTTCATATGAAATCATAGTAAATGTAATTATAGCAAAATCAAGAACAGATGTTCTTTTTTTATTTTCTTTGGACAACAAAAAAATCTACCTCACGGGCAGATTTTTTTGATATTTCTATCAATATTAAGAGAAAGAGACAAAACTATGTGACAAACGGATGTTTGATACAGACTTGGTTTGAGAACTCCTCTGTTGGAGTTCGCTTATCACTGGATTAAAAGCCATCCAGAATATGATAAACAGGTTGATCCGAAGATCGGTAATCACTCTATATTAGAAAGGTGGTCCATCCCCACGTTCCCGTAGGGATACCTTGTTACGACTTTATCCCAGTCATTGATTTTCTTCTCAATACACAGGGTGTATCTTCAAAGAACCTCAACTTCCATGATATGACGGGCGGTGAGTGCAAGGAACAGGGACATATTCACGGTGGTATGGCTGACCCACCATTACTAGCAAATCCAACTTCATGTAGTCGAGTTCCAGACTACAATCCGCACTGAGACTAGTTTTAGGGATTGGCTCCACC
>CALDTY010000024.1 GCA_937923605.1 Candidatus Absconditabacterales bacterium
TGATTCATTTACACTAGACCAAAAAATAGGGATACATGTACTGCACAAAGAATGAGTTTTGGAGGCTATGTTTAAAGTTCATTCGAAAAATAGATTTTAGGAGATATGTATTAGAATAAATAGATCATATTTTGACAAAAAGAGATGCCAAACGTATACTTATACTAGTATTTACTTTGGTATTTTTTTATTATGTCTGAGTCTCTTAAGAACAATGAGTCCTTACACAACTGAGTAGAAAAAAAACTTGATGCGGAAGATGTTGTTGATCTAACGAAAGTAAAACTTGATGTTACACAGACTGAAATTCAAGAATATATAGAAAATAACCCTAGTCTTGAAGAAATTTCTTCTCAGCTGATCTCGCTTCTACCGGGTCAGAATGATTTGATGTTCTTGAAAAATTTTACACAAATATCAGAAGAAGAAATATATACCTTGTCGTCAGACACATTATGAGATTGGATTGATGTCACTTGAGTTGATCTATTAATTCTTGAAGAAAATGGATCTGCAATTACTAATAATCTCTTTATCTTATTGAAAACCTACCTAACAATATTGCCAAACACACAAGACAGAACAGCATCAACATTATCATGAATCGTTTCACAGATCAAAGAAAAAACAAAAGTTGATGATCTAAAAAAGTTAGAATTTACTAACTTGATAAATACTATCTCAAGTTGAATTGAAATGTGAGAAGTTGATGTAACTCTTGCAGAACAAGATCCAGCAAAATATCGAACAGCTTATAGTATAGCTTTAGATTCTGAAGATGATGTTTCACATGGCAAAGTTGGGCCTGCTCCGATCTTCTCTTGGACGGCATCATCACCGATTATCCAGTATTTGGAAAAAGAGTATGAAAAAAATTGAGAAACAGAAGAGAACTCAATCGCAAACGACATGTATCAATATATTCAACGTGTGCGTATGGGACCAATTTTAGATTCTGAAACAGCTCTAATTGGCAGAGGATTCCTAAATCTTTTTGACTGACAGCCATTGAGAGCTAGTAATGTAGAATGACAGCCAGTAGTAGAACAGGATTTGATAGATCGAATTAATCAAACGAAACTAGGTAGTGATTTACTAGAAATAAGTATTCAATCTTATGTATGACAAGAAGCTCAAGCAATCTATGAGCCAATTCAAGAAATGAATACGATTATAAAAATGACTGAAATGACTAGTTCTATGGAAAAATGAGGGGCCCACGACGTTGCAAAACAAATGGAGATTTTAGATCAATCATATAATTCGCTTAACCTTCGTAGTGTTATGAGACACGATTTAGCGGTTCATGCACTTTGAGAAAATATTGTATGAGTAGCTGAAAAACAAACTCAAGAATTAACTGAAAAAGCTATATGAATAGATGATATTTCCACAAGTTCACCACTTGATGTTAGTCTTTTGCAAGATACTACTACTCAGTTCAAAACTGAGTATAATTCCTTTGCAAAGAGAAACCTAAAAAGAAGTAATATTATGAATAAAATACCTCTTATCTTAGAGGCTCATTATAATAGAAGATCTCTTTCTGAGAATGATGTATTTAACGGCAATGATATGCATGGAGATTTCAATGTGAGAAATTCAAAAGCTAATGAAATGATTTGGTCTATGTCTAGAGAAGAATTTCAAAATAATAAAATAGTAAAACTAGATCAGGCGACCTTACAAAGATTGGAGCTAATGCTCCAGATGACTAAAGATAAATATCTAACTGACCGAAAAGAGACACTATCACCAAAGATCACTTCAATTAGAGCGGCTATAGATGAACATAAAGAAATGTTTGAATTTATTTGAAAAGAAAATCTTGTTTTAAAGTCTATGCTAAATTGATGAACGCTTCCAAATGTCGCTCGACAATGATTGGCAGACTTGGTGATGTGAGTAGATGATACAGAAAGAGGCAAGCTAGCAAGAGTATATTCTTTGAAAATGATCGAATGACTCAAAAAACTTTTTCCTCAATGACCAATAACTTTGGCTATCATGAAACGTTTGTTCCCTGATTTCCCTGATAGTATTTGGGAGAAAGCTAATAAAGACGGAACTTGATGAATTATTTCCAATGAAGATCCATTACAGATGTTATCGTTTGGAGGAATGATCGCATGATCACCAACCTATCTAGATTTTTCTAAGTATCCAGCTGGGGAAGTAGTCGTGAAGAATGGGAGCTGACCTGAAAGAGCAAAAGATGCTGCAAAAAATGGTGAAGCATTAAAATTTGCAAAAGAAGTATGATCAATTGGGTTAAGTATTTTTGCTATGGGGAAATGATCTCAAGTAATGTTTAAAAGTTATAAAATGAAAAGAATGTTGGTCAAGCTTAGAAAGTTTCAAAGAATAAATAAATCCCTAAAAGGCCTTAAGAAAGCAGGTGCTATCACATGAAGTCTTGCAACAAGAACTGGGAAAACACTAGTAAAATGATGAGCATTTCATTTTATTAATAGATCAATTAGATCTTTAATGGATATGGATCAGGTTATTTCTTGAGAAGAAACTTTTTGAGGCATTATTGCCAACAATATTGGACGAACAACAACAGATCAATTTTGAAACAAAATACAAAGAGACTCGAAACGTGTAGCAATTGAAAATGCTGTCTCCGTAGTTAGTGGAGGTATATTATTTTCTGGTGTGTGGGCAAGAGCTAGTAAATGGAATTTAGGATCTATCGCAGGAAAAAAATTAGATTATTCATCGCTACATTCAAAGTTAATTGAAACGTGAGGGAAACGATGAGCAATAAAATCTGTCTGAGCAGAAGCTGCATTATTTACCGCTTTCCACAAAAGGATTATCTTTCCTTCTCAAGAAGCTGTGCTTGGAGCTGTAGAATCATGAGATAAAAATGCTTTTCATGAAGCTATCAAATGAGCTACTGATGCTTTTTTAGAAAAACCTTCAGTTAAGGAATTTGTATCTAATGCCGTGTTTATATGAGCACTAAGATCACAAAGTCATTTGGTAGGAAAGGCAAAAGAGTTTAAGAATGAAATAGTATCAAAAAGAGTATATCAAGCAAAAGAAATAGAATTCAATAAGGCATTGACTCAAAAGAACATAGACATTACTGAAAGCTGAAAGAAAATGCTCTTTTTTAGAGAAGGAAAACCACTCGATCTTGCAAAAATACATCCAGATCTACAGGTAAAGTTCAATGAACTAAAAAGTATGCAGGTTGAAATTTTAGCAACTGCAACACTAAAGAAATCTGCTGTATACACCGTAGAAGAAAACTTTAACCATACATACTGATTGATTAATCCTCGTAGAACAACTTCACAGCAAATAGAAGCAAAACTTACTGCTGCCAAAAAAACGAAGAATGCCCAAGAAATAAAAAAACGAGAAGATATACAAACAGAGTATATGAGTACAATCTTTCCTTATATACAAGTACAAAGAATTTGAGAGGTTAGAACAAAGCAATGATGGAAAGAATCTCGAAAAATTAAATCTCCTGAGCAAGCAATAAAAAACTCAAACTTACCTAAACCTGAGTGGAAAAAAGAAATGAAAAGACAGTTTACTGAAGATTTTGGTATAAAACCACCTAAAGACAAGTATCTAAATGAGATATGGAAGATGCATCAAGAAGGTGTGTTATTTTGAACTGTTGCACAAAGAAATGCCCAAACACAAGCGTTGAAACAACTAGTGAAAGAATGAAAGATAACAGTTGAACAAAGGCAGTTGCTCGCTGATTGGGGGTATGTAGGGACAATAACCAATGTGAAAGCATGAGTAAGTTGAGCCAAGGAGTTAGCTGTTAAATCGGAAAAAAGACTTATGTTAGAAAAAATAAATCTTGATAAAGCTAGACAAGCAGAGATTATTAAAGATAGTAAGCCAGCTATCAAGAAAGAAATCAGGAGTATTGAAAATAGATATAAATCGAAAAATGCAGAAATTGAGACTATTAAGGAAAAACTTGCTAATACTGTATTAGATATGAAAGAACTTTCAAAAAGCATTGAAACGTATCAAGTAGAAATCTCAAAATCGCGTTCAAAGAAAAAAGATCCAGTTTTATTAAAGTTGCTTGAGCAAAAAGAAACAGATTTAAAAGATTTAAGAAATAAGAGAAATGATTTTCAGACTAAGATTTCAGACTTAAAGTGAGAGTTAAGAAAGATTGATGAAAATTTAGACAAAAAGAAAAATGAATTTGATGATTTAGAAACTGAATTAGAAACCATAAAAATAAATATAACTGAAAAAACCACGGAGATGAATAACCTTGCAAAAGAGAAATGAGGTGGAGCGATAAAGGAAATATTTAAACAAGCGCTACTGCCAGATGTAAAGACAATGATGAATTGAAAAGATCCAGTTTATCTTTTTAAATTTAAGTGAGTAGAATTAAGGATTGATAAATGACATAGGTTGTATCCTGCTGCAAATGCTATAAAATGAATAATGAAATTTTGGCTTCACCCTCAAAATATTAAAGATTGGAAACAATGGATGATTAGATTGTGATTTGATAATATTATGACCACTTGATTAGTTAGCGGTATTCCTCTAGTAGGTTCGTTATATGATAGATATGTTGCAGAACCGAGATACTTCATTTTAGATCTATTTCGACATATGTCATGATATAGGGATATTTTAGATGAGGATACTAGAAATCATAATGAGTTTTATGATATATATAGTTTGCTTAATCCAGAACGTGATCGAAAACCCTCAATTAAATTTACATATTATATTAAATGATTATTCGATTGAACTGTTGATGTTGCGGATAAGGCTGTTGATGCTATTGATAATTTAAATAAGACATGAAAAATCCTTGATGATGGAACTGCAAGGCGAGATTCTTGGTTTTGAGATGATGCAGAAAGAGAATCTGCTAGAAAATATCTAGATAAAAGAAGAGAGGAGAAATTGAAAATTAGAGAAGAATATATTGATGAGGATGAAGGATTTATGTCATGAAGTGGAGAAGGATATATGTGATGATGATTCGATAGGTTTTTTCTTGATGAAATCATGCCAGACAACTCAACCATCACTTCAGATGACATTGAAGATGGAGATGTAGATATTTGAGATGATGAGTGAGTTCCTACAGATTGATGAGATACATGATGAACTCAGCCTAAACCAAAAAAACCATCAAAGAAAACACCAAAGAAGCAAACTCCAAAGAAAAAAACAGATCTTCAAAAGGAAATTGATAAAAGAGCTGAAGATTTAAGAAAGACTCAAGAAAAAATCAGAAAAAGAAGAAAAAAAGGAAATAAGGGGGAAAGTGCGAGTGATATATAAAGAAATTAAAAAAGACAGAATGTCAAGACTAATCTACTTAAAACATACCCGTAATTCGTGATTTTTCTCATTTCTGATAGAATAAGGTATAGATTTATTCTTTGTACAAGAACATGAGTAATCCATTAAAGATATGACTAAGACAGTCAGCGACAGAAATAACAAATGCCGATAAAAATATTTCGGTAAAGCAAATTTTCGATTTGTCAGCAGCTGAAATAGGAGTATTGAAAGACGATATATCAACATTAGAAGAGGAGATTAGAGCAGAGTATGAAGATGATGATACGGTTGATGTTGAACAAATTATCAAAGATAAAAAAACACAGATCACGTTAGATAGAATTGGTTCAATCATTGGTTGAAGATTTTTTGTAGATAAGGCTCAAGTAGATAATCTACAATCTTCACAAGGGTACTCAGCTTATTATCAAGATGAAACTACAAAGGAATTTTATACTGTAGTGAGTGAAGTAACCTACGATGATGATGAAAATCCTACATGAGATTGGGAATCATTTATTCAAGATATGGAATGATATATCCAAAGTAAGTTTACGTATATAGAAGAAGATATTGAAACAGAGGTTACTGATGTTTATAAGACACAACTTCAAGAAGCAAAAAGAGAAATTGAGGCATTGGTTTTGCCAGATGATATTGGAGAACAAGTCAGTGAAGTTCAAAAGAAGAAGGAAGAAGTAGAAAGAAAATGATATCAATTGGATGATATAGCATTGTTGAGACAGTCAACAATTCGTTTACAAGAAGATATTGCTACAGAAATCAGAAGTATTAATGATGCAATTGCTAAGCTTGACCCAAAAGCTGATGCTGATGACATAAAACTTAAGAAAAAACTTCAAAGAGTACTACAATGAGAAGACGATAAGGCAGAACAAATATTGATTTCACTCAACCATGAAGAAGCTAAAAAATGAGGTGAAAGATCTGCAGATATGTCTTCAAGATTGGAGACAGCATGATATGAAATAGATGAACTAGAGAAGTTTTCAACTTATCTAACATTAGATTTAAAGCCACACTTACAAGAACTTAAAGCTATGACAACAAATTCTCAAGAAAAAAGAGATTTGGATGTTCAAATAAGTCTTGTGGATGAATATACAAAATTAATATCAAAGAAGAAAGCACTCACAGAAAATGAGAATAAAATAAAAAGTAATAATAAAATTATGAATGAATGACTTATCAATAAAAGAAATGGGCTAAAAAAAACTCCAGAATGGAAACAAATGGAAGCTGATAATAAGAGAATGGAAAAAGAGAATGTCGAGCATAGAGCTAATATAGCGACATTGGAATGAAGAATAGTGTCAGCTGCAGAACTCAATACTTCATGATCTGCTGCTGCAACTACAACTACAAATCCAGCTGCTACTACATCCGCTGTAACATGAACTGATAAAGTAGATGTTGTGGATCCAAAAAATGTAGTAAATAATAATCCAAATCATTCTGTGGTAACGGCAGAATGAGATCCAGGACCAAAATATGATGAATTTGTAGAAAAAGTAGAAAATACTGAATCAGAGAAACAACTCCATGATGCATATAAATGAGTACTTACAACTACAGAGCTCAATAGATTGGCACAATCTTTTGTTGCCTCTGGTGGTACAGGGCCAAACTTTGAAAAACAATTGAAATGATTATCAAAACCACAAAGAAAATATGTGGAACAGTACATGAAAATATGCCAAAATGATAATCTTAATGCAGCGCAACAAATTAGAAAACTAGCGAAAAAAGAACAAGCTATGCTTAAGGAACTTTGGGGAAACAAAAGACAACTAAAAAGAGCGTCAAAACAACTTAAGAAAAATTATAAATATCATGCGGAATTTGGAGAATCGTTGGAACAATTGTTGTGTTATAGTATGATGTCAGAAATGCAGGAACAGGCTAATCAACGATGATTGGAGTATGCGGCATGGTTAAGAAAATATGATAAAGGTCAAAATAAATGAATTGATTTTTGTGGAGAATGTCCAAGCATCCATAATGTAGATCAATACATGGATAAGATTATGTGAAATTTTGAATCAAACTTATCAAGCTTATGAGGTTGATGATTATCTTTAGATAAAGGACAAAAAAAACTCCTCTGGGATTATTGTAAAGGTGAATTGACATGAAATAATTATGCTTCATATGCAGGTAAAGTAGGAATTGTAGGGTACCCAATTTATATAAGCCCAACTGATAGACAAAAGAAATATTCGCCTACATTATGAGGGTGAGATGTTGCTATAGAAGGAAAACATAATGCTGTTGATGTGTGATTTGAATCTATGAACAATCAGACTCTCATGCGATGGATTGCAACTTTTGTTCATAGTAAACAAAAGACAGGGCAAGAAAAAATGGTAAATTGACATGAAGAAGCAATGCAAGAAGCTGCAAAAAGACACTTAGAATGAAGAGATGGATTTTCATTTATAGGTGAAATGAAAGAACTAATAGAAAAAAATACTTCATGATTCTCACTTTCTGAAACAGAAATTACATCATTATTGCATGATTGTGTAGAGTCATTGATCACTCCATGAGTCGCAGATCATATTCATGAAAAGTACTCTCATAACCGTAATTCAAAGAATACTCAGACCAAAAATCAATTGATTTCTTTATACTTTGTTAATTCACTTTGCGCTATCCATGGATTGCCATGTGATGCTCAAGAAGTAGCTAAAAACAAACTAATGGAGATTTATAAATGATGATGGAACGTGCACGGCCAGCCTACCTTGTGAAATGAGGCTGTGTGATCTATGGTAAATAATGTTATTTCAAATAAGCTGAAAAGATGAAGAAAACGATTGGATGAGCCAGTTGGTGTCATGGCTCATATTATGAAGCCTGATGGAACATTTAGAGGGTTAACAGGATCTGTTGATATGCTCAGTGCAACTATTGTTACTATGCTCGGAGCAGATCCAAAGCATGCACCGAAAATTGCTGCATATACCAAAGTTTGATTGACTGTGTTGGCTGTATCGTATGGACGACAATTTACTCAGTATTTGTTTAGCTGAGGACTTGGAGATAAAGTGAGAAAGATATGAGTGACTGCATTGCTAGCTTGAACTCTACCACGTCTCATTATGAATAGAGACTTTGAAGAAGCATTTAAATACTTCAAAGATGGTGATGATAAGAGCGAGTGATTTGTAAAAGGTGGAAGTTCTAAACTTCTAGAAATGGCTTGATTCTCTGATCCAGAAGCTGAGGCGGCAAGAACTGATATTATGAGCGCAAAGACCTATACTTCTGCAATCTTTGGAAACATGAAGATGTCAGAAATTGGTAAATATATTACCAAGAAAAAAGAATTTGGTAGTACCTATAGATACTATATGACAGAAGAACAAAAGAAAGCATTTCTTCTTGATAAAACAATCTGAGAACAAGAAAAGATAGTGCTCAAGGCACTAGTAACTTGATCTGGAGGTCATGTTGAGTCAGCTAGTAGAGTGTTTGATAGTTGATTGGCACAATCATGAGTTGATTACGAAAAATTTGATGAGATTACAGCAATTTGATGAATATATGGTGAGTTGACCTTACGAGAGTTTCAAATGCATTGGGCAGAAGCAGAAAAATTCTTTGAATGACTTGGAGATCTACTTGGAGATGATCCAAGCAAAAAAAGAGAGTTGCTTCATCTTTATATGACGGAATGACGTAATAATCCAGACATGCAAGCATCACTTGAAGCAAAGATAGCTTATATGAAAGATTTTGATAAGCACTACAAAGAAATGTACCCATACGTTCGTTATCACTTTTTGCCATTTAGAACTGATATGTATGCTAAAGTAGGTTTAGATAAAACAAAACATAGAGATCTTCTTATGGATAAAATGGATGA
>CALDTY010000025.1 GCA_937923605.1 Candidatus Absconditabacterales bacterium
ACTCCAGGTGAAAAGGTAAAAAAAACACCTGAGAAAAAAACTTCCAAAGTGAAGCCTGCAGTATCTCCTGTTGATAAAAAAGTAGCCGACACCTGAAATAAGGTCAATAAGACTATTTCTGAAGCTGAGATTCAAGCAAAGCAGCAAGCCGAACTTAATAAAACAAAGCAAGAAGTGCAACAAAATAAGCCTACACCTCCTGTATCAAAGCCTTCAGTCAGGTCTTTTTCAACATCGGCACGATCTCCAACAAAAGTAGTAAGCAACTTATTTGGAGGTATACGATGAGGTGCATCAAAAGCTGTAGATAAGACTGCAACAGTCGCAAAAACTAATCGATACGATAAAGTTCTAAATCTTCCTTTATTTACTCGATGAGGAAATAAGATAAATCAGGCAGCGAAGTCTGTTACATCAAGCACGCCGTTCAATGCTGTTTGAAATGTTATTAACAATAGCGGAGTTTGAAAGTTATTTGACGCAATCTTTAGGAGGAAAGGATAGAGTAGGAATGTTATAAGTAAAAAACAAACAGTATAGATGAATACATCTATACTGTTTTTTAATCACGAGAATGTTATTGCATGTAGTATCACTACTTTACTGCTATTTTAATTCCGCAATAGACTCTTTAGTGTCTTTGATCGCATTTAAAATAGTCTTTAGCGTTTCTTTTAGTCATGCTTTAAAATCTTTGTTTATATCATCATAATCTTCTAAGTTATTATATTTATCTTCTGCTTGTTTATCTTTTTTCACTCTATCTTTCAGTTGGTTTTCTATTTTTTCTATACCATTATTTGATGTTTCAATACTGTTCTTAAGTGTTTTTTTCTCATCTTCATCAGTACTAGCATCAAGTGCTACCAAAGCTTCAAGTTTTTGATGATATACATCAAATAGTTCTTTATTTAGATCTGCTTGTTCTTGTAATGATGTTTGATAAGCGTCATCAATAGTATTGTTTTGTTTTTCAACAAGTTTTTTATAAGCATCTGTTGTTTCAGTTTGTTTTGCTTCCATTTTTGGTGTAAGTTCACCAAGATCTTCATTGAGAGTAGTATCTAAAGTTATATCTTTTTGATGTAGTGTTGTTAACTCACCAAACTCTTTGGTTTGAGTTGTATAAGATTCTTTTTCTTCCTCAAGTTCTTTTAGTTTAGAGATGACTTTCTTTTGTTTCTTTTTGTATGCTTCTATATCGCCATTTTCTATAGCTTCTCATTGTTCTGTATACAAATCATCTAAGTCTTGAGTTAAAGAAATTTGTTCTTCAAGTGATGTATATAACTTCTGTTCACGAGTTCATAGTTCTTGATGAAGTTGTTGTCTTTCACTTTCTGAGAGTTTGATTAGTAGATTTGGATTAGCCCTGATAAGGTTTTTTGTGTCATCTTTAGTTAATAGTTTAGTTTTTTCTGTTGCATCAGTTGTTTTTGGAGGAGTAGGTAGATTTGCTAACTTTTTCTTTAATGCAATTTTTTCTTTCTGAAGCTTTTTGAGCTTAGCTTTTTCTTTATTTGTAGCTTCTTTTGCTTTTTCCATCGTTCTTTCTAGCTTCTCAACTTTGTTTCTTTCTGTTACTCTTAGTGTTTTCAATTCACCTTTTTCAGTCTCATAGGAATTGATATCTACGTCTAAAGTTTCAATTTCAGTTTTTAAATCATCAGCTTTTGTACTTAACGTCTTAGCATATGCTTTCATTTCATTTCTTTTTGTAATGTCTTTTTCTTGAGTGCTAGCTTTTAGAGTTGCTTCAGCTTCTGATTCAGCTTGTTCCATTTTTGGAGTAAGTTTATCGATTTTCTCTTGTGATTTTTTAGATTTATTTTTCATTTCTTGAACTGCATTTTCTTTGGTAGCAACAGTTTCTTCACTTGAATCTTTTCCATCTTCATATGCTGTTTCTGCAGTATATAATTCAGTTTCTTTTGTTTCTAGTTCTGTTTTTTGAGTAGTGATTTTATTTTCTATGTCGGCAATGTCACTAACTAATGTATCTTTTTCACTACTGTCAGGAGTTACTTCTTTCTCAGCAGAAGGAACAGTACTTTGTTGTGTATGTTTGCTTATAAGCTTATCGATCTCGCTTTTTTCTAGTATCTTTCAATCACTATGTGGAAATAATCCTAATTCAACCATGTCTGCTTCGATCTGTTTACGAGAATCTTTCGCATGATCTGGCAATGCTTTAGTATCATCAAAATAGATAGCAATATATTGACCTAGAAGTTTTTGTTGATCAGTTGATGGAAGTATATCTAGTAACGTATGTGTTTCTGGTTCTAGTGGATCAATTTTTATTTCTTTTCATAATATTTTTTGAATAAGTTCTTTTACAGAACGACGAGATTTTTCTTCAGTAGTGTAGTTTTCAAATTGTCATTTTATTGCCAAAATACGATCAAGTACTGAGTTATCTTGATACTTATTTTTTACTTTATCAGCATCTTTTCACAATGAAAAACCTGTAAAAGGATTTGATATAAGGAAGTCATTATATAGTTCACGTCCAAGTTCATCTATATCATAATTCGATAGGTCTTTAAATCTTTTTTGTGAAGTAAATAGTTCATTTCTCACTTTTTGAGTTTCATTTGTATAGCTAATCAAAGGATATGAAATATATCTACTAATGCTTGCAGATAATTCTGGAAGCTGGAATAGAGCTCACTCCA
The DNA here is from genome assembly GCA_937923605.1 of Candidatus Absconditabacterales bacterium. Lineage (GTDB taxonomy): Bacteria > Patescibacteriota > Gracilibacteria > Absconditabacterales > Absconditicoccaceae > JAHDCT01. The sequence goes on from CALDTY010000025.1 coordinate 2,679, forward strand.
ATGAGTTTACTAAATCTTCTGCGTCAGCTTCTTCTTGTATACTTGAGTAGTCCATTAGTTCTGTAAGAAATTGATTCTTTTTTTGAAGAAATTTTGGTTGCATGCTTGCTGGTGTAGTGGCTATGTTTTGCACAAGTCATACGAGTTCTGCATACATGCCATTTAGCTTTTCATCAAGCGTGATGAGTTTTGCTATTTTCTTAGCAAGAGGATTCATAGCCAATCATTCGACATCATCCATTGCATCTACTTTCATATCAAGATCATGTTCTCTTCACTCTATCACTTGATTTTTTGTATCGTTGATTTCATCAGAAATTCTGAGTTCTTCGTTATTAGAAAGTTTGTTTATATTTTTCATTTTTATGGGGGGATAAAACTATACTAATTGTAGTGCTAAAGCTAGTATTTGTCAAAAAATGACTATCACTATATACATCATTGCTATTGACATTTTATCAAAAATAAGTAAATTATATATACAAAGAAAAAATAAAAATAACAAAAATAACAAAAATATATGAAAAAAGTAATCGTAATAATGATGTTGATTCTAGGAATGAGCATCACATCTTTAACAGCTCAATTTTGTGACTGCGGACCTATACAGGTCTCAGACTTACAAATAGGAGGAGGTATGCAAGCATATTCATTTGTGATTGATGTGCCCACCGATTCTAATACTGATCATAGAATAAATGGTCTTGCATGGTATGCCGAAGTTGCATTCCAGTTTGATGTTGTACAACTTCAGGCAAAATTCTCCAAAGCAATTGGAGATATAGTCAAAGGAAATGATCTTAGGATAAAAGACTATAGATCATTTAACCTAAATTTGAATTACGCAGGAGATCTAGATAACGATTTAGGTCCCCTTGTAGGATTTGGGGTAAATTGGGATACTGGAAAGAATCATAATTTAAACCACAATCTTAAGAATCGATTTAAAGCAATAAGTATCCACGGACAAGCAGGTGCTTGGGTTAATCTTGCAGATGCAATTAAGTTCAAGCTAGTAGTTGGAGCTGATTATTATCTAAAAGATAATCTAGTAGATCTTGTAAAAAACGGAAGTTTAAACGAGATTAAGGCTTATGCAGAATTTGGCACATTCATCACTATTGGTGGATAATTAATCAACAACATTAAAATTAAGAAAATGAATTTATTGAAGAACATATTACTACTTAGTTTTATTTTATCTGGATTATTATTCACTTCTTGCGAGCAAGGCTTGTTAGATGGAGATGAAGTATATACTGTTCCAGAAACTGTGACTGACACTGTTTTTGTATCAAGGCCAGTAGGTTTTGATCAAGTAAAATGTCACCTGACTACAAGACAACAGCACCTCACAGGAGCCAATATGGGTCCAGGGAGTGCAAAGTTTATCTGGACAGTTTCACGTATTGATCATCCAGATCTACAAACACCAGATGTCAGATTTGTGATCCGTACTCAAGATTTGATTGGGGATGGTGATACTAATGTTTTCCTTGCAGCAAATGCCTGTGAATGGGATATAGAAACCCCCAACGCAGGAGCTGAAAAGATGTGGTTCCTAGATGGATACCCGCGAGTAAGTGGTTGTGAGATGGGAGTAGTCGTAACTGGCTGTCCTCATGGAAATACATGTCATGATAATGATTCGATACTGTTTCAGTGTTGGGTCAATGGCGAAAAGCTATATGAGACTCAAGTTTGGGTCACGAGCTAATTGCTATTATTTAAAATTTTAAAAGCTACTTACATTTGTAAGTGGCTTTTTTTTTGCTTTAATTTTTGCTTTTTTAAAGATGCACAGTATACTTATAGTATCGAAATATTATTTATTTTATATCAGCTACAAAGATGGATGAAACACTAGCACCTATAGATCAATTTACACAAAAGGTAGATGATCTTAGTTTGGCACATAAAGAAAATAAATCTGATGAAGAGAAACAACAGTTGATGCAAGAAGCTAAGGAAGCTTATGCTGGCTTATGAGAAGATGAAGAAGTTTTGGCGAGAGCTAAGGCTCATTTAGAAACCGAACTAAGTGATATAGCGGAATCGACTGAACTTATGCAAGAGATAACTGTAGTAAAACAGCAACTATGAGATTTTAAGGAAAAAGTATGAGCATCAATTGGAGCTAAGTTAGATGAGTTTACAAGTAATTTTTGACTTGATCCAAATAAAATCATAGATGAAGTAAAAGAAAATAAAAAAAAATATGCTTTGTTAGATAAAGTGCCTGTCATTTGAACCCTTGTTGCACCAGGTGTTGTAGCAGCTAAGAAATTTTTTGAACACTCTGTAATGTGAAAAAAAATAAGTAGTTGATTGTCATTTTTATGATTTGATAATGAAGATAATTCTGTGGTTGATGTAGCAGTAAATTATTTCCAAAACCAATGAAAAAAGTTGGTAAATCGATTTCTTTCAAAAATCGGTCAACCTCCAAAGTATCCAAACGTTGGTGTTGTGGCTAATACTGAGACTCCATTAAATAAGACTATTTCTTTGAACTGAACTCCCTTATCTTGAGTCCATAAACAGACGAACAGTAGAATTGCATGAATTGCAAATACTGTCCCATGAAGGTCATGAATATTAAAACACAATGATAAAGTGCCGGACAACAGTAAGAAAATTTATAGTCCAGTTGCAGGAACGGTCGTTTGAGTGAAAACTAGTGAACCTGAGAACAATCCATTAAGTAAACGAAATACAACTAATGATCCTAGTTTCTGAAATTATTTAGTAATTAAAACAGATGAAAATGGTCCATTTAAAGGAAAAACTTATCATGTGGGTCATATAGATTGAGGTGTGTTGCTTAGTGTATGAAAGGAGGTTAGTGTGTGAGATGAATTAGCTTCTATAGAGTTTGGTTCTGGAACTGGAACGAATGTGCATTACTCAGATTGAATTGGGTGACCAGATGATACAGTTATGGCTGATGCAAACTTAGCAGATCATATCGAAGATACAAAAAAACTTGCAAATATTACGATTGAAAAAAATGGTGATAAAGCGAAAGTTTCTTGAACTAATTGGGAAGAAGCTGCTACAGATGCGACACCAGAAGAAGTTGTTGATCCAATTGCAGAAAATCAAGAAACTAATGTTGATAATACATGAAATCAGAATGCTTAATATGATCTACATCGTAATTTTTTTCACGTTCTAGTTTTTTAATGATATTTTTTTCTATGGCTAGACCTAATAGTTCAATAAGTAATTTAACAACTGACCCAAATAAAATTAATTTACTTGTTAAGTTAAAAGAAATTTTAGTAAAAGAAAAAAGAGGCTTAATAAAAATACTAACAAATCTTGATTGAAGGATAACTAAGGATCAAAGAATAGAATATCGTAGAAATATATTAGATGTGCAGACTTCTATTAAAAATTATTCTGAATATTATAAAGATAGTGCAGTCCAGGAATCATTGTTATGAAAAGCAATGCATGCGGCTAAGAAGTTAGAAGAAATAAATCTAGTGTGACTTAAAAAATATTATAAAAATATATGAGTTTCAAGCACTGATGAATATATACAACGATTGACGGGCAGAATAGATCAGTTGCCAGAATTATTGTGAAAAAGAGAATCTGTTATTCTAAAGAGTAAAACATGATCGAACAAAGAATCTTTTAAAGACAATGTAAAAGATCGAATACGAAGTAGATATGTCTGATGATATATGCTTGATTCATATACTTGAGAAGACGATAAGACTGTATTGTTTACATGAAATAATCTTGTTTGATCTTTTGCTGTCCATGAATTAGAGCATGTTGCTCAAAAATATTTAGTTTGATTGCCGAACATGTCTGATAGTATGAGGACATTAATACATTCTTGTCCATATATACATAGCTATAAGGATATTTTCTCAGAATTATTTAAATTAAAATTTTCTTCTAATGAATATGAAAATTTACATTGATGAGGCTTTAAAATTGATGATGATGCAAATTATATTCAAACAATAGAGGTGTTATCACGTTTTTCTGAAATAATTTTATGATTATGACTTACTAAATCACAGCCTTTTACAAAAGATATGCTAGATAAGTTAACTTTTTCGTATAGCTATTTACCGTACAAAAAAGCAACGTCAAAAGAGTCTGAACAACATGAAAGACAGATTGAGTGAGCAAAATATGCTCGAGGAGCTTTACAGCCCTACATATTTGAGATTGATAATGCAAGTAAGATGATACCAAAAGAGAACAAAGAAGTAGAGTTATTTATAGAAATCATAAATTCAATGTTGCCGGAAAATGGTGATAGTAATCTATTATCTCATTATCATGAATTTCATAAAATTCCTTATTTTATAAAACGAAATAGAGAATTTCTGTGAAAAACAGAAGAGTATTAATTTTACTTAACTATTACCTTGAGGATTCTTATGTTAAAATGAAAAGTTTTAACTTCTTCGTAGATAAACTGAGGATATTCTTTTCTTAGTACATCAACTTGCCAGGTCATCATTTCCAAAAACATTGTTGGAGTAGTTTGTGATTCGAGTAACTGATTAAACATATCACGATATAAATCACAACCATCATCTCATCAAACGAATGCCATCTTTGGTTCTCGTTTTCTTACTGTAATGTCAGTATTATTTTCAAACAATTCTTCAGGTATATAAGGTAGGTTCGCCACTAAAATCACATGTTCTTGAGTGAGAAATGCCTTTACTTGAATATCTTGCAATAAGCTAGAAACAACAAAATTAATGTTCTTGTCGTTTGAGAATAATGTTGAACTATTTTTCTTTGCCACTAGTAGTGTATCTGGATCTAGTTCTGAAAGTAAGACATTACTAATGTTATTCTGATTATGATAATAAACAGATAATCATAGTACTCAGCATCATGTTCATACATCAAGAACATTTCGTTGAGTAGAATTATGTTGCTGAATATATTCGTTTATAGCTTGAATCATGTATTCAGTTTCTGGACGGGGGATCAATGTCTTTGGACTAACTTCAAATCTGATTCATGTAAATTCAACGTATCATAAAATGTATTCGAGTGGTTTTTTATCAATGGTGGATGCAGTGTAAGCTACATCTATCCAATCAAGATCTTTTTCTTCTATTGTCCTATCTATATCAGTAAACAAAGATTCTTTATTGATGTGTAAAACATGACACACTAACTTTTCTAGAATTGCTTTTTTAGGATATTTAGAAGATGAAATTAATTCTGCTATTGTCATATTATGAAAGAGAATTTAGCTAAAGTATGATCTAACTTGCATTTTTACCTATGTGTAATTATACTAAAATACGGCACTAAAGTAATGTAAAATCTTTGTTTATCTACATAAAATGGAAACAAAGGAAAAAAAAGAACATGTAAGTTATGCGCAAAGACTTAAGGATAAGTCTGCTTTTATGGCTAAACATAAAGTCATACTAATCAATTATTATGATAGAGTATGCAATTGAAAAAGTAATATGTTTGAAGCGAACATAGCTAGATTCTTTGCTATATATGAAGAACATAGAAAATTTGCTCAATGACAGTCATATAAAACTACAATGAATACAGCTCTTGATCAATTTCTATGAAAAAAGAAATATAGAAATGCGAATTACGAAACATTGTTTCGCGCAATATTTTCTACATTGAGGCCTAGAAAAAAGAAAGAGGTTATAACAGATACTGAAAATATGGTAAAAGATGCCTTACCATCACCATATGAGACAATAATTGAAAATTTTTGAGATTCAGTAATAGAAGTATTTCGGGATAAAATACTTTTGTTGACCCAATCACAAGCTAATATCTTAATCCAAGACCTAAGAACAGTTATTGATGAGATTGCATCTTTACATTGAGTCCATTTTAATGATAATGATAAGGATCTCTTCATAAGAAATTACGCAAATTACAGCTGAACGTTTTTCAAAAAACACAATATCCCCACTGAGCCATTTTCAACATTTAATCATTAACCAATGTTAAGACTTTTTTACACATCTGAGAAAACGGATAACCGTATATTTCAACATATACTATGATTTCAACCTAGCGATTGATGGTTATTAATAGATGACATTTCGTCACATGGATGGATTTTTCTTGATGGAAGATATATTGAAAAAGAGGTAAAAGAGGGAGAGTATATCATTGAAAAAGTTCTTGCAGACAAGAAAATAAATGAACATTTAAAACAGTTTATTCCAGAGGACGAGATAGTTTTTCTTGAAACATCGATACCGCATAGTGTATATGAGGTATTAAATACACCAAACAAGAAACATAATGTCTTATTTTCATTTGAAGAAAATTCTCGACAAGTATCAAAAAGAGTAATTAAAAATAGTGATCAGGAACTTAAAATTAAACAAGCTATACACATTACTGAACAGCTATGGCAATCGATTCTAGATCTATGAGATGATATTATCTGAATGACTGAACTTGAGGTCAGATGAATGTTAACACAAATGGCATTTAGTCTTTGAGCTGAAGCAGAGGCATTTGACACAATTGTAGCAACTGGGAAAAACTCTTGTATACCACATCATACGAGTTGAGTTACTAATATTTGAGCAGGCCCCTTACTTATTGATATGTGACGAAGAGTGGAGTGATGGTGTAGTGATTTCACAAGAACTATTCGAGTTTGAGATAACGAGGTCGGAAAAGAAAAATTTACCAATGTACTAAATATAGTCAAAAAAGCACATGATGTGGCTATGAGTATGATCAAACCATGAGTCTCTTTTAAGGAAATAGCTAAGGCAGCCAGAGAGTGTATTGATAAGGCTTGATACGGAGAGTTCTATACACATTCTTTGTGACATGGTGTCTGATTAGATATTCATGAAGCTCCCAAAGTTAGCATCAAATCTGAAGATATAATAGAAAAAGGTATGGTATTCACTATCGAACCTTGAGTATATATTCCTGGAGAATTTTGAGTTAGATGGGAAAATATTGTAATCATATAATAAAGTATTGACGATTTTTTCTCTTGATAACTTTTTCATAACTCATATATTTTTGATATGAATTTGAGATATATTGTATTAGTAACTAATTTCTTTTTCTTTATTCCTTTGGAGTAGAGTAGATTTGCTGTAGCAGATGTATCTGATTCTTACTCCACAATCTTTATGATGTGGGGCGTTTTTTTATAACAAAAAATTCAAATATTATGCCAAAAAAGAAACATTTTTACTTTGTGCCTGGACTAATTGATCTTGGTCACAAAAAGCAGAAAAAAACACTAAAACAAAAGGCCTCTCAGGCAACAACATCAAACAAAGATACTAATAAGAACAAAAATAAAAAAATGACTCATGAAACATAACTATATTATTGTTATTCAAAAAATAGAGGTAGAATGTTGTCCAAATTGGTGTGTTCCTTTTCCAGAAGTTATGTTGACAGTCAAGCGGACATATGATTTTGGTCAAACATGGATTCGATACCGAATTAGCTTAGAGAAGTTCTCAAAAAAAATAATCCTTGGCAGTGTGCTGCTAGGGATTTTTTTAAAAAGATAGAGAGCGTACAAAAATGCAGCTCTCTAGTGTAAGTTAGCTATGATCCCAATCAATAATATCTTGTTGGGTCATAACACCACTACTTGTGACATAAGTTGGGTTGGTTGGTTCAACAATGTCGGTAGTGGCTTGGGTTTTTTTACAATCGGTCATAATAATAGATTTTTTAATGAAAAAATAACTATCATCATTCTCAAGATTGTATAAATATTATATGATTATATCTGTGTTTTGTCAATTTTACATTAATTACAAATTTGGTGGAGGAGGGATTCATCCTTTTCTTTTAAGTAATAATTCTAGTTGTCATAAACTTTGTATACTCGGATAAGTATTTTTCTTTTGCTAAGGCGAGATATTCAGGATGATGATGTACAAATTGTTTTAGCGAAACATTGCTAGATTCTTTTTTCATATTGTTAATTTACTAGATACTCCTTTTGCATGTAAGATGAATTTCATTACTCTAATTCTATTCTAAATTCTTATTATTATCATGCACATTACACGTTTCGCCCCAAGTCCAACTTGAAGACTTCATATTGGTTCCGTAAGAACAGCGCTTTTCTGTTATCTTATGTCCAAACAATCTGGAGGAAAATATATCTTACGTATAGAAGATACTGATCAAGCAAGATCAACAAAACTAAATGAGGAGAGTCTTTTGGAATGATTACAATGGACAGACCTCCATTGGGACGCTGGGCCTGGAAAAGATGGTGGAGAGTGACCTTACTATCAAATGGAACGCTTGGAGTTATATAATAAATATGTACAGATTCTGTTAGAATCATGAAAAGCATACTATGCTCGAGAAACATCTGAGGAACTAGATGAAATGAGAGAAGCAATGAATAAGCAGAAAAAACCATTTCACTATCGTCAAAAAGAGTATACTCCAGAGCAACTTGAGTGATATAAGCAAGAATGACGTATTCCTGTAATAAGATTCAAAATTCCTGTAGATCAAACAGTGACATTTAACGATTGGGTCAAATGAGAAACTAGTTTTGATATGAAACAATTTGGTGATCTAGTTATTGTAAAAGGTGATTGAATTCCTACTTATCATTTTGCTGTAGTTGTTGATGATATTGAAATGTGAATTACTGATGTGATTAGAGGAGAGGATCATCTAACTAACACAGCGAAACATATCGTCTTATTTGAGGCTATCTGAGCTGATCTGCCTAGATTTTGACATCTACCATTGTTGCTAAATAACACAGGAAAAAAGATGTCAAAAAGAGATGATCCGGCTGATGTCTGATTAGTTCTTGTAGATCAGTTTCGTGATGAATGATTTTTGCCTGAAGCAATAATAAATTTTATCGCATTGATGTGATGGAATCCTTGAGATGAGCGTGAATTCTTTAGCTTAGAAGAATTAGTTAAAGCTTTTGATATTAATAGGGTACAAAAATCAAATGCTGTATATGATTATAAGCGTGCTTTACGATTCAATGGAGAATATATAAAAAGATTATCAGACCAAGAATTTGTACAAAGAGTTAAAGATTATCTATACTTATACGGCGATGAACAATGGAAAGAAATTTGCGAGACAATAGATAATGACTATTGGCTTACTTTTGCACCTTATATAAAAGTAAGAATGCAGACATTCAAACAGTTTGAACAGTATTGTCAGTATTTTTTCTTGCGTCCAAGTACAATTGATCGTGATATGGTCAATAAAGAAAAGATGAAAATAACTGAAGATATCGTACAATCCTTTTTGCCCGATTGTATTGAAGTGCTTGAGCATCTTAGTGTACAACAGTGGACTGAAGAAACTATAAAAGAAGAACTCATTTCATTTATCCAAGCGAAAGAACTAAAGAATTGACAAGTATTATGGCCATTGAGAGCAATACTTACATGAGTAGAAGCGAGTCCTGGAGCATTTGAGATGTTGTTTGTGCTTGGTAAGGAGGAAAGTCTTGTTAGATTAAAAGAGTATCATAATCAGTAATCATTGAGAGAATAATTTTTGTATAAAAAAAGGATATGTTAAAAACATACCCTTTTTGTTCTTTGTTAACATAATTCCCAATCATTTTTTAACAGAAATCTGTGGAGTGCATTGTATTCATCATTTCCAACAACTGCTGTATCTAAAAAGTTTGCTGTATACTTTACTGATGAACCATTCGCTGAGGCACGCTTATCTACATCAAAAGTAATGTCATTAATAATAATTTTATCCTTAATGGGTACATTTTGAGTAATAGACTTTTTGTAAGAAGGGAACCCTTTTTGTTTAAATGAGTATTTTAATTCAATTACATTGTTCATTGTTTGTTTTTTAAAATTTATAACCTTATAGCCATATAAGTCAATAAAACATTTTTTGCGTAATGTGTCTACTTTGATTATACTTTGTATAAGTGATTTATTGTAAGATAAGCTATGGTGAAACAAGTTATCCTGATGATACTCTGATCTATGTTGATATTGCCTAATGTTTTTGCATTAGAATTTCGACCATGAGACGAAACAATATTAACTAAAGAAACTTCAAAAGTAGTGAGTGAAGACATAAGTTGATCTGATAATGCGATCAATGCAGGTATTGATGCAATTTGATGAGGAGAGATAAAAGGTATTTATGGAGAAGATATTGCAGATAGTGCTACGGCTTGGGAAAAGGCAACTAACCTCATGAAATGATTTATTAATTACGCACTTAGTCTTATTTGATTAGTAGCTCTATGATATTTGGTTGTAAATTGATTTATCATGCTTACAGCAGGAAATGATGATGAAAGAGCTCAGAGATGATTGAAATGAATTAAAACCGCATTTATTGCTATTGCATGAATAGCATTATCTTGGTTTCTACTTAGTTTAATCTTCTTCCTTATTTTTACTGTTACTGATGGTTTATAGCATGATTTCATTTTTATCTACAAATATGAAAAAAGGTATCCTATTTATGTTTATTGCATTGGGTTTTCTAGTGATTCCAGCGTTTTCTGTAGATGTTGACGAATATTTAAATGGCGAATCACCGTATGATTCCATGGAGGCAGGATGATGAGCAGAAAGTGTAGATCTATGAAAAGAACTACAAGATATTGCAGTATGAGAGGAATGAGTCTTAAAAAAATTATTAACATCTTTGTGATTCGACTTTGACGGAACGAATGTGGCTGTACAGTTTATATCTAATATTATAAATTTTTTCTTGGTTACTATTGGCTTGGTATCGTTAGCAATTTTGATTTTTTGATTTTACCGCATGTTGGTGAGTTCAGATCAAACATGAATGGAACAAGCGAGAAAATTGATTCTAAATACCGTGATTGCTATAGCTATAATTGGTATGGCTCGATTTATTACAAACTTCCTGTTTGATTTATTCTACATTTCATCAGAAGGGATATAGCACATAGTTACTATTTGAATCAAAGTCAATCTTAAAAGTTGCATAAACCATGATGATGAATTATACTATATATGTGGAGCTAGAATAGTATCTACACTAGAAACCTTTATGCACTTATATTTGTATCAATGGCCCTTATTGGAAACAGAGAGAACAAAAAAGTTCAGAAATGAAAAGAAAACAATGTATACAACACTGAAACAATGTTGCCAATTTCTGAAATCAGAGGTAATACCATCTTAATGAAAGATGATGGGCTAAGATGAATTGTGAAAGTGACGTGACTCAATATCGACTTAAAGAATTATGACGAACAGTTGCAAACTATCGAACAATATAAAAGATTTTTAAATTGACTAGATTTTCCAATTCAAATTCTTGTCCGTAATAATTATTTAGAACTTTCTGATTACATAAATTATATGGAAGATAATGTAAAAGTAGTATGAAATGATACTCTCAAAGCTCAATGAGAGGCATATATAAATTTTTTGAGTGATATTAATTCCCAGCAATGACTTATTTATGTAAAAGAATTTTATGTGATAGTGCCATATTATTCTATGGAAGATGACGCAAAAAATGTCCGTAGATCTCGATGGAAAAAATTTGCTGACGCTCTTAGTTCAAAAGAAACACCAGAAAAAATAGTAGCTAGATATAGATGATATCAAAGAAATTGAAAGTTTTTAGATACGAGAGTTAGTGTTGTTATTGAGGCTCTTAGAGGAGTTGGTATTTATGCAGAAAGACTAGATTTAGTGGATATTATTTCTTTACTATTCAAGGAATATAATCCTGATGCACATAAAGATCAGGCTATATTAGTCTAGGCAATTATAAAAACAAGTGAAAGTAAGAACTGTGTTTACAGTTTTTTTCGCATTTGAAAGATGATGATATTTCATTATTATTTTAGTATTTATTATATTTCTAATTAATTTATGATTCACCCTACAGCGATCATTTCAGAAGAGACTATACTTGGAAACAACGTGACTATATGACCTTATGCGGTATTAGAATGAAAAAATATTATTTGAGATAATTGTGAGATTATGTCTCATGCACGAATGCGTGATTCAGAATTATGAAACGAGACGGTTCTCGTTCCTTTTGCTAAGATTGATAAGAGTATCATGTGAAAACAGTGTAAAGTTTGATGTGAACTTAGAAAATGTCATTTTGGTGACAGAGTACAGGCATCTCATGCCAATATTGTCTTAGAAGGTGTTACGGTGGATTGATATACAAATATTGCATCTGGATCTGTGTTTGCAGGTCGATGATGAGAGTACAACGACGAGTGATGATATATTAAAGCAACATTAACTATTGGAAAAAACGTCTTTGTAGGACTCAATACCGTCTTCTTCCCCTGAGGCGATCAAAAAATATCTATTTGAAATAATGTATATATCGCATGAGATCTTGAGATAAGACATGATGTTCCAGATGGTCATACAGTGTATCCTAGGTCATTAGTAGAGCATCTTCAATCGAAAGGTACTGAGTTTGATATAGTGAAAATGACGGAAAGTTATGCACTACTCAATCGAAATAAGATGAAAGAAGAGGGGATACTAAAATATTGGTAACTTTTTCATACTTTGTTCTTTGTTTGAGATATATGGTATCCGTATAGTGCGAATGTCATTCACTAATCAAGTAGTGGGTATGGATAGATAAGATACGAACGATGGTATCCTCAAATGAACCACTTATGTTATACTTGACGAGAAGCTCACTACTTGGGAATGGCTATAAATAATAAGAAATGATTGCAAAAACAAAAAAGAACATTTGTTCTTGATTTTCATTTTTATAAATTTATATACAGCTTATATCTTTATCTTCTATATATGAACATATGACAAATACCGAATGAACTGCTAAACAAAAAGTATTAGACGAAGCTATGGCAAGTATTGAAAAGCAGTTTGGAAAATGATCAATTATGAGACTTGGTTCTAATAGTAATGTTGGACAAGTGAATACGTTTCATAGTGGATCTTATATTTTAGATACTGTCCTTTGATGAGGATACCCAGAAGGGAGAGTTGTTGAAATTTATGGTCCTGAATCATCATGAAAAACAACAATTGCGCTCCATGCAATAGCTGAGGTACAAAAGAGATGAGAGATTGCTGCATTTATTGATGCAGAGCATGCATTAGATCCAGACTATGCAAGAAAATTATGAGTTGATACAGATAACTTATTACTTTCCCAACCAGATTATGGTGAACAAGCGTTAAGTATTGCAGAGGAATTAGCAAAAACGTGAGCAGTAAAACTGATAGTTATAGATTCTGTTGCTGCCATGGTGCCTAGGGCTGAAGTTGAAGGTGATATGTGAGCGAGTCATATGTGATTACAAGCGCGTATGATGTCACAATGATTAAGAAAAATTACTTCTATTCTGGCAAAAACAGGAACAACGTGTATCTTCATTAATCAAATTCGTATGAAGATTGGTGTTATATATGGAAATCCTGAGACAACAACATGAGGAAATGCACTAAAATTTTATGCATCTCAAAGATTAGAAATTAGAAGATGAGATAAAATAGAACAAGATAAAGAGCTTATTTGATTTGTAACTAGAATAACAGTAAAGAAGAACAAAGTTGCTCCACCATTTAAAAAAGCTGAAATACCAGTACTTTTTACTGAATGATATTATCGTTCTGGTGACATTGTAGAGGCAGCGTTGGCTTATTGATTGATCACTAGGGCTGGAGCATTCTATACGTGTTGAGATGTAAAAGTACAAGGGAAAGACAAGCTTGTAGGGTATTTGCTAGAAAATGAAGCTATTTTAGCTGACTTGGAGATTGATATACAAAATAAAATAAAAGAGATTAGAACATGAGTCTCTGAAATTCCAGATGAGAAGAAAGTCGAAGAGCCTAAGGCGGACACAGTTGAAGAACCTAAAGAGATAGTTGAGGAAGTGAGTAAGAAAAAATCTTCCAAAAAGAAGAATGATATTGATAGTGTTGTAGAGGATATAACAAAAGAATAAGAAATTCCATATAATGAAGCCCACTGATTAGTGGGTTTTTTATTGTCCACAAGTATTGACAAAATATTAAAAATGAATATATTATTTTCTATATATTTCATTATTATCTTATGGAAATAGTATTACATGAAGATGTAGCGTCAAAAATAGAATTAACAGGCAAGAAAACTCTAGGTTTCACAAGGCAGTTGAAAAAACAGCTTGCATTTTTGCATGATGAGGATTGGTTAAACCCTGTAGGACAACTACTTAAACCATTAGGTATACAAGATAAAAAAGATTTGAAAATTCATGTTGAGAAACATAAAAATGAATTAATACGCCAGTGTGTTGAACCACATCCTAATCCAGAAAATAACTATAATGGGAACGTTAATAATTTAACAAGGTGATCAAATTTACATTTTTTTCTCAATTATGTAAATAAAAAACTAACACGGGAAGATGTGCAAGTATTGTTGAATAACCGGATGATACAAGAACATTATGAGAAAATTGAAAAGAATATAGAAACATTCTCAGATGTTTTTTGGGCTATGGATTGAGCATTTTTTCATAATTTAAATTATAATATAGACTGGGAGGAAATCATACAATATTTTCCAGAAAGTGAAATTGATGATTTTATAGTATGATTAGTCAGTGAATCATTTAAAAATGAGTTTAGTCATGTAGAGTGACAAGAGGGCTTACGAAATATGTATGCCTCTTTAAGACACTTTCTAAGTACTACAAAGCTATGTGAAAAAGAACCATACAAGCAGTACTATCATCTATGCGAATGTTTTTCAAGTTTAAAGATAGATTCATACAGCGACTTGAAAGAATTTGCCCAAGAAATATGATCTGTAATGTTTGGGCACAAAGATTTTGAAAACATTATAGCTTGAAAAACAAATGAAGCAAAAGAAGGTGATATAGTAATGCAACCGCATTGGTCCAAATTAGAAGAGATGGTAGAGAAAAGATTAAAGAGATGTTACGATGAAAGAATCAATAAATGATTTGAAGAACTACTTATGAAATCAATGAATAAAATTCCTATGTATAAGACCTTGTTAGCTAAACATGTTTGAGCAGACACTCAACTACAGCAAATCAGTAATCAGTTATCGCAATATTATGAATGATTTAGACATAATTTAAAAGAACAATATTATTCAAACCAATTACAAACAAATCGAGATAATAGTAGAAGTATAAATTTAAGTAAAACCCAGAGTGAATATCTAATCAATGCATTAGAGTCAATCAATAAAGTAACTCAAAAAATAGATCAAATGCTCCTGATACCTTTATATGAAAGAACTAAGTGACTATATACGGTATGATGAAAAATTCACTTTAGCAAAAAAATTGATCAAGAAAAACTATATGAATTTAAGCAAAAAAACTGATTCTCATCAACCATGTTTAAAATGATTCATTCAGGGTCTTCAATGCTATTGCCAGTTACATATACAGCTGAAGCATTAATTCTATTTATTCAAGCGTTGATAGAGCAATGATTATTTCAGGAGGACTGTGAACTTCAAATATGTAACCCCTGACGCCTTCCAAATAATGATGTTTGAATACTTGTAAGTGCTGTACTATTGTCTTCTAAAAGATGTCCATTATATACACCAGAATCGTTTAAAACAACTCATGATGATATGACTTGAGCGAGAATTGCTGCTTATGATGCTTGAGTACTAAGTAAATCATTTGATAGTTTACCAAATTGAATATCATGACGTACTGATATCTTATGAAGAAGTCATTTTGAGGATGTCATTTGGTCTAGTTTGGTTCATAGCTTACTATGACAGACACATTATTGATGAAGATTTGCCACTTTATGAGTAATCTTTAGGAAAGAGTATATACAGTTACTTAAAAAATATGGAATAGAATCAATACTTGAAAGACAATGGGTATATGATCATGAAAAAGATGAATTATCTGATCAATTGGATCACTATCATTTAGTCAAATCACTGACTGATCGTTGGCAAAGTGATACAAGTGATCTAATTGAAACGTGATCAGAACAGTGACTATTATCATTTGATATTAAGAAACTCTTGCAAAAGTACAGAAATGCAATATTGTCAAGAAACTCTTTATGATCTAATCAAATAAAATATGTGTGAAAGTCATAGACATCTATGAAGTGCAGCCGTCTTAGAAAGGCCTTGAGGAACGAAACCTTCACTAATTGACGAACTAAGATGATCTTATAGATGAATTCCAGCAAGTGATGTAGAAGCTCCAGAATTAACTAGAGAAGGAATACTTCAAAAGATTGATAGTATTTCAAAATTTATTGATGTATATGATAAGATAAAAAAATGAGAGATGACTAAAGATAATATTCCCCATATCATATATGTGACTGAAAACTTTTCGATAGACTCTATTAGATCTATACTTAACCTGCATCAAGAGAAAAAGCTTGATAGTGAGTTTTATCTTAAGAATAAAGCCGAGCGATTGTTTTCAAAATATATTTCTTACTTTCGAAAATGATCGAAAACAATCAAGTCTGAATTATGAGATTTTAGTCAGTGGAATATAGAAGAATTCTGCAAAAAACAGAAAAATTATCTACAAGAAAGTGTGAAAAATTGGTTAGAAGAGAATAATTATAATGTAGGTGAATATGAGCAATTAAGAGTGTTATGAGAAAAATACATTAACAAAGAGTAAGCAAAGGTCACCCAATCAGGGTGACCTTTTTTAAGTATAAAATAAATAATGTCAACTTTCTCTTGTAATATGTTACCACTTATATAAAGTGACTTTTGCGTGAAAAAAATAACCAAAACTTATACCTTTTTTTCACTAAAAATTAAATAATGCTAAAAATTAAAAATCAAAATGTTTCTACAAAAAAGAAAATCAATATTCTCAATTATTTCGACTTTTTTGATACCATACCTAATGTAATTCTTGTTGATTACCTTCCTGATATTCAAATTAAAACATTGAATAAGAATAAGACAGTCTACTTGCAAGATGATGTATCTCAATGCAGCTACTTTGTTGCACAAGGAGGTGTAGTAGAGTATTCACATAGGAAGTCGAAGTCTAATTTAATCGAAAGTGTTTTTTACAAAAAAAGTATCTTTGGATTAGAATTAGAATCCCATGAAACAAGACGATATTGTGCCAAAACGATATTGCCCACAGTGTTAGTATGTGTACCAAATGTGATTTTGAATGACATGAGAGTAAAATTTGAACATGTAAACGATCTTCTCATAAGACGTTTATATTTACAAGTATATTCTGAGAAAAATTTTTTTCGAAAACTACTTGATTTAGACGCGAAAGATCGATTATCTTTATTTCTTCATTTCTTATCTCAAAGAATTGGTCAGAACATTGGTGTCGATGAAATATTGTTGAATCATGGACTAACACAGCAGCAAATCGGTGATTTTATTGGAATATCAAGACAATCAGTCACATATATTCTGAATCGATTAAGGGAAAGAAATGAAATCTATCTATCAAGAAAAAAGATTCTCATAAAGGATCAAAAAATTCTCTTACATTAAACCAACAAAAAGACTTAGCAGGTGTCTGCTAGGTCTTTTTTATTTCTTTGATGTAATAACCCTTTGAGGGAAAGGAATTTCAATACCTGCTTTTTCCAATGCATTTTTGGTGTCTTCGGTAAGAGAAAAGTATGCCGGCCGATATGTTTCTGGTTTTGTATATCATCTAACTATTAATTGAACGCTACTTTCACCAAGGTCATTCACGAAAATACCGTTATTCTGATGGTCTATAATGTAAGTATTAGCTTGTATGGCTTCGTTTATGACTTTCCTAGCATTATCAATGCTTTCATGGTAAGCTATTCCTACTTTTACATCTACTCTAATTGAGTTTTTGGTTGTTAAGTTGATAATATTATCATTAATTATAGGTCCATTTGGTACGATTGCGGTATTGTTGTCTAATGTTGTTAAGGTAGTGTTCAAGATTCAAATTTCCATTACATGACCTTTTATTCATTGTAGATCAACTAAGTCTCAAATCTTATAAGGCTTGAATAATAGAATAAGAACTCATCAAGCAAAGTTTGATAATGATCATTGTAATGCCATACCTACTGCAAGTCATGCAGCTCAAAGCAAGGCAATAAATGACGTTGTTTGTACCCCAAACATACCAGCCACTGAAATGAGAAGAAGTACTTTTAATCATACGGAAATCAAGTTGGAAAGAAATTTTGCAACCGTTATATCTAGCTTTGATGTTTCAAATCATTTATTTACAATTTTTGCAATCCACTTGATGGCTCGTAATCAGACTATTAATGTTATTATCGCTCAGACAATTGTAGGAGTCCAAGTCATGATAAGTGAACCAGCTTCTGCTGTGTAATGTCATATTTCTTCAGTATTCATTGTAACACAAATGTAAATTAAATAATTATTTGACTTCTATATCCTGTTTTCATCTTCTAGTATCGAACTCATCTGAAGAAGTATCTAAAAACATCTTAATTCACAAATCTTGAATATATGATCACATTCTGATTGCTACTTGCCTTAGAGTAGAGTGAACATAAGTTGTACTTCTTAACTCAGTAAGATAAATTAATGATGGAAGGGTTCACATGATTTCACAAGACATATTGAATCACATTGGAGTGTAATATTGTTTAGTATACGTATCCGCTTCAAGTTTTGATAAACGATCTTTCATGGACTGTAGATAAGGAACTGCCTTTTCTTTTATATCATCTGAAAGAGACTCAAGGTATCGTTGATGAAATCATAAATCACTCGTAAGAAGAGGCATTCTTTGATAAGGAGCTCTATGTCTTTGGATGTCTCTAAAAGAACCGAAATCTAGTAAGTATTGAAATGAAAGAGTCCCAATACTATCAACAAAAGTCGGAAGTTCTGTTTTATTGTTAGGCCTAGCATTAAGTATTGATTTAAATGATTCTAGTTTTTGATCATCCAAGTTATTTGCAATTAAGGTCACTGACTCTTGGAGATTTTTGTGAAAGTAATAAGAATCTTTTGTGCTTTCTAAGTATGCTTCAGTTTCTTCGTAAGTTTTTTCAGAAAAAGAGTTTGGATATTTCTCTAAGACTGCTTCTAAAAGAGTTTTGGCAATTTCTTGAATCTCAGGTAGAGGATGATGTCTTAGTTGAGTAATTCTATCAGCTACTTGTCTTAGAGTAGTATGTCGTGCTAAGTTTGTACTACATCAAGCCGGCAAAAATCATCTACAAATGTCGAATACTTTAGCCTCTACTGTTTTATCATATATTTTCTGATTTTGATCTGACTGAATTGGGTATACTGATCAAATATATTTTTTTAATGGTTCTAATAATTCCAGATAGAAGGCTCTTTGAGTTTCCAATAGATCTTCTCATTCTTTGGTTCAAAGGGGATTTATAATATCTTGCTGAGAAAAATCTATATATCTAGTAGAAGCTTCTTGTCCATTATATAATCTTGTGTCTTGTATTGCTTTTGCTCATAGCATTGAAACTCACTCTATAAAGATCGTAATAGATCCACAATCTCAAATTGATTTATGTCCATAGCCAACATAAAACTTTGACATAAAATTATCAGCTCATTTATCTTTTAGAACTTCCAAATGCGATAATAATCAACCTGTAGAGCGAGAATGAAGAGCTTGCAACATTGCTTCTGCCTCACTATCAATAAGTGATCAGGTATCCAGTACAAATACACTACATCAAGAATCAGTTTTTTTGTGAATGTGATTGAGTGATTCTAAGTTGCCCATAATGTTAACGAATAAGAATTAAAGAAACCTAAAGTGGATTGATTCATTGATTAATCATGTTTTGTATTGGAAGGAAGATGTTCTTAGGTAAGTTATTTCGATCAAATCGTTCCCAGGATTCACATTTTTCTGGTTCCATTACTTGGACTATTCAACTTTTATATGATGCTTTCATGAGCAATGTGACGTAATGTTTTGACTCTTGTTTAAACACATCATTTGTTACGTGCATAAGTGAAATATCTTCAAGTTCAATCCCAGCTTCTTCTAGGGTCTCTCTTTTTGCACATTCTTCTCGTGTTTCTCAAAATTCAAGATGTCATCATGGTCGACATCGAGTACCTTCTCCATGAGCATTTTTCCTTTTTCCAAATAGCACTTTGTTATCTTTTACGATACATACTCAAAGACCTACTTTTGGCCTTTCTGACTTTATTTCCATTGCCTTTGGCTCTACTATCATCTTTTTTCAAAGACTTTTACTAGTTCAATGTGTGTTTAGTATTTTATCATGCATCAGTTTTTTGTAAAAACTAAATATAAACAGTATAATCAAGTTATATTTATTCTAAATAGCAAAAACATGCAGAATACTCCATCAATCAAAAAGACAGAAGATTTCGCTATGATGTTATCTAAATCGAATAATAGTATTGATTCATCAAACCCAGATTGAATGACATTTGTTGCTATGTCTGAAATTATACTTGATCTAATTAAAAATGATGATAAGTCAGGTATTTTAGTGGCATTAGAATGATTGAAACCATATTGTTGAACATATAATGATCCTAAAGTAGCGGAACATATTCCATTTTCTACAATGCAAATCTCAAGGTTACAAAATGAATTAGCGAGTGATTACCAATTAGAAATACCTGAGTTTAAATATGAAGGATCTAGTGAAATTTCATTAAATTATGATTTTCATGCAGCACTTTTAAAACAATGAATAGATCAGTTACATACTGATATGGAAGTTTTAAAAATTATTTTAGAAGAAGGATGACAAAGAAAATTTTCATGACTGATATATAATCTTTTTTTGAATAATAAATTTAAGTCTGTGTCTGATATGTTAAAATCCTCGTGAGTTGAAGATCGCTATAAATGACAAATAGATAATTTGAGTTTATATAGGATATATAAAACACTGGAAATATTGCATACACTTCAGTCCACTAGATTAGAAAAATAAGACTACTTTATCCGCATAGCATCTCAAAAACTATAGAAACGGTACTTGCTTTGAATTGCATGATCGTAACTTTTTTTCATATTTTCAAATCACATAAATCAAGCTACTAGCATCAGTAAAGAAGACTTAGGAAGGTGGAAGTTGGTAATAAGTTCATCAATTACTCTAAATTCAAATCCTGGGTAGATATATAACGTACTAGAAAAGCTAATTTTTCATCAATCGAAGTTTATATCTCAAACATATTCTAAGGCTTGATTAAGTGTTATGTCTTTACACAAATTATCTCGAAACTGATCTATCATACCATCTTGTTTATTATGCTTGAGAAGGACATAAAGATATGGTAGAGATTCTAGTGTCCTTGTGACGGTGGTGCCCACAGCAAGAATTTTCTTATGGTGAGACTTGGCTTCTAAGAGTTTTTCAAACATATCCCCAGCTATTTCTACACGTTCAGAATGAATTTTATACTCTTTTATATCTTCGGTATTTACACTTTTAAATGTTCAAAGACCTACATGTAGAGTTGTGTATAATAGTTCCACACCTTTATCCACTAAAGTATCCACCAAATTCTGTGTAAAATGTAATGATGCAGTTGGTGCTGCTACTGAACCATTTTCCTTTGCAAAGAAGGGTTGGTATGATGATTCTTTTTCTTTTTTGTAGGTAATGTAAGGTGGCAATGGCATTTGTCCATATTCCTTTAATATTTTGAGTATTGGAACGTTACAAGTTACTCTTCTACCATCTTGAGTAACTTCATCTATATGAAAGAATATTTTCTTGTTGAGTCGAATAGTAGCTCAAACTTTCATCTTTTTTCATGGTTTTACTAGAGCCTCAAAACAATATTCATCAAATGAACGTAAGTAGAAAATTTCTCAAATTTCTAGTCTTAATCTAGATTTAATTACTTTTGAATCGTTAAATACAATAACACTATTCCTATCTATTTGGTCCTGAATCGAGTCGAAATGAGTATCTATGATTGTTCAATTTTGTTTGTCGTATATCAAAAACTTACAACTCTCAGGTGGATTTGCAGGCAACTGTGCTATCAACTTTGAAGGAAGATGATAATTATAGTCCTCTAGGGTATACATTATATTAAATAATAATAAGTACTTTATTACTCCTATATTACAAAAAAATTGAGAATATACAAATTTAACTATATGCGCCAAAATATGACTATAAAAAAAACCAACTGGCATTGTGTCAGTTGGTTTTATATATGTATGTTTAAGATATATTACCCACAGCTTCCTACTGGATAATTATCTCCAGGATAATTAGCAGTTTTACTTAAAGATCAGTTACTACATGTAATCGATCCATATTTACATTGGCATGCTGAGCTTTCTCATCAGTCAAGTTCGTTTCAGAATTGATCAGCGCTACATCATGGATCATTGAACCTTGTAATGGTTTGTCAATGTGTCATCCCATTACTACATGCAACAGGAGCTTGTATGGTACAACTACAATGAGCTCATGGAGCTGTTGATAGTTTTCAATTATTACAAGTGCTGCTCACAACGGCATTACCAACTGCTGCACAACTATTGACTCAATTTCAATATGGAAGGCTAGCAAAGTTATATGTTGTTAATGTGCTTCAGTGAGGAGTAGATCCACATGCAGATGTACAAGCTTTTGGCTGTCAAGCACTACATGATTTGAATCATGAACTCACAGTAAGAGATCAATTACTACATGAAGCAGTTTGAGAACTACAAGATGCTCAGAAGGCTACTTTAGCTTTTGCATAATATGAGATTGTTCATCAATGAGCAACATTTTCTGATCAGGCATCTTTGAAGTTAAATACACATCAGTTTGGACTTCAAGCAGAACAAGATGTATGGAAAGATTGTCATACTGATCATCAGTAACTTGATGGACTTCAAATTCTAATTGTTCCAAATTTACATACCAAATTTACAGATTTACATTGTCACCCAAATGCTACACTAGATTCATAGTATCAAACTCAGGTTTGATCAGGTTTCCAGTTTGATCATCATCATACATAAGGACTAGGACAAACAGCATTTCAAGCATCATATTTAACAGCTTTTTGTTTAACTGGAGCTTTCGCAGCTGGGGGAGTACAGTTTATATATTTATATTCTGCATCACCATCAGCTTCACCGTTGAAACAATATCTTTCTTGAGATTCGCATTCCCATGATCATTGAACATATCTTCAGTATTTATAGAACGTATTTGTAGTATCGTGAAATAATTCGTATCAATTTATACTACATGTATCTGGTCATTCGATCATACACGTAGGAAAATCGAAAGGTTCTTTTTCAACAAATTCTCAGTTTTCACATTTACTAGTTCTTACTACACATTCATCTTCCCAAGCTCAAGTTTCATCTTCAAATGAAAGCACTGATTCGCCATGAGCAACTACTTCATCCCAAGGAGTAGTACAAGATAATCCTTCTTCTTGGGTCTTAAAGACATCATTTACTACAATCAAATCTCAACCTTCATTTTCTGTTAATAATCATCTACTTAGTAGTTGGTTTGTATATGTTGTCATATATTCATCATCTAATGCTTCCGTAAAGGTACATTCTTCATAGTTATATATTGAGTCATCAAAGTTTGACCATCGTTCACCATGACCATTACAGTAGAATCAAACAAATCTACATTCATTGGTTTGCTCAACTTTAGAGCTTACAAAGTTATACATCACTTCACCTGGTGTGTACACTTCTCATTGCCAATCACATACGATTGGTTTATTTTCTACTTCTATAGTTATACAACTTGTACGATTATAGTTGCTTGCATCTTCTGTAGTTGTTATATATAGACCATTTACACATGTAAATGACGCTTCTTCACATTCTGGGTATGGATGTTCAGCATCTTTGATTGCTATTTTGTATTGAGTTTTGATGTCCCCAAGATTATATGCTTCTCAATCAAGCCAAACACAGTCAGTTTCTACTATCTCTGCATCTATACAATTCACTTCTCCTGTAAGTTTATCTAGTTTTGGAATCTGATTTGTTTGGTTACATAAAACAAGATTTTCTTTAGTGATCCAATCACTTCACATTGTTCAAGCTCATACACTGTCACCTAATCATTCTGCATCAATTACAGCTTTTTCAAAAGCATCTAATTCTGCATCAGAAATTGGTGAATCGTCAGATCCAAAACTGAAGTATTCTCAAAGCCTATTTCAATCATTATTTATCAATGCATTTCATCAAACGATGACTCCAGCAGTAAGGAGAATTGTTACAATAATAGTAAGGAGTTGTTTCATAAGGTGATATGAAAAAAACTAAAAAAAATGTATTACTTTTTAGATACGAATGTCACTTGATTTTGCAACGAAATGGGATGTATTATGCGTGCTTTTAGACTTCAATAAGGTAATACTTATTGACAATTTATATATTTATGATATTATCTCGTATTTCCATTTGTTGAATTTGTGGAGAATGAGTAACAACATAAAAAGTAATATCTTGAGATTTGACAAATTCTTCAATAATATCAGCTACTTGTGATATCGTTCACGTATCTAAATTGTTTATTGTTTCATCAAGTAATAGGAATGAACTTCTAAACAAACTTGCAACTCAAAGCATTCGAACGAGTTTCAAGATCGTCTTTTGTCATCATGACAGAGATTTCACCGATCTAACTCATAATTTATCTACAATTTGAATATCAAGTTCTAATTGATCTTGTGAATCTCCAGGAGTCAAAAAGCGAATCTCATATTCTACAATTTGAGATAAATAGGAGTTGAGAACCTCTTGAAGTGCAGGAAGAAAATCCTGCAACACGACTATCATTAGCTCTTTTGAGAAGATTTGGTATAAATCTTTGCTAATTTGTAATTGTTCTTGTAGTATTTTTACTTCCTTTTGATGTTTATTATATTGTTCTGAAAGTTCTTGAAGTTGTCTACAATACAATATTGTATTTTCAATTCATTTCTTAGAGGTTTCATACAGAACAATCGTTTTTTTGACATCCATATTGTTTGCAGAAACTTTATTGTTTTCGATCACTTCATTTTGATACATCGTTTTTTGTTGGGTCAAAGATTGAACTTTTGTTTGTAAACCGACTTTTTGTGTTTCCAAAGCTGTATACTTATCGCGCTCATGTTGTGATGCTTCAAGTTTCACATGAATCTCAGATATATGAGATTGTACAATACTTATCTGTTCAGCAATCATTTGTAATTTCTTCCATTCTATTTTTTTTAGAAATTTTTTAAGTTTATCTAAAGATGTATCAATCTGTTTATTGGATTCTTCTAAATCCTTTATGTTTGCGAGATAAGTTGGCAGTTTATCTTTAAATTGTAATTGTTGAGCTTGTATGTGTCATAGTTGTCTATCTAGAGCTGAGACTGCATTTTGGTTGATAAGGTCCACATAAGGACAAGGCTCATTGATTTTATCGCATTCGAAACGTGTTTGTTGTTTATGAGATTTTTTTAGATCTTCATGCTGCTTTTCTAAGTTTATAATTCATAGTTTGGTCTCTTCCAATGACTTTTCTATTTGCAAGATATTGTGTTCAATAGATTTCTTTTGGTCTCACAATTGAGATCACTGATGAATGAGATCTTGTATAACTAGTAATAGTTGAGAACTATCTTGTATAGGTTGTCAGAATGCTTCGAAATCTTTTCGAGGAATCTTTTGCTCAAGATCTTGAATCTGAGTCAAATACTCTTTTTTTTGTTTAGATAACGAATCGTCAGCAGTCACACTAAATGCGTTAAGTTTGCTCTCTAAGGATGAAAGTTCATGTACAAATACACCAATTTCACGTTCAATCCTGCTAATTTCACTGACTTTATGTGCTTGTTGTTTTTTGCGTTCTTCCTCAACTCATTGAGTTTTAGCAAGTTGACGTAGTTCTTGTTCTATAGTTTCAAACAGTGAATGTAATCGTTCTCGATCTTTAGATGCAAAATTGAAATCTTTTATGCTAATTTCGTTTCATATAAGATGAAGATCAGAAAAAAAACCTTGTGAAGCGTGAGTATCTCGAATTTCAGCTACAGATGTATTAGAGTTGTATTGCTTAATATCCTGTAAGGTAGATTTATTTAGTTCAAATTCATTTTTAATATTTCATAAGGTAGATTGTAACTTTGATGTGTCTTGAGTAGTGTCAGATTTAAGTTGTATCATAGTTTGTAGTTCTCTTCTTTTTTCGAAGATTTTGTCTTTTGCTTCATCTATTCAAATAAGTCAAAAAAGATGTTTAAATACTTGTACTCTTTCTCAAGGGGGCAATTCAAAAACATTTAAAGATTCTTGCATTAGGATATTAGTACTCATGATGACTTCCTTAGGAGGAAGAAGTTCTTGAATCGTTTGATCAATTTCCTTAGAAGATGTGAATTCAATGAGTTCTAATGAAGCTTTAGGTATTACTTTGTCTAGGTGTTGAGCGTTTTTATATATAACCTTTTCTCAAGAATTTGAAGATAAAGATTCTTTATGTATATAAGATGATATGTCTTCATGTAAGGACACGCTCCATAACTTTGTTTTTACACTTTCTCCTCATTTTTTGGTAGGTACGAGAGTTCTTTCAATTAATCGATGTTGTTGATCAGTTTCAAAAAGAACTTGAACTTTTCACTGTTTGGAGCGTTTATTTAAAATAGGTCTAGTGCGATGTTTATATAAACCAAATAGAGGCCCATCAAAAAATAAAAAACTTTTTCAGCTTCAAATAGGTGCTTGAATAAGATGAGATCACTTCACAAAATTGACCAATATTGTTTGATCAAGAAAGGGACCTATATTAGAAACTGATGTCGCGAGTAAATGCATCTATGATTATTGTAATAATGTAGTTAATAGAGTATAGGCTATTCAATTAGTTTATATTGACATAATTTATATAATATTTTTTTGTTTGATACTATAGAAATTTCTTTATGAATATTTAAGTTGAGCAAACTTTTCTAAAAAATATAAATACATTTCTCAAAATTTAATAAAAAAATCACCACATGAAAAAGGAATTTATTCTACCAGATTACAGATCATCTAAAAGTAGCCCAGAAGCAATATCAAGATTTTGGTTTAATATGAAATGGCTATTTTTAATAGCTGCATTGGGTATTGGATTATCTCTATTGGGAGGGTAACTTAGGGTTAGGGTTAAGAAGAAATTTACATTGAGACGACTGTTTGTCGTCTCTTTTTTTTATTGATTAGAATTAGGTAGTAATCTTTTTGTACACTTTGTACCAATATGTTATGAAGAATGCTTCAATTATTCCATTAATGTATGCTGTTAGCACAACTAATATTAGTGCCATGACGATTATGAGTATTTGAAATCGGTATTGATCTGCAATTTCAAATCTACTGGCAACCCAAAGTAATAATAAAGGAATTCAGATCACAATGATGACATTGATAATAAATCTCAAATATAAAACGAAGTTTATAATGATAAATTTAAATGTTATTGAGATATTAGAGATGGCTAATGTAGCGCTTTTTTTCATTGCATCAAAGTATTTTGTATCTTGAAGAGTAATTATAAATTTCGTGTAGGGAAGTAAGAACATTGCTATCAAACTAAAAATAGTCCACAATACCATTAGGGTAATAGTCAGTCAGTTTAAAATGTCCATCACATATAACCTAGATAGGGTGATTGCTACAGCTAGTATATTTAGGAATGTCATCGTAGCATTAAACTCAAACATTGGAAAAAATCTTGTGATTCACTTTCATAATGAAGAAGAACCGCGCTTATTTTCATCATCTAAGTAAAATATCATGGCAGATTCTCCAATTGGTGGCAAGATTGTATACCCAATAAGTAAAGCAATTCATAGTATGATCAGGATAATTAAGATCTGAGTATTGGGTGCAATAATATCGATATAGTCTCAAAGAAGTTCTCAAATTCATGAGCTATTTCTATATTTTTGATTTATAGTAAATAGTACATATACGATATATATGATAAATAATAAAGAATGTACAAAGGTAGTTATGGTTGCTAGTCTAATAAGTTTTGTATCATCACCTATTTCAACCATCGCATCTTTTAATATGCTTTCAGAAGAAGTCATTAGTATTTATTTCAAAATATGTCTAA
Organism: Candidatus Absconditabacterales bacterium; assembly: GCA_937923605.1. Lineage (GTDB taxonomy): Bacteria > Patescibacteriota > Gracilibacteria > Absconditabacterales > Absconditicoccaceae > JAHDCT01. Next base: position 30,737 of record CALDTY010000025.1, read on the forward strand.
AAACTCTTTAGGTAATCAAGAAGTAAACTCAGTGTCTTTATCCTTAAATTTATCAAAAAATCAATATCACGAAGCGTGAAGCAGTTGTCTAGTAATTCAATTTTTACTCGCTTTGCGATTGACAGCAGGAACTCAGTAGGTCAAATCTCATAATACAGGAAGACCTATATAAGATGCATGTGCTCTGATTTGATGCATTCTTCAGGTATATAATTTCACTTTCACGAGACTGATTGATCAAAGTTCTGGATGTTGTTTTGTATCAATTAAATGTAGATCAGTTCTAGATTCTTTTCATTTTTGAGGATTGACGAAAGTTTGAGATCTTCAACTATCACGATTATATCAAACAAATAAAGGAGCTGTAATAGATATTCTATTTGGTTCATAAGTTATAAATTTCTTACTAACATATTGAGGAATATTTTGCTTTACATATTTCATATCTCATACTAGAACAGTATGGTATGTTTTTTTTGTTTTTCTTTCTCTAATTGCTTGATTCAAATACTGAAGTGCTTCAAATGTTTTTGCCGAGATCACTATTCATGATGTATCTTTATCTAGTCTGTAGCAAAAAGAAGGAGAGTATGTATCTGTTGCATTCCATTGTCAGGTCTGCGTTAAGTAGCTTACCATAATATCATGTAAGGTGATATCAGTAATATGCTTATCTCCTGGATGCATTAGAATATGAGCTGGTTTATCTCGAACTATAAAATTCTCATCTTCGTGTATTAGATGATTTGTAATTATACCAAGATCAAGATCTGCTATTTTTTTTGATTTCTTTTTTAAGACTGTATCAGCATTTTTCTCTGTAGTTATTTTATTGTCCCAAGTAACAATATCTCATGTTACAAGCCTATAATTCTGAGATTTTTTCTTACTATTTACTTTGATACTTCATTTTCTAATCCATGAAAAAATATCTCCAAGCTTAATTTCAGGAGTATGCTTGAAGTATTTTCTTAAGAATCTATCAAATCTTTGGTTTGACGAGGACTCATCTATGGTGATTTCTTTCATTCTAATATCGGGGATGAAAAATTTGACAAGTTTGTATTTTCTTAAGTATATACAGTTTATTTGCAGATTTACTAGGGATCTCTATTGTGATGAAGTGTTTTTTATCTTTCTTTATATTTACATATGAAAAATTACCTTACCGAGTTTATTTGAACATTCTTCTTGGTGTTCACAATTGCGCTAGCTGTTGCTTCTTGAAGTGCAATGGCACCTATTGCAATTTGAGTAATGTTAATGTGTATGGTGTATATGGGTGGTCATATTTCTTGAGCTCATTACAATCCTGCTATTACTCTTGGTCTTCTGATGAGAGGTAAAATTAGTATGAATGAATCAGTAATGTATTGGATTTCACAAATTTTAGGAGCATTAGTAGCTGTAGCAATTGCTGCTATGGTGACTGGATGAGCATTAGTTCCTGCATTGGGAGAAGGTGTTTCTGCAACAAATGCATTGATTGTAGAAATCTTATTTACCTTTGCGTTGGTTAGTGTTGTATTAAATACAGCTGCTACAAAAGCTACAAATGGTAATAGTTACTATGGTTTAGCTATTTGATTTACAGTAATGGCTGGTGCTTTTGCTGCTTGAGGAATTTCATGATGAGCATTTAATCCTGCTGTATGACTAGGGCCTTGGTTGTTTGATCTACTCAATGGAGGAGGATTTGGACATATCTGGATCTATCTTGCAGGACCATTGATTTGATGAGTATTAGCTGCTATGTATCATTGATTTGCAGTTTGAGACGAATAAATTTGTATATTTAGTATATTTTAAAAAAACTCTGATTCGTCAGGGTTTTTTTAAATCTGCTTTTTTGCATTAAATCAAATCTCTAGATATACTTAAGGTAGACAGTTTTTTGTATAAAACACCATGAACGAACTTCAGTCATTATTCAATCAACTAATACACACATCTGAACTGGCACAATTGTCAGTAATTTTGGTGGTTGTCATTTTGATTGCAGGAACTATGAAATTTTTTAAGCAACCACTTATTATTTGATACTTGTTGGCTTGAGTAATAGTATGACCTCTTGCATTATGATTAGTGGAAGCATCTAGCGATGGACATAGTTTTTTGGAGTTATTTTCTCACTTATGAATAGCTTTATTGCTGTTTATGGTATGAGTGGAGCTTAATATACATGTAATAAAAGAGCAGGGGAAAGTAGCGTTGGCAGTATGATGTATCCAGATTTTTTCATGTATCTGAATTGGATACATACTTTCATTAGTACTTTGATACGATATACCAACAAGTTTATTTATCGCAATTTGACTAACCTTTTCTAGTACTATTGTGATTGTAAAGTTGTTGGGAGATAAGGAAGAAGATAAGACGGTATATGGTAAAATATCAATTTGAATTTTGATTGTACAAGATCTTGTCGTAATGCTTGTGATGATGGGTATTGCCTTATGGGGAGGAGAGACATCATGAACATGAGTTATGTTTTTGGAATGAGTGTTTCTGCTTTGATTGGTTGTAGTGTTCGCAAAATATGTATTACCAAGTCTAGTGAAACGATTGGTGAAAAGTGAAGAATTTCTCCTCTTGATTGGAATCTGACGATGTCTTATTTTAGGAACTCTTTTTCAACTTGTATGATTTTCATTTGAGATCGGTTGTTTGTTGGCGTGAATGTCATTTGCAACATCTCCATTTCGTATGCAATTAGTTTCTAAGTTAAAGCCTCTAAGAGATTTCTTTCTAGTGTTGTTTTTTATTGCTTTGTGATTGAAGTTAAGTCGAGATGGTATGGGTGACCATATTCCATTATTGCTATGGTCAGTCGTTTTCGTTCTGTGGATAAAGCCCTTTATTATTTATATTAGTTGTGTTTGGTATGGTTATACACATCAAGTTTCATTTAAATCAGGGGTTAGTTTAGGACAAATCTCAGAATTTTGATTTCTCATTCTCACTATCGGTTTATGACTTTGATTTGTCAAAGATGAATCATTAATGTCAGTTATGGTGTTAGTGGGTCTCATAACTATTACGGTATCTAGTTATATGACTATGCATAATAATGATTTATTTAAATCAATTCAAAAATATACAGGAAAAGAAAAAGTTAAATCTACTGAAGAAATGCTAAGTGATGCGCTCAATCATGTCGAAGTTATACTTTTTTGATTTTGAAGAATTTGATCTAACGTGGCTCACAATTTACATAAGAAACAGTTATCTCATGTCGTGATTGACCATAATCCAGAGTTGGTAGATGAACTTGAGACAAGAATTGGCGAATACGTCTTTGCAGATGCAAGCAACCATGAAGTATATAAACACTTCTTTCATGAAAATCTAAAAATGGTTATTTCTACTATAAGAGACTTAGAAGATGATCTATATATTATTGAGCAAGTACAGTCTTATAACCCAGACATCATTATAGTTGTGGTTTCAAATCGTGCTGAGTACGCGCTTGCTTTGTATGAAGCTGGGGCAGATTATGTGATTATGCCAGAAGTTCTAGGGGCCAAACATACTTTTGCAATGATCGAAGAAGTTGGTTTTGATATTGATATATTCCTACAACATAAAAAGAAACACGTACAGGAGCTGCAGGCATAAAAAAAAGAGTCTCTCAAACTTGAGACTCTTTTGGGTAATGGATAAATTTATGTTATCAATTTACTTTAAAACCTTATCAATCAATCCATATTTAACTGCTTCTGCTGCAGACATAAAATTATCTCTTTCAACATCTTTTTCTATTGTTGCAAGTTTTTGTCCGGTATGGTGTGACATGAGTTTGTTTAGTCTATCTCTCATTCCTAAAATTCTTTCTGCATGGATAGCAATATCAGATGCTTGTCCTTCTGTTCCACCAAGTGGTTGATGGATCATAACCTCAGCATTAGGTAATGCATATCTTTTTCACTTGGTTCAAGCTGTAAGAAGCATAGCTCACATACTAGCGGCCATACCTATACATACTGTTACAACATCACATTTCACATATTGCATTGTATCATAAATTGCCATACCAGCGGTAACACTTCATCAAGGTGAGTTGATGTACATAACTATATCCTTATCTGGATCTTGTTTTTCTAGATAGAGCATTTGTGCAACAATGAGGTTCGATGTTTCTTGCGTTACACCAGCTCAAAAAAATATAATTCTATCTTCCAATAATCTTGAATAGATATCATAAGCTCTTTCTCAGTTTTTAGTTTTTTCTATTACTGTAGGGATGATCATTGCTTGTGGGTCAAATTGATTTGCCATATTACGTTAAAATTTAAGTATAAAGAGGATAGTATCATCAATTTATATGGAGTAATGCATCGTGTTTCAATATGACTTTGTAAGAAATCTTCTTGAAGTTTGTCACAATACACATACATATAAAGTACATACATATATATGTAATGTCATACAACTATACTATATACTAACATAAAATAAATCTAATTTTGCAAAAGTTTCATGTCTTTTTTCTTTACATTTTTGTTTGTAGCTATGAATAAGGTATCAAAATTTCAAAAATGAGGTATTATCTCATTAATATGATTACTATTGGTAGGTGTTAGTTTTGCTGAACTTATATATAATCCAGATACGGGAACATATACAGATACTAGTGTTGAACAAACCAACGATGATAGCATCTGGATTCCAGTGACCGATACGGTCGTGACTACAACAACAGTTGCCAATGCTGATCAAAACACATGAGATGTGCAAACCATGAGTTGAGACAATACACAGGTTGTCACTACAACTGAAACAGTAGTAGAAACAACTGTCGAAACACCAGTAGAGTTTGTAGAATTTGATACAACAGACACTATTATTCAAGTGACAGACATTTCAAATAGCTGAACTGAACTCATTAGTTTCAAAACTTTAGACGCGTGATTGAAACAAACAGTTTCTTCATTGGGGCAGTACCTAGACCAACAAGCTTCAGATTTGGCATGAATATATAATACAAATATTGCAAATAGATATGGAAGTACATTCGGTGAGCTGGTTTCATGTATATGAGATGACAATGCTGTCTCACAGATTCAGCAAGAAATTCAAAATATTGTAGAAACGTTAGATACAAGAATCAAGACTGATGCAGCAGAATTACATGCTCAAATAGCAAATTTGAAATATAGAAATCAATCAGGCTTATTAAATAAGTCAGCTCTTGTTATCGAATCCAACGTAGTGTCCACCAATATAGAAGCATTTCAACAGAATTTTCTCTCATTAATTGATCACTATGCTCAATGAGCATCTTCAAGTATCATAGATTTTGTAGATACGAATGAAGCAGTTGAATATGAAAAAATTCTAGCTTCATATTTAGCGAGAAAATCAAAATTAGATCAGTTGAAACAAGCGTTTACTGCGTTCGAAAAATGAACATTTTTTGGTCAAACAGTTGTCGGTCCACGTGCTGATGAACTAGCGGCAGTGTGAGATGATATCTTCACAATATTCAAGAATGATATGCTTGGTCAGCGATGAGATCGTGCACCATCTGCATTTGATACTATGATAGAAAAAATGAGATTAGATTTTGATGTAAAAGTTGAAAAGACAATTGAAAGCTTATTTCCTTATTGAAATGTTGAGTGACTCTATACTAGCTATTCTTCACTATCTTGAATCTATGGCTTAGGGGGTGATACATATGACTGTAAAGCAGTTATAGCAAATAAAACGGTAGATAAGGCTGGACCATTATTGATCAAAAATATTGAAACAATTCAACAAGAGATAGCTGTTGCAATGTCAGCCGTCTGATGAGCTACCTCTTGGGGTGAACTCAAAGAATGATTGTCAGATATTTTATTAGAGTACTATCAAGTAAGTCTATTACCACAATTCCAGTCTACGTACTCAACAGCGGAAACAATAGTCCTGTCTGAGTCAGAAATAATATACAATCAATATAGATCACAAGTTGTTTGATTCTTGTTGGATATGAGAGTAAATTATATAGATGATGATAATCTACTATGATTTGAAAAGAAACTAGAAAGAGCATACACAAGAGTAGAGAAAGCTATTGCAGATGGAGCTGAAGGTAGACTACTCCTCATCTTGCAATCAATAGGTGATGCAATTGGACAAGTACTTAAAGGGTAGTATGTTGAAAGATATAAAAAAACTTCGCGGCAACGTGGAGTTTTTTTTATATCTTAAATGTATGTGTTTATTTACTAAACTTATTTTTCCATTCTCATTTGACTAGTTTTGTTCTAGAAAATCAAGTACCACGTCGTGTAAGAAGGTAATCTTTTACTGATTCATCACCTGGAGGTGCTAAACCTTCTAATGGAAGATTTTTGCTCTCACTGTAGATTTGAGCTTGTTCATCATTGAGTTCAAAGACATTTTTTGTCGCTAAATGTCATAAGATGTTACCTAAGTAGTGAGTTGGTCTAAATCCAAATAATCTATCAATCTTTAGGATAGGTATTCCTACTTTTTCGCAATGCAGATGTTCTTGAATATTATTGAACGTAGGACTTGTAAGATATACTTTCTCTTTTGTGGCAACTAGTAGATGCTTTTCTGGATCTAGTTCAAAACCAAATGATTTTTTGATTCGAGCATTTGCTTCAGAGTGCAACTTTTTTGACTTAGTAAGAGTAAACTGATTTTTTGGGCTTAACTTATGGGGTTGGGTATATGTTGCTTGAGTTGGATTTACTTTGCGAATTTTGCAGATAAAGAATCATCATGTTTTTTGGATATGTGGTCGTAAGCGAACACATTTCGAAGTATCAAATGTAGTATCATCTAGTTTGAGTCATTGTTCGGTATTGAGTGTTTGCAACGCTTCGATTTCTATATCATCTTTGAAAAATTCTTTTGCTTTAGAAATAATGTATTCATTTTCATATGGGTTGATCGTACAAGTTGAATAGATGATCGATCCACCTGCTTTTGTGGCTTTGATTGCTGACACTAACAGTTGAAACTGAGTGCCTGCAATTTTATTTATTTCCTCTATCTTCCGATGTTTGAGAGCAAAGTCAGACTTATAAGCTGTTCACTCACCTGAGCATGGAGCGTCCAAAAGTATATGATCGAAGAAGTTTGGCATATTTTTTCCAAATGAGAATCCATTGTATCTTGTTACTGCAGTGTTATATACTCATATTCTATTTAAATTATGGGTTAGTTGTCTCAATCTTTTTGGATTAACATCGTTTGCAACTACTAATCAAGGAGTTTGTAAGGACAGCAACATATTTGCTAATTGAGAAGCTTTTCATCAAGGTGAGGATGCCATATCCAAAACAGTATCTCCATCCTTTACTTCTAGGAGTGGAGCAGAACTTGCTGCAGCAACTTCTTGAATATACATATAGCCTGCTTCGTGAAGAAATGTTCTCCCAAGAGCAGTGTCTGTATTGTCCCTATCTATATAGAAAGTATTATTGTCTTTGATAATGGTAGTTGGAGTCAGTGTCCATCACCATTTTTTTGTAATTGAGATAAAGTCTTTACTTGAGATTTTTGAGTTATTTATAGTAATGCTTTTTTTAAGAGGCATTCTACATGCTTCCAAAAATTGATCTACCTGATCTGCAGGTAGATATGTGCGTACTTCATCTTGAAATCTATCGTGTATATTGTTTGTCATGAAAAGTAGTGTAAGGATTTATCTATGTAAAAAAATATTAAAAAACGACTCATATGGAATTACCATATGAGTGAGAATCTTTTGAGTTACCATATAAGTCCGTGTCGTGTTAAAGCTACTTCAATAAGTTTCCCTTGATGTATCGCGTCTTGTAAAGCATTATGTTTTAGTGGATTTTTCTCATTGAGATAAATACCACCTTTGGTATGAGTTGTTAAATCTTTTTCTAAACCTCTGTATAAAGAGTTTAGATCTTCTGCACTATGACCAAAAGGATTTGGTATATGCGCAAAATCAAAGTAACAATCAGACCACATGCCATCAAATTTAATTGGTCCTGCAATTTCGATTGGTTTTTTACGAAAAGTTTTTTTGACTTTCATAATCCAATCTGCGTACTTTCTCATGGCTTCCTGAATATCTATTCCTTTTACCATAAGAAGATCAAGTACTTTGCGAGGATCAAATAAAGCATGTTGAGGATCGAGTGTAGGATCTGTATTGCCTTGCAGACAATCTAACCCAAGACATCCAATTCTCATTGCATTGATATCATAATGATCTCTTGATAGTCTTGGCTTGAGCTCAACATAGAAGTTGATATCTGTCGCCCCAACTACCGCAGCACCTATACTTAACAATGATGCGGACATAGGTGTTTTTCCGCTTGCTTCTACATCGGTAGAGATGTAGAGTTTTTTTGTATTAAATTTCTTCATATAAATTATTTTGTTTTATGTAAGGATGTCTTACAACCAAGATATAAATGTGCTTTCTCGAAAGTCAATAAATTGTAATATTGATAAATGAAACTAGATCGTTATAAAAAAATTATTCATCCAAAAAACCCCCGTGGTTTTTTTTGTTTACCTTTTGGTTGAAAATAGAAATGAATTAACTAGTATGCTTTTCACGACATGTAGTATTAATCTACAAAAGAAAATATTACCATGATGGGGTGTAGCTAAATAAACACCAATGAAGTCGAAGATTGAATAGTAATGTTTATTATATGCGACAAACTCTGAAAAGAAAACTGTAGATGAGTGAAACTAAAATACAAAAGAAAATATTACCATGATGGGGTGTAGCTAAATAAACACCAATGAAGTCGAAGACTGAATAGTAATGTTTATTATATGCGACAAACTCTGAAAAGAAAACTGTAGATTGAGTGAAACTAAAATACAAAAGAAAATAATACCATGATGGGGTGTAGCTAAATAAACACCAATGAAGTCGAAGACTGAATAGTAATGTTTATTATATGCGACAAACTCTGAAAAGAAAACTGTAGATTGAGTGAAACTAAAATACAAAAGAAAATATTACCATGATGGGGTGTAGCCAAGCTGGTAAGGCACCGGGCTTTGAACCCGTGATCCTAGGTTCGAGTCCTAGCTCCCCAGGTTATTCAGACAAACAAATGCTTCATCACAGGATTAGGCACTAATTCAAGCGATAA
>CALDTY010000026.1 GCA_937923605.1 Candidatus Absconditabacterales bacterium
CATAAACCAATGGGCTCTTGATCTGTTCAAGAAAAATATCCCAACTTGAAGGTGGTTTACTTTCCGGTAATGCATTTGGTCCATGTTTCTCAAGAAGTTCTTTCACCTGAGCATTATTCAATCCTTCAAAATGCAATTTAGCCATGTTTCATCATTTAAGAACAAAAAATTATATTACTCAAGTATACTGATCTACTACAATCTGTGCAAAAAAAGTTTGATTTTATGGCGTATTTACCTATATTGTCAATAGAGGCATATACCTTATTAACAGATAAATCATAAAATAAAGATATGGAAAAGAAAAAAGTACTTATCATTCCTGCCTATAGGACAGATAATAGAATTAAGTTTCAAAAAGAATTTCTCTCAGATGGTGCAGGCTTTGAAGTGACAGTGTTTCTAGATAACCTTGCTCCGATCTATGAAGATTTGATAAACAATGCATCCCCGGCTAGATCTATGAACATATTTACAGCTATGCTAGATGCAGATGTAGTTATCATCAAAGAACATCTACAAATGAATACAGGCAGCATACAAATGGTAGAAAATTTTGATTTTGCAAAGTTATTAAAAGAACACTTTGAAAAAAACAATATTGCTGTTCCTAGAATGATTCTCCCTATACTTAAAAAGATGGAGGACTGCCCTACATGGATCAATGATTTTGACACTTATAAGATACCAGAAGAATCTCATAAGGTCATTACTCTGATTCAATGTGATGCACCTATAGTTCAACATTTTGTCACTGTAAATCTCTTAAAAGAGACAACCGCTTATCCAAAGTTGCGTGCATTGCTAGAAAATGGAAATGTAGTTAAACTCAATGATCCTCTAAAGATTGGATTCAATAGGAATGATTACTTTTTAGATGGACAAGAAGAACTAAGAACATCGATACCACTCTTTATGCATAAAGGATGGATACTTCCAACTATTGAAATCATACGAAATCCATTTTTTGAAGCACATGGTGATGGTAAGATTCTCATTCGGATCACTAATGTACCCAAACTAAGAGGCATGTACTTTGAAAAGTATAGTTTAGATACTATGATTATTGAAAAAATACATTGTCTTCATACAAATGACATACCAAATAATGAAGCAGAAATTAATATAGAGTTAGTACAAAAATTATTTGCCTATGCAGAAATAAAATTTCTTAGCCCTGCTCTAGTTTAGAGTAATACATATTAATATTTTAAAAAAGCCGATCGATGTCGATCGGCTTTTTAATTGTATGTTATAATAAATCAATTACTTTGTCTAGTTCATACACAATAGCATCGAAAGAGACGCCATTATATTTATTTGGCATATTTTTTAATTCAGATAATTTATCTACTAATTTTTGAACTATCACTTTTTGATCATCTTTTGGCATTTGTGAGACTCTAAATAATATATATTTCGTAAAGTTCTGAGTATCTTCGCTCACATCACTCATTTTCAATGCATGAATGTGTTGTAACATATCAAAGTCACTTCTTGCTTGATCTATAACTTCATATTGTGAGCCAATAATAACTTCTTGTGTATCTATATCTTGATAATCTTGAATTTCTTGGATACCACCTTCACTTTTACAATAATTGTTACATCAATCTCAACTAATATAGTTTCCATCATCACACTCTTCATCATTATCTAATTCTAGTTTTCAGTTACCACAGTACATAATATCTTTTGTACGACTTCATCAACTTCATGTAGTACGACTTGTTGTAATTTCTCTTTCTTGTGTAGACGTCTCTTCTGTCTTCTTCTCTTGTACTTTCTCTTCTATCTTCTTCTCTGCTTTGTTCTCCTCTACTTTCTTATCTTGTACTTTCTTCTCTCACATAAGTTTTGAATGCATATTTACTTTTCCTTGCCAAAAAGATACATATCAAATATTATCTCATGTAGCACCTACACATGCATATAATGGCTTTGAAGAAGCATAAGAACAATCAAGATGATTTCTTGTACATCGTCATTCACTCTTGTATCACTCTACAACTAATTCTTGACTAACAGTATCTGGATAAAATTTTTGACAGTATGATAACTTTCACTCAGATGTTTGTCATATCTCTGCTCATGATATACCATCAGGATCAGGATATAAATCAACAATATATATTTCTTCTTTCTTTTCTTTTTTAGAATCATTGCATTTATTTGGTGTTTGATATCAAAGTATATCGGTATCATTTAATCGTGACCACATCTCTCACTCATAGTCAGATGGCTGATAGCTCAAATTATTGTTTTGTATCTGGAAATTTGATTTATTTCGATCTCATGCATTCATAAATTCTTCAGACAAATCTCAACAAAATGAATTTCAATACAAACGAATCACCACCTCCTTTTCAAGGACATTCCAATCCTCAGAGATTTTTCATAATTTTGCAAATGAAGTCAATATCTCTCAAGTAAAGTTATTATTCGATAAATCTAATTTTACTACTTTATTTAAATTTCATAATGATGATGGCAGTTTTCAACTTAAATCATTACTTCATAACATTAACCAATGTAAGTTAGTTAAATTTCACAATGAGCTTGGTATCTCTCAGATAAAATTATTACCAGCTAAATCTAACACATTTAATTTCAATAAATTTCAAATAGAATTAGGAATTTTTCATGTAAATTGATTAGTAGCTAAACCTAATGAATTTAATTCTATCAGATTTCATATAGAATCTGGCAATTCTCAAATTAATTTATTTTTATAAATCAGTAATTTTTTTAATTTTACTAGTTTTCATATAGATTTTGGCAATTCTCATGTGATTTTGTTGTTTACAATATTTATATGAGATAATTCAGAAAGATCTCATAAAGATTCTGGCAGCTCTCATCAAATATCATTTCAATATAAACTTATCGCTTCCAATTTTGATAAATCTCATAGTGACTCTGGTAATTCTCAGGTTAAATTGTTATTTTGAACTGACAAATCTATAACTGATCAATCTCTAACCATGACTCAACGCCATTCATTAAACGGCGCATTAGGAACAAGTCGACCACTATTATTGGTCCAATTATCTCAATTCGTTGAGTAGTAAAAATCAACTAATGCATTGCATTCTTTTACAGAGATTCATTCTGTCTTGGCACAATCAAATTGTAAATCCTCTTTTTCTACTATCTCTTTTTCTACTATCTCTCCCAAATAGTTACATCAATTAGGTTCTTGGACTGATAGTGACATACTAAGATTATCTGTCACTCGTTCCCGCATTTGTGGTGAATAATCAGATGACTTATTATTTAGTTTATTATTGCCAATAATAAAATTAGAGGAATTTCGCTTTCATGATTCACTGAAGACTAAAGGCACATTTCAACAAAGTTGATTTCATGCTAGATTTAAAGTTTCTAAATTAGATAAATTTCATAATGATATTGGTATACTTCATGTAAATTTATTACCATAAAAAACAATAGTCTTTACCTGTCAAAGGTTCTCAAATACGTCTGGAATACTTCAAGAAAATTGATTATTTGCAAGACGTAAACTACTCAAATTAGTAAGATTTCATAATGAACTAGGCAATTCTCATGTTAATTTATTTTGAACCAAATATAATACGACTAAATTAGAAAGATTTCAAAATGAATCTGGAATTTCTCATGTTAGTTGGTTAAAAGTCATACGAAGAATTTTTAGATTAATAAGATTTCAAAAAGAATCTGGAATTTCTCATGTTAAATCATTGTTACTCAATTTCAAATCTTCCAGCTTCAGAAGATTTCAAAGTGAACTTGGTATATTTCAAGTTAAATTATTGGATGTTAAATTAAGATATTTTAAATTAGTAAGATTTCAGATTGACTCAGGAATTTCTCACGTTAGATTATTATTAACAAGATTTAAGCTATAAATAGTATCGTATTTCTTAATCCCTCGCCATTCACTCAAAGGAATATTTGGGTCTAATCGGTTATCATTATTGGTCCAATTATCTCAATTCGTAGCATTATAAAAATCAACTAATGCCTGACACTCTTTAAGTGTTATTCAAACTGAATTTTCATCGCAAACAAAAGCTGACTGTGTAGAAAAATCATTATCACTATCTACATTTTTATTTATTCAAACATACAAAAGAGCAACGATAATAAGTCATGCAAGTATTCAAAGAATTTTTTTCATCATGAAGCACTAAATAAAATAATCAAACCAGCTCTCTAACGTTAAGAACTGTTTATTCAATATTTTTTCCTCTACACATACCTATACTAGCTAGATATCAGTGACACTCTATGTAGATAAAATACATAAAAAGAAAATAACATATGTATATATTATATATCAAATTATTTATTTGTCAAATTTTATACAATGAAACCGCATATTTGTATCATAGGCTCAAGTTTTGCCTGACTATCAACCTATCTTGTGCTTAAAAAAAGACTATGAGACAATATAAAAATCACTCTTATAGATAAGCGTGAACAATTTTGTTATATTCCTTCCTTACACGAAGCATTGTATAAACCAGGGTTTCTTCAAAAAATTCAATTTGAGCTAAAAGACTATTATTCTGAGTTTTTAAAAGCAAATATT
>CALDTY010000027.1 GCA_937923605.1 Candidatus Absconditabacterales bacterium
AAATAATATACTTATTTATATAAAAATGTCAATCACATTCTCTCTTGTTTTATATCATTTTTCAGTATAATTATGTTAGTTATCGAGACTACATATGAGAATTTACTTTCATAGATCAACACTTCTGTCTCGGTGACTCAAATTCACGAGATAGAAATTCATTTTTTTCAATGGATCCTACTCAGCTATAGCCTAAGCTATAAGCTTTTTTTACTAAATGAAATATTTTAAAATCATGACTAAATCCGCAGAATGAGCTGATAAAGCTCCAATTGATGCAAGAACTTTTAAAGACTTTGACCTAAATAGGTATATAGTTCAAGCATTAGACAAAAAAGGATACGACACGCCAACAGAAATTCAATTAAAGACATTGGATGCATTTGCTAGTGGAAAACATATCGCAGGTCAGTCTCAAACAGGAACCTGAAAAACAGCAGCTTTTTGTTTGCCAGTATTAAATGCTCTAGATACTCAAAAGAGAGCTCCTCAAGTATTGATTTTGGCGCCCACAAGAGAATTAGCTCATCAAATTAGAGATGAAGTATTTGAGTTATCAAAATACATGTACATGAAATCAGTTTGTTGTTTTGGATGACAATCTAAAAGACGACAAATTGAACAGCTTGAAAAATGACCTCAAGTTATTATTGGAACAGTGTGAAGAGTAAAGGATTTGATTGATATGAAGAAAATAAAGCTCACAGACATTAACTACTTCATACTCGATGAAGTTGATCGTATGTTGGATATGTGATTTATTGAAGATATTGATTATATTCGAAGTAGATGTCTAAATATCAAACAAGCACTAACCTTTTCAGCTACTATTCCGCATGAATTAAAGAATCTCTTAGAAAAATATATTTGAAATGATTACGAATCAATAAAAGTAGCACCTCAAAAAATTGTCGCATCTAAAGTTGATCATGTATTTATGGAAGTACCAGCATTCAAGAAATATGAAGCATTAAAATGGTTATTAACTGAAAATCCTGAACAAAAAACGATTATTTTTGCAGAGACAAAAAGATTGGTAGATGATCTTGCAACACAATTAACCTGAGATGGCTTTGATGCAATTGCTCTTCATGGAGATATGGAACAAAGAGATCGTTTTCAAACACTAAAGAAAATAAAAAATAATGACCTACGTATATTGGTAGCTACTGATGTTGCTGCTAGGTGATTAAATATGAATCAGATTGATTTGGTAGTTAACTTTGAAGTACCTAACGACCCGGAAAGCTATATTCATCGTATATGAAGAACAGCTAGAGCTTGAGCAGAAGGTAAGGCAATAATGTTTGTATCTGGTGATGAATATAAGTGAGTACACTCAATTGAGAAAAGGAATAGACTAACTCTTAAAAAAGTAGATCATGAAGGAAACGAACTCGTAAGATCAGATCAAAGAAGATGAGGAGGATGAGGAGGAAATCGAAAGTGAAGAAATAGATTCCGTAAATGATGAAGCTGATGATGATATAAAGGAAATAGATCATGATGAAGATCTACAAGTTCTAGAAACAGCTGATCAAGAAGTAGTGGATGAAGTCGTTCTAACTCATCAGGAACTAGATCAACTTGAGGAAGAAGAAGTAGCTCAAGATAAAACAACGACAATATAAAAAAGGACTGCCTAATAATAGACAGTCCTTTATATTTTAAAATATAACTTTTTTCTACTCAGGGACTAATCCCCATCTGAAGTTAAAACGTAGCTGCCAATCATCTCCTTCATATGAAGAAGACTCTTGGTATGCAATTGAAGGACCAAAATCTGCCCTCCATCCATTTTTTTCAGCTTTCCATAGTATTCCTATATCGATATAGCTTGTACTTTCCCATGCATCATCTAATACACTAGTTACATCTATCAGATTATCATTAGAATGAATATCTGCGTAAATCATAACCTTAGGAAACTGGCACCAAAAATTGGAAGCATATCTTTTGTTTGTCCAAAATATCTGCAATGCACCATCTCCAGTATTTAAAGACCATTCAGCAAATCCACCAAACTCATCCTTCAATGCTGCATCAGTGTTTGCATCATTCGTATACTGAACTACACTAACTCCCAGCTTTAAAGTTGTGATCTTTCCTACATATGGTCGTACAACCAACTGTGCAAGCTGAGATTGAAAACTATACCCAACACCAGCAATGATCCAATCATTAAATTCATAATTTATTCCAAATTCTGAAAGCCCAGTATATTGCTGCTGAGATATAAATTCGAAACTTGCATCAAGCGTGCAAACAAAAGGTCTGAAATTCTTAGCAAAAGGTGAGGGTATTCGACCACCTTCTAAGTAATGCTTACCTGTTCTCACATATGATTTCCATGCATATGCTCCTCCAATAATATTACCATCACTTTTCTCAAATCTTGAGACCTTATTAACTAGTCCTAAGTCTGCAAACCCAAAGGCAAAGAAACCAATGTTTTTACTTACAGGCAGATCTACTGCTCCAGCAAATCTTGTTGAAAGATTCGTCTCAGTATATTTTTTTGTACCAAAACTCTGGCTGGCAAATTGCCCAGTATAGTATTGAAGGGTCATTGTATCAGTTTCGTTATTCTGCACAAACGTTAATGTTTTTTGTGCTGATATCTGTGAAAGAGCTACTGTAAGAATAATAATTACACTAATAAATATTTTCATTTTTTGTTACTTTTTTGTTAATATAGTATATGTTTTTATTTTAAAATGTCAATATCTCTTGCATTTTACATTTTACTCCTTATAGTGTTTCTCTAATCAAAAAACGATTTTTTTATGGTAGAAAAAGTGCAAGTTGGAATTTTATATCCAACATTTAGTTTGAGATTAATGCGTTTAATCTCTAGGTCCTCAGCAAGAAATCAAATAAAAGCACTCAGGTGTATTTATATTGACGACTTACTAAGTAATCTCTTCAAGGAACCTATTGAAGAGAAAATACCTCCATTGACATATAGTAAACTATGTGCTGAAGGGGTAAAACTTATTGAAGATCAGAAAAAAGATCAATCAATTTCAGATGACTTGCTTGAATTACAAGCTACAGATGGAGCCTTGATAATCTTTTACTAGCAACTGTTTTTACCAACCTGATAACTTAACCCACCGCAATTGCATCGGGTTAAGTTTTTTTATTTTAAAAAAAGGCTATGCAATTGCATAACCTTTTACATTAAACATTGTAATCATCATCAATATCTTAATTTATACCGATCTCCTATATCACTTCTAAATTCTTTTAGTGAAGTATCTTTTATATTAATCAGTAAATCATCATGCAATGAATTCGTTTCATTTATTGGGTGAAACACAAATTCATCTAGATAATTTAACGTAATAGCTGGAATTTTACCATAATGGTTATAAATATACCTAGTAAAGTAAAAGAAAAAGAAACTTTCTATTATGGACCTATTTTCTTCATTAAACAAGCATCTAAACAATGCTCCTTCATATTCTTTGAGTCCTACTTTTGGGAGATTATATATTTTTCTTGTTTTAGTTAAATTTACTAATTTTTTATGAAATACTATAATTCTATCAAAATAAGTACTCAACACTTGAGTTTCAACCTGAATACGTTTTAGTTGTAACATAGCACCTAAAATATAATAACATAATTGTTTAGCATCAAATCCATATCTATTTATGTATTTTTTATGCACTATAGATGCAAGATTATGTTTCATTTGACGAACATAAATATTACGTTCATTACTCCCATGCTCATGAACATGTTGTTCTAAAAGATGCATCACAGATGTAGAAAAAATCGAATAATGTTTAGGTGTCTTTAAGGTGTAAAATTTAGATGTAATGATTTTTTTTTGTTTCGATGTTAAATTTAATAAATTTAGGTATGTATATACGTCGTTTTCGAATTTCTTATTATCGTACATACCACTTTCTAAACGAATCCATACTTCTCGTAATTTTGATGTAGGAGTCATCGCAAATAAATGACCTAAATATAAACTACAAATATCTTCAGTATCGCCCAAGTTTACTTCGGAGATTTGTTTAAATCTATCATGTGAAACTAAGATTGAATGAACTGTACTAACTTGAGAATACGTTGTCGCATCGTCATTAAGAAATTCATTAAATGATCTGTTCTTCAAAATTTTTTTAAGATTTTTTTCCATATAAGTTTCGTTTACATTAATGAACATTATGCACTAAGTCTTTACTTAGCAACTTTTTACGTATTTAATGTATATCTTTTGCGCATTATGTCAACTAGTATTGATTATGTTCATTGATAAAATCATAAGTTAGAACAGAGAAAGTATGATCTACTAAAAAAAGACTGTCATCAAACAGTCTTTTTACATTATAAATTTTGTCTAATTATTTTTTAACAACTTTTCAATTATCTAATCTAATTACTTTATCTGCAAATTTTAGAAGATGTTGGTCATGTTCTATCATTAAAATTGTGTCCCCATCATCTAAGAATTTTTTCAATACTTTAAGAAGTCTTTCTATATCAGCAGGATGTAACCCTACTGTAGGTTCGTCTAAGAAGTATACTGTATGTCCTCTATACTGTTTCAATAAGTGTTTCACAAGTTTCAATCTTTGAGATTCTCCTCATGATAATGTATGAGCTGGTTGTCCCATTCTGAGGTAACCTAGGCCTATATCCATCAAAAGTTGTAACTTATCCTTTATAAAAGGAATATCATCAAAAAATTCATAAGCATCCATTACATACATATCTAAAATCTGTGAAATAGTATGCTCATGCCAACGAATATCCAATATTTCTGGTTTATATCTTCTTCACTTACATAATTCACAATGTACATATGCGTCTGGAAGAAATTGTAATTCTACTTTTCTCCATCCATATCATTTACACTCAGGACAAGCTCCTTTTGCACTGTTAAATGAGAAATGACCAGCATTAAATCAAAGCATCTTAGATTCAGTAACGCCTGCATAGATCTTACGGATGTCATCAAATACTCATACAAAAGTAGATGGACAACTACGAGGAGTTTTACCAATTGAGCTCTGATTCACATACATGACGTTATCAATTTCTTCTCGTCATTGAATAGTATCTACTCAAATATGTTGATAAAATTGTTCTAAGGCAAGCTTTTCCAGATGTTCATATTTCTTACGTTGCATTACTGGAGCTTGTATAATATCTTGCCAAGAAAGTCATTCTTTCAATAACTGTAATCTAATTTGTGATTGCACCCATTTTTGTTTCTCTTCTAAGAAATTAAACAACGTATGATACATCAACGTTGTCTTTCCAGCACCAGAAGGTCCTGTAATAATAGTGAAACTACCTAGAGCTATTTCAACATCAATGCTTTTTAAATTATGTTTAGAGGCTTTTTTGATCTTTACTAATGCAGAACTAGGTGTGTGATCAAAAGTAGCTTGAACAGTTTTTTTTCATGTTATGTACTGGGATGTAAGCGTATCTGCCTTAAGAAAATCCTTGTACGTACCATTAAATACTATCTCTCATCAAAAATCTCCTGCTCATGGACCTACTTCAACAATCCAATCAGACGTTTTTATAAAATCGTCATTATGCTCAACAACTATTATAGTATTTCACATTTCTTGAAGTCACCTAATTGCTTTGATCACTCTTTTTATTTCACCTTCGTTTAATCATATAGTTGGTTCATCTAAGACGTAAATAATTCATGTTAGTCTATTTCCTAACTGTTTAGCAAGTCTTAAACGCTGAATCTCACCACCGCTTAGTGTTCCAATTTGTCTAAATGTAGCTAGGTATCAAAGTCAAAGTTCTTCAATAGTTTGAGCCCTATCTAACAAAGGTCAGACAATTCTTTTTACTAGTTCTTGTTTTTTAATGGCTGTTTTAGCGAATTTCTCCATTACAGTCACCAATTTAGACATAGGTAATGATTGCAATTCAAAAATATTATATTTTTCTTGAACATCATCTAAATTGAGTAATCATGCATCCTTTTTCTTTGAAGAATCTAATACAACATGAACCGCGAGTGCTTCTTTTCTTAATTTTGCACCGTGACACGAAGGACAAGACATCATATCAAGCATTGCTTGAAAATCTACAGTTAGCAATCATTTTTGATATTGAGCAATAAGTACATCCTCAACTCATTTATAGGTTGTTGTGATATACTTTCCTCATCAGACATTCAACCTATACTGCTCTTCATCTCCTTTGAGGATAACTTCTCTAAACCATTCTGGTAGATCTCATCGGCGAGTTTCAACGTCAATATTGTATACTTGAGCTAGCTTATTTAAGATTGCTTGACCTAAGTTGCTATCTCTCCAAGGTAATAATGCCTTTAGATATTTACTATATGGATCGAGTACTTTTTCAAAATCTACTTGCAAAATCTCTCCTAACCCATGACATTTTTCACAAGCTCATTCTTGTCTATTGGCAGAAAAGTGAGCTGGTGTTAGTTCTGGATATTTAATATCATCCTTTGCGCAATAATACTTATCTGTATACCAAACAACTTCTCATGAAGTATTTCACATTCAATCATTCTTTCATAGATTAGGCGATATTTGTGTTTGAAAAAATGAAAACATTTCATCAAATAAGTGAGTTTCTTTATCAGCGACAAAATGATTATCTTCTGCTTTGGGAGTCACTAATACCGCATCATATACTTTTTGTAATTTTGTAGCCTGAGTCTTTGGGATGATTTTGTCTTTCGCATCATGTACAATGAGAACATCTTGCGCTTTGTTTTTGATCAATTGCGCATCAAAATCCCAATCAAATGTTTCAAAATAGTCTCTTGTTTGCTTACCTTTTAACTTTGGCTCCAGCAATCATCACACTAAAATCATTCATGCTATTGGACTTTCTACTCATTCAACTACTTTTTGTGCTACGATTGATCATGCACTATGTCATATTACTATCGTCTTATCATCATAAGTTCCATTTTTGAGCGCAAATTCAATTTGTTTATTGAGATTTAGATTGTCAGGTTTTGGTAAGGCAGGAATTTCTACTGTGAATCATTGAGCTTCAAACTGTTTCTTGATCCATGGCATTCGATGTTTCTTAGGTGATGATTTATATCCATGAAAAATTACTATTCTATAACCTTCCCCTGGTAGTTTTTCTTTTTTACTTTTTTTGTCAACTTTTTCATTTTTTCTAGCTATCTCAGAAGATTCAGTAGCTGTTTTGACTCCAAACTTTTCTGTTCTTCCTAACATCTTTATAATGTCATCCTTTAATCTTCTTTGTACTGACTCATTGACTGTTATACGATCAAACACTCACTGAACTCTAACTGGAAATAACTCTTCTGGAATTTGAGGATCTTCAAGATAAAAATACTCTATTGATTCTCCAATCATTGAATTTTCTTCAGATGATTGCTCCATTTCTATACCCATTTGTATCATGATTCTTGTAAGTCATCATCAATTATCTACTTGTTTTCTATTACTTCTTACAAACTTTTGAAGTGATCCAGCATCTTCAAATACTCCATAGTCTTGCAAAAGATACACCTTTTGACCATCAAACTTTTTTAAAATATCTTGCACAATTTCATCAGTTGTTTTAGGTCTCAATGGATCTCAACATTCATGACAATACACCTCTCATAATTTACTCATCATCAACCTTAGGTAGTCATCTAACTCTGTAAGAGTTCACATAGTTGATCTACTATTTCAAATTCTTTTATTTTGCTCGATACTCACTGCTGGAGATAAACCAGAACTAAATTCTAGTTCAGGTCTAGATCCGAGATTAAACATTTGTCTCAAATACGAACTGAGTGATTCAATATAGCGGAACTGCCCTTCTTTATAAATCGTATGAAATGCCAATGAAGATTTTCCAGATCAAGAAACACCTGTCATGGTAATGATCTTGTTTTTCGGAATCTCAATATCTATATTCTTAAGATTATTCGTGGCAACTCATTGCAAAACAATTTTATCTTCCATATGAATTAAGAAAAAATAATGAAAATTAATCAAATAGTACATTATTACGAAGATAGAGGTCTTTTACAATCAAAAAAGCGACCTTACTCAAATGAGAAGGTCGCGAGATGTCTTTTAAAGTAATGTGATTATCCTAGCCGTAAAGACTTAGAGAACATGGTTTTATCAACCATATTTTCACCATTTTTAACTACAGCTAAATCATAATCGATAGCACTAGTTTCTATCCTATGTTGAAGATTCATAAGTTTCTTCTTTATCGTCATAGAATTAAAAGTACCAGTCTTTGCAGTCATTGTCGTAAATTTTTCTCCTTTTGAAAAAACTTCTACAACAATCTTGTGAATGTCATTGTTATTTGCTTCCATTTCTCCTTCAAAGCTTACGTCTTCTATGATTTCAGACTTTACACATTTATCACTATTTCTCAAAGATGGGACTAATATCATATGATATTTATATCCATCTTGAATTACTGTAGCTCTTGAATATGTATTTAAGGTCTGTGTCACAAATTCTTTTTTTCCTTGAGGTTCGTCATAATCTTCAACTCTTCTGCCAAAGTATAAACTTTTTCTTTGGCAATTTGTAAAAGATAGTTCAACTGGGAAATTAAAGGAACCAAATGAATAATACTTTAGAAACTTCTTATAGCCAAAATATCTAAAATCTGAATATGACAAAAGAAAAACAACAAGAACCCAAAGAATTACTATGGATCCAATGACACTTAATAGTAGTCCAATATCATCTGGATCAATTAATCCAAGCTTATCTAAGCCCATCATAATAAACATAGAACCCATCAAAGTAAATAACAAAGCTGTTACTTTGATGAAAGTATTTGTTGGATTACCAAAAAAAGCAAAATACAATCTCGATTTGTGTTGTGATTCAAATCTAGTTGTATCAGTCAAAATATCATAAATATTTTGACAATTTTGTTTAAAAAAATTCGTTTTCATTGTTTCACGTTTTATAACTATCTTACTATAGATCTATTGCACCTTCACATGTGAAACTACAATTATTCTACACCAATATAATTATTATGAATTAATAAAATGTAATAAATAATATTAAAGACATCTCTATTTAGATCCTAATAAAAATCTATATAAAATCAATTTAAAGAAACACTTGCGACTATAGTCGTTCTTGAAAATATGTCAAAAAAACTTATAAATATTCTATTTAGAACTTATCACAAAGATGAAAAAGATTTGTCTATGTTTTCTTGCATTGTGTAGCTATTGAGTTAGCTTTTCATGTTGAGTTCCTAGTTTGTATCCTCCAACTCCATGAGATATACAACTCCTCAACTCTGTATATCCTAAAATAGATATACTCTTTCAAGAGGATTATCTCAGAGGAAATAAGATCATGATGAACATCAAAGACATGAGTATGAACTTTGATATAGCATCAAGAGAATATTATATTTTGAGAGAATTGCATCTATATATGAACGAAAAGATAAATGATACTATTGAAATACCCAGCTATCTTTCCTCATGATGAACATTGCATCCATATATGTTGTATTCTTCAATGGCATACGACGCTGCTCTTGCAGCCTGAAAAACGATAGTTATTAATTTTCGTGCATCATGGTGCCCAAGATGTAAAGCAACATCTGAAGAAATTATTGCACACATGTCAGACATTCCATCTAATGTAATAGTGTTAGAGGCAGATTATGATGGAACCAAAGATCTTCAAGACCTATATTGAGTGACTATGCAAACCACTTTTGTGTTTTTTGATACAGCATGAAATGTAAGCAAAAAAGTCGAAAAGCTTTCTTGAATCGATGAATTACTAAAAGAATTAGAATAAGTAGTATTTTTTGTGAATGTAGTAGAAAAGCAGATCACTATTTGTGAACTGCTTTTTTTAAATATTTTATTCATTATAGACTATTTCATTTTGATTGTTATCGTATCAATCTTCGCCTGATCTAGAGAAGATACAATTTTTTCTACATTTTTATTTGAATAAAATTTTTCTAAGGTCAAATCATTATCATTCATTCTTTTTTCCACATAAGCAACGAATTGACCATACGAAGCGAATTCAAAATAATTTGCAAAAATAGTTAAATACCACATAGCTGGCTGTGATCCAGCAACTCTTTCGTAGCTATCAATTACTCCTCTTTTTATATGAGTGCCATATTTTTTATTCAACTCATCTTTTAAGCCATCTTTAGATAATGTTTTTTTGTTTACAATTTTACTTTTACGAAACTCAATAAATATCTTTCTTCGAGTTTCAACATAATTCTGACTAATCTTTTGCATGCTATTTTCCATGTTAGGTAGATTTTTTATTTTAAATTATATGATGGAAACTTGAAAAAATTATATATAAACTAATATTAATGTCAAACACAATAAAAACTAAAATAGTAATAAGCCAATTTTCAAACATCCTCGCTCTAAAATTAGTTCAGTTCTTAGTATCTTATATGATATACATTTATTTTATTACAATCTCATGAAAAAAGATTTCTGATTGTTAGCTGTATGAGTATGACTTCTCTTAGCTATAGTATCAACATTCTCTGTCACATCTGCTGCGCCAGACTTTTTAAATTGGATGTATAGTGAATGACTAACAAAATACGATAACTTGGAAGACTTTAGATGAAATGATTCGATTACAAGATGAGAAGCAGCAAAATTTGTCGACCAGTTCGCAAAGCTTCAAATTATGGACAAAACATATACTAAATGTGACTTTAATGATATCGATGGATACGATAATACACTTACGCCACATATCAAACAAGCATGTCTATATGGACTCATGAAATGATCCAATGGTAGTTATAGACCAAATGGAAAGATAACTGAAGCAGAAGCAATCACTGTAGTAATGAGATCAATATATGGATTTTTTGCAGAAACAGCAGATCCTTGGTATGTTGCTTACTATAATAGATGATTTGAACTTGGATTAATAGAAAATGAAACACTTAGATGA
This sequence comes from Candidatus Absconditabacterales bacterium, assembly GCA_937923605.1. Taxonomy (GTDB): domain Bacteria; phylum Patescibacteriota; class Gracilibacteria; order Absconditabacterales; family Absconditicoccaceae; genus JAHDCT01. The sequence goes on from CALDTY010000027.1 coordinate 10,953, forward strand.
GTAGGAACTACAAATATAACAAGAGAAAAACTAGGAAGACGATTCTATCAAGTAGCTCAACTTAATGAAGATGGTTGATTTTATAGTGAAAAATCTTGACAAGCACAGTATACAACCTATACCGAAGATAAATTTAACGATGCAATAGCAAACTGACACCAAGTTGCTCTGTTTTTCCATGCCATTCGATGTCCAATTTGTCATGGTACTAGAGATGTTATTACAGAAGACATTCAAGATCTTCCTAAAGATGTGCGTATTTTTGAAGTAGATTATGATAAAGGAAAAGATCTAGTTGAAGCATATGATGTAAAAGCCCAGACAACTTTTGTCTTTTTTGACGAACAATGAAACCACATTGAAACTAGTAGAAGCATTTATCCAGACATCATATCAGAACTTAATAAGAGGTTTAAGTAAACTAATTTTTATTGATGTAAAAAAGAATCTGATATACGGTCAGATTCTTTTTTGTATTTATAGTATTTTAACATTATAGATTTACTCAAGTTTGAGGGAGGTAACTAGGAGAAGCGAAATGAACTTCAGGCAAGGTAACTGGTGCATATGAATCATGTATTGCAGATTTTACTTGATCAATACGATCTAGAATTTCTATATCTGCTGAGTTATGCATTCAACCACTTGTTCCTCATGTTGTTGTTCCTCATGTTGTTGTTCCTCATGTTGTTGTTCCTCATGTTGTTGTTCCTCATGTTGTTGTTCCTCATGTTGTTGTTCCTCATGTTGTTGTTCCTCATGTTGTTGTTCCTCATGTTGTTGTTCCTCAT
>CALDTY010000028.1 GCA_937923605.1 Candidatus Absconditabacterales bacterium
ATACAATAGTTACGAAATGACACTTTATCTCAGAAAATATTATCATTTAAAGCTGTGCATTTACTTAAACTACTTAATAATCTCCATGCCTCTCCTTACGGATAACTTAGAACAGTTCGTAATTCAACCTGTTGGGTGTAATTTTTTTCAAGGAAAGAATATTTTGAGAAGGCAAGTGGTTCGCAAACTCTTCGAGTTTAAGTAAGGGACTATAAATTGCTGCAATGTAGTATATAAGATTTGAAGTAAATACTACATTCATGATAGATTTGAGAAGACGATATAGTCTCTTAAGTCCATCTGGGTGTAATTTCTTCTGAAACATAGTAGAGAGCTATATATTGAGAGACTCGTTCACTTTACGAGCTATAATCTGGCTGAGGCTGGATTTTTTTGTATTATTAATTGAAATGCTTATAATTCACTTGTGAATCTTTAGGTTTATGTAGTGACTCACTTTGAAGAAGTTTTTGAAATAAATTCACTATGGATATTTTAAAAAGATTATTTTCTCCTATTAGAGAATCTAGAAAACTTAAAAATACTATACTGGTAGCAATGATCAGACCTTTTTTTAATGGTGTAATTGCAATTGCTACAGTAGAAATAATGAAACGTATAATTGAATGAATAGAAAGTGGATCATTTGAAGAAACTAAGAAGTACTTTTATATTTACTGTGCTGTAGTTTTGCTATGGATTTGTATAAGGTATATTGCAAGACACCGATGATACTGACAGATTCGACCAAGATGATACAGGGTTTTATCATGAAAATATTTAAAGAAGTATATTTATGCAGACAATACTGAGATAAATAAACTATGAACTTGAAGGGCACAGCATATTATCAGTAGTTGAATTAAAAGTTGGTTGAATATACTATGAGAGTTAAGTATTGAGTTAGTAAGACATCTATCTAAAATAATATTTAGTCTTATTCTAGTATTTAATATAAACCGAATTTACTGAATAATATATCTTGTTATTACTAGCTTGATCATATGAATCTATATTATCACTCAAAATAAGGCCAATATTTATAGAAGAGCAAGAAAGCTTATTCTCATAGATTATGAAAGACAGTTTGTAAGACTCGTTATGTCTAAATTTGAAGTATTACAGAATTGAAAGATTGATCATGAAATCGAATCTCAAGATCCTTTATTTGATAGGCGAGAAGAAAATAATAGACCAATTGATCATCAACGAACTATCTGATGAATATCTGCTTCTTTAACAGTAGACTGATTAAGAATACTTGCCATTGCTGTTATTCTATTTTGACTATTGGGTGGATGAATCACTATTGCTGAGTTTGTTGCTTTGCTTCTGATAATTTGACTATTAAATAGCACCGTGTTTGACATCAGTAATCTCTATGTAAATAATATGAAAGAGATGATCAATGTAGAAAAGTTGCGAGACCTTTTTGATGAAATACCAAAACTTGAATGATATAATGAATGAAATTCTTTCAAGTATATAGATTGAAATATACAGTTGAAGAATATATGATTTTCATACAATAAGCAATGATGAGATATTTTATCAGACTTTAGTCTAGATTTAGTTGGTTGAAACAAAACAGCTTTAGTGTGAATTTCATGATCTGGCAAATCCACTATCATAAAACTTATAACCTGATATATTAGACCTGATAAATGAAATATTATTGTTGATGGACAAGATCTTACAGAAGTCTCTCTCAAGACATATTATAAACATATATGATATCTTACACAAGAACCAAGTGTATTTGACTGAACAATTAGAGATAATTTGCTTTATGCAGTGGATGATGCTACCGAGGAACAGCTATCTAACGCAGTAAAATTATCTAAATGTGAATTTATCTATAATTTTCCTGATGGGTTGAATACTGAAATTTGAGAAAAATGAGTTAGACTATCATGATGACAAAGACAGAGACTCGCAATTGCAAAAATCTTTCTCAAGAATCCTAAAATTATTGTCCTAGATGAACCAACCTCTTCATTGGATTCATTCTCTGAAGAGGCAATTACTGAAGCGATGAATGAATTATTTAGAAATAGAACAGTGATAATCATTGCTCATAGGCTTCAGACTGTAAAAAACGCTAATGATATCATAGTGATTGATGAGGGTATAGTTATTGAACGCGGTACTCATGCAGATCTTTTACAACAATGATGATCCTATGCAAAAATGTTAGAGTTGCAGAGTTGATTTTAAGAGAATGACACAATGACGAAATGACACTACATTTCAAAATAAATCTTCATAATAAAGTAGTGGATCCAATCAAATCAATGATTCCCTAATGTGAAATTCAATTTAGTTCTTTTGATTTTGCTAAATTGAGTACTTTTAGGTATTATAACTATATGGAAAAAAATAGATCTTGAGAATCATTTGAGAGAGATCCTATACAGTGAGTAAGGAAGAATTTGTATTCATTAGAAAAAGAAATTCAAAATCCTGAACAAAATGAGTTGCCGGAATTTATTCTAAAGAATTTAAGATGATATGTCTTTTGAACAGATGAAGAGTATGAAGCATTTAAAAAATTGTGTTTAGTTGCGAAAGAAAAATCTATTTGATTAAGTGCATCAAGTGAAATATCAGAACAAGCTCTCGATTTATTCAAGGCGTTGAAAAATACACGTACATCAGCTGACTATCGAGATGTTGATGAGAGACTGAAACTCGAAAAAATACATGAAAGTTTACTTAAATTAAGTATGAAGCATTCTGTTTTAGTAGCTCATTGAGTAGAGTCTAATAGTTTTAACTTTTCAACGTATAATGATTTTTCGAAAGTAATTCATACTAAATGATGAATTGACTATACATGATTGTCTTTTATTGATTTTTTTGAGGCACTAAGAACTATTAAATACTCGTATCTTGAAGATATTGTGTTAGTTGAGACTAAGAAAATATCAATTAATGAATTTATCAATAATGGAAATTCATCATATGAACTATGAAACAAGCATTCTTGAGAAGTAATTATGGAGACTTATAAAATTGAATTTAAAGAAAATACTCGATGACGAAATAATAAAAAGTTATGAGATATGTACTTGGAGATTTATAAAAATCTTCCTAACATTTCTGTGAAACAAAAAATTGAAGAGATTGATTCATTAAAGAAATCAAAAAAACAAATTAAGAATAAAGTAAATAATGTTACACTTGAAAAAGAAAAAATTTCAGAAGAGATTATAGTTGACTCAATAGAAAATGAGAAAAGAAATAAAGAGATGATCGCTCAAAAAATGAAAGATATTAGGTCTATATATGAATGAAAGAAATATATTTCTAGTAAAGATCAATATTATGAGCTTTCTGATGAAGTTTATCGAAAAGTAAGAGAATGGGTCAAAGGAGAATTGCATTCTACTAAGGATCGAAAGTGGTTTAAAGATAACAAGTGTCTCGTTGTTGATTGAAAATATGTACTTAAGGATTAGTTTTTCATAGAAGTTAGCTAAAATTATACTATCCTAAATAAATATCATAACAAAGTATAAACTAACTAATCACCTCTAATAACTCTCTAATTTCTCTTTCTCTAGACATATTTAAGCTTTCTAAAGCAGTTCGTAATTCAATTTGTCGAGTATGTATTTTCTCATTAGAAATAAATCTCGGACCTATCTCGGACCAATAGAATGCTTGAAAAGTGAATTAATAACTATATAATCAGCATATTGCTTTTCATTTCCTTGGAAAAAGTATGAATAGATTGGCGTACGTAAAATCGCTATCAGACTTTGTAGATAATCATGTATATGAGTTGATTTCTGAGTGAGAAGATCTCATGTATTTCAATGAACTGTATGGTTCTTATGCGATATCAAAGGCAGAAGATAGTATGCTGACTCTTGCAGAAGCATCTCAATTACAATTAAATTTCGATTGATTGAGCAAGTATGCTACAACTATATTATGAGAAGTAAATAAGTTAAATACGATGACGAAAAAATATCAATCATCACTTAAAAAATTGCATGATAAACTTGAATTCGCGAATATACTAACTGTATTTAGAAAAATAAATGCTCCAGATTATATAGATAAATGGGAATGACCTACAAGCAATCGATTACAAGAGATTCATGGAGAATTGACCAGGAATCTAGATGCAATATTTGAGGGTAAATTAGATGGTTATGATTCCTATAAATCATGAAAGTTCAGAGATCGTGACAATATAGTTATTGCTGATAAATATCCAATGCAAGCAAAGCAGATAAAGCCTGCCTTGTTGAAGATGTTGGGACAAGCAAAAAATATTGCTTCACTGGAAGAGGTGTTTGAATTGCATTCATATGTATATCATATTCATCCATTTTCTAATGGAAATAAAAGGATATGTAGAATTCTAGAAATCATTCTTTTGCAAAAAGTTTGAATCAATACCCATATTATACCACCATCTTTGTGATATTACCGTCAACAAGATAGATATATAAAGCATTTGATAGAAACTTCATTAGTGAGAAAAGAGTATCAAAGGTTTATCCCCTTTGCCTATGGTTCTTTACTGTTAGGTATTTTATATTTATTGCACAGAGAGCTAAAAAGAAGAAAAGATAAAGTATTAAAATCGCACGATTGACTAGTGATATTTTCTACATTGTCGAATGGAGAAATGATACATACTAAGAAGTTAAGAAAGCACAAGAAGTTAAAAAAAATCCCGAAAGCAACATTTTTTGATCTTTTGAAGAAAGAAAAGCAAATAGTATGAGATCTCGTTTCAGTGGTTCAAAAATGAAGAAACACATACTACAGTCTAAGTATTCAAGATGATGAATACATCAAAATCAGAGATAAATTTAAGGAGATACTGCATATATTTTCGGAAGAAAATGAAAATTACCACAAAATTAGCTTTTTATCAATGTGGTAGATATGACACAAATGAATAAATGAACCTTCACCTCAGAACAAAGAAACATCACAACGAGACAGTGGATTCACTTAATCTATCCAACAATCTCCTTGCTTCTTCTTTCAAACAACCAATATAGTTCGTAATTCAACCTGTTGGGTGTGGGAGAGATCTATCTAAAAGGTTTATAATTGAGAAATATAGAGTAATTGAAAATCTTGCTGAGGCTAGATTTTTTTATAATATTTTTAAATATTGATCTTGACTTTTTTCGTTTTAGCAATATATTCATATCAATTATCAATAACCTAAAAAGCATGGTTCATAAATTACATCGATGTAGACGAATACCGATCATTTGATTGGTATTGTTAGTTGGTATAATGTGATCTGTATTTGAAAAAGTAACCGCCTTTGTGTGTGTTGCTTTTTTTATTGTCTTACGGATTATTTTTACCAAATTTCAGAAGAGATTTTATTTTACATGAGAATGGTTCAATGTATGGACAAAACGAGGAGTGTCTATTTGAGCTCTATTAGTTATGTATATGATATACCTTTTGGGCTTCTGATTCACTAGCTATGAAGCGAAATGGATTATTCTTGCGATTTTTTCAATTTTTATATTAATTTGGTTCCCTTATATTCGAGCAAGTTTACTCGTGATGATGAGTATATGAGGAAAGGGTAACCTAAAGATGATTAAACGTATCAAAAAACATAGTCCATATCACAGTGTTATACGTCAACGTTATGTGTCTGGTAAGCCCTACCTACAATCTAAGCTGCTTCAGTTAGAAAAAAATTGAACATCGTTTACGCAAGAAGTCACTGTGGTGTTAGAACAATGGATTCGTTTGTGAATTGTCTCGCCAAATATTTTTATAGAATTAGAATGAAGACATATATATGAAAATCTTTTATGAAATAATGACCATGGAAATGTTGTAGAGATAGAACATATTAAGCAAACTGAATGAGTATTGAAAATGAAAATACAAACTAACTGAACGTTAACTCCACAAGAGCTCATAAGCGGTAAGCCAAGAGCAAAGATAATTGAAGCACTACATATACTTTGAAGAATAGTTAGATCAATTTCATATGATGAACTAACTAGAATGCTTCACATAGCTTACTACACTCATGATGATAAAAACTCACAAGTGATTTCGGAGATTATTAATAAGTTGGAACTAGGATTTACGGAACTGGATATGAAAAATAATAAGTTTCAGTATCCTGAGTTTCAATGATATGAAATCATAGATAAAAATCCTAAGACACAAGACATATATACTATTAAATGCACCTATTCTCTCCCGCCGTGATTGCACACTTCTCAATTGTCAAAACAACATATACAAGATCTAAATTCTTATGTAAGGCTTCCTGTATATGAGCATAAGATAAAACCTCACCAAGATAGCTTTGAATTATATATCCAACTTTCCGAAAGAGATCTTACCTGATTGGCATATAGCGACTTTCCGGTAGAACAAAATTTAAGAATACCTTTATGATTTGACCTAAAATATAGAAAGCCAGTATATAGTAATTTTGATGGATCAACTGTCCAAGATTGAGATTATTGATTCTGTCCTCACTATCTTATAGCTTGAGCTACTTGAAGTGGGAAATCTACATTTATAAAATATCTTATTGCTCAACTTTTGAGAACTCATACTCCTGATACGTTAAGATTATTCTTGGTGGATCCTAAAGTAGTATCATTTAATGTATTTAAGAATCTACCTCATTTATATGCCCCTATCGTCTCTGACACTCAAAAAATAAGTTCGGTTCTTGAATGATTAATAACAGAAGTAAATAAAAGATATGATATTCTTGCTGAGTATGGAGTTGAAAGTATTGTAGAACTGAAAGGGCTGCACCCAGAAATTGTTATGCCACATATATTAGTTATTATTGATGAGTTTGCTGATATTATTGATTCCCACGAATGGAAAGTAAAACAAAGCATCAACTTATGTTTGAAAAAACTATGACAAAAAGCTAGGGCAGCATGAGTTCATATGATGCTTATGACTCAAAGAGCAACGAGTGCAAATATTGATGGAGAGATTAAAGCTAACTTTTCTTGAAGAGTTTCCTTTAGAGTAGCGAGTGAGTGAGATTCACATACGATTATCGGGGAATGAATTGCAGCCGATATAGAACGTCCAGGTGAGGGATATGCAAGACTATGAGAAACTGATGAGCTCGTTCACTTTCAAGTCCCTTATATTCCAGATTCGGAAATGAGGTCTCTCATTAGATCTCATGAAGGATCAAAAATGTCCTATATAGATGAAGCTTTATCTGAAGTGCTCTTAAGAAAACCATTATTGATGGAGCAAACGCAAGTGAATATGTTATGAAAATCATTGTTTCCTAAAGTCGCAATATGAATGAATCTAGAAACGCATGAGACTCACTATCTTCACTTTGCTAGATCGAAAGATAATCATAGTTATGAGCCTACACCACATGTTATCGTTTCAGGGGCAACTAACTCATGAAAATCTATGTTTGGGAAACTTCTCATTACTCAGCTTATGAAATCATGACCACCAGAGCTTATTCAGCTAGTTTTAATTGATTCTAAGGTCGTTTCATTTAGTACGTTTGCATGAATGCCGCATTTATATACACCTGTTGTTACAAAACATGAAGCCCTGTTGCCGACACTTGAATGACTACTTGAGTTGATTCAGCAAAGATATGTACTCTTTAAAGATCATGATGTTGAGAATATAACACAATGGAGAGAACAAGTTTGAGAGAATCTTCCATCCATAGTTATCGTAATAGATGAATTTGCAGATTTGCTTGATTCATACGATTATAAATGAAGAGCACAAATTGAAAAAATACTTAAAAGATTTGGTCAGATGGCTAGAGCTGCATGAGTGCATATGGTACTCATAACCCAGAGAGCAACTTCACAAAATATACCAGGAGAAATTCGTACTCATTTCTCAGGTAGAATTGCTTTTAGGATGAATAGTGAATCTGATTCATTCTATATCTTGGACCAATGATGAGCAGAGCAACTTGAGTCAGCATGACGTTTTTTATACAAGACAGCTGACTGAATTATTCATCAATGATACGCCCCAATGATGACTAAACAACTTATAAATGAGTACAAAAATTTTATAACTTTATAATATACTATGACATTGATATATAATTACAAAAAAGATTTCATTATTGAATCAACAGCAGCTCGTACAAATATCCATAAATTTGTAACTCATTTTCAATGATTTTTGGAAGATAATGCTGTTGCATTAAGAGAGATTAAGGCATTATGAGATCATGAAGCCATTGCTAAACTAAAGAGCATTGTAGCTACTTCTTTAGTGGATTCTGATCCAGATACAATTGTAAACTGAATGCTAAATATTGATTCTGATCCCTACCTAGGGTACGTAGAATGACAATCTTCAATATGGAATAAGACACTCTCAGAGGCAATGTTTGCCAAAAATGAAGATCGTTATAAAAATATTATGCAAGATTTCTTTAATGACCAAACATTGAAATCAAAGTTATGAGAGTATCATTTTGAGTTAGATAAGATTAAACATGAAGCTCCATTGACTAATGCATATGAAGTGAATGTTCATCATAACAATGTTTTTAAACCACAAATTACAATTACTGCAACAAATCAAAAACAGCGAGTAGAAGAAGATGTTATTTGACTAGAGGACTTTGCTCAAGATATCGAACCACATTACTTTACTTTAGACACGCATCATCTAACTGCTGATCTTGCTAAAGAATATGATACATATATCCAAGATGATTATGTTCCATTCCATCATAGTCAAGTAGTTGGAGATGCTGGTTTATATTTATGAGCATAGTGTATTACATATATTTTTTGACAAAAAAGTAATAAGAGAGTACTATTGTTATATGGAGAAAATTTGATTGTGAGAAAGTTATGAGCCCGATCCTTTGAAGGAAATAAAGGAAGATTTTTCTAATTTGAAGAAATTAATTTTAGAGAATCAAGATCCTAAAAATAACATTGAACAATATATACCTAGGATGAGCTATGTACCTAAGACAATGGAAGAGTATGATAGGTTGATGCTATGATACAATGAAGCAATTTTGGTTAGAGAAAAAATTATCGACATCATAGATAGATCTGTAATTATAATAGATATTTTTGAGAGAAGTCGATCCTGAATTGATAATCAAGATGTACATTCTTTGATGCAATTATTGAACCTTAACTTACTAGATTTAAAACATTTTATGGAGATTCCTGATGTGAGATTCAAGGCGGCAAAGAAGTATCTTTATACTCCAGAAATATATGTTCATTCTATTGAGTCTGATTGAACCATATTTATAAATTTACTTAATCAAAATAATGAGTATGCATATTACTCGGAAACTTCTGGCCGATGAGAATTTGAATGTAAACAAGTAGCGATTAGGATGCGTGTTGAGTATTTTTTATTCACTAGAGAAAGCGGCTTTACGTTCGCTGTTCCCGAAATTCCTTTTTTACCTCCAATGCCAAGAAAACCTGAAATTGTTGATGTAAAGCAAGTAAAAGACATAGAGTTAGTGCACAAACCATCTACAAAAAAAACAATGATAAAAGAGAATCTAAAAGAACTATCAGAAGAAGAAAAGAAGCAAATCATTAGCAAAAGGATGGATGGGATTGTGTCTACCTATACAAATGGAAAATATACCTCAAGTGTAGATGAAAACTGAATAAGTTTGTCAGATGAGGTATATCACAAGTTGAGAGAACGAGTCCTAGAAGACTTAGCTTCTACCAAAGATCGAAGATGGTTTGTGGCTAACAAGTGTGATATAGTAGATAATAAGCATATCTTAAGGCAGTAATAGGGAGATAGAAAAATGAGATCGGAAGATCTTATTTTTAATTGACATAAATAAATAACTTAATATAATTAGTTTGTTTAATAGAGCATTGGAAATTATATCGTAATCCAAAAATATACTGTGATTATAATCAACATATAACTTTAGAAATGATGAAGAATCAAGTCCCAGAAAGAGATTTAGTGCTAAATGCTGTAAAACATATGTTTCTTGTGCAAATAAATAAAGAAAATAACAGTGGAAAACTAGCTACTGCTGATCTAGATCATATTTGGTTTGGTTTACGAAGAGATTTGAAAAATAAAAAGAATTATGCCTAATATGCATAATTCTTTTTTGTAAAAAATAACTTTAATTTTAAGCTAACCATTCCCCAATGTGTGCAATATCGAACACACTAAGAGGTTCAATTATTGCTTTTAGCTCAATTGCAATACTTGAGTGAAGTTCAAATTGTACATGAGCGATATTATCTTTATCAATAATATCAGTGACCATTAGTGGATGGTCACTACGGACTACTGTCCCATCTTTTTTAAGCACAAGAAGAGGAGATGGGCCTTTTCTTTGTCTACTAAGTTGAACTCCTTGTTTCTCTTCTTTTTTGTAGAGGTTTAGTTGCTCTTCAAGAATTTCGGTAATTGCTTGAACATGTTTGTAACCGTCTGCCATAATTATTATTTATTTTTGATTTAAGTATTTAATACTAATTTATATTAATAAGTCAATACACTTCAATTTACATATTAATTTTTTTGAATTGCATTCTTAGATCAACTTACTATTCACTAGGTATTTATATCCTTTGAAACAATGACAACCGATAGATTAAATTACTTTTCTCATGCTATGTCACACAATCTTATATCAAATAAGCCCTTCTACTTTTTGCGAATGCCAGTAAATATAAAGTGTTATAAAAAATTAAAAGAAAGTGTTTGAGGTGGAGAAAACATGGATCGAACAGTCGGGATGTTTGAAAAAGGGAAGATGTTTGGTCGATGAAGAATTTGAGTAGCGACTACAGATGGAATAGGAGACTGGGATATAGAAGGAGACTTTACTTGATATGAAATTCTCTGAGATTATGCTAAGATGAAAAAGATCTATCCACGTATTATGAAAGAAAATCCACATGCAAAAGAATACTATACGGTCTACCTCAATGATCCTGACGAAGTAAGTGTTGAAGAACAGAAAACATGGATATTATTTAGGTAAAGTTTTTAACTCATATAGCATCATGAAGATACCAATGAAAGTAATTGATTGACTTTCAATTCCAGCTTTATGACTTTGAACGCGGAGAATCTGATGAGCAAGAGAACCAGATTATTCTCAGGATGAATATCGATTTGAATGACTAACTTATGCTTTGGAGTTATGATATAATCATATTGATACTGGAGAGCTATATTGAGGGGGGCCATTGTGAAGAGTTGATTTGATAGGCAATCAAGTGAGATAGAAGTAAGCTTTTTCTTTCATCAAAAGTTCTTGATACAAATTTGGCTTATGACGATGTTATCAGAAGTTGTGAGTGAAGTCTTAAAAGACTATGAATCAATTCATTGAATCTATATATGATTCATAAACCAAGTCTAGAATTGCCAATCAAACAGACAATGATAGCTTTAAATAGACTAAGAGATGAGTGAATGATAGAAAATATATGAGTGAGTAATTTTACAGTTGATCAATTTAAAGAAGCTCAAAGTTATTCGGATTCAAAGATAGTAAATAATCAAATTGAGTATAGTCTCCTTACAAGAAACCAATGAAAATATGCTTGATGAATAAAAAATATGGAGAGTGAAATAATTCCTTATTGTCAAAAAGAATGAATATTCGTGACGGCTGTAAGGCCTATAGAAAGAGGAATTTTTGCAACATGATTTCAAGTAATAGATGATTTAGTTGAGAAATATAATAAAACGCACGCTCAGATTGCTATCAATTGGTTGCTTTCAAAAGATAATCTCATCACGATTCCAAAATCGTCAAATAAAGAGAGATTAGAGGAGAATATAGGTGCTGTTGGTCGAGAGCTAGATGCTGAGGATGTGAGTTTATTAGATACTACTGTCTTTGTTGTTGATGAGTAAACGTATTTAGCATGTGATCTGAATGATGAATACTCCAGAGGAATTTAAAGCATGGAAATGAGAAGCATAGTTTTTTAGTAACTAATGGTTTTACAAAGTTTATATCTTATGGAAACAATTAATAAATTTCTTAAGGAAAAAATAACCTATGGCGTTGCTGTAAAAACAGTGATCGGTGTTTGTGCGTGCGTAATTATTTTTCACATTCTCATTATTATAAAAGTTATACCTTACTCAATTGTTCGATGAGGGCGCCTTACAACAGATGCTGAGATGTACAAATTTGAGTCAGTTTCATTAGCTATTAATAGCTTAATCTTATTGCTTGTATCAATGAAGTGATGATTTATAAAATACTTTCTTCCTGCCAAATTTGTTAATGTTTTGTTACGATGATTATTTTATCTGCTGATATGAAACACAATAGCCAATATCTTTTCAGAAACTCTTTTTGAAGCAGTCTTTTTTACAATACTAACTTGATTGATTGCTGTCTTGATCTATAGATTGCAGATTGATTAAATTTTTATTTTCATTTCTCTTATGGCTGAAATTAAAAATAAGCAAAACAATGCAAGTGTAGCAGATTTTATAAATACTGTAGAACAAAAACAAAAAAGATTAGATAGTTTTGAGCTTGTAAAAATTTTTGAAAAAACAACTTGAGAGACTCCCAAGATGCGATGAGGATATAATATGATTTGGGTCATATCATTACAAATCTGACAAATCTTCTCAAGAAGGAGACTGGCCTTTGACCTGATTTTCCCCTAGAAAATGAAATATATCATTGTATATCATGTGATGACTTTCAAATTATACGACATTGCTAGAACAGCTAGGTAAATATAAGTTAAGCAAATGATCTTGCGTATATATTAAGAAGCTTGAGGATGTGGATAGTATGATTCTTAAGAAACTTATCAAAGCATCTGTTAAGGTAATGAAAAAGAAATATAGCCACTAATTTTCTTGATTTTAAAACAAGTATTCGTAATAAACATCTACGCCCTCATCGTCTAGCTGGTCCAGGATGCTGCCTTCTCAAGGCAGAGATCGCGGGTTCGAGTCCCGCTGGGGGTAATTTTTTTTTCAAGGAAAGAATATTTCGAGAAGGTAGGTGGTTCGCAAACTCTTCGAGTTTAAGTAAGGGACTATAAATTGCTGCAATGTAGTATATAAGATTTGAAGTAAATACTACATTCATGATAGATTTGAGAAGACGATATAGTCTCTTAAGTCCATCAGAAGAATTGATAGG
>CALDTY010000029.1 GCA_937923605.1 Candidatus Absconditabacterales bacterium
TAAAGATAACGAAGCTAAAGATAACGAAGTTAAAGATAACGAAGTTAAAGATAACGAAGCTAAAGATAACGAAGCTAAAGATAACGAAGTTAAAGATAACGAAGCTAAAGATAACGAAGTTAAAGATAACGAAGCTAAAGATAACGAAGCTAAAGATAACGAAGCTAAAGATAACGAAGTTAAAGATAACGAAGCTAAAGATAACGAAGCTAAAGATAACGAAGTTAAAGATAACGAAGTTAAAGATAATGAAGTTAAAGATAACGAAGTTAAAGATAACGAAGTTGATGCTAATGATAATACTGAAAATTGAGCTAATGATAATGCTGATAATCAAAACATTGCACCTCCTGTAATTATCTCTTCAGTGGCTCAAATTGACTGACCAGAATCAGCGGTTAATGTTCTTGATTGAATACTAAAAGGAAAAGAAACTCCAGAAGATAGAAAGGATATGTCACCGGAAGATTATACCGCACTTATTTGAGAACTAGACAAGTGAATAACTAAAGCTAAAGATCATCTTGATGATAGCGCATTACAAAAATACAATGACACGCTTCAAACACTAAAAGATGAATCAAAAAATAAAGAACAGAAAACTACTACTTCTTCAAATGTTGAATCAATCACAGATAAAACTTCAGCAATAGCCTATCTTGATGGTATTCTAGAAAAGAAAATGACAGTTGACGAAAGAGAAAGTATGAAACATAGTGAATATGAGTGATTTATTAGTTCACTAGAAGAGTGAATTGAAAAATGAAAAGAAGTAAAAATGACTGATGAAGAACTACAACCTTACACAGATGAATTAAGTGAAATTAAAAACGAAGCTAAAGTTAAATCATTTGGAGAATGAATTTGATTGGATGCAAAAAAAATAACGTGACTTACAAAATTCCTAACTATGATCAAAGACTTATTTTGAATAAATCTCATGAAGTTTGGAAATATATCTGGCAAGTCAGTGGATGCATCAAAGGAACTTACAGCAAATGTAGATAAAATTATGACTAGCTTGGACAACAACAATAAGAAATTCAGTATGTTAAATCTTGATTCAGATGTTATTGATCTTACTGAAAGATCTCAACAAGAAGAATGAAAGGAAGATCTTGAAACACCAAATGTACAAGCAACAAGACTTGTAAGATGAAATCTAATGACTCTTTGATATAAAGACGTTGCAAAACCAGAAGACATGATCGCAAGTTTAAATGAACTTGGATCTATAACTAATGAAAAATGAGAATCAGTACTTGGGGCAGATCGAAAAGAGGTTAACGAAGACGGAAAAGTAGATAAATGAATAGTCAAAAAGATGTCAGACTGGACTCCTGAGACGGTAAGACATATAAAGGTTATGCAACTACCAGAAGCGTGAAGAAGAGAATTATTTGGTGCAGATATGTGAAAAGAAATGGTAAAATTGGTTGATAAACTAAACTTACCTGACATGTGATCATGAGATAATCCAAAAGAATATATGGAAAAACATAAAGAACTTATAACAACGAAAATGTATCCTGAGTTATGGCAAACCATGCTAGATCTTAGCAACAAATATAATATTAATCTGATTGATAAAGATAAACTAGAACCAATGTTGGTAGATGGTCAAACATTTGAAACAGCAAAAACGATTGATAAAGATAAAGCAATCAAAATAGCAAAAGATAACTGGGAAGATATTAAATCATGAAAAGGTTGAGATTTTCTAATACAAGAAGATACGGATGTAGATCCATGAGAAATTTGAGAGCATCTTATCAAGCGTGATGGTACTAAATGAGATAAAAAAATAGCAAATCAAATTCCACAATCAGGGGAAGTTTTAGATAATAAGCTATGAGAAGGTCAAATGGAAGTTGATCAATCTTCTCAAAACACTACAGCACAGAACATTGATAATAAAATAAAGAAAAAAGAACTACCCGATCAAGACCTTAAATATATCTGGACTTGAGAAAATACTGAGCAGCTAATGGAAGATCATTGGGTTTGATGAGATTATAGAAAAGAAGTAAAAGCAAATCTCATAAAGCATGCAAATGAATTTCAAAAAAAAGGTATAGATCTTAATAAAATCAAGAGTTCTGAAAGTGCAGATGTAATTGCCTATATCGATGGAACGGTAAGTATTCTCAGATCATGAAAATCAAATATTGGTCTACCTAGTATGAAAAAAACAATTGAAGAGGATTTTGCAAACTACAAAGTGGATCTAAATAAGGACTGAGTCGTCCAACATACAGACCTTATCACTCGATCAGATGAGAAATCAATGATAGACGTATTTAAAGATAATAACATTAGTGGAACTAATATAATTAATACTAAAAAACACCTTACAAAAAGAAAAAAGAAATTTGATAGGAAAAAAATAGACTTAAAATCATTTACAAAGAAACAAGTGCCTGAAATTGTATCATACTTGGCTGACACTATTGCTATCTTCAATGAAAATTGAACTAAATTTGGTCCAAACATAGATACCACAACAGACACTGGTAAAGAAGAGTTATCAAAAATGCTAACCACATCTTTCAATACTCTGTTTGACGATGCTACATTTGCATTGGATGAATTGATGCCACAACTACTCGTTTTAGATAAAAATACTGCGTAAATGGAACATTTCCAACGATGAGCAAATCTGATTGATAGCGAATCAGGATCATTTGATGCAGACAAACTTGTAACTAATTTACAAGATGCAGAATTTTCCGATACTATGGCAGCACAAGTAAATGATCTGAGATCAATTCCACTTGCTACAAAAAAAGTTATTCAAAAAGGAATAGATACTGCAAAAGATGGTTCTCTCGATAAAGAAGCTCTCTCCTCATTAGAACAACTACAATCATTCTTATGACTCAAAGTAATAAATGAGAGTAATGAATTAGTAGATAATTTTGATAAAAAAGTAAGCAACTGAAAAACCTTTCATATATATCCAAAGTGATCTGCATTGAATCTAAACAGATACCCATTGCTTACAGTTGGGACTAAACTTTATGATATATCGCAGGTTGCTTGATTTACGAACAACTCACAGTCAATGAAATTACAAGATAAAGAACAAAATCGCATGATTGAAATTATAAATGATTGAGGGATTGTAAATATTGATATTAAACAGTTTGCAATACCACAAGCTAAAAAAGAAGACGTAAAAGAAGCTGTAACGTGAGATCAAGATAAACTATCGAAATGATGAACTCAATCAAAAAACAAAATAGAAAAGATAGATATTCCTCAAAAAGAAATACAGATAGTGACAACTGAACCTAGAAAAATACGTCCAACTCCTAAGATTATAACTACAGATACAAAAGATATAACTACTGATACAAAAGATATAACTACTGATACAAAAGATGTGAAAGATACAAATCTAAAAGAGGTAGACAAAAATAGGATTAAACCAAGCACCCTCACTACAGAACAAAAAATTGCATCACTTGCCTCTAACACATTTGTATCTAATGATTTTGAATGATATTATGAACGTAAATGACTTTGTGCCAAACATTGTCGCAAGGATCTAAAAAAGATAACAAACTGAACGTTTGTTGAATTGTGGAATGATTCTGATGTTGTCACGAAATGAGGAGTTCCTATTCCACAATGAAATGCTGTCGATCTGATAAAGGAATGAGAAAAGAAAGAGAAATTTGATACAAACTTTGCTTGATCTGTAAATGATATTAACTTATATGAACTACGTACTTATTTTCATAATCGTGTTTTACAAAACAAATGAAGTATTTTTGATTGTTACATGAAATTTGATTGACATGATAAAGACCCCTTAAATAAGTCCCATAGATTGCTTATTTATAGCGATAACCAATGAGCATTAATGGTATTAGATAGCGCACTCACTGGTAAAACTCATCCAATAGCAATCGATCATTATTTCAATCATCATTTAAATCGAGATAACACAAATCAAGTATATAAAAAATTTAATGACAAAGATTTCCTTATCAGCAAAACTGTTTACTATCCAGAAAATTCATCTGAATCATCAGTAGCTGCAAATTAAAAAAACTTCTTAGCTGCACTAAGAAGTTTTTTAATTGTTAGAAATACATTAATCGTTATCTTTTTTTCCTCTATTTTTGTACTTTTTGTCAGTATTATCTAAAGTTACTTCACCATCTTTTCTTTCTTCTTTTTCTTCTCGTCATCTCCACATCTTAAGTATCTTGCCATTTGTCATCTTGGAAAGTCCATCATCAGGCATCTTAAGATCCATCTTTTCTGAATCAAAATTATCAATTCTTCATGATTCTAATTGAATATTTACTCATCACTCTGTAATAGCAATAGCTCCTTTTAATTTATGTCATTTCTTAAGTTTTGCTGCAAGTCTACCGGTCTGTCATCTCTTCATCTTTCCTCTACGTTGCTCGTTAATATCATCTATTGATACTAGTTTTCCATCACTATCACTGTGCATAAATATAAATGGCTCTTCTCTATAAACAAATACATCTGACACAAAATCACCATCCTCTAGATCAATTGCTTTCACTCAATTAGCAGTCTTTCACATAGCTCTTACTTGAGAAGACTCATAAATAAGAATACTTCACTGTTCTGATATAACTCATATTTTATCAGCATCTTTCACGGGCAAGACTTTTATTATTTTTTCTCCTTCTCCTAGTCCCATACAAATAGTTGGAAATTTCTTCAATTTGAATAGCATTTCTTTACTAACTTTCTTTACGTTATTTTGATTTGATAGAATTAATAAGTGATCGAAATCAAAGGCTGATGTTTCTGAGAATATTAAATCTCACTTGAGCTTGTAATACTTCGCAGGATCCATCGGATCACTTTGAGTCGTAAACTTACCAAGATCCTTCAATCTTTCCATAACGATTTCTCATGTCGTGGTGATTACAATAACTTTGTCTTGATTATGAGTACTTGTAAACGTCCATGTATCATCAGGAAGATTCATTACTCTTGATTGATATAAGACCTTCATAAGATAGTCTGAACCAATCCAAACCAATACTGGTTCTTTAATAAGTTCATCCATTTTTTTCAAATTCTTCATATTCTGATTGAGTGCATAGATCTCTTCTACGTCATTTGATACTCTTGTCCTTCTCTCATCACCATATGTATCTTTCATATAATTAAGTTCCTCACTTACTACTCCATCAAGTTTCTTACTATCACTTAGTAATCATTTTAGATATTTAATTTCTTTTTCCTTTTCATCAATCTCATCTAAAATCTTTTTCAATTCTAATCATACTAGTGTCTGCAATCTTAACATCAAAATATATTCTGCTTGTAGATCAGAAAAATCAAATTTCTTCATTAATCAGGCTTTTGCATCCTCTCTGGTATCTGAACCTCTAATTGTAGCAATAACTTCATCTAAGATGTCAGTTGCCTTTTTTAATCAAGTCAAAATATGTAATCTTCATTCTGCCTTATTTAGCTGAAATGTAGACCTTCTAGTTACAACTTCTCTTCTATAATCAACAAACTCAATAATCATATCTCTTACATTAAGATGCTTGGGCTGCTTTCCTTTTTCGATCAGAGCAACATTATTTACATTAAAATTACATTGTAAGTCAGTGTATTTATATAATCTGAGTAAGATATTTTCTTTTGGCACACCTTTCCTTAAAGTAATCGTAACTCTCATCTCAGTTTTTTGAGATTCATCTGTTATATCAATAATACCATCAATTTTCTTTTCATTTACTAACTCACCAACCTTTGCAACTAAATTAGCTTTATTTACTTGATATGGCAATTCTGTGAGTACAATAACATCTTGTTTTTTTGCGTTTTCTTCGAAATGAACGACACCACGCATTGTTATACCTCATCTACCCTTCTCATAAACTTCATTGATATTATTTGTATCATAAATAATACCTCCAGTAGGAAAATCTGGTCCTTGTATATGTTTCATAATATCTTCTATACTTACTTCTAGATCATCAATATATTCTAAGCACGCATTCATCACTTCAGTAAGATTATGTGGAGGCATATTAGTTGCCATACCTACAGCAATACCCATGGTTCCATTACACAAACTAGCAGGAAATTTTGTCGGAAGTGATATTGGCTCTTCACGTGATTGATCATAATTTGGTCTCCAATCCACAGTGTCTTGCTTAATATCATGCATCATTTCTTCCGCTATTTTTGTCATACGTGCCTCTGTATATCTAGCAGCAGCAGCGCCATCTCCATCAACAGAACCAAAATTACCTTGCCCATCAACAAGAGGATACCTCATAGAAAATGGTTGAGCTAATCTTACCATGGCTTGATACACAGATTCATCACCATGAGGATGATAATCTCTCAATGCTTGACCTACAACACCCATAGATTTTTTATACTTTGAACCTGAAGCTAGATTCATGTCATTCATAGTCACAAGAATACGTCTAATAACTGGTTTCAATCAATCTCTTACATCAGGTAATGCACGAGAAACAATTACAGACATAGCATAATCAATATATGACTGTGTGATTTCTTCCTCTACAGGTCTTATTATTAATTTCTCAGCATCAAAATTACCTTCCGATGGCTGATCAGCAGCGCTGACTTTTTTCTTTTTTGGCATACATGGATATAAAATGTAAAAGGTGAAAACACGCTATATGTTTTCAACAATTATGTTTCTCTGTTTTATAGAGCGTACAAACTTAGCTTGTTCAACCTATTATTGATAACTAGGTTATATCATATTTCAATGGATAAGGTGGGTTTGGTATTGACAATATTTTTGATTGCACTATAGATTTAGTATTTATCATCACGATCAGATGAATCAATTACTTAGCAACTTATCTGAAGAACAAGTCACGAGAATATCTCGATTGACCTGGTGAAAAGAATATGAGTCAAAACTAGTGCCAGCAAACTGATTTTCAAAAGAATGAGAAGTTTTCGAATTACTTACAACAATATCTACAGATGCTCTTGCACAAAAGATTTCTTGAGTTTATGGATGGACTTGATTTTGAGATAATGGGTATAAGAAGTATGTAGAGTTGATAAGGAAATATTTAAGAAAATTCAACAGAAAAAAGATAAAACCATATAAGAATGAATCGTGGAGATTATCTCAAAGAAATAAAGATGAATTAGTGAACTATTCTATTGAAAAAAGTGAAAATAAAACAATCAATAAAGACATAGTAATAAAAGATTCCAACAGCTATAATATTACACATTCCTATGAAGATGCTATAGAAAAAATTGTTAGAAAATCTTGAAATAGAAATATACTATTTGATTGAATATTGAATTTAAAAAAACTCAAATTCTGATTACTTATCAAAAAAAATAAACATTGCCTATTCGTTCAACTCGTAGCTGACCAAGCTCATGATGTTGCTGACCCATTGAGGAAACCTCTACAACAACTTGAGCTAGAAGTAAAAGGATATTATTCACATGATCCCTACACCCCGATGACTAAGGAAATAGTAATTGAAATGCTACAAGAATTACATGATATCCTATGTAACCAGTACTCACTTAAAACAACAACTTTTAGCAAAAGAAAATTCGCCAAATGAAAAGATCCTGAGAGTAACTTGACTTTAAATTAAAATTATTTATAGTAAATTTTATAATAACAAAATTATCTAACAAAAAAAAAGTAAATGAAGAAGCTCATTACTATCATGGAACAATATCGTTCCTTTATCTCAGCTTTTCTTGGTACTTTATTAGGTTGTGTACTAAGTCTAAACTGGACCGACAATCATCTGTTTATCCCTCTCATTGCTGGAAGTTTTGGGGTCTTTGTTATGTGGATGGATAGAGTCTTGTTTAATATGAGTTATATTGAAATATATCAACTCATAAAAAATATGTCTCACATCACATTCTTACAAATGGAAAAGATTCTAAGTATCATTGGGACAACAATCTGTGTTATTGGTGCAACAATACTAGGAGTCAAATTTGGAAGTTTTAGTAACAGTCCTTGGTATTTAGGAATCGGATTTATCATTATCCTGTATACATTAGTTTCAACAGGATTTAGTTGCTTGCTAGGATCTCATACAGTAACCTTTTTTGGAACCTACGCATCAAAGAAACTATACTTAAAGCGAGAAGAATTATATGTGTTTAGAAAGCAACTCTCGCAAAGGAGATATAATTATACTAACAACAAAGTGCTTTATTGGAAAGAAACAATCCTAGACCTCTTTGTATATAGAATTATATCAAACTTGATTATAGTCATACCAATAATATTCTTAATTCTTTCTTTGTTCGTTACATGTTTACTTGTCATATTATGGAATACATGCATCAGATTCTTAGAAGAAAGTAAAAAACATAGTAGTATAATGACCTTTGTAACTATTTGTGTATTTTGTGTCATATTTAGCTATCTAATTATTCCTAATTATTTACCAGACACATCGACATTAGTCTCCTATTCAAGCGCCATTATGTTTTCTTTTCTAGCAGGAATCACAAATAAAATGATACTTGAATCTTCATTACTAGAAAATATTAGATCACGTCGTATTGAAGAATTCAACTTCCTTGGAATGAAAGTAGAATAGAATTATATTTTTACAAAACAAAAGCCAGCTTGTAAAAAGCTGGCTTTTTTAATTAAGTGATCTAATGATTACTTAGTTGACGATCTCTTTTTCGATAGCCCACATTCAATAGCTATTTTCTCTAACTTTTCATGAAGCCCTTGAATCAAGAATGCCTCATTTACTTTCCATCTTCCACCAGCTGGTGGATCACTCACATGTAAATTATGCACTGTCTTTGATAATGTTCGCATGAGCTTATATAAAGGCTCAGGTACAATATCATATTCGAGATACATATGATGAATTCTATTTATCGCTACCATTTCATTAGATATTTCCTGCATATTAAACGAAATTCCTGGACCTTTTAAATACTGTATTGGTAATCCTTGATGATTATTACACAGATCCTGTAAAGCATATGTATCAAACTTATGGAAATTTTCAGTTGTTAAACTATCATTAAATGCATTTACATCTCCTGCTATAATAACATCATTGATATTTGTATATTTTTTATAAGCTATATTTGTATATTTTTTAGAAGCTATATAAAATGTTCTTGATTCCTTTACAGTATCTATATATTTTATCAAACTCTTATTATATACATCATTATAATACGGGGGATATGATCTATATTGTCTAAAATTATGTGCTATCATTCTTGCCATAATAGTAGGATCAGATGCATGTAATTTTCTCATCAAAGATCTTACATCATGTTGTTTTACATGATTATCTTCAGCTACATAGTAAGTTTCGTTCTTTAAATATACACGAACAAAATTGAAATACTTAGGCCTTAAATAAAGTCTCGATAACAGTGATTCAAATTCTTTATAAAAAGGAAGTTTTCGTGAACGATCATAGGCAACATCTTGGAGTGCATCTTTATTTGGTTCTAGGAATTTCATACATTTTTCAAATGCAACCTTGCAAATATTTATAGCTTCTGGCTGCAGTCTATCAATATTACTGAATTGATATGCAATAGTAGTATAATAATCTTGACCAGTTTGAGTAATTCTACGTCCTTCAATCATTGAAAGACTCTGTGAATCTGATCTTAATGACGCAGCTACCAATTCATAAGTTTCTCTTTCTCGTTTCATAAACTCTTGGATAGTATTATGTCTATAGATTAGATAAACATTCATTAGTACTAAAATTACTCCTATTGCGATGATGCCAATCGAGCTAACAAACTGAATCGTTGCAAAAATAGACAGTACGACAATAAACCAAAATATTTTTAAGGATTCAAAATATTCATAATTACCGAAACTTTGTTTATCTTTAACTTGTTTCTTATGCCTATGCTCTAAGTAAATATTTACAGCGATAGAAATAAAAAAACTAAAGATATACACAACAGGATGGAAATAACCAAGTAATTGAATCACCTGTATAGTAATTCCAAAAATCGCTAAAAAGGAGAATACTACATACAATAATTTACGTTCTTGAAGCATTTCTGTTCTAGCCTCATAATAATTTTTTTTACTCATTGAAGAAATGTTTAGATGTGTTAATAATACTCTATATATTTCCAGAAAGTATATTGTGCTTTCTTTCAATACGTCTTCCGACTTTACACACAGCCAGTACATATTGCTGCAGCCTATAAAGGACTTTGATATTCTAAAGAAAACAAATTAAGTGGGAAATTTATATGCAAAATATCTGCAATGTCAATGCCTGTAGAACTTACTCAACAAAAAAAGCCAACCTGAATAATCAAGCTGGCTTACACAAAAAAATTTCAAAAAAATTATTAAGCAACAATTGTTTTCATTGACTGAATCTCAAAATTAAATTCCTTTTCCATCTCTACTATTAAACCTTCTTTTTCTAATTCTAATCTCACTCTATGGCGGAAATTATTTGGAAGACAGTGTTGGCAATCAAAATCAACTTCACTCAAAAATGATACAACTGACTTCACAGGCTCAAGCACATAAATGAGTTTAAATAGCTTAGTAACTACTTTTAATGATGCACTAGTCTCTGATTCAATGACATCATTCTTACTAACAAGTTTTCTCAGTCCTCTCATAAAATCTTGAATACACCTGTCGATATATATCATCTTCAAAAGATTTGGATGATACTCAGCACGAAGTGCTTTAAGACTAAAAGACTCCACGATTTCAGACATAATTTCATTTCTGTCTTCAAGTGAAATCGAATCTCTAATCTCCATGTACCAATTAAAATCTACATACATCACTCGTTCTGGCCTCTCGGAAATCAATTCATCCATACTTTTAGTCTCTTTCTCTCTTTCTTGGGCATACCTTTCATTTCTTTTTGAAACAAACTGCATGTTGAACTTCTGAGAAGTCTTACCAGGCATCTTGTTAAGAATTTTAAAGTAAGATACTGGAAATGCCTCAATTTTGGCAAAATCATCAGCAATACCTTGATAATCATGGTCTTGCAAGTAAGACTCTAACAACTCTTCAATTTGGAGTTTGATCTCATGACATCCACCACTACTATTATATAAATCTAAGAGTTTATAAACTCTATGAGAACGATCAATAAATCCAGAATCATATCTGGAAAATTTATTGAGATCAATCTTCATGAATCTATCCAAAAAAACTACCGTTCTTCTTCTTCCCTTATCATCAGTAGCAAAATTTAGAAGATCATTCAAGATCAATGGAGATCCTTTCTCCAAAAGTAATCTCTCGGCAAGTTTCCATCCTCGTCTTTTCTTCTTCCATATTGAAGCTGCATCAAATTCATCGAAACTCAACAACAACTTTCCATGGTTATAAAAGATTAAAAAAAGAATGAATAAAACGATCAAAACTGCACCTAAAGTAACAAGTACTGAAATCATAATATATTAATAACTGCGTCCTAACCTTACGACTAGAACAGATTTTCTTTTCCCTCACGAGAAAAGTCGTAACAATCGTTACTAAGAACTATATATAGCGTCACCACTACATACCATTTTTAATGAACGTCCTATGCTGCAAATTTACTTATTTTGGCGCAAATGTCAATATCAATATTTTAGAATTACTTTATATACCTCCTCTCTTGCAACCTTATTTCACTTCACTACACTGAAAGTGATTTGATAGTAACTAATCCAATGAAACATAGTACATACCTATATATACATCACATTTTTGTACTTACTATTACTAAGTAAACCTTAGTATAATTTTGGTATTTTCTTACTATCAGTCTCATAAACTAGATATTTTTTTCTAGTCATAAACTAAACTCGAATAGCATAAAACATGATCATCATTTTACTTACTTTATTATTATGGATTTACTAGGCATTATATTAGCTGTCGTTGGGTTATGAGTTTGACGATATGTAGGAAAAACAAACACTGAAAAAAGTGTACAAAACAAAAAAGACTGAGTGGTTAGTGAAATTAAAAGACTAGAAGAACAAGCTAGATGAATCTTATCTAAAGCAGAAAATAAAGCTCAAGACATAGTAACCAAATCAGAAAAAGAAGCAGATCACAAGCAAAAGAAAATTGATCAATATGAAGAGAAATTAGGACTTAAAGAAGAAAAACTTGACCAAAGAATCGAAAAACTAGATGTAAAAAAAGAAGAACTAATTGTAAAGCAAAAAGAATTAGATGAGACATTAGAAAAAGAAAAAACTATTCTATCTGATCTTTCTGGGTTGACGCCAGAAGATGCAAAAAAGCAACTATTTGAACAAATAGAAACCGAAAACCAATCTGAAATCACGAGATTCATCAACAAGTGGAAAATGATCAAAGAAGAAGAAGCAAAAGAAGAAGCTGGTAAAATTATTGCAAAAGTGCTTCCTAGAGTTGCTCAAGAATGACTCAATGAACACGTTGTTTCACTGATCGATCTTCCAAGTGAAGATATGAAATGAAAAATTATTTGAAGAGAATGAAGAAATATCAATGCCTTTGAAAAAGTAACATGAGTTGAAGTAACAATCGATGATACTCCTATGACGATCAAGATTTCTAGTTTTGATCCAGAGAAAAGATTCATTGCAAAAGCTGTAATGGACAAACTCGTAAAGGACTGAAGAATCAACCCAGTGTTTATAGAAAAGATGCATGCTGAAGTAATCAAGAGTATGCCAGAGAGATTTATGAAAAAAGGAAAAGAAGCTCTTACAATTCTCAATCTTCCAATGATGAAGCCTGAGGTTGTGGAAACAATATGAAGATTCTACCTAAGATATAGTTACGGACAAAACTTACGACTACATAGTATCGAAGTTGCAAAATTATCTGAAATGCTTGCTAATGAGTTATGACTCAATGCAGATCTAGCTAAAAAGGCATGATTACTACATGATATTGGTAAGATAGAGGCATGAAATGGAGAAGCACATACGAAAGCTTGAGCTGAATTCTTGAGAAAGCATAAAATGCATGATGTTATCGTGAATACTGCTGAATGACATCATTTCGATGTAGAAATGAAGTATCCTGAAGCATTTGTGGTTACAGCTGCTGATGCAATCTCTGCATCGAGACTATGAGCAAGATCTGATACAAAAGATTTGTTTATTGAAAGAATGTGAAATCTAGAAAACCTAATTACTGAAATGGAAGGGATCGACAAATCATATATTATGTCAGCCTGAAGAGAGATTATGGCATTTTTCAATCCAGATACAGTAGATGATAAGAGAATGGAAGAACTAACACAAGAGATTGGGACCAAAATTGAAGAACAACTAGACTACCCTGGTACAATTAGAATTGTATGAATTAGAGAAAAGAAAATGACGCATTTTCTAAGATAAATTCTTAGTATCTTCATTTACTATACTTTAAATATGTATCCGTTTATAAACGCACTAGGTACAGAAATCCATATGACTTGAGTGTGAATACTTTTGTTTGTTATTGTTTTCTTATTTAGATCAAAAAATTATATTTTGCAATTCAAAGAAGACTGGGCACCTTTTGCTGCATTGGTTCCAATGTATCTGGTAATCATCTATCTTGCATCATCATATAGTTGGTATCTAATAGAAGAATTTGTAGTAATCCCAACTAGTCTCACACAACTTATGGCTTATATATCACCGTATGAATATAAGTTTCACTTGATCTGACTTATTGGATCTTGTGCGCGATGTGTCTGGCATTTCTTTGGTCAAATTCGTGATCCAAACATCCAGCTTAAATGGATAGATGCTTGGTTTCTATGAGCAATGTGGGCCTGTATTCCCTTATGAATATTTCTCCTGCTATGAGATACCTTTATATGACAGCCTACAGATAGTGGAATTTATGTCTCAGCATTTCACCCAGATAGTAAGTTAGCTACCTATGGAAAGGTAATTCCATTATGATTATATCTATCATTTTTAGCATTGATCTTACTCCTGTGAACCAAAATAATGCGTCACAACAATAGTCAGTTAAGATGATATGGAGTAATCTGACGAATTACTTTCTTGATAATCTTTTGTTTTTTGATTCTGTTCCAAGAATACGCAAGACGTTTAGTATTTAAATTACTGGGGAAAACACGAGATATAAGAAACATTATCTTACTACTGAGTGCCGGATATCTAGTCTGGAAATATAAATACAAGTACGAGTTCTACTCGAACTTACATTAACCTCAATTTGTCGACATGAAATTACACTTTAGTGAATCAGATAGTATCTATAAAATCGTACAAACGATTGAGAAGATACCAGATTATAAAGCCACCAATATTACGATTCATCCTGAGAATCGTATTTTTCATCATTCACGACGATGAACTCATCTTAAGTCTATCATAGAAAAGCAACATCTTAACATTACTTTCGTCTCACAAGAAAAGAAGATAAGTAATTACTTTCAAGATGCATGACTCAATTTCATAACTAGTTATAAAAAACATCGAATATACTCTCTAACAGATATTCCTGGATTTCTTAAGAAAATTAATAGCTTTCATAGATACATCTTTATCAAGAAGAATTATCTCTCGTTTTTTGTGATACTTAGTGAATTTGCTGTTTTGCTAACCTTATTATATGTATTTTGGACTCTCATCTCCCCAAATGCTAAAGTAATTATCACTCCTGCATATCAATTAGACAACATAGTGTATAACTTCCGTTATTATCCAAAAGATGATTTTTCAGCTCATCAATTTCAAGACTATCTAAGTATCCCCTACTATACTGGAAGCATAAACTATGATTATGATATGAGCGCCAATGTAGAAAATATTACCTATACTCAAGAACCAGCGAAGTGAACCTTTGTTATCAAAAATACATTTCCTTATACTTATTCTTTGTTACAAAAAACAAGAGTCATTACTGATGAAGGCGTCATTTATACCTTCGACAAAAGAGTCGATGTCCCAGGCTGAAGTGATGAAGACCCTGGAACAGCTAAAGTTCGTGTTACAGCAGAAGATAGATACGAATCTTGAGAACTTATTTGAGAAGTGTGAAATATTCCACAATGAAAGATAGCATACATCAAAAATCTTGAAGAAAGCACAAAAGAAAAAAGAATTTGGGCAGAGGCAGCAAGTCAGTTTAAATATGGTAAGACCATTCCTGTGTGAACAGTAATTGAAGATGATATAAAAATGGTAGAACAAAATATCATGGATACGATCGAAAAACAAAAAAACAGACACCTTAGAGCAAACTATCAAAACAAAGATCATATTATTTTGCCTGATGATGATCTATATAAAATTGTGATAGAAAAGTTTGAAACCACATCAGAACTTTGAGAGGCTTCATCATTTGTTGAAGGTAAAGTAGATGCAACCTTAGAATTCCCTTATGTCCTTCGAAAAGATATAAAAGAATGAATCGAAACATTTCTCGTCAAAAGAGCTGAAGATCAAATTCATCTTACTAGCTTCGATAGAAAATCATTGAATCTCTATGGTATTGTTAACGTAGAACCTAGATGAGACACTCCTGGTTACTATATCATCCCAACTAGACTCCCTGTCATCAAAAAATACAACATCAAAAAAGATAGTCTTGGATTAGTAAGTGAAATGAAAGATAAGATAGCATGATTATCAACAGTTCAAGCAAGTAAAATTATTTTAGAATATGATGAGATTGATGCAGTACAAGTAAAGATTACTCCTCGTTGGTATAGTATTGTACCAGACATCAAATCTAGAATTACATTTGAATTTGCTGAGTAAGTAAATTTTACGTTAGTTTTGCATTGAAAATATATCAAACATATCTATCTTATTACTCACGTGTACAGATTTCATAAAAAAATCTTATGGAACACGTAGCTCAGTTTCCCTTCTTATCCTTTGAACGCAGTGAATAGTGATAGGTTGAGGATAAAATAACACTGCACTTGATTTAAAATTCTACCCTTTACATGGCGAATGTAGCTCAGTTTCCCTTCTTATCCTTTGAACGCAGTGAATAGTGATAGGTTTAGGATAAAATAACACTGCACTTGATTTAAAATTCTACCGTTTACATGGCGAATGTAGCTCAGTTGGTAGAGCCCTAGTTTGTGGTACTAGTTGTCGCGGGTTCGATCCCCGTCGTTCGCCCATCAAAAAACTCTCCCTAAAGGAGAGTTTTTTGGTTTAAGAATTTCTATATTTTGATAATCAATGTTATATGTCTATAAAATGAATGTTACAATTACATCAGCATACTTACTATAATCTCTAGCTTTTTTTAGAAAAAATGTTACAATTAAATAAATTACATGTTACAATTAAATTATGAATAAAAGACAAGAGAAAATTCTTGAATATGCGACTCAAATTAGATTTTTTCAAACGAAGGATCTGATGAAATTTTTCAGATGAAGCTATGATGTAGAAAGAATTACTCTTATAAGGGATTTATCTCATTTGGTAGATCAATGATTATTAGAAAAAACGTGAAAATGAAGAGCAACAAAATATCAGATTCCTTCAAACTATAGAATAATAGAACAAACTAATATCGAAAAGTATTTTTCACTTTGATATAAACAAAGAGATATACAACAAACATTCAATTTCACTGTGTTTGATGTATTGAATTGAGAAATATTTTCTCATTCGGAAAAAGAACTATTAGGCATATATCACAGATTATATTTGTCTAACATCTCCAAATACTCTAGCCAAACTATCATAAATAAAGAGTATGAAAGAATTATGATTGAATTTTCGTGGAAATCATCCGCTATAGAAGGAAACACCTATTCGCTACTAAATACTGAAGCTCTGATCAAAGAAAATATAGCTGATGAAACCAAGAGTAAGGAAGAGACTCAAATGATCCTCAATCACAAAGATGCCTTCAACGAAACTATACAAAATAGAGAGAGATTTTTGGATCTCAAGCTTTGAGATATAGAATACTTACATACAGTCTTGACAAAATGACTATGAATCGAATCAAATATCAGGAAAGAATGAGTATGAATCACGTGAACCAAATACAGACCCTTAGACAATGAATTTCAAATAAAAGAAGCGCTAGAAAAAATGATCAATGTAATACAATGAAAAGAAGATTTTTTTGAAAAGTCATTTTTATCATTGATTTTACTTTCTTATATACAAGCATTTGAAGATGGCAATAAGAGAACATCAAGAATGATATCTAATGCAATACTCTTAGCTCATGGAGCGATTCCATTATCATATAGAATAGTAGATGTAGTAGAATATAAGAAAGCATGTATTTTGTTTTACGAACAAAATAATATTTCGTATTTCAAAAAAATATTTATTGAACAAATTGCAGATGCGGTAGATAATTATTTTGTATAAGTTGATTTTACTTCATTATTTTATCTCCTCTTCCACTCAACTCTAAAGCTTAAATTATCTCTATATTTTCTAAGGTTTCTCTTGTCCAATTCGCCCCATAGTTGATTTAACACCACTAACGTGGTCAGATATATAGTAAATAAGCGAAGAATCAGGTGTTTGATATGCTTGATTTTTTGTTAGGTAAAAATCTCATCATATTTATTCTAATTTAGTCAAAATCTGCCACCTATTC
Source organism: Candidatus Absconditabacterales bacterium (assembly GCA_937923605.1). GTDB lineage: Bacteria > Patescibacteriota > Gracilibacteria > Absconditabacterales > Absconditicoccaceae > JAHDCT01. Next base: position 17,576 of record CALDTY010000029.1, read on the forward strand.
TTCAAACAAGTATCAGCATCGATCTCACGAAATATTCGTCACAAAAGCACCGTTGCGTATGATCACGTAGGTAAAGAAAAAGAAAGAACCAAATCATCAGACTCTCGAGTAGTTGAGAGATCTTG
>CALDTY010000030.1 GCA_937923605.1 Candidatus Absconditabacterales bacterium
TGTACTTGGCGTCCAGTCTCCATCAGTTAGAATCAACCCTGCCGGGATGTAATCACTAATCTCTAAGTTATTTGTCGTCAATGTTCCTTGATTAAATACTTGTATATTAAACGTCACATCTTGACCATACGTATACGGTCCCTCTGTAACTATCGTCTTGATCAACGCCACATCATACTCATGTGCTATTGTCACCAACGCTGGGTCATGATCATCTTGGTCATTGATATTGTCCACCGTTCCTGGTGTAGTATCTGTACCATCACTCGTGTCTGGATCAATTGCTTCATCATTATAATCATCATCAGTCGTTAGCTCTTCTCATGAGTCTGGACTTCATAACGTATTTGCCAATGGACTATCTTGATCAACTAGCGGTGTGTTATTAGGGTCCTCATCATCATCAGCTGCTACGATTTCTGCATAATTTACAATTTGAATTCCTTGGAAGTCTTCATCTATCCTTAATTCTATCTGTAACATTTCACTCGTATATGGCGCTATACTTGCAATATTAGTATTGACTGTCGTATTAGTATCTCCTGATGTTCAATTCCATCACATTCATTGATTAATTGCACCATCTACATACGTCATATAATCAGAGATGTAATCATTTACTTGCACGTTATATACCGTAAATGGACTTTGATTAAATACCTCAACATTAAATACTACTGTATCTCCAGGCGCATACAATATTCCTGTCGTTGCTAGTGTCTTTTGTATTGCAACATCTATTGTTGCTACCGTGATCATCTCTGGATCGTGATCGTCTTCGTCGTTCTCTCCGTTACCTAACAAACTATCGTCTCCTGTCATAGCATTAAATCATCCAAAGGCATCATCTCCTGTAAACGCATTTCCGTTCTCATCAAAATTTCCGCTATACGCATCTGGCGTACTATCATGATCCGTTGTAATCACTGGATCTTCATTCTCATCTACAGGAATATCTTCACTAATCTCTGCCCAATTTGTAATCGTTCACAATACTGTTCCATCTACTGTGAACGTAATTGGAATAGTATCACTTCATGAAACAGCAAATATTCACGTATATGCATAATAATCAAAACTTGCAGTTCCGTCATTATTGTCTGTCCATGATGTATCATTGAGAGTCAGTCCTTCTGGAATATAGTCTGTAATAACTAACCCGCTACTCGCTGCTTCTCCTTGATTTTCTATATAAATATCAAAAGTAACACTATCTCATCATTTATATGGACTCTCATTTGGACTTAACGTTTTAATCAACGCAAGATCATGGATGATATTTACATCATCTTGATTGTTTCCTGTAAAGTAATCTTCTCCGCACTCACAGGTGTCACTTATATTCAACTTATGTTCTGCATTATTTGAAATTATTGTATTTGATAGCACGTCTTTTTTTATCCTAAACGTTACGTTGATAACGTCTGTTTCTCAATTTGTTCCTGGACTTATTGATGTTCAGTTCGTGGTTCACTGTAATGGTCTAGGTCATCGATACACCACTCAATTTAGATCATCTATATATGTAGGTGCAACATCCGCACTCACAAATTCTAACTGACTAGAATCGAAGTAATCATACACTTCCAATATTCCATCTTGAGGTCTGATGGTGTAATTATTTTTAAAGGTAAGAGAAAAAGTGATTTCTTCACCAGCTTTATATCATCCTGGAGTAGTTAACTTCTTAGGTGATTGCCTATATTTACCTGGTGTAGTCAATTTGGTTTCTCTAGTAAGTGTATCTAAAACACAAGATATAGGACCACATCAACCGTTCATACTATCATCTTCATATCACATAGTAACTTGCATTTCCTTACTAGCGGGATTTGGTCATATTACTTCAAACTCAATTTCGACATGACTACAATCTCCTGCCTCAATAGTTTGAAAGTTCCATAACATTTCTCATGTCAATAATGTAGGTTGAGTGATTGGGAGCTCTCATATCAAATCATTCGTTATATTTATTACTCATGTAGGCAATCGATTGTCATGGTAATCAAACTCGAGGTGAATCCCTCAAGTTGATGAGGCACTCGCACTGTTACAAAAATCGATAGTATATGTCGTATATAATGAATCATCACGTTTAATTAATGTTGATGGTCATGTATAACTATTTGTCGTGCTCAAATCACAAGTTGGTCATCCTTTAACTTTTATTTTTGATGTTGAAATATTATTACTCACTCAATTGATATAATAATCTCAAGTTAGAGTGGGAATAGACGAGGTTCCTATGTCTACTCATGTTGTTGCAACTGATCAAGAGAATAGTTCATTTTTAAATGACCAGCTATTATCATCAAGACAGTTATCAAGAGTCCTTGCTAATGGAATGGTCCACTCACACGATCCTATTGTGGCAGTATTGTCTATAAAATCTCATGAAGCATATCATGTCCCTACAACTTGAGTAAACGAATACTCAACTCAGGTCAAATTAACAGGCACATAAAATAGTTCATCACGACTCTGAATGTATTGACGGCTATCTATATTTCTTCACACATTAAATCAACCTGGTATTGTGTGAATTTGATCAGCATAAACACTAATCCAGTCAAAAGGAGCAACTCATGCTAATGGAATACGAGGAGTGCCATCTTCAGGATTTGTACAAGCATAACTCTTTGTTATTACTCATGCACAAAACTCATCTCATTGACATTCTGTAATACCTGCAAGATTATTGTATGTCCTTTGATATCAAACTAAGGTATGTGAACAATCAGTAGTAGAATCTCCAACATAATCATAATATTCTTCTCTTGTCATTTGTATTGCATAATCAATATTTGAACTTCACTCTTCATCATAGAAAGAAACTCTCCATAACCCATCTCGTGGTACATTAGGGTAAGTTGGGATTATTCCATCTAAGTCATTTCGTCAAGGACGAAAAGTTTCTGCATGAAATAATCTTCATATATACGGAGTATGTGTCAATAATCATCTTCAAGTATTATCTTTTTCACAATTCGGTCGATTTGAGCTAGAACACTTCAAGTAGGTATTTTCGAAATTATCATCGTGTCGCATATCAACTAAAGGGCACTCAGTAGTGAAATTTGCTAGATATTTTAAAAAATTATTGAATCACATAGTATTACTTACTCATAACTGCAAACAAGGTATAAAATATGTATTAGTAATAGAATTAAAATCAGTACAAAGATTTGTTCTATGTGTAGCCATAGTTGTAGCTTTTGTTGCTGCATCTACAGGAGTCTCTCATTCATCATAAAACATTCTATCATAAAACTGTGCATAATAACAGTCATATACTTTTGATGAAACTGATGAAGCGTCATAATTAATTGGCATTAGTGATGCCATATTTGCGTTTATATATACTTGAGCATCATTTTTCGCTGCAATATTTGCTCAATACTCATCAATACCAGCTTGTTTATAAGCATTGTATGCAATCATATATTCATCAGCATATTTGTTTGAAACAGCACTAATTGCTTCCATATACGCCTTATAGTCATCACTACTTGTATTATACATATCTTCACATCATTGTACATGGCTTGCAGATCAAGGTGTTGTATATGCACTCAATGTGTTTGTCAAATTATGAGCATATAAATCTGCTATATTCATAGGATCCACACGGATTAGGTCTATAGTTGCTGCCTGCATCCTCTGGTATGCGGCTGTATCGTACCAACACGTATATCTCGAGCCAGAACCTTCTGGTCCTACATCATATACAGGAGTGGTGTTTGTCATATCCCCATCATGAAGATCCTCTAGGTAGACATATTTACCTACTGCACCAGAGTTGTATACAGAGAGGGTGTATTCTACCGTCTCTCCTGGACACACAAGCTCTTTATCTACTGTTTTTTTGATACTTAAATCATAACTTGTTGCTGATCATCATAATCAGCTACACTCTTGATTTCCTATCATATCTGTGGTCACAAAATCATAGTTGTCTGTCTGACCTGGTCAGGTAGCTCACTCATCAGTGTCTACATCTAGATTAAAGTAATATGAACCTACGTCATTATTTCATGGAATAAATGGTGTGGGATCGTAAAGTGGCATAAAACTTGGAAAAGTGTCTGCATTATTAGTAAGACTTATATATGCATTGTTTTTTAGTATATCGTCTAGCACTTGTCACGAACATCAAAATGCTTCTGGTAGCTGAAGCACTATATCAATACTTGCTGTCTCACCTTCTTCCATCGTAATATTTCCCCATCGGAGCGTCTCATCACAATTTCATGCACTATCACATACGATAGGTCTATAGGCACCAAAACTTCTTCATCACGTAGTCCCTTCCCATCATCCTGTATATAGATGACCTGTCATTCCAGGAGCAAATCATACTTCTCCATCAATATTAGAGGAATAACTAAAAGAGAGCAGTTCTGTATCACCAGGTCATTGAAAAATATCGCTAATCGCAATGTCTTCTCTTCTTGGTCATTCATTGGTAAACGTAAGAGTATAAGTAATCGTATCTCATTGTTCTACATCACCTCAATTTGCATCATTGGTAAGCTCCTTATCTATGATGAGGTTAAACGGAGCCATCTCTACATCTGCTGGATCGTCATTATTTGCGCCCATATCTATCTCACTGGTAAAGGCTTCAGATAAGCCCGCAGCACCAAATGGTGGCGGGGTATTTATATCACTATAAAAAAGAAGCTGACCTAGATTTCCAAGATCTTTTGGTACTCATATTGCTGATTTGTTTACCAATGATCCTGTTCAGATACCGCTAGTAATGGTAAATGCTAGAGTTATAATATGCTCTTCAGGATTATTCATAGGGAAACCATCTGAGATGCTCAGGTAGTTGTGTGGCTCTGCAAATCCGTCTCCATCAGCATCTCGAGCGATGTTTTCTGTATAATATACATCTGCTGTCGTAAATCACTGGGTGCTATATACTACACTATCAAAACTCAATCTCGTATCGTACTCATCGGTAATCACTGCATAAGGCACATACCCATCAGCAGTATTTGCATATTTCATCGTAAAATATACTGTATCTCACATCTCATAAAGAGCTGGTCATTGATCACATCCTGCTGGAAAATCCTCAACAGTCTTCCCATCACAATTTGCTACTTCCTTGAGTATACTCATCTCATATGCCTCTGGTACATATGGCGTAGGATCTGTGATGAGTGATGCACTAGATGCTACATTCACAAAAGTATCCTTACACTCATCATTATTACACGCACTCACTTCAGCTATATTATCTACGGTATCTCCCGGAGTTTTTTTAAATATCAACTCTATAAAGATTGAATCATTTGGTTGGATAGAAAGATTTTCCCAAAACAAAACTGGAGCTGTTGGGTCAAGTGTATTGTGCACAAAATTGACTAATGGATCAGAAAATGCTGGATCTGCGCTCACGATACCACTATAAGTCATCCCAGTATTGTAAAAATCCTCTATCGTGACTTGAGTCACTCACTGACCATTCACCTCTTCTACATCTATACGATAGGTGATCGTTGTATCTGTCTGACTAAGAATTGATTTCTCCACTACCAGATCATATTCTTCCATATGTCATCAGGTATTGTCTCAAGTAAGATGCTCTGCATACACATTTGGTAATCATGTAGCTACCGTTCATCATGTTGATCATTGATAACTTCAATCAGTTGAAGCTCATCACAAGTCCACTAAAGTAAAACTCCCTAAAAAACTCTGTGCTAACATAAGAACAATAATCATTACTCTTGAAGTAATTCAAAATAGTGTATTTTTCATCAAAGCTATATAATATATAAAATAAGTAACTAGACTAATACTAAGTAATTTTTCATATATCAAAAAAAAATCCGCTATTTATATTAAAAAAAATTGACATTTTAAAAAAACTTCATCTAACGATGAAGCTTTTACTCTATAAATAGCACTATTATGCGTTCATTTTTCTAAATCCTCGCAACAATAATACACTCAACAATATGATCAAAAGTGTTTGTTCTGGCCCTACTTTTACTTTCTCAAAATCTCATAACTGTTTTTTTGAATTATCATTACAAACTGCCTCAACTGCATACCAAGCAAATTGATCTACTGCAGCATTCGGATCAAATGGATATTCAAAAATTGGATCATTAGTTTCTCCAATCAGAGACATTTGACTAATGCTTCAAGGACGAGATTCTTGTCTATATACCAAATAGTTTTTTGCATTATTTACTGGAGCCCAGTAAAGATAGTATTTTCATCATACAACTTTAGTTTGTAGAACAATTCATCATGTTTCACATTCCTGTACAGGGGCAGCAGGTGGCGCTTGAAGCTCTTGTATTTTACATATTGAACTACATCAGTCTCCGTCAAAAATATTTCAATCATCACATTCTTCTCCTAACTCAATCTTACGATTTCAACATACTGGAGTTTCAATTTTACACTGAGCACTACACCCATCAGAACCACGACTATTTCAATCATCACACTCCTCTCAAAGTTCAATTAGTTTATTTCAACATACTGGCGCAGGATCACGCAATGGATTGATAGTTACAATTGGAGACGGATCTCCTACAATATCTCCATCTTTATCAACCGGAAATACTTGTGCATATCGTGTCTTTGTAGGATCAGAGAGAAGAACTGTTCAACTAGGTATCGTACTAGTTAATGAAAGATTCATTTTGCTCTTATCAACTCAATACATCATCTTAAAGTACTCCACACGTCATTCATACGTCCACGTAAGTCAAACTTTGTCTTGCTGCAATATTGGTTCATATGTAAGAGTTACAACTTTCTTAACATCTTTACTTACTGTAATCGTGTCAGCATCTTTATGGATACTTTCAGAACCATTAACTGATAATCATAGATCCACTGAATATATACCTTCAGCTTCCATGAGCAATTCTTTTGTGAAGATTCATTTTCCAGTTTTACTTGTAGGTAATGCATCTCAATCTCATATTTTGACTGTTACACTATCCACAACATCAGCTGTAGTTACCTTTAACGTAACCTTATCCCCTTCAACCACTGTATTACTTGGAAGTATTTCTAATCATACAAATAAAGCTCAATGGTCTATAGGTTGATATGTAAAGGGAATAACCTCACTTGAAGCCACTACTGTTCATCCTAGATCTACTGCATTCAAGAGCAAAGTATGTTTTCATGGTGTAATTCCACTAATATACATTGTTACATCACCATTTTGATCTGACAATCTTTCGTCTACTTTTAAGTCATCAATATATAGAATAACAGGATGATTCAATAAGGTTGTATTTGCAATGACAGGGATTTTTTCATCTGATAATTCAGAATCAGGAGATGGAGATGTTACATCAAGTGTCCCCATTGTAGGTCATGATCATTCTTCATTTACCTTGATAGTCGTCTTTCCTGTTATATTACTAACATCTGAGAACAAGTCATTTACTAGAATTTCGTATGTTCATGCTTTTTTTATTGTTAATCATTTTGAGAAGGTCACAACTCAAAGATTAGCTGCTTTAAATTGATAGTATCATAAACTTGGCAATTCGACATCATCACTCATTACATCAAATCAATCTACTTTTATTATTGCTTCAGATACATAACTTTCATCGACGTTTCCTTTGTCATCAATAGCCTTTATAGTAAGATCAACAAACTCACCTACAGTTATCGTATCTGGCTCAACAATGACTTCAAATGAAACAGTCTCAGCAAAAGTTATTCAAGACAAAAGGAGCAATATAGATCAATAAAGGAAGAAAAGTTTTTTCATGGGCATAGAAATAAAAAATAGAATAATATTATTTTGTACTTAAAGAAGCTCTTTCACTACTATCATCACTAAATAATAATACTACATCAGAGACACTAATCTGTGTTACTTCTCAATTCAAAGGTAAGTTCAATATTGTCTTATTATTCGATAATCAATTTAATCAATTTATAAACACAGTAACTCTTGATGAGTACTCTTGAGTAAGTTCTCAATTTCACATTGTTTCCATGTTTTGGAAATCAGGAATCACTTCATTTTGATTTCGTAACAGCATAATACTTAATGCTTCAACATCTGGAATATCTTTGTTTGCTATAACCTCAATTCTATCCTTATACGTCTCAATAACTATATCTCACAAGAGTTGTTCTTTCTCTGCTCAAATTACATTGGTTTGTAATGTATCGAAACTATCAAAATTTGCTAATAATCAGAAAAAAATAGCACTTGCCAAAAGTAACGCTATAACTACAGACAAGAGATTTTCTTTCATAGATGTTACACAAAATAAAATAACTACCTACTTCTTATAGGTCTTTAGATAAAAAATACAAGTTACAAGGGGGATTCTTGCCTAGTTTAGGTATTTACTTTTCTTTCTATTATGCTCTGGTAAGTCTTTTGAAAGATGGATACGACCAGAATCATCATGGAGATAGAAAAAATTCTGAGATTGCTTTACATCAAGCAATCCAATCAATGAATTTACATGTATATTCGCAATAGGTGTTGGAGGCAATCCTGATACAGCTCTAGTGTTATAAGTATTTGTATCATCTCTTAAGTTTTCAACTATAATGGTTGGTGTACAAGATTCATATGGTTCTTCTAAACCATAACATAAAGTTATATCAGCATCTATGCGCATATCCGAGTCTAATCTATTTAGAAATACTCATGCAATATCATCTTTATTATCATCTACTCTTTCCTCTTTTTCAATCACAGAAGCGAGAGTAAGCATATCATGCCATGTTAATTCAGCTTCATATCATTGTATACCAAGATAATCATTGAAACCTAGAATCTGATCCTGATAAGGTTCCCATACATTCTTCTGAAAAGCTTCTAACTGCAAAAATACAACTTGGTCAATAAAATCCTTTGATTGATCTACAAAGTAAGTCTCTGGATAGAGAAATCATTCTAAAGTTTGTAATCATCAAATTTCTGCAGCATTTTCAAGAAATTCATACCTATTAATATACTTATTTATAATCAGATCATTAGTGACAAAGTCTATGTACTCTCATGCATAAGTATATTCTTTACGGGTAAGTGCAGCATCGATATCATAGATGCTTCGTCACTCTAGAAAAGTAACAGGCACATAACTGACTTGAGGTCATGCGTCAAGAAAAGCAAAAAAGTCTTCAAAACTATAATCTCAAGAAAAAATATATGATCATGGTTGCAAGGTCGAGATACTTTCAGGATTCTTTTTAAGAAACCATTTCAACTTCATTGGTGTCAATCAAGAACTAACCTTCTCAAACACATCTCAAATCGCATCTCATTCTTTTACTAGAACAGTCGTATTCAGTTCTCAAATTTCTCCTCATCAAAAAAAACTACTGACCTTTCCAAAAAAGAACCACAGTCAGAATATGATATATAAAAATAATCGTCAAGGTTTCAAAAAACGTTTCATGCATATATAATAAAAATAAGAAACCCATATCTAGTGATATTATTGATAATTGAAAGAGAATGTATATTGACTTTACATTATAAATGCATATCGTTTATACACAGTTCATCATAAACGAACATTAGCATTTCATGTTTTTTAGCTCACATAATTATCTATTTTTCAAATAAAAATTTAAACAATGAGAATAATATTAACAATTACATTACTGATGATCAGCAATCTTCTGTTTGGACAAGCTAAAGCTGGGGACACATCTTATCTAGATACATTTCTATTAGCATCAAAAACGTTGCAAACAGAACAAGATAAATTTTACGCATCATGCAATGAGGTTAACTTATATATTGACTCTATCAATGCATCAATTAGTGACTTTAATCAGATAAATCAACTTGCAAAAGAAGAATTTCGCAATGATGAAATTTCTTTACATAAAATAGATTCACTACTTAGATTGAATCATCAAAATGCATTTGATCTATCATTAAAGAAGTTTAGCTTATCGACCAAATTAAGTGAATACTTATTCCCTGAATATATAGCGATCAAAGAAAATAATAATCTAGCTAGTGACTATCATACTCTATTGTTCAATTCAGCTGAAAGCGATACACTTTCAGTGAATACATCGAAAAGAATAATCAAAACTGTTGAATCAAATATTAAAACTGCTAGTAATGCAGATGCTGTATTTGCTTCAGTTAAAGATTTGGACGTTGAATTTCAGACAATCTGGGATCAAATTGAGGTTATATACAATCATGCATCTCAGTATTCTATTCATCAAGATAAATCACATCTCATTTCATTGATGTCTAATGTTGTCGATAATTTCGACAAAAAATTACTTAGACGTTAGTAACTAGATATTCTATTTTTAAAAAAGGCATCCAAATAAGTTGGATGCCTTTTTATATTACTTAACAATATATTTATTCATTTTCTCCTCATTGCTCTTCCAGAGTCATTCATACGACATCATCTTCCTTTTTTTCTATCTTAGTTCATCAGTCTCTAGAAATATACACATACATTGGAATCACCATTGGACTACGTCAAATCTCTTTGTTGATATATTCTCCTAGATCATCTTTTATCTTTTTCATAATATCCTTAGTTTCCATCTTTTTCTTAGCATATGCTGTGTACTTAGATTTTACAAATTCAACTACACGAGTATGTACTTTCCTTACCTCCGAGCTATATACAAATCATCTAGATTCTATTTGTACATTTCAGATCAAACTTTTGTTTTCAGGATCAATTTTAAATACTAGTGAAACCATACCATCATGAGCCATTATTTGACGTGCCTTAATAACGTATTCTCCAGATAGATGTCATCTTCACTTTCCATCAATTAACACAGTATCAACATTCAATTTCTCATTTGAAATTTTACATCCATTATCATACATTTCAATTATTGCTCCATTTTGATTTGGCATCATAATGTTTTCATCTGGAATCCCTATTTCTAATCATAATTTTCTATGCTCATATCTAAAGTAGGCATTTAGATAATATGGAAGAAAGAATTCAGGATTTATAAGATTTAACATAAGTTTATGGTCTTCAGCTCACCCATGTCAACTTGCATGAATATCCATTTCATTGTTTGTAATCAAATGTACTCATCTAGTTACTAAGCTATCCTTCATATTCATAGCTTGAATTTCATTACCTGGAATAACAGAAGCCGACACTAATACAGAATCTCATTCTTTAAGAGTTATTTGAGTATGTTCATTTCTTGCCATTCTAGCCAAGGCTGAAAACTCTTCTCATTGTGCACCAGTACATAAGATTAAAACACGCTCATCTGGCATATTTTCTACGTCATTGTTGATTTTGCGTATATGTCATTTAGGAACCTTTATATATCATAATTCCTGACAAATCTCAACATTATTAATCATTGATCTTCACGAAAGAAAAACAACTTTATCATACTTGATAGCGCTATTAATAAGTTGAATTACACGTCCCACATTTGACGCAAATGTTGCAACGACAATTCTTCAAGGAGCTTTCTCAATAATTCAATCAAGAGTTTGTCATATTTCTCTTTCAGATGTTGTTGGTCACTTTTTTTGTGAACCAAGAGAATCTCAAATATATAATTTCACTCACTCTTGTCATATTCTAGAGATCTTAGCAAGATCAGCAGGCTCACCAATAGCTGGTGTATGATCAATTTTGAAGTCTGAAGAATTAAAGATAAGTCACTTTGGAGTTTGAATTGCCATAGCCATAGTTTCTGGAATATTGTGATTTACATGAACGAATTCGATAGTAAATGCTCACAATTTTAACAGATCAATATCTGGATCAACAATTTTATATCTAATTTTTTCTATATCGCGTTTGTTATCAAATGTTTTTTTGATAATTCACAAGGTAAGCGGAGTTGTATAGATCGTTGGAAATCACAGTTCTGGCAACAGATCTCTTAGCGCTCAAATGTGATCTAGATGTCAATGCGACAATACTATTCATCTAAGTTTTTTTATGTTTTGTTTAACATATTTAATATCTGGAATAATATAGTCTGCTCCAAGAGTTTCATTTGCTGAGAACTCCATACCAGCATCAATAATAATCATGTCATTTTCATACTCGATGAAAATACACTGTCATACCTCCTCTAGTCACATCAAAGATCAAATCTTTACTGGTTTTTCTCATTTTTTAATTTCAAAGTTTGCTTGTGTTTGAACATCAGCACGACTAACTACAGGAAGTGGTCTTTTTCATCTTTTAACTGATTTAGTAGGTCATCTTGTTCTAGAAGTAGGTCTTCTAGTTCATTTAGTTCAAGTTGGTTTTGATCATCATGATCATTCATCTTTACGTTTAGTAAAGTTAATGTTAGAATTAATTTGTTCTGTCATTAAAAATTAGTAATATTATAAAAAATTATGTAAGACATTGCGTTGTTTTGTTAATGTGAATGTGAATTACTGCTTTAAATTCATCAGATGTAGTTGACGCATAACTACAATTTATTTTTCCTATATTATAATGCATAAAGTATTACAACATTTAGAATTGGATGCAAAGAATCTACTCGTACCAATTATAGACAATCCTACCAGACAATTTATTGAACAAAAACTTCAACAGGTAAAACCAATACATTGTCTGGAAATAGGATCAGCTATTTGATATAGCACAATTTGTATCGCACAAAAAATACAAGAATGGAATGGAACACTAACATCATTTGAATATTCATATCCAAGATATATGATAGCGTTGGATGCAATTAATAAATCTAGATTACCTTCTATTGTATTGTACTACTGAGATTTTCTCAAATTTTCTCACGCATTACTGCCATCTAAGATTGACTTTCTCTTTATTGATGCTGAAAAGTCTTTATATTTGGAATATTATCTTGTGTGCAAGCCATTTTTAAGTGATAATGCTACTATCATATTTGATGACGTAATTAAATTCAAAGAAAAGACTACAAACTTAATAAATCATCTACATAATGACAATATTCTATATTCACTGCACAAACTTAGTGACGACGATTGAATATTAGTTATACAAAACTAACGTTTGTATCTGGTTACTCAATAATGGTTATTTCTCACTCAAGTTCCATATTTTCAACATCTTTCTTAACTTCTTCAGATAGAACTATTCGTTGATCTATACCTTCTATGTTTTCTTTTTCCAATGCAGCTGAACTTTGAAGAATTGCAATTCTAGAATCTTCCAACTGGACGACGTAATGCAGAAGGTCTCACGCATCAATACATTTAATTGAAATATCTTGAATATCATACTCTCCTGGGAATGATACTACTTCAGAATTAAATTCTCAATAATTCATCATTTCTCATTTTGTTGTACATAAGCAAATACGGTTTTTAACAACCTCATTTCATAGAAATAATTTGTCTCAAAGCAATGTTCATCAATCTTTTGTTTCGAATGAAATCATAATAATAATAAATAATATATAAAAGAATCAAGAACTAAATTAATACTTATGCTTCAGTGATTTTATCAGATATAGGATCAATCGTAACCATTTGTATATCTAAACTTAACGTTGAAGATGACTTTGGTCAGAAGAAGTTTGGATTTATTAATCTCAGAATAATTCCAGAAGATCACAATAAGACCAAAGCAATAATAACTCACTTTAAGATCGATACTCATTTATTTTTTGCATCTGCTGACAATCCTCAAGCTGAAATCATAAATCAAGCGATCACTATTGCAACAAATCACAGAACCAAAATAAGTGATTGGATTAGCCTAGATAAACCACTTACAAATCTAGGAAAGGCAGTATCTAGGTTTGGTAAATTTTCAGCACTAACTGTATCATCAGGATGACCATCTCTTGCTGGTCTTTTGAGGATACATTGTCAGATAAATGGAATATCTGTATTTAGATATATGTGATCAAATTCCTTGCATGCACAAGCGTGTTCATCTCATCAATCAACAATTGAACAAAAGTAGCATTCATCTCTTTTTGTAAGACAAGCACACGCACAACTGTCAACATCGGTTCAGCACTCAGTTTTTGATTCGCATGCTTTAAATACACAATATTGATACTCTGTTTCACATGTAAGTCTTTTCCCACTTCATTCAGTTCAGTCTGTTGGCCTACCGTTTCATGCTACCGTCCCAGGATTTTGCGATCAAGGCAAACCTCCTGACTCTTCTCATCCTGTCTCTTCTCCACCTGTTTCCTCTCATCCGGTTTCTTCTCATCCTGTCTCTTCTCATCCGGTTTCTTCTCATCCGGTTTCTTCTCATCCAGTTTCTTCTCATCCAGTTTCTTCTCATCCGGTTTCTTCTCATCCGGTTTCTTCTCATCCTGTCTCCTCTCATCCTTCATTTCATGATTCACTAGATCATGATGTAGGATTACCTCAAGGTGTTCATTCTCAAGGTTGTGGTTCAGTAGGTTCTTGTTCTTCCTCTTCTTGTTCTTCTTCCTCCTCTTCTTCTATTGTACAATCTGCACTACATCAATCGTCTCATTCAGTATTTCAATCATCACACTCTTCAAGACCGCTCTGTTTTATCCCATCTCCACAAGATTCACTTTCACAAGTATTACTACACCCATCGTTACTATTTGGATTTCAATCATCACATACCTCCTCTCACTCCCAGATAATTCCATCTCCACATCTTGCTATCTTACACTCATTAGTACACTCATCTGTATCTATATCATTTCCATCATCACAAGTTTCTGTCAATCAAATATCAATCTCTCAATTTCAACATTCAGGCAATGGTTCAGTATTCCCATATGGAGTAGCATCATCATCATTTGGTATACCATCACAATCAATATCCATATCGAACATATTTTTTGCTCAATCTCCATCAACATCTCAACGTAGATGTCTTTCAGTATTTGATCAGTTCGTTTGATTATCTCAATCTATATCATATTCTTCTGGATGATCGTTCTCTAATCAATCATTGTCTACATCTAGTTCTGCATCTTGAGGCAATAAATTACTTGTTACAACTCAATCACAATCATATGAACGACACACTCCTGATAATTCAGCCAGCATTTCTTCAGCAGTTCTTCAATCTAAGGCAGAACTTCAAGATTGAATGATTCTACCATCTTGTCAGACAATCATATAATAAGGAAACACATTTCATTGTATTTCTCTTCACTCAAAGTTATCTAAATAAGAGTAAAAATCGTTTGGATCTATGACAACTTTTGTACGATTCACCAAATAGTGATCTGCTCAAAACTTTTGCTCAATTATGTCTGCTGCTGCTTGATTTGGTACTAAGTTAACAAATGTACAAGAAGCAAATCTTGTATTTTTTTCAAAGGATGGTATAGCAATCTGATCAAGCAAGGTTAAATGTGGACTATCGCTAGATCACATCAATATAATAATACTTTTTGAACAGAATTGTTCTTGCAAACTTTGTTCTTCATTTGGATCATGTCAAATAACTTCTTCTTGTCCAGTATCTCATCGAAAGTTAATACGTTGCTCAAGAGTTAATCTTGGATTTGCTGTATAATCAATTGGATCTAAACTCTCAGGCATGTTAGTACGTAATCATCTATCCACACAGATACTATCATTATTTGCAAAACCACTCGATCAAAAAAATGTGAGCGAAAGGACTAAAACAAATAAAAGAATAGTACGAGCAAAATGAAACATGTTTATAAGGTATTAATAATGTTATTTAATAAATTTCCATCTACAGATGAACCATAATCATGCATAATTGATCCGATTAGTGGTCCTCTATTTTTTTTAGGATCATCTAAAGCTAAAGCAGCAACCTTTTCAATAACAATTTTTTGTAATTCATCTTCACTTAACATCTCTGGAAGATACGCACTTAAAATGTCTATTTTTTCTTGCTCATCATCTAATCAATCTGTATTTGATGCCCTTAAGGAATCCATTGTTTCGTTAATTTGTTTTACCTCTTTTTGGATAATTTTGATTATCTGATCATCTGTAAGTTGCTTTTGAGTATCAATTTCTTTGTTTTTGATTTGTGAAAGCACAAAACGAAGAATATCTCTAGCAATAGCCCTCTTTGAAATCATTGCTTGTTTCATGTCATTCTGAAGTTGATTTTGTAACATTGTATAGTTAAAAAAGAAAAAAGTTTAGAAATAATAACAAATTATATTTTGATTTCAGCTAACTCGTGGGAAAATAAGTTGGTTTAGCTCATGCAATATGTACTTGATTGATATTAGTATAGCTATAGCAATTTAGTTTACAAGAGAAAATAGCTAACTAAATTTTGAACTTCTTGCTTTTTTCTTATACTTTGCTATATACATATCATTCAATTTTGACTCACATTAACACAACATGTCTAAAAAACAATTTTCAATCCGACATTATATACTTTTTTTTCAGGCGCTTATTGCTATGCTTGGATCTTTGTATTATGGATTTTATTGAGATCCATTCACTACACCTGTATGTTTTGATGCACAATATGCTCTAGAACCTTGCACACTATGTCGATATGCTAGAATTCTTATGTATCCAATAGTTCTCATATCATTAGTGTGAATTATTCGCAAGAAATGGTGATATATATGGTCAGTACTTCCCTTAGTTGCACTTGGTATACCACTTGAGTTATATCATTATTATCTACAAAGAGTCCTCGTCCCTACAAATTCTTTCACGTGTACTGCAAACAATCCATGCGCTGCATTGGAAGTCAATTATTTTGGTCGACTCACTATTCCTATGCTATGTCTAATAGCGTTTATAGTGATTGCCTTTTGTTGCTATAAGATTTTAAGAGAACAAAGATCATAAGATATACCAGCAATGAAAAAAGCTCTTTAGTCAATCTAAAGAGCTTTTTTTATTTAATCATTCTGGCTTTCCTGCGACATGAAAGAATGCAAATAATATAATTAACAGACACATAGATAATTTCGATGGGTCTGTTGGTAAATTCAAAAAGTTTAAAGTATTGCAACAAAGTTGACAGTCTTTTCCTTCTGTAAATGTATAAATACCACAGCACAAGTAAAACAATGCCAATAAAATTAATATCAACCCAATAAAGGAGAATACTATTTTCATGATATCTATCGCATTTAGATTCTTTTCGTTTTTATGTTCTTTTTTCATTAGATTTTTTTTATTTATAATTATTTTAAAGTATTTGTCAACAATATGTGTTGATCAGTGCTCTAGACTTCCAAAACAACATCACTATCTTCTCATGCATGTTTACACTAATGCTCAGGTGGTGGAATTGGTAGACACGCACGCTTGAGGGGCGTGTACCGAAAGGTGTGAGGGTTCGACTCCCTTCTTGGACAAGTTATGAAATATAAACCAAGAAAATATAGACTTCTCCAGTTGGAGAGGTTTTCTTTTGGTATATAGGAAATTCTAAATACTGGCTTTAAAACCTGTTTGCAATATATTCATTTGAAAGATAAGTTGATATTTACTGCATACATATAAATACCCCGATTACTGATAGAGTGATGAGTCTAAAAGTAGCAAGTTTCGCTTAAACAGATTGCATCGAAAACCTTGTAGGGGGGTATCTTGTTTACATAAAGAAGTGATGAATTTGTTATATAAACTATATTATGGAATGCGTTCTCGAGATTTAAGATTAATATGCTGATTTGTGATTTAGTCTATATAATGGGTGTTATGAAAACTATCGTGACTACATAAATATAAAATATTAAGAATGTCTATCTTATAGATTAAAATTATGAAGATTTTTTGATTTTTTAACTGAAAACAGTATTGTAATAACATCATGAGAAAAATACTATCTTTATTCACAATATTTCTTTACCTATTCACAAGCAGTACGCTTGTACATAGTTTTTGTGCAAAGGCACATTTACAAGAAAGTTCAACTGATCATTCATGTTGTGATGACGAAGATGAGTGATCAAAAGACTGTTTCGATAATTGTATGTCATCTTTTAGTGACACAGTGACACCAGTTTATGAATTTACAAAGAAATCTTCACATGATGTTGATTTCTGATTAGAATCAAGAATTTTTACTGACACATTACTGCTTCATACACAAAATTATTTTCTCACAGAATTTGTGTACGATCCACCTTGGCAGTGGAATTATGTCTGAGTAACGAAGAAAATAGAGTAACAAAAAATTCGCTTATATCATGTTTACCAAAAATATGATTAATGATTTTTTGTTTTACTCTTTTTTTTGATACTTATGAATAATCAAACTATTTCAACAATTGCATTGGTATTATCTATTCTTGCTCTTGTATTATGATTCACATGAAAATACTGAGGAACTCAGATTGCTCAAGCACCAAGTAATGTTGTTGCACCTCAACCAGCTCCAACCCCAGCTCCACAGCCGACTCCAGCACCACAACCTGCACCAGCTCCAGCAAATGTGAAAGCTGTACAAGCTGATTATGATAAATTCTTAGAATGAGCTTACGTCCAATGAAACAAAGATGCGAAAGTGAGTGTAATTGAATTCTCTGATGTTCAATGTCCTTTCTGTCAAAGGCATACAAACAATGGAACATTAGATCAAGTTCTTGAAAAATACTGAGATGATGTGAATGTTATATTTGCTCACTTCCCACTTAGCTTTCATCAGAAT
>CALDTY010000031.1 GCA_937923605.1 Candidatus Absconditabacterales bacterium
GTTTACACAAGTAATGAAAAGCTTAACAGAATCAGGAGAAAAGGTATGAATGGATCAGGTAGAATGAGTAACCATAATACATGTAGATGAAACCACAGATATAGAAGTATTGGAAATGAAAGTCGAACCATTGTTAAGTTATTACGAAATGACAATAGAGGATGGCATGATGCAATTTACAAATCAAGCATGAGAACTATCCATTATTATTGCCTTAGACAAGGTGAGTAATATTTCAATAGAATGAAATGAAGAAAAAGAAAAGAGCGATATACATGTAGATGATTACTATTATGATTTTCAAGATGTAAATTTGGAGGAGGCTTATAATTGAATTGAAAATGAATCGAGTGAGTATTTCATAGAAAATTATATATATAATCAATGATGAATTGTTGATTCAAAAGAAACGTTGGCATCTTATGTAGTTAAGCCTCTGCTATGAGCATGTGAGTTTGCTTTTGATAAGAATTTAGTGAGCTATGGATCAGATATTAGATGAGGTGTTTGATATATTGAATTACGCATTGATAATCTATCAAAAGAGAATCTATTAATCATACAATCATTGAATGAAGAATGAATTTATAGTATACAGTATAGTGATTCGTCTCAACATACCTTATGAGATTCAAGGTGAAATTGAATTCCCTTTGTTAGAATTTCATTTGAAGCTCAGACAACTATTGATCTTCAGAAGGAAAGTATGGATTTTGTTTGAAAATTGCAACATCAGAAGTATATGCTTGAAGAATTTGATCTTGATGATCAAAATTCATTGCTTCAACTACATAACATTGTTTCTTTGTGAGTTGATATAACGAACGAAGAATTCAATCAATCACTTGCATATATGATTGAAACATGAGTTCTCATAAAAGTTTGAAACAAGATTTATTATTCTTACGAGTATTTTAGGGCAAACAATATAGTTAAAAAGAATGTCGCAGAAATAGATTATTTGTTAGACCTAGAATGGACGCATGAGAAAATTATTAATTCTACTTTGGTTGATAATAATAATTATGATAAATGTTTTGAAGAATTATATAATTTAAACCCATGATGACTTTCTACAAATGTCACTAAGGATGAATTAACGCGCATTACCTTAGCGATTAATGCTGCTCATAATAATTATAATCTCGATGATTTAAGATGAAAAAGAAAAGAATTACTCAATGAGTCGTTGATTAGTCAAGAAATGGCTAATTATCTTATTAGAAAATGATACTGTGGACAAATCACGACTATGAAATTTACATCTGATACGGAAAAAAGTATTTCTAGAGCTACTTCTTTATATGAACTAATGGATTTGCTGTTAGTAAGTAGGGAACAATTCAAAAATATCGGTTACAATGTTGATGGATTTTACGAACATTTAAGATTAATTAAAAACTGAGAAAAAAATCTGAAAGATAAATATTGATCACAGTACGACATCTTTAGCTGATTAACTAGACAGTATTGATTAAGAGACTCAGCGAAGAGAATATGTTTCTCAAATGAAATTGTCTCATCTTTATCTAATATGTGAGAAAATGTGGAGCTAGAAACATCAAATGGAGTTGCTAACATTATGATACTTGATTGATTAAGTGTAGAAGTAATAAAGGAAAAGATGAAGATTTATACTAAACACTTTCACCTTAACTTAAACGATAATATTATTAGTTTTAGAAGTAAAACTTCTTGAAGTATACAAATTAGATTAAATTTATGAAGTATAAAGGAGACATCTAAGACTATACAAGATAAGAAGTTATCAGATAGAATCTTGGATAAATACTCGCAGATAATTTGAAACAAAGATTATATCGAGTATTTTAAAAAATATTTTTGAAAAAACATAATCTTATCAAACATTCATTCTCCTATAGTTTGAAGTATATTGCGTGATTTAACATTAGTGCCAATAGACGTTCTAAACTCACTTTTTAGGAACTGAGTAAAACTCAGAATATGATCATGAGATTTGATTTATTTGAGTTGAAATGATTATTTTAAGAATAATGCGCCCAGATGATGGAATAAAAAAAATCGGAAGTGAGTAAATTGAGCGTATGATCCATGATCAAAAATTGTATATGCATGAGGCTTAAGTCTTGGAACAAAATCACTTATTTGACATGAGATCTGACATGCGATTGATCATATGATTTGATTAGAATCCACACAGTTTATAGATTTGAAACACAAGCAATATTTTAAAAAACTAAGTAAATATCAACAACAATGATGACCATGATGAAAAGCATGAAAGTCAGAATTTGTTGCTGAACTCTTTGTACATTATTTTACTGCAAAGAATAGATTCGTGAAAAGATATGATAAACAGACATATGATTATATCGATGGCATAGTTAAATCTTTAAAGTAGATGACTTTTCAGTTTTTTATTTATCATATCTTTTTGACAAAAAAATACTTTCTAAATACACTTAGATAAGACTAAATTTTATGGTACGTAGAAAGAAATATGCCAGCATGAGGACCAAAGTTAAATAGAAACAAAGCAAGTCAAGATGTGAAGAAACAAGACTATCTTGATACTTTTCTGAAACAATTGGAAAGCGGACTAGAAACAAACATAAAAGGAGAACTATGAGAATTAAAAGTTGAGATAGCACAAACAATCATGGAAAAATTATGATTACCAACTTGATCAGAAATGGATGTAACAAAGGAATATGCAGATGCGTTTACACAAGTAATGAAAAGCTTAACAGAATCAGGAGAAAAGGTATGAATGGATCAGGTAGAATGAGTAACCATAATACATGTAGATGAAACCACAGATATAGAAGTATTGGAAATGAAAGTCGAACCATTGTTAAGTTA
>CALDTY010000032.1 GCA_937923605.1 Candidatus Absconditabacterales bacterium
AGATGAAGATGATCATGATCCGGAAGCAATCACGATAATGGTGGTAGAAGGAGATCAGTGAGGAGGAAACGAAGCGCCAAGACCTAGACCAGAGCCGGTAGTTGAACCAGAAGTGGAAGTAGAAGTTATACAAGAGCCAGAGATAGAATTTACACAAGAGGAGAAAGAGCTAGTGAAGGTGATAGAGGTATTGAAAGAAAAGGTAGAAGATAATAAGAATGATTTACATAACTCAGCAGGATTGCAGTTATTAGATCTACCAGCATTTCTACCTAAGACTGGGGCTTAGAGTGAATATAGAAAAAACAAGAAGAAAACGTCCATTTGGGCGTTTTTTCTTGACTTGCAAAAGAAAAAAATCTTCTTAAGTATGAAAAGTATGTTTTTACTTACTGGCATATTATGAATAAAAATAGGTTACATAAACAGAAGTCATGTAATAGGTCCACAGTTATCGTGTGAACAGTGACTGTGTGAAGTAAATGACAAGTAGTGATACCAAAAGAAGTAAGGGAAACCCTATGAATAGGAGAAGGAGACAAACTTATGGTCTTAACAAAGCATTGATGTGCGGTGTGATTAGTCAAAAGTGATGATGTAGAAAAATTCTTGTCATATATGCAGGTCGAGATCAAAGAAGAAAGACTTAAATTAAGCTAAATTTTATTATTATTATATTTTTCAAAATGAAAAAGTTATTTATCTTGAGTGTTTGCTCAATGTTGGTGTTGAGTTGATGTGCGCGTCCATGATGATCAAATGATTCGAAATCTGGTGATATTGATTCACAAAATGCTGAAGAAAAAGAAAAGACAGCATATTATGTGCAAGTAGATTCCCTGGCTGATCTTTCGAAACAGCCTACACTTCTTAAAACATGAAAACTCACTTGAGAAAGTGATGTTGTGGTAACATCTCAAAGTTCTTGAAGAGTTTCTCAAATTTTCTATGATGAATGAGAAAATCCTCCAAAATGAGGAAATGTAATCTCTTTGGTAGATAGTAATAATTTGTATAATTTTTCAATTAGTAGATGAAAAGAGTCTGTCGAGGCAGCTAAGATTAACTATGAGTCGACAAAGGTGACAATAGATAACACTTTAATAGATCTGGAATTAGCTGTAAAAAGATCACAACAGCAATATGACTTGGCTGTAAAGGATGCAGATCAGACGTATAAAGACAATCAACAACAATTGCTTGATATAGATAAACAGATTGCTGATAATAAACTCCAGTTATTAGACGATCAACAACAAATTAGAGATAGTGAACTTCAATTATTAGATGCTGAACAGCAGATTAGAGATAGTGAACAACAGCGTATTCTTGCTGAGTATTCTGCAAGAACAAATGATCCTGATGATCCAATGGGGTCAGCAAGCCTATCGTTGAAAAAGTTTGATAGTGATATAGAAAAGGCAGAGTTTGATTATCAAACAAAACTCGATGCTGATCAACAAACATTAGAATGATTTGTGAATTCTGTAGAGGTGATTCAAGATACAATTCTCAATGTATTTGAAACAACGTTAGATTGAGTTGATAAAATCTTATGAGTTACTGAAATCAATAAGACAAACAATGATTCATATGAGCAATTTTTGTGAGCTCAAGATACTCAGACTCGTTTTAAAGCCGAACAGACGTTTAGAAATATGTTGTGATATAGGTTTCAGCTTGCTAACTTTGAGTTAAATACAGCTAATATAGATCAAATGCCTGCTTATTTAAGAGAGTTAGATTCTAGTTTATCTGTATTAGATGGGTTGTTGAATGAAGTTGAACGGATGCTTGGAAAAACAATTACCTGAAATATATTCCCTCAATCTCAACTGGATTGACTCAAAGCTCAGATTGATTGATTTCAAGCTCAGACGGTTGCTCAAGCATGAAGTATTGTTCAACAAATCAATGCTATTGATTCATTTTTAGCTACATACTTACAAAATCAAACGTCATTGAGGAAGCAAATAGAGATATTGAAAGAACAGCGTTTGGTCACAGAACAGCAACTTCGTGATGCTGCTGTAAATGCAGATATTGCAGCGAATAGAGCTGATATATGAGGAGAGAGAATAGACATTGCTGCAAATAGAGCTAATATATCTGGAACAAGGACAGATATCGCTGTAGAAAGATCAGTCCTTGGAAACGAAAGAAAGGATATCTCATTAGAAAGAACAAAAATAGCTTTAGAGAGGGCAAATCTTCAAGCTAAAAATGCCGTCGAACAGGCCTTATTAAATCTTGAATCAGCAAGAAATGCATTGGAAGCAAATAATAGAACTAGAAATTTATCTTTACGTGGACTTCAAAATAGTATAGATCAGGCTCAAGTATGATATTCGGAAGCATTGACGAACTCATCAAAATTGTCTGTTAAAGCTACTATAAATGGAACTATTTGAGAAATATTTGTAGACGTAGGTGAAGAAATTTCTCCATGAACCCCATTATTTTCACTAACTACAACAGACAAACAGGAGGTTACTATTAGTCTTAGTTCCGAAGAGAAGGATCAAGTTTTTGTATGAACGAAAGTACAAGTCACTCTATGAGAAGACATTTTTGCGTGAAAAATAATATCCATTTCAGATATCGCTGATGATCAATTGCTATATAAGACAATTATTATACTAGATCAACTATCTGATAGGCTCTGAGAAATTGTTGATGTAGAAATTCCTCTCACATCAGCTTATACCTTATTACCCTTACAAGCAATCAAGATGGAGACTACCAAGCAATGACTAATTTGGGTTTGGAATGGTGAGGAACCTGAACAAGTAAAAGTAGATCTATGAGATGTTTGGTGAGCTAATATCGAAATTAGAAATTCAATCTGAAATAGTCTAGATGTTATTACGTCGCCAATGAATAATTATGATAGCAATATTCATGATGCACAGATAAAAACTGACGCAGTTGAATAAATTATAAAATTAGTTCTTCGCACATAGTATACATAGCATCAATATTTATTATTTCATACTGTAATTTATGAATCAACAAGAAATCTATAAACAGCTTGAGTCATGATTTTTCTGATTTTGGGTAAAAAACCGAAGGATATCATTCTTGGTTATGCTTCTTATAATTTGATTGTGATCATTGGCATTGGTGGGTATACCAAAAGAATCGAGTCCAAGTATAAAATTCTGAATCATTCAAATTAGTACGTTCTATCCATGAGTCAATCCAGTGGATATGGATAATCTTATTACTGAGGAAATTGAACAGGCAGTAAAAGATATTGATGGAATCGATAAGATTGATTCAACCTCTCAAGTATGAATCGCATTTACTACACTGACCCTCAAAAATGAGGCAGATACTAGAGAAGTATTGACTGATGTGAAGGCGGAGGTCGATAAAATTTCATTTCCAGCAGATGCAGAAGAGCCCTCAATCTCTGAAATTTCTAGTGAAGATGAAGTAATGTTTCAAGTTCTGTTATATGGTGACAGAGGGACCTTCCCTCGTGATCGTCTCAAGCGTTTGGGACAATCTGTAAAAGATCGTCTGGAGTGAAAAAATTGAATCGTAGAAATAAATATAGATGGTTCTGCAGATTTTGATCTACAAGTGCAGGTAAATCAACCAAAGGCTGAGGCTTTATGATTGAGTCTTAGTCAAATTGCAAATACCTTACGTAGTTATAATCAAAATACGCCACTGTGAAATTTTGAGATTGATTCGTTAAAATATGACTTTCGTATAGATGGTGAACTCGTAGATGAGCAGGATTTATACAATGTACCGCTTTCTTCTGTTCTCAAGTTGCGTGATATAGCAACTATTGTACGTAAGTATGATGATGAAGCAATCAAATCATTTGGGCAATATCAAAAACAATGATATAATGTTTCGACATTGACAATAAATAAAGCATCTTGAGGAAATATTTTTCAAACTTCTGCTGTTGCAAAAGAAGCTCTAGAAGAATTATTTTCTACATCAGAATTTTCTTGAATTCAATATGAGTATAGCCAAGATTTGTCAGAAGTTATTAAGGAAGATTATGCGGATCTAGCACAGAGTGGTTTATTTACGCTGATATGAGTATTTTGTTGCTTATTGCTATTTGTGTGACTAAAGGAAGCGAGTATTGCAACATTTGCTATCCCTTTAGCATTCATGATTACGTTTATAGTACTCCAAGAATTAGATTATTCACTAAATTTTCTTACAAACTTTTCTTTGGTACTGACCCTTGGTATTGCGATAGATACCACCATTGTAATTATCGAATGAGCATATGAGAATTTGAAAATGTGATTCAATCCAAAAACAGCCGTCCTGATGGCCGTAAGAGATTTTAAAGCGCCTCTTATTGCTTGAACAATGACTACGTTGGTTGTATTTATTCCTATGATGGTGCTGCCTGGAATTCTAGGTAAATTTCTTGCTTATATTCCTATAACTGTTTTTATAACCTTATTGGCAGCGTTATTTATCTCACTGACATTAAATTCAGCGTTGTTTTATAAATTATCAAAACCTAAGAAACGATTTGTGCGTGAAGCGAGAACAGAGAAATTTTTAAGTGCAGAAGATTTAGAAATATTGACTCAAGAAAGAGTGTGAAAAACAGAAAGAGATCATGAATCAAAATCACTTCGTCAACGTAGTTTAGATTGATTAAGTTCTTTTTATGAAAGAACATTGAGAACTTTTCTCTCTAGTAAAATAACAAGAATTTTTAGTGTGCTAATTCCTATAGTCTTGCTTGTGATAACTTTTGTTCTCTTGTCCCCAAAAATTTGATTTACTTTATTCCCTTGATGAGATCAATGAGTATTTAGAATTCAGGTAGAGAATGTTCCTTGATCTACAACAGAACAAACAGCATCCTATATTCCATTTGTAGAGAATGAATTATCCTCTATGGAAGAATTAGATCAGTATACTATATCAGTAAACGGAAATAGACTAAGTGCTTCTATAGAGCTAATGGATCTCAAGGAAAGAGAAAAGAAATGACTAAGAGAGGTTTTTGAAATAGAAAAGGAAGTTATTGAAAATTTAGATTTTCTGACAAAAGAATGATTAACAGTTGAGTCGTTAGTAGAACAAGGATGACCCCCACAAGAGAAGCCTGTTTGATTGAGAATCACTGCTGATGACAACACAAAGTTTTCTGCTTTAGTTCAAATCGCTAAAGAATTTGCGGCTCATCTTCGTGCAATAGAGTGAACAAAGAATGTATCGCTTTCTTCTAAAGATACTCCAGGTCAGTTTATTTTCTCATTTGATAGATCAAAATTATCATCGTTATGACTGACCCCTGGAGATGTAACAAGTCAACTAGGTGTTGCTTTGAACTGAGCAAACGCTGGTACAATTACGATAGATTCAATAGATGCTAATGTCAAAGTTTTATATGATTCTTTTTCCAAGGAAGTAAGTCCAAGTGATATCACAAACACTATGATAATCACTCAGCAGTGACTCATTCCAGTAAGTGAAGTTATGGATTATACTGTTGATAATGCAGTAGGAGAAATTTCTAGACAGCAGTGAAAGGTCGCTATAAAGGTTGATGCTGATCTTGAGGAAGAATTCTTGAAACAATGAACAGTAGTGCAAGGAGATCTAGTGAGTCGAGCAGAAGAATTTGATTTTCCAAGTTGATTAAGTTTTGATGCTGCAGGAGAGAGTGATGAAAATGCTGAGTTGATTGCCGCAGCTTGAAAATGATTCATTATTGCGATCTTTTTGATACTTGTGATACTGGTATTACAGTTTAATAGCTTCCGTAAACCAGTAATTATTCTGTATTCAGTTGTGTTGGCACTGTTGTGAGTAAATATTTGATTATTCCTTACAGGAAATCCATACTCTATGCCCTTTGCAATTTGATTTATTGCACTTACTTGAATCGTAGTGAATGATGCAATTATTTTTATAGATAAAATTAATAAGAATCTAAGTCATGGCTTAGACACTTTTGAATCAATTATTGAGGCAGGTAGATCTAGACTACAGCCTATTATTTTAACAACACTCACTACGCTTCTAGGAGTCTTACCGATTGCTTTGCAAGATGAGTTCCGAGCTTGACTTGGATATACGATGATCTTTGGGTTATTCGCATGATCAGCAATGACCTTATTCGTGATACCGAGTTTGTATTATATGGTCTTTGTAAAAGATGGAAATAAGAAGCCATGATTTTTAAAGAGAATGTGGAGAAAGCTTAGAAGGAATAAAAATGTGATATAGATTTCTAAATTTAATATGTGAGAAGCTTATCTTGATAGGTTTTTTGCATTCTAAAGAACATTTTTGATATAATTTTTCACTAGAAATGAAGTAAAAGAAAACCCAGTGTGCATAATGCATACTGGGTTTAAAAATACTTATTCCTTTTGATCGTTAGTGGTTTTTCTATAGTTTTATTACTCAAAACCTTATTCAGTTAGATGCCAGAAGAGGTATCCGATGAGCTTGTCAAAACTGGTAGACTGTTACGAAGAAATAAGTGTGGACTTACTTTAGACTGGTCGAGGACCTAATGTTATGCTGTCTAAATAGCACGTTTGATCTAAATACGTAGCTCTTTATTTGTGCCACATGACATAAAGAGCTTAGTTTGTATCCGATGTTGGGAAAATAGCTAAGAAGGTAAGTGTAAACTGTCTTCTCTGCTGGCAAATAAACTTCAAGTTGATGTTTTTTTGCCTCTTTCTTCTCATCGCATTGATTCAAGGAAGGTAGTAAAAACGGGATCAACACCGCAAATATTCCTCCAACTAAAACAAATACATTCATAGACATTTGTTGTCTCAATTAATATAGGAACTGTAACTATAAAGTCAAGTCGCACTTGAAGCATTATGTTTTGATTGAGTTTACTGTATATCTTGATGCGCTATTTCTGGTGTATTCATTGATTTTCAGTGTATTCCTTCATTATCTTTTTTTGTTTCGATTGATTTTCTTTGAAGTTCAAAGTATACCATTGATTCGATTGTATCACATAATTGATACATATTTTGTGTAATAAAGTTGTAAGAATTTACATAGATATGAACATCTTTAGTGCTTTTTTCTTGTGTCTCGATCTTGCTCTTTGCTATATCTATGGAAGATCTTGCTCAGTATGACTTTTCTGTTTCATTTGGATTTAGATCACAAAGAATATTCATGAGTTGCACTTTTTGATAATCATCAAGTGATCAACAGATATACGATTTAAGTTGGTTAGCTATTTCACGACTATCCTTAGATGCATTGATTTTGGTATCAATGTTGATATTCAGCTGCTGAATAGATGAAAGATTTTCAAGTAGATTCATAATAATAATTAACATAAAAAAAACTCTAGAACGAACTAGAGAAGAAATAGGAAATGGATGATGTTCATAGCATTGCTATGAGAGTGGGCATGGTGTTGCATGTGCACTGGGATATCATTTGTAGTATATACTAAATCACGTTTCACTGAGGCTGAAGATAGGGAAGTGATAAATAGTTTCAAGTACAAACAAAAAATCCTGGCCTATAAGGAGTCCGGGATTTTCTGTGTACGATTGGCAGGTGTTCAGGCTACCAATTGTAATAGTTATGTGTTCTATGTTCGTACCATTGTATTGAGGCCTTATCTACGACGCGGCCGATTTCATGTGTCACTTTTACATAAGCGAATCGATAATTCAAGCCTTTCCTTAAAGTTAATTCTTGACTTAATTGTTTTTTATCTTTTTGGCTTTTTATCGAATGTGTTTTCGATACACTAACTTTGTTTATCTGTATGTTGGTATACGTATGTTTACATGACTTGTGACACATCTGACAAGAATTATCTCAATTGATATATGAGTAGTAGTATTAGAACGCGTCACTGATAAAATATCTACTGTATGACAGAGCATAGCCCACGATTGAGCTTGCATGACTGTGAGTGATCTTGACGAAGATACGTATAGTTTTTTTGCAATGGAAGAAAGTTTTGCTAAAACAAATTTTGCAACTAAGCAAAAATGAAGTTTTATGAATCTTGAATTTCCAGTAAGTGCAGGACAGCCTTTGGATGGACATATAGTAAGCTGACATATAGATACTATAGGGGTAGTCGATTGAGTTGACTTCGGTGAAGATGGCTCTTTAAGATTACAGCTACGTTATTCGAATACATATGATATATTGGTGGTACCTAAGTGAAGCATCTGTTTAAATGGAGTTAGTTTGACTGTTGTTGATGTGATGCCTTGAGGTTGCAGTGTTCGATTGATACCTCTTACTCAGGAGTCTACTAATCTTGGAGTTTTGTGAGTATGAGATGTGATTAATATTGAGTTTGATATGATGGCAAAATACGCTACGAAGTGGTGAAGGAATTAATATTAGAAATTAGATATAAAAAGAGTACCTTACAATAATATTTTATGCTTTAATTTTTTTTGATGGCTGTACATAATGCTCATTTACATGAAGATGTAGAACAACTAAATAGAAATCTGAGAATTGCCTTAGTTGTAGCAGAATTTAATGAAACAATTACTTCTTGATTATTGGATAAGAACCTAGCTTTTCTTACAAAAGAAGGTTTTGATGATATTGATGTTTTCAGGGTTCCATGATGTTTTGAACTCCCTCCTCAAACCAAACAAATTTTGGATAGATGACTATATAGTATGGTTATTACATTGTGATGTGTGATTAAGTGAGAGACTCCACATTTTGATTATGTATGTGAGCAGACAAGTAGGTGAATTATGGATCTATGATTAACATATGATATTCCACTTATTTTTTGAGTTCTAACCTGTGATTCTGTGGAACAAGCTGAAGCAAGAGTAGATCATAATTATGCAATTTATGCTTTAAACTATGTAGCACAGCACTGAAGAGCATCACTTCTACTAGACCAAAGATATGAGGAAATCACCTCATCGATGTCAGATATTATGGAGGAACTTGAATAAATACTGCATATATTCATTACTTTTTCTTAACCTAATAGCGCTAATTACATAGTATGCCTGTATGTACTGTAAAAAAGCGTTGCTATATTCATTAGATACTTCAGTCACTATTGGGCAACTAAAGCAATGGAATCAGATGGATTTCTTTGATACTAAAGAATTGGAGTCACGGATGAGTGACCACAAAATAGATGCTACCATAGTATGAGAAGATGCTCATTTCAAATTTGTAAATATTAAAAATCCTCCATATGTGATCTATTCTCAATGAGATATAGGAGTCCTAGATATGCCAATAATTTCTATTGTGTGACCTCGCAAGATATCAACATACCATGAACAAGTGCTTCGTGATTTTTTTGAAAATTTGAAACATTTTGATGTAGCTACTGTCTCTTGATGAGCTATATGAGTTGACTCTTTGGTGCATACATTATCTATACAATATAAGATTCCAACTATCATGGTATTGTGAGCCTGATTTAGGTCATATTTAACCTGATCTAAAAGACACCTACTAAGAAAAATCATGAATAGCTGATGATGTATCCTTTCAGAATTTCGCCTCTGGCAAAAGGCTGCACCACGAACGTTCCCACAACGCAATAGAATTATTGCCTGAATATGAGATGTAGTTTTTCTTCCTTGAGCAACAAGTAAATCATGAAGTCTCATAACAGTTGATTTTGCCAGAAACATGAACATTCCTGTGTATACTGTTCCTGCTTCTGTGTATGATTTTGACAATAGCGGCACAAACGATTACTTGTCGAAACGTTATATTTGATGCGTGACAGATATGCAGATTTTTTTAGAGAGGTATTTTGTTAGAAAAGAGGAAGTGATCCATAAGATAAAAGCAGATTACAGTGACATTCAAAAAGATATTTTACATCAACTTTGAACGTGAGAGTCAACATTGGATTTATTAATGCGTTGATTATCAATCGATACTTCATTATTATTATCAGAGTTATCTGAACTTGAATTGCTCTGAGCAGTATTTGAGTCAAGATCTGGAGTCCGGGCTAGCAAATAGAAACACTTGACATTATTGAATATAAGTATATATATAAATATATTTACATTATCATTAATCGAATCATGCCAGAAGTGTTTACTATAAACGAAGAAAAGATTGAAGAAGATGTAGTGACAGAGAGAACTCATGAATTAGTAGTTTTGAATGATGATTTCAATACTTTTGATCGAGTGATTCAGTCTCTGATGGAAGTGGTTGATCATAAATTTGAGCAAGCAGAGCAATCTTCATTGCTTATTCATTATAAATGAAGATGTACAGTAGATGGCTGAGACTTAGTAAAACTAAAGCCTAGAAAAGGCGCTCTTATAGAAAGATGAATTACTGCAATTATAGAGACGCTTGAAGCATAATTTATATTCTTATAAACATGTATAAAAGAATTTTTCTAAAGATATCTTGAGAATCATTGTGATGAGAAAAGTGAGAATGATTAGATCATGAATATATGAGATGATTGGCAAAAAATATTCAATGATTACAAAGCAAATGATATCAGATTGCCTTAATGGTATGAGCAGGAAATATCTTTCGTGGTCGCGATCAAGGAAAATGAATTGATCCCGCAATATGACATTACGCAGGAATGCTTGCAACTATGGTAAATGCTCTAGTGTTACAGAATATTATGCATCAGGAAGACATTAAATCTTCAGTATTTAGTGCAATAGAAATGCCAAGATATATTAAGACTATTAATAAAATTTCTGCAGTAAAAAGATTAGAGTCAGATCATATCGTTATATGCGCTTGAGGTTCTGGTAATCCATTTTGTACAACTGATCTATGATCAGTGATTAGAGCTTTGGAGTTAGATTGTGAAGTTCTCATAAAGTGTTCTTCAATAGATGGAGTATACACAGCTGACCCAAAATTAGATTCTCAAGCTACAAGATATGAAACAATTACTTATAAAGAGGCTTTGTCTCAGTGATTGAAGGTCATGGATCAAAGTGCATTTTGAATGGCCATGGAACACTGATTACCTACGTATGTGACACATATTGATTCATTGTCAGAGTTAGATTTTTCAGTAAATAAAGGAACACTTTTATCTTAATGTACAAAGTGAACAATCAAGAAAAGCATGTAATTGAAGTTGAAGTGTCTTATGCTTTTCACGATCAATTAAGCTTTTTCAAAGAAACTATAAAGCAGATAGTTGGAGATAAATTTCTTGAACCTTCTCTTGTAGAACATCAGGTAGATACGTACTTATTCCATAAACAAATTCCTTGCCTATCTCCACAATGAGGTAAGCATCCAAAGCGCTTTTTTAGAATTTCAGAAAGAGCTAATAGTTTAGAAATTCAAACTAAAGATTATTCATTAGGAAATGCAAAAGAGAGTCAATCAGTAGCTGAAGTTATTCAACATCTTTCTCGTCGATGATATGAAGACATAGAACAATTAGATTCACTTAATCAATTTACCAACTTTAATGATGTTTCGCAGCATTTGGCAGATGTGCTATGATTCAAGCCAATAATTACTGTATCTAAAGATAGACATTTTTTGGTGAAGGATGTAAAACAGGGCTTATCTATTTCATATGACGTTTGCGAAGGAATAAAAACACCTCATTTGGAAGCTGAAATCATTGCGAATGAAGAGGGAGTTGCTGAGGCACAACGTGACTTAATGTTATTGATTGATCTAATTTGAGAAAAAATAGATTTAAAGTCAACTACATCATTTGCTGAAATCAAACTTCAATCTTCTCCAAATGCCGAATGGATACTTTCAGGAGCGTCGTAAACGTTCTTTTGTCAAAAAATACTTAATAAAGCTCTTATTGAAAAAAAGTGGAAACTCTCTATAAAGACTGTTGTAAAATTCAAGTTTTTTCTGTTGTCATAATTTGATATGAAAAAAATACTGTTTATACCTTTAATTAGTAGTCTCTTGATAGGGAGCTGATTTTTTTTAGTTGAAGGATCAGAAGTGCCATATTTTGTAGATACTGAGTTAATGCAAGATCGTGGTACTGTAGATCGTTATGACTTAGCTCAGTTTCTAAGTTTCATGGGATGTCGTGATTGTCTACAATATGATGAAATTACTAAGAAAAAATATTCATCAGAGCGATGGGAAGACAAAAAAGATACTTCATGATTATTTATAGAAGATATAAAACCAAACGACGAGGTATATCAATGAAACGAATACTCTTATTGTGTAGCTAATGCGATAGATAATAACTGGATGGTTGGTTACCCCAAGACAACAAGTCCTTTTTGTGCATGAAGATTTTGTGGATCAAATACCTTAACATATGGAGAATTTCTTCAAACAATAGTTGCTGTAGTATGAGATGAAATTTATAAAGAAAAAACCTTAGTTTGGCCTGAACTTGTATCCTGGGTGCAAGATTTATGAGTAGTATTTGATGCAAATACGATTGATTTAATCAATCAAAAAGCACTAGAATGTTGATTTAGATCTTGCCAAATTGAAGACCAAGACGAATTTAACCTATATGTGAGATACTGTAGACATAACCTTGAAGCATGTGGAATGCAAGAGTCTTTATGACTAAAAGAAAAAGATTATTGAGTCGCATATATGAATTTATTGATTGAACAGTGACTCCTATCTAAAGATGAATCTCAAGAATTGACAAGGTTTGACAACCTGCCTAGTAGTTTGTTCCTAAACGTTTTTGATAAAATATATGAATGAACAAGCTGCAAATGGAGTGAAGATATTGATTTTGATTGAGTAGATAATTGATTTGATTCATGTCCATATACATATAACCCAAACCAGAGTGATGATGATGAGGATTGATTATGAAACGTATGTGATGATGATATTGATGGTGATTGAATTTATAACGCACCTTGAGTGATAGACGATGCTTGAAATATTTTCTTCGAACTCATAGATGAGACTGATGATAACTGCTTTGTATCACCTAATGATCAATCTGATGTGGACAAAGATTGAATTGGTGATTTGTGTGATACTGATGAAAAAACACTAGCATGATGATCGTTGAATTCCTTGCTACCCCTTGAGAGACGTACTTCATGATCGTTAGATATTGAAGCTACTAGTTCACAATGAATGACTCCTTTACTAGTAAAATTTATACCTCGTAGTGATCGTGATATCGCATCGATTCAACGATCTTTTGGGGATGGTAATTGGAGCAAAAAGATGACTCCTGAGTACACGTTCTATGATAGTTGAGTATGGGTCGTTAGAGCCGTGGCGACATTTGAAGATTGAACAAAGGCAGTCGCTAAGCAAACTATTCATACAGAACAATCCACATCTAGCTATATTGCGTTTGCTTGATATCCTGATATTTCTTGATGAGATGCGCCATTGGATGTAATATTAAAACATACATATGATGGTGATATAGA
The DNA here is from genome assembly GCA_937923605.1 of Candidatus Absconditabacterales bacterium. Taxonomy (GTDB): domain Bacteria; phylum Patescibacteriota; class Gracilibacteria; order Absconditabacterales; family Absconditicoccaceae; genus JAHDCT01. The sequence continues at coordinate 13,350 of CALDTY010000032.1, forward strand.
TACTGTGGTGTGGACCATTTGAAATCGACAAAAAGCTGTACAAGCAAACGAAGATTACGCTCATACATTTGATGATCAATGATTATATGAAGTATTGGCTCAAGCGTTCCGTCTAGATCGTCTGGTGGCTACATCACGTTTTATGATAGATGTAATCGACGAATGAGAGACAGAAAGATGAGCTTATTTGCAAGCGACTCCAATGACTGTAAATATTTGAGAAACTATCAATATTGTAACTTCCACACAATGATTTGAGAATGATGTAATTGAGAAAGTAACTCGAAAGGTTAATGAAGAAGTATTGACTGACAATTGATTGGAATTAAATCAACGTTTTGGGAATATGTGAGCTAAAAAAATTGAACAAAAGATAGAATTTCTTGATTGATTTCCACCTTTGTTTCAAGAGATGGTAGTTTTTGTTAGGCCAAACCAAGAAATAAAGGACAATATATTTGGAGCAAATATTGAGTTATCAAAAGACTTATTACAAGTTTGAGAAGAAGTGTTGGCGAGTCTTGAATTATCATGATGAAGTATAGAGCAAGTTTCTTCTATAACTCGAGATATTGCTGGTAAGAAGCTTGATGGTAAAGAGTTAGATGAAAGATTCACTTTCGACACAAGTGGGACAAAGAGAATCTCAGCAAACATTATATCCAATGAAAATCAGCTGTATGTTTTAGAGGCGACAATTAATGTAGTTTGAAATAAGATGTGCTTGGAAAATAAATGAATATGTGATTTGGATAATGATTGAATTATAGATATGTGCGATACTGATATAGATTGAGATTGAGTAGACAATATCTTAGGAATTCTTATTTGAGAAAATAGATGATGTGAGTTCACTAGATCAGTATTGGATATTGATCGTTTACAGGAGCAAATATGACGTATTAAAAAATGAGAAGCATTGGATAATTGTCCATTTCTAGAAAATGAATTGCAGGAAGATAATGATAATGATGCATTATGAGATTGATGTGACTCAGACAACTTTTCCCAAGTAGAAATCATAGATACTGATAAGGACGGAATTATTGATGAAGAAGATGCTTGTCCAGAGATCCCTGAAAATAAAAATGGTATAGAAGATGAAGATGGATGTCCAGAGATATGATCTTGATGATGAGGGTGATGATGATGAGGAGCATCTGCATCTGCATGAAATTCTAGTGCTGGTTGATGATGAGCATCTGCATGAAGTGCTAGCTCATGATGATGAGATGGATTTATTAAGCCTGACGAATGTATTCAATGTCCTTGTCCAAAGGCTGATTACCTATCAGAACTGATGCCTTGAGATCGTGTCAAGGCTGTCTTAGTTGATCCTAGTGAAGAAATTATCTACAATCATAGTGCTCCTAGAGTTATCAGAGAATTGGAATAGATTTTTAAATATCAATATATTTTCACCAACTATGAATTTCTATCAATCACAATTACGGCATACAATCAATCAAGAAATATATAAAAAACCTTCATTTGAAGTTACTATTTCCGGTAAAAAATATCAAGGAATTGTGAAATCTCAGCGCCGTCTGAGAAAAACATTAAATCGATATATGGTGCATTGAATTGAAGGTGTAGATCTGCTTAATAATGATCCAGAGTTTTTAGAATCTATTGGGCGTCTACGTAGAGATTACTGATCTACCCGAGGTGATATATTCTTCCAGTTTTGAGTGCTAAATGAATATAAGACAATAGACACTAAGGTCTTAAAAAGTGATGAAAAGTTTGTTACAGAATATACAAATGCTAACGAAAAATTAATAAAACATGTTCGAAAGACATATGCTTTAGTTCCATCATGGAGAGAGCATATGCCTGACACAACAGTAAAAATAAATCTAGAGAATTGAATTCAAGAAATTAGAAAATGATACTCTAGTTCAGGTAAGAGATATATTAATAAAGCTAAAAAAGAAGATCTAGAATTTGATGTATGATCTAAAAAAGATCGAAGTCGCTTTTGGGAAATTCGATATAGTATGTCATACGACAAAGGATTTTCGATAGTATGAAAAGACACTTTTCTTCAGTTGATGGAACACCTTACGCAACATAATCAATGATGGCTATACTTAGCAAAAAAATGATCTAAGATTGTTAGTTGAAGCGTTGTGCTCGAGTTTCAGAACTGAAAAGAGAAAGAACTAATTTATTTGTACTGAGCTACAAATAGAGAGTTTTGAAATATTTGATGACATTATCGATTGACTGATAATATTATGAAACGATGAGCTCATTCATGATATGTTCTATATGATCTACTTTGAGTGGCTCCCCCATGAAATGATAAGCATTACTTATCGTGAGTCACTAGGTTTAAACAAGCTTTTTGAGGAAAGACGATACTTTCGCATGGAAATTATGATCTCGTGTTCAACAGTATGCTATATAGAACAATGCAGATGTTAAAAAAATAGAAATACGATCCAAACTAATACAATATACAAGATATTGCATGATTTTTCTGTAAAATTGTTTCTTTTTCTTGATTTCTTTCAATATATTCCTATAACATCGTTCACTTTGGAAATTTTTGTTTTGTTTAAATTCAAAAAAACTAAAGTAATTGAATGCGGGTATGATGTAATTGGTGTAGCATGGCAGAATTCAGCTCTGTCTGTACGGGTTCAAGTCCCGTTACCCGCTATCTAGATTTATTTCTTTGTTGCTAATCATGAAATGATTCATCTTTTGATTAATGATGATTCTATGATGATGAGTTATAATGTACTTCAATAAACAACTTGAGAGTGCATTAGGAAGAAGTGATTGGGCCGAAAAGAATCTCTGATCAACCTATGCAATGTATGTCCTGATAGGATTTGTAATGGTAATTATTGGAGTCTTGATGTGGTTTTGATTAAAGCTATGATGAACATGATGATTCTAATACAAGTAAACATAAGTCACTAAAAATATCGTATGTAATGGGCGGATGGCAGAGCTAATCAATCACCTATGAAATCTGAGCGAAGCAAAAGATTGAATAGAAGTGGGAGATATATGCGAAGAATCAATAAGACCTACATAAATAATTAAAATATAATATAAGAAAAATATCGTATGTAATGGGCGGATGGCAGAGCGGTCAAATGCAGCGGGCTGTAAACCCGCCGTCGAAAGGCTACGCAGGTTCGAATCCTGCTCCTCCCAAATTATAACATTACAAGGGTCCTTAGCTCAGTTGGCTAGAGCGCCTGCCTTGCACGCAGGAGGTCAAGGGTTCGACTCCCTTAGGATCCAAATTTGAATTATCGTTTGATTGTCTCGTAAAGGGTTCGCACTTCCTCACTACGTTCGTCGTAAGTAAGGAATCTACAATTCCTCGACAAGATATGAGTCAAAAGTAATTCTAGAAGACAGGAGATACAAAAAGAAAAGATCTCTTAACTCCCTTAGGATCCAAATTTGAATTATCGTATCATTTAAAAGTAAGAAATTAGACTTTAGAACTTAGGGAAAACATTTCTAACTTCTACAATCTAGTTTCTTTTTTCTTCTTACAGGCCAGTTCTGTATTGGAGCAAAAGACTATAGATTTACATAAGATTACATTATGCACCCATAGCTCAACTGGATAGAGCAACAGCCTTCTAAGCTGTAGGTTGATGGTTCGAGTCCATCTGGGTGTAATTTTTTTTCAAGGAAAGAATAGTTCGAGAAGGCAAGTGGTTCGCAAACTCTTCGAGTTTAAGTAAGGGACTATAAATTGCTGCAATGTAGTATATAAGATTTGAAGTAAATACTACATTCATGATAGATTTGAGAAGACGATATAGTCTCTTAAGTCCATCAGAAGAATTGATAGG
>CALDTY010000033.1 GCA_937923605.1 Candidatus Absconditabacterales bacterium
TCAAACTTGTATCATTACTTATCAGACAACTATCGTTACTACATCTCAATACTTCACATGTACTACAATCTGGATCACATCACGTTCCACTTGCTGGACATGTTGGATCACATACATTATCTTGTTGGCATATATGACATGTTCATCACACTATGTCTTCTAGCTGATCACACATACTTAAGTTTGTATCATTACTCATTGTACAACTATCATTACTACATCTCAATACTTCACATGTACTACAATCTGGATCACATCAGCTTCCACTTGCTGGACATGTTGGATCGCATACATTATCTTGTTCACATATATGACATGTTCCTCCTGCTGTGTCATCCATTTGATTACACATGCTTTGTGTTGTATCATTACTCATTGTACAACTATTGTTTTCACATCTTAATACTTCACACGTTGTACAATCTGGATCACATCATGTTCCACTTACTGGGCATGTTGGATCACAGACATTATCTTGTTGGCATATATGACATGTACTTCCTACTGCATCTTGTATAGTACTACATAGATTCAAACTTGTATCATTACTTATCAGACAACTATCGTTACTACATCTCAATACTTCACATGTACTACAATCTGGATCACATCACGTTCCACTTGCTGGACATGCTTGATTACATAATCAATTCTGTGTGCATCATTCAGAAGATAATTCTATACAGTCAGTATTGTTTGTAGTATTTACTGCGTAATCTCCATTAATTGGATTATGGTCAGTACTTGTATCACAAGATCACACACCAGGAGGTACTTCTTCTACAGGTCCATCTGGATCTGAAACTCTAACAATATTTATATAAGGTGGAACAGCTGTTGATCATATACGAGCTGAGTATTGCAATTCTACTATCTCCTGAGGATAAATTGTTTCAATGACCCAAGTTGGAGTATTGGTTCATAGTAGTGGAGATTGAGACAGTGAGCCTGTAAATGACCAGAATGGTAATAGCTCAAATCATGTAGGCATTACATCAGAAATTTCGACATTATGTCAAATAGTAAAATTACTGTCATTAACTACCGTCACTTTATATGTTACGATATCTCATGGAGCATATTGGATGTCAGGAGAAATTAATTCTTTGTTTATTTTCAAATCTCGTTCATATTCACAAATTCATGTAGTAGTGTTACACACTCATCAGAAACAATCAGAATCATCACTACAGGAAATTACCGAAAGAGATCCTTGGCAAGATAAACTACTCTCACCATCTATTTCACATGTTATTGTATGGTTTCCAGTAGTATCAAAATGATGTCATAAAATTGCAAAATCATATTGAGTTTCAATGATAGAGTCCACTAGAGCTCAATCGACAATCAAATCATAAGTTGTTCATACTCACTCACAAAAATATGATACAAATCATCATCCAGAAATTGTCGAAGTGAGAGGTAGAAGCTCAGTACATTCATATTCACAAACTCAAGTTGAAGAACAGATTCCATCACCACATTCGTTATCGTTTGTACATCATGTAACTGTAATGTTAGTGGTACATCATGCGCTTGTTTTTCAATCCATAGAACATGCGACTTCATAGGTTCAAGGTATCGAAAAGGATGGATCGTAAAAGACAGATTGATAAGTATAATTATTGAAACTCTCATAATCTAAAGTGTTTCAATCAATTGAAATCTCAAATGTTTGACCACCCCCTAAACATCAAAATGTATGATAAGATCACGCGACAATTGATGTCGTTGGTGGAGTTATAAATTGGCAAAATGATTCAGACCCTGTCGTTCATCAATCTGAAGATCATGCAGATGAATCTCAAGCGCTACTATCTCATGCAGATGAATCACCTGCACTACTATCTCACGCACTACTATCTCATGCTGTAGATGAACCTCAAGATGCTGAACTATCTCCAGCCCCATCTCATCCTCATCATCAACCTCATCATCAACCTCATGGTCATCATAATGCTGCACAAATATCACAATCCTGAACACTATAAAGAGTATCTGTTCAAATTAACTCTCCAGATCATACAGTTACAAATGTTCCTTCCTCTACACGGCTGAAATCTTCTACATTTATACTATCAATATCTTGCCATCATGTCATGCTTGGATCAAGTATGTAAGATATTTGAAGTCAATTTTCATCACAAGGAGCATCTATATTACAAGAAACCCAAGGTTGTCATTCTCTAAATTTATATGTTACATTAAGTACTTGTCATCAAAATTGAGTAGCTTCAGATAATTCATGTCGATCATAAACACCATCATTATCATCATCAATATCATGTTTATTTGCTTCACAGTCTCAATCAAAATCATGAGTTTCAGACTGAGGATCAGTTCCTCGAATAAGTGTGGTATTTCCGCATGTATTTGGATTTACTCACGTTACAGGAACAATCTGTACTGATGTAGCTTGGGCTATATCATATCCATAAGATATTCATAGCTGATCAAATTCTGTATTGATAGAACTTAATGTCGAAGTCTGTCCATTTACTACAATAGATCAATAAGGTCAAACTTCAATTGTTATCATTCCATTGTTATTTGTACTATCAAGTGGATATGATTCGGTGATCGTATAATAAGTGAAAATGGTTTGTGTAATTTCATCAATAGGATCTGAAAGTCAGCATGTACCTTGGCTAAAACAACTCACAGATCATACAACAGAATTAGCATCTTTGATAATTACTAAACCTTGCTCTATTGCAGGATCTTCTTCTAACTCTCATTCACAATCACGAAAACAGCTTCCTGTATATACCAAACACGCTTGATCTTGATTGTTTCATAGCTGCCGATCCTCAAGTCACGTAACATCTACTCAAGGATTCACCACAATTCATCATGTTGCATAAGCTATATTACATACTTCATCTCAATACTGATAATATCCTGTTAAGGCATATTCCACTGATATATACCCTTCTATTGTATCTCAAACTCAAAGTTCTGAATAAGCTACATTGAAATCTCATCATGGCAAATCATAGTCAAAGATAACTCATCATGTTGGTAATATATCATCTATTGAAAAATCTTTTACTGGATAAGGTCAATTGTTTGTAATTGAAATTTGATACTGTACCCAATCTCAATTCATAATAAATCAACTTCAAATATTGTCTGGATAATAGGTTGAATCTCAAGTCATTGCTCATCAACTAAGAGCAAGTTTTGTAACGTCCAAATCAAATGTTTCCACAACAATCAAATCGACTGCACAATCGCTATTATCAGTTGCACTCGAGCCATCAGGAGGAGATAAAGGTGCATCATTTGGATCAACTCAAGCAATTGGGTCTCGATCGCCTGGAACTCATCAACAACTATCAATACTACATAAACCCTGCTCTACTGGAACTTCTTCACAGCAATCTCAAGGACCTGTCATATCTGGAGTAAAGGCGGATACTTGTACTACATAATTATCACCATAACTAGTAATCTCAGCATTAAAGGTATACTCAAGTAAATCTCAGTCCGTTAAGTCCAATTCAGAAATCTTTATAACATTATTATCAGAATCTAGTCATCATGCTATAAATAAATCTTCGTAGGGATTAACGCTTTGAAAACTTGACGCATCTACTGTTAACGTATCTGGTAACTGTATTTGAATTTCAGCTTCATCTAAATCTCACATTGTACTTAAGTACTGTACATAAACAGTAAAAGTAGCAGTTTGATTTAATGTATAAGGTCATACTCATGTGTTTACAGTGATGTCAGAACTTAATTCCCATGCTCAAGAGCCATCGCATCCAGTAACTTCGCTATCATCACATTCCAATGATACACATGCACCACATTCACTATCGGAGATATCGTAACTCCACATGAGTCACTCTGCATCACATAAAGATTTCATACTTGCAGCATCACATAATTCTAAGGGAACACTACATATACATTCTCCTCAAACATCTTCTCGGGTTGAATACATATCTGCTTCGCTTGTAGCTCATCAATTTAATCCACAAGGAGCTCATACTATGTTGTCTGGATTATCTGGACAAATCATATTGTTTGTTTCATATTTTGCTGCACATCAACAGTCACTTTGATAAATAAACTCTGATCATCAATAGATAACATATTCAAAATTAATTGTAGGTAAATTTCCACTAAGATCATTACATGGTATTGTACTTGTATTCTGTTGCGTACAACTAGGATCACTAGCATCGTCATAGTTTCATCTATCTGCGTAAGAAAAAATATCAACTGGTCATGTTCAGTTTAGACCTCGTGAAATACCATTGGAATCAGTGTATGTATCTGGGTAACCACAAGCTGAGCCATCTGATTGTTTGGGATATCAATATGCGCAGCACATCGCATCAACAAAATCAAGATCAGATGTATCTAATTGACCTAAAATACAAGCATTAGTTTGATCGCATTTATCTCATGTAGCACTATCTCAACATTGATTATATGGTAGACATGCACATTCTCATATAAGTGGATTCGACATATACACTATTCAATCAATTATTACTATATTTCCTTCTTCATCAGTAACATCAGTAATGTATCCACACACATCATCTATTTCTAATCAAGTATCATCTGAATTTATAATAGGCAATCCCGGATCACAGTTGCAAATCGGCTCTAGAACTGGGGGCAATATAATAGTTTCAGTAGTTGTCCCTATAGTGACATCTAAACTTACTTCTCTTTCTCATCATCAAGAACCATTATTTTCACAAGCCTCTTCACACGTTCAAATTTCAATCTCAAAAAATTCCATACCTCGATATGAAAGTGATGATTCTGGTTCAGGTTCTGTTCTAGTCGTATCCTGAGATACATCAGCAACACAATACTCTTCGTCATTTGCGGGAGCTGATCATAGATCTGGTGAGCAAGTAGCTAAATTAGTTCAATCTCATGGAGTGCATCATAATGTTCCCAATGTATTATATGAGTCTCAAAATGTACTCACCAATTCAGAATTTTGAAGAGATAATTCTATATTTGGTTTTACACCAGTGGTCGTATTGGTATTCTTTACATATAACAAATAACTTGCAGTCCCTCAACACAAGTATTGATTTTGATAAGACCCATCTGCTTGTTTTATAACCACTTCTAAGTCTCCTACAGTAAATGTGGTGCTTGTTTGAGAAAAGGCAAGACTTCATATTCACACTAAAGAAATTATGAAAGGAAGTGTGATGAATTTGAGAAAATGAAATTTCATACGAAAAGAAATTGCGTTAGACAGATAAAAATTTTGAAAACTAATTTCGTATTTGTTTCTTTAATAGTTATCTAATAATCTAAGAAGCTAGTAAAGAACTGCAATGCAAAACAGCAAAATACAGGGAATTATCTGTTTACAATTCAAAAAAAAATGCACCTATATTATTGACACAAAGCACTAATAAACTATAGAATGAGAAAATATGAAAATATGTTACACTTAGACATCAAGACATGATTCGCAATGCAATGTCTACTATTGACTATTGTTGTCTATCTGGTCGAATCTTCATAACCTTTCAAGTTTTTCAGTATCTAGAATTAAATCCTTATGCTCAATTAGAACTTCATGTTCTGTTTTTCTTGCCATAGCAAGTGCTAAACTTACTGGATCTGGTTTATTTCGATTCAATTGATACTTCTTTGTGGTATCAAGAAAGTGAGTTCTAATCATTTTTGCTAAGAATTCATGTATTCTAAGTTCAGAGTATTTAAAAAAAGCAATTATCACAAATATAAGAAAAACTGGTAACGCAACAACTAATCATACAACTTTACTAGCTCAATTCCTAATGAATGCGTTGGAAAACGCTAAGCTCAAACCAACTCAAATAGCAAGTAGCATTAACTGAACAATTGAAATTTGAAATGGTCACACCTGAACACTCATATTTAACCATCATCAAGGAATATTTCTTGGGAAAAATACTTTCATAATAAACCATAAATAAACATATTAACTATTAAAAGTATACATGATTGAAGCTATTTTGTCAAAAAAGAGTTTGTCTTCAACTTTATTTATCTTATTGTATCGGATATTAGATTATCATTTAATAACAATGCTAAAGCCATCTTATAAATATATTGCATTTGACTTTGAAACTACTGGTCTGGATGTCGCAAAGGATGAACCAATTCAGATTTGAATTGTTATTTTTGATGAAGATTTTAATGTTACAGATACATTTTCATCTTTAATTAGACCAAAGAAAAAAATTAAAGAACTTAAAACCATTGTATCACATTTAACATGATTTAATTTACTTGATCTTCAAGAAGCCCCAACAATTGAAGATCTTCTTCCAAAACTTAAAAAATATTTTACTGGCAACATTGTTGCAGTCTGACATAATATATCATTCGACATAGCGATTCTACAAAAGTATTTAGAATTCAAACCTAGCAATCAATTTGATACGTACATCTTAGCAAAAACCTTTTATCATTTTTTGCCTAGCTATGCACTTGATGTGATAAACGAACATCTTAGGACAACGAATAGTCATCGAGAATCATGAAGTGACTCATATCATGATGCATTACATGATAGCTACCTAGGTTACAACCTATTTAAACAGTGCATGGGGAAATTAACGAAACTCCGTCGTGAATTTCTGATCCTTGATTACATGATACAACATTCTGATGGTGATCTACAAACAATAATTAAAAGAACTCAAAAACCGTATAAATTTCAAGATAAAGAACTCTTCTTCCCTCCACTACAACAAAAAAAATATCACAGCAACAAAAAAATAATCAATAATGAAAAAGTGACGCTGGAATATAACAACTTAGATGAACTAGATATTAGCAAATCAAGCGCGAAGGAATTGGTAGAACAAACAGACTGGGGAGAAACTGAATGGTTAATCGCGTGCACCCATCAATCAAAAATTGATATCTTAGAAAAGCACTTTAAGAAGAATCACATCAATGTTTCAAAGGGCCACAATACAATAACATTTGATAAAGATCGTGTAAATAAATTTTTGCATAAAGATAGCTTTGATGACTCCGAGTTGTTGTTTTGCCTAAAATACTATTCTCAATTTGAACAGCAGCATAGTTTTATTGATATAAATTCTCAAGATGATTATAAAATTTTCTCAGCCCTTTCAACATCAAGTCAAATAGAATGAAGTAAGATAACATTATGTACACATCAGCAGCTATTTGAAAAAAAGAATGAATTCAAAGAAAATAAAACCTTACTATTTCTTGATAAAGATCGACGATATCAAAGCTACAACAGAATAACAAGGCAACAATTTGATCCTACATTCTTGATCAATCATATCGAACAAATTATATATAAGTATCAATTAATTTGACATGAGAAAGCATGAATACTTGAGGATTTATTGTCAAAGACAATGTTTTTGCATGCGGTACTTTGCATGGAAATAAATCCACTATTCAAATGAATAGATGCTCAGAAAATTGAAATATTTAATCTTATACAAGACACAAGATTCCCAAAAAGTAGATCATTAATTTCTCAGCGAAATCTAGTGACATCAAGTCTTGAAGACAGTCTTCTAGAAGAAGATCGTTCTGTTATGTGAAAAATAGAGAAATTTAAAGCGTATTTGAATTGAGACACTACTATTACTAAACGTATGCATTCAGGTGATAGGCGATATTATCAATTTCAACATACAAATTCGTTTGTAGATCGAAATGAGTTTCTTGATCATTTACCCAAAACTTCAAAGACTCTATTTCTTTCAAATAGCAAAACTAATAAATTCGATAAACGCATATCGCATTCATTCAAGAAAGATACTGTTGAAACCTTAGATTTTCTTAATATTATTACTTGTCCAGATATTGATTCACTTATTCAAAAAATAAATCTAGGCAATGATAACTGTTTTGTAGTTTCATCTGATAAAGCAAAGTCAAAGTTATTATTCGACAAATTAGTTACTAGTGGAGCTAATAAAAAATTTGAATTACTTTGAGAGAATATTACTTGATGAGTTTGAAAAAATTTATATCGTTGATCAATTTCCAAGAAACCATTAGTGTTAATATGATGATATAATTACTTTCTTTCTGCCATTTCAAATAAACTTCAATTTAAAACTGCATACTTATATCATCTTCATGGGAAATTAGCTCGTCAAATCGTACAAGATATGATGCGATGGTGGGAAAAGAATTAATAATTATTTACTTAGCAAAAGAATATGACAAAAGAATTTGATCGAACATCTGTAACTACATTTCAAAAACTAGATAGTAATTATAAACTACTACTCCAAAGGATGAAACATTTTGATGAACAAATAAAAAGTTGATCATATCCGAAAAATACTTTATCTATATTCACAAAAGAATTAAAGAAATATCTTTGAATACTTGATAAAGAACTTATAAAAATAAAGGAAAGTATCGATAACCATTCACAAAACAATAAGAACAAAGAAGTAGCTATCTGACAACTGAAGCTCACTCATAAGAAATTAATTCTTATTAGATCTCAAATAAGTCAGGTGTATCAAAAGTGGGATTCTCGAGACCCAAATAATAAAGTAATAAAAAATCAGCATAGTGCTGAGTCATTGGAAATATACCAAGATTTATCAACTAGATTTTTGTCTTTATATGATCAATATCAGAGACATAACTGAAAATTCATTACTGTAGTATTGGATGATAATTTTGAAGAAGAAATAGAAAAAGAAATTTGATTTCTCCGATTTGAAGTAGACTACCTAACCAATATATCAAACATGCTAATAAAAATAGATCTAATTCACAAACAAAAAAACAATATATGTACTTGAGATCTTGCTCCGCTAAAAAAATCACGACGTGATCATCGAACTCAAAAACATTATACACTTACAAGTGACATACACTCTAGCAAACTCAAGAGTGATTACGATACTCGAATCAAAAAAAGCTTGTCTCGAACAAACTCAGCTATACAAATTCAAGAGATATTCTTATTGTTACGTGAACTAAGCCATCACTCTGAACTAAATAAAGATTCAAGTACATTAATCAATGAAATACTACCCATACTTCATCTATGAGATATTCATATAATACATAATAGAATAAAGAACATCATTACGGTAGAAAAATTAAAGAAAGTTCTGTGATATGTGCAAACTAAAGAGATACTCTTACAACCTTTTGACTATAGTTCAAATTTTGCAAAATGAGAAATATGATTGATAATCCATGCCTATCAAACTCGTGTGAAATGAGCACTTCCAAATGATATCCATGATTATAAAAACGAACAAGAAATAATACAATGATCCTTACATGCAATCTCGGATTCACTAAACAATATTAAAAACTATAGATATACACCATTTGAAACACTTGAATCAGCTATTGCCAAAAATTTAAAGTTACATACTAGGAAGGGTGAGCGATGATATATAAGAAATCTACTTATTCAAAAGCTAGAAATTGAATATACAAAACAATATGAGTACCTGATCTCACAAGTATGAAATCTAACTAGCTGATGAAGGAGAAATACGTCAAATTCTTGAGATATTTTGTCTGATATCTTTTCCAACTTTTGATCTAGTTGATGAAGATCAAAATGAATTAGTTTTGGTTGAGGCTGATCTTGAGGTTGATGGTCATTTTGATGAGGATGAGGATTTAGTTCTTCATGGACCTCTAGTGGTGGAACTAGTCGATAAAATTATTTGCAAATTTTTCAAGTCTGGAATATACTTATAATGGAACTTATAATTTATATCTAGATGGTCAAAAAATACACATCTCAATCAAAATCTATTGACACAAAAAATGTGTCAAATTTTAAGTATGACTTAAATATATTAAAAGATGAGGTGTCATCAGAAAGAAATGACATGGTAAATGAACACATCACTTCAAAAAGAAGCGAAATAAAGGAATACTCAAAAGATAAAAGAAAAGAGATTAATGAATATATTCAAGTTAAAGAGTCTGAAATCGATAAGTATTCAGAAGAACATGATCTGAGAATCAGTACATACCAAAATTTATCAGTAGTAGAGTTATCTAAGATAAGTGACGAACAACTGAGAAAAAATTATCAAGATAAAGTAAAAGTAAAAATAAGAAATGAAAGACAAAAGATTCAAAAAGTTATTGATCAAGAAAGATCAAAACTTGAAAAGGTAGTAAACAAAGAAATAGAAAAATTAGAATGAGTAGTAAGTATAGAGCGAAAAAAATTAAACGAAGATATTCAAAAAGAAATTGACTATAGAAATAAAAAAAAATCTAAAAAGGTTGAAACTGTAAGTGTTAGAAATACTGAAAGAGAAAGTTTTGTTATTAAAAAAAATGTATGATACTGAATTAGAGCTTTTAAAGAAAATGTAAAATCAAAAGATACCATCAAATACAAATATGAAAAAATGGTTTTCTGAGCAAAAGAAATTGTAAATAAAAAGAATAAATCTAATGAATCATCAAGATTATATGAAATTGCCTCACAGGTAATAGATGTGAATATACATAACGAAAACGATATAAAAAATAACCGCACGTTAAGTGAAAATATTCAAAGTATTTACTGATTTGATGAAGATCATGAAATCACAATGGATGAATATAATGAATATGTATACTATACTTCTGTAACAGTGTATATTAATGAAATGAATGAAGAATGACTAACTGCAGAAGAAATAAAAAATCGTCTTTGAGAAGATACTGAAGAAATAAATGTAGATATTATTAATACAATTATAAAAGCTATTAAAGATGCAAATGATGTATCAAATATACTTACAGATGATGTAAGACTAAGCTTTCAATTACCATGAATTGAATCAGCATATAGAGCATATACAATGCACAGTAATCATAAAGTAACTGATTCCGAAAAAGATAACATCACATCAACCAAAACATCAATTATTTTAGAGGATGCTAATAACAATAGATCAGCTTATTACCGTTACTACAATTGATTCACATTTAATGAGATAACAACATATGCCTCAAAGTCAGTTGAAGATCAAGAAAGAGATTCTTCTAAACAAATGAAAGATAACGTTATAGATAAAATCAGATCACATCGAATCAATAATCAGCTACATCTAAAAACAAAAGAATTATACAAGAAATGATTTGAAGAACCTATTCTTGAGTTCACAAAAAAGAGTTTACCAGAAGATACATATAAAATTGATTCTATAAGTTACAACACATCACATACTTATAATATTTCAAGGCATATTGATTCATGATCACAAAATAACAATAGGGAAGAAAAAATTGAAATTATAATCGAACAAAGTAATGGGATATTAAACATAGATAGCATAGAAAATATATATAGAGTCTGATGAAAACAATATTTACTAAATTCAATACCAACAAAATCTCCTGATAAAGTTGATTTACTGTTTCAACAACAAATTTTTTTAAAACATGTTCTAAAACTATTAAACATAGATAAAACAACTTGAATGAGCCAAGAACAAAGAAATGTATTCTTGATCTATACTCAATTAGCAAGCAAACTAAATGCAAATCAGCTCAAGACGTCAAATAAAATAATATCTGATCCAGATTCAATTATTGCTTTACAACAATCAAATATCAGTAATATTTCGTGAGAAACAAAACAAATAAACGTAAACTTAACCTGGCTTGCAAAGCAATGGATCACATGACTAGATAATACCTCAATACAATGAATAGATGATGAAAGTTTATCAAGCTTAACTGGCAACGATGTTATGACTGCTCTTCAATCCTTTGATGACATTATTCATGCACCAGATAACTGAACATCAAAATCATTAGATCAAAAGAAAATAGATGATAGAGAGTTTAAAAAAGAATATAGGTTATTTGAGATAGAAAATACGTGACTATACTGAATTGAATCAGCTAAAGATAAGGAAGTCGGATTTTAAATTCGTTAGTCTTCATTGAGTCAGCAGGTATAAATTTGAGTGAGTCAGAATAAATGGTGAATCTTTTTCCTCAAGCATCTACTGGTCAATCATCAAAAACAAATCCTAAATGTTTTCATGTTTGGGAAAACACTCAGGTTCTAGGAAATGACTTACTTGTATCTAAAGAATATGTTAAAAAATCTGGTGATAGCGTCTTAGTAAAATCTGCTCGTCAACTGCCTCAATCAAATTTATCTTTTGATGAAAAAAGGGCTACTCTTTTATCTGGGTCAATATAAATTCAGGGTGAAAAAAAATTATAATATGCATTGGTAAATGGTGCTTCTTCAATTTTGTTTACCTGCGTTGAAGTGGATATAGTATTTCATTTTTCAAATGGATTAACTGGCATTTCAGTAGAAGATGACGTAGAAGTGTGTGCATGGTATAGATGTGATTTATATACCGAAGGATGTGTCAAATATACATCTTGATGCTTATCAGGGGCAATCAAAAAAGTCGTATAAGGTATAATCTCTGTAACAATAGCTTTTACATACTGTCATCAACTATCTTCACGTTCAAATGTTGAAATTGCCTTGTGATATTGTTGTGTAGTATGATAATAAATTGCAGTGGTATATTGGAATCATCTATAATCTTTTTGTCATCATTCATCAGCAGGATCAATATACGTCCAAAATGCATTGAGTAAAGCACTATAAGAAATAATATTAGGATCATAAAGAATCTGTATTGCTACTCTTGATCATGAGGAAACAATCTGTGCTTCGTTCACTGATAAGAGTTGATCATTGTCACCTCAAGCATATCAAACTATAACATCAACAACTCAAATAAGTTCTTGAAAATAAGCTTCGGCACACAAAAAACATCAAACTGCAAATGTTCCTCTCATTAATTCTCACTCTGAATATGGTCCTTTTTTATTAGAAGAATTTTCAGCTACTTTTTGTAAATGTCTCTTTCTTTCTTGAATAAGAAACAACAACCATAGTCAAAACAAGATTGTTACAATAATTGAAAACAAAAGCATACTAGGTCTCTCCATCTTCGCCAAATAATAAAACTAGTCTAATTGCTTTTTTCAAAATTTTGTAGCTAATCGATCTACTTCTTCTTCTGAGAGGTCTCATTTTCAGTAATCTTCTTCATCACTATGTAAGTCCATATCTCAAAAAACCTTATTCATCTTAGATATATCCTCAACAGACAAGGGAATTTCAATTCATGTTACACTTCATTGACTATAATTGTCAGATAAACAATTACAGGTTCAATCACATGATCAGTTACATGTACAATCTTTATTACATCAACAAGTAGACATCTGATATTCAAAAATAAATTATCAAAGGAATTTTTTTACATTGCTTAGCATAGTAGTAAATCAGAACACAATATCAAATAATATTTTTCATACCACATATCCTACAATTGCCCCTACCCCAGCAGACAAAATATGTAATTTCTTAGTGAACTGTGCGACCCTAGTCTCCATTGCTTGCGTGATTTCTATATTTGTGTTTGTGTCAGGTGTTCATCAAAAAACTTTATCAACAAGTCATGCAATGTTATCAGTGATTGCTCAGATTTGTTCTCCACTTGATAAATAAAACGAATACATTCAAATTTGAAAATCAAGCAATAAAAATACTGTTTTGTATATCCATCGTCAAATAAACAATGCAGTAAATAGAATTAATAGTAACAATAAAAAGCGAATCAATTTCATTATGAAAGGGGTAAGTATTAAATATCTTTAAGCAAATCTAGAAGTATAGTATTATAAACATCAAATCATATTCAGGTTAGTTTACATCTTCATGAAAGTTCATCATACAGCATATGTCAGGATTGAACGAAATCAGCTATTTTCGTGTCTACATCATCCACTAGAATATGGTGATATTCTTGAACTATAAATCAAACATCTGTTCTTAAGTGCAACATTACCTCTTCAATAGCTTTATCCTTTGTATCCAGTTTGAGTAGACTTTTTTCGTCAATCCAATCTCAAGAAAGGTATGATTTCCATTGCTGTGTATTTTTGAAACGAATTCATGTGCTACTTTCATTTCATGGAAACAAACGATCACATTCTGGAGATGCTAAGTATGATGATGAATTTATACCAAGACCAAGATAATTTCACATATTTCGGTACGCCATGTTATGTAAACTTCTTTTTCCACTGAGTGCAAAATTTGAAATTTCGTATCTATTATACCCTGCACCCGTTAATGTATCTTTTAATCGCTGGAATTCATTCCAAATTGTTTCATCGTCACTAAAGATCGCTCACTTCTGAGTTTTTTCAGCCACATTGTAATACCACTCAGCTCAAGGGAATAATTCAAGTGTATAAAGACTAAATCAATCAAATGCTAAACTATCAACTAATTTCTTGAAAAAATTTCTTCTGATAGAATCTCGTGGCAGTCGCTTTTCTCCATCTAGTGTAAGATCAGATGTATCCAACATAGTTGGGTTATTACCGAAAGCAATAAAATCTAGATTGTATGATGTCGTGCTACCCTTAATTTCTATAACTTCACGCAACCAATGGATCATATTGTTATATACATAGTTTCTCTTACTTGATTTCAAAATAGCATCATCAAAAGTCTGTATTCATATACTAAATCTGAGTCTAAATAAATTCTTATATTTATTTTGTGCTACACGAATAAAATCAATCACTTCATCAAATGGATCAGGATTCAATTCAATACTCAGCTCTTCTAAGTACTCACAGTCCCGCGTCTCTAACAGTTCATCTATAAGTGCAAACAATCTATCTGGACCTAACTGAAAAGGAGTTCATCATCATATATATATTGTCTTAAGTGACTGATTATTGAATAAATGTGATCTACTTTTATTTTCGTTAAGGAGAGACTCTAAATATTTTTCTTTCATTTTTTCAATACTTCAATCTTTGAGAGAATCATCTTCTTCAGGCAGAACAAAAAAAGAACAGTATGCACACTTGTGGTTACAAAAAGGGATGTGAACGTAGAGGGATAACATAATCGAGAGATAACCTAGTAAATAACTGCCTATTCGTCAACCGTATGATAATAATTCATACGGTTTTTTCATTATGAAGACAAACTTTCTTGTCATGCGTATTGATAATCGTTTGGGTTTATAATAACAACATTTCTTTTGTGGATTCTTTCCATCCACATCACTCCATTCCAAAGTGGAGTTACGAATCATGTTATTGTTTTCTCATATACTATCCTATTCAGATAGTGAGTAAACACAACACTACTACCTACATTTACCTAGTGACGTAAGTTTGGCGACTTCAAAAACTGGGGTTCACAATTGTCGCCGAAGCCCCAGTTTTTATTTTTTGTTTAATCCCATGGCAAGACCAAGGAAAAACAACGCAGAGTACTTCAGTCATGATGCAAACATGAGATCCGACAGAAAGATCATCGCTCTCAGGTCTAAGTTCTGACTAGAAGGGTATGCAATTTGGAACATGTTGCTCGAGACGCTCGCTTGAGCAGAGAACTTTACCGTGTCCTACTCTCCTATGGAGATCGAGTTGCTCGCAGGTGACTTCGGAATCGATGCAGAGGTATTTGATCAAATCGTTCGTTATATGGCGAAGATCAACCTCTTTGCTTTGGCTGATGAAGTTATTACCTGTCCGAAGCTGATTGAGAGACTCGAACCTCTCCTGAACAAGAGGAAGAGGTACAGAGAAAGGACTGAATGAGTTTCAGACGACCAAAACTATGCTGGTGAAAGTGGTGATGAGGTTATGGACAACCAAAACGAAGTTTTGGAAACAGAAACCATAGTTTCCGAAGAAAAAACACCACAAAGTAAAGTACAGCATAGGAAAGTAAAGAAAAGGAAACAAAAGAAGAAAAATCACTCACGTGATTTGGGGCGTGCGTGAAAAATTATTTTGAATTTGACTCCTGATCAGAGGAAAGAGCTGACAGATGAATACTGAGAGTCGATGGTCAAAAGATACGAAAGAAAATTGTTCAACTACATTACCAGCAAGGGTGATCGTTACGATTCGCACTATCATACCCTGCTCGTTTGGTTTGATAAAGACAACATCAAGCCATCAAGGAAAGCGAATGTGATGCATTTTGATTCGACTCCCATGAGCGACGAGCAACGTAAGCATGCGAAAAAGTGATTACTCGAAGCGAAACAGAAATTAATGACTCAGGTTTCTGATTAGCATTTTAGCTCTTTACCTATTCTGATTATGGAAATTAAGAAATTTGCTCCTCAGGATCATTTCGTGAGATGCACGATTTATTGATGATCTTGAGTGTGAAAAACTGTTTTTGGTGGAACTGCTCCGAAGCCAATCTTTGCTTCCTCTGAAGCGTGATTGTTATCCGTAGTATCCACGTTGGGCTATGCTCCTGACTATGTAAACATCACTACCATTTGAGATCTTCAGAAGCTGTATAAGTTTTTGAAAGAGTCTGAAGGTGGTGAGTATGAGACGTTGATTATCGACAGTTTGACTGAGATCAATGAGATCATCAAGACGAATATGGAGAACACGCTTTGACGTGGTCTACAAATCAAAGAATGGTGACAGATTAGTAGGAAAATTAAGAAGATCATTGCTTGATTGAAAGCGTTACCGATGCATGTGATCATCATTTGTCAGGAAAAAATGGTGAAC
>CALDTY010000034.1 GCA_937923605.1 Candidatus Absconditabacterales bacterium
TGATATCAAACTGTTCTTTTGTTGTGTATGATTCTAAGCGCTTCTTTACTGCTTCTACAACTTGTTTAGTTATTACTGATGCTGTTTGTTGTTCTCCTTCTACTCTCACTGAGAAATTATCTAGCAACATTTTCTCTCAAGCATTAGTTACTCATATAATCTTTACAAAACTAACTCATGGCTCTAACTTTTGACCCCAAGTATCAGTAGGATCAAACGAAGATATTCTTGATTCCATAGAATACTGACTTCTAATAACTGCTTCATAAGAAACAACATTCTCATGAGTCACAGATGGGTCGATAACGAGACTATCTCTAAATAGATTCACTTTTTTCTGATTCTTTGGGTATATGGTCCTGATTAGATTTTTGTCTTCTTTTATAATTCTCTTAAGAAAAAGATCTAAATCTTTGGTTTCATCCGATGTAGTCTCATCATCAAGTAGTAGATGATTTTGAATTTCAAACAATGTTCAATCTTTCTTATATTCCTCAGTTAATGAGTGAGATTTTTTAATAGAATTACCACTAATACTAAGCGATGTTTCTCAAAGTGATAGTCAGTAAATATCAAAGATCTCGAGAATTATTGTAATATCTTTTGAGTCTAAGAGCATCACATCAAAGTATCCTTTCTTAAAATCAATATCATCAGAAATTAACACATTTTTATCTCAAGTTCTGTAACTTGCTTTAATTTTCGTGTCATGATCTTTTGAATCCCAAGAAATGCGAGCAATACTCTTAGCAATTATTTGATTCTTTAATCACTCAAGGACAATTCATTCTACCTCGATCCCTTCAAAAGCTGTATTTCATATAATCTTTCATAACACATCAACTGGAGACGCATTTACATTATAAAATCACACATCAAGTTCTTTATCTAAAGTCAAAGTTGTTCCTCACAACTTATAATCCACTGTTCCTAGGTCTGAAAATCTTTTACTCCCTGCAATTGATGTATTCTCAAGAGAGAATTTTATCTTATGAATTTCTTTATTATCGTTTACCCATTTCACTAAAAATTGTGTTGTATCTAATGCAGAAGTATCTGAATCTAAATGAACTGCTAACCCTTCAATAAAGTTATCTCAAGTGAGTCATAATTTATTAGCATCTAGAGTATCGAGTCTATTCTCTACTCTTCAAAGTGGTAAGAACTGTCCTATAGGAGCCTTATATTCTTGCAAGTCATCTGCTGCAGAAATATCCTTGTTATTAAGCACTGTATATATAGGTTCTCATATTTCTTCTCATGACTCATTTACTAACTGTGATTTAAACAACACATTTTCATATCAATCAAATAATACTAATGCCCCTCATATAAGTTTAGAAACTGTCGTTACTGGATAATATTCTTTACCTCATATTAATGTATAACTCAACTTTATTCTTTGATCATCTTCTAAATCTCGTGAAAATAATCACATTCTAGGTCATATCATATCAAAGTTCACTCAAGAAATTCGAGAATTTTTCTGCGCCAACTTAAGTCCACCATTGTCCGCCTGCTCCTTAGTTAAGATATTTCATATATATTGTGTCAACGTGTTTAATTTTATTGTCGGCAAATGTGCTGCCTTTATAAAATCTGCTTTTCCGATAGGAAATATTACTGGGTCTCACATGTTTTCTCCTATTGTATTTGTTTTTTGTAAACGAACAAAAACCCCTTCAGTTCATCAAAAGTACATTTTTGCTTCTCATAACTTAACAGCAACCTGGTCTCGTTCAGTAAAATCTGATTGATAGGCATACCTAAAAGATACATTCATGATTTCATCATTATTAATAGCCTGCCATTGAATATGAGCTGTAGTTGGATCTATAAGCTGAAAGAATTCTGTTCATTGTATTGGGCGTATTCCTCGTTCAACTTTTCAATTAACCTTAACTGGCTCGATCATTTTAGTCTGTATATTATTAATAGTTTTCTCACCAGGCGCATCACCAATAATATTACTCACTGATTCAAAATCTTGAGGAGTGATAAGTAAATTTTCATAATTACTTATTACTCCAGGCCCATTTCAATCTTGTTGAATATTAAATTTCAAATAAACTGCCTCGTTTCATAAAAAATCAATAGTAGCAATTCAATTATTTAAAGGAACTGTATCAAATCGCACATCTGGGTTACCAGAATTCATCATTTTGTATGAGATGACCATATATTGGTTTGTGCCTCTGTTATCTCGACTTACCTGGGCTTTTCTTGCAGAAATCATGTCATATTGTAATCATTGTAACTCAATTGAATTTTCTACCTCTAACATAATTGGATTCCATCCTCAGATACTAAATCAATGTTCATAATTAGTCAATCATTCTACTGTAACCATATATCTTCATGGTCACTGATCTGCTGTATACGTGAAAGTCTTATTTGATACATTTGGAGATCATAATAATTGCTTAGCTGAAGTATTTGCATGTCTCCCATACATATAAATAGTATCATTTTCTGTAATTAAATCATCTCGAGTAAAGGTAACTGTGTCTCAAGATACTGTATAATCAAACAAATCTGATCCAGTTTCAAAACTTAATATTTCAGATGATACTGATGACTCAGTGGATTGATCATTTCATTCCATCAAAACAATTTTAGCGTAGTATGTTGTATTTTCTTTTAATCCTCTCATTCACATATATTTTATAATATGTGATTTATAGTCATCAGAGCGCCTTGGAGTAACGAGTATTGGTTCAACATTTTGCAGTAATGGATCTTCAGAAACGTAGACATGTACTTTTCATACATCAACTCAATTATAAGTAAGAATAGGTGTTCTAAATTGGACCATATCAGGGTTTGCTAATATTGTTTCCACCGACAATGGTTGTGACGCATCTACTGACCACAAACTATTAGGATTTGATGTAATCACCTTCGTGCTCATTTGATTTACATCCTCACCTGCTGTATACGCAACATATTCAGCTTTTCATACCTTTTCTCAATTAATTCATAACGGCTGAAATTTAACAATATAACTTCATCCATCAAGAGGATGAAATAATGATCTAGGTTTATCAGTAGCTAAAAGCAAATTCGATGAAGTTCAAAAGACTTCATCACTTAATTTCTTTTTTGATACCTCGATAGAGTGAACCAAAGAAGTATCATCAGTTACTCTACCTGTTACTACAAACGTATAGTTTGCTTCTTTATAGCTAACATAAAAACCTTCATTAAATAATTTTGTATAATCATTAAACTGCATACCTATTTGATCATGGGTATGTATAGAAATAGTATCGAGTACTTTATCAGCAAAAGATGTATATGCATCAAAAGTAAGTGTGAAACTGATCGTAGAAAGTGGTGCTATAGTTGTATCTAAGTCATTAATATTTACGTTTCAATAAATTTTCTCTGCCTGAGAACTTATAAATGTTCTTCATATAGGCACATCTATGTTGTCTATCTGTAGGCTCATATTTCAAATCTGTGGTTCTATATTATCAGTATTGAATCTTAGACTCATAGAGTTTAGATCTAGTGCACGATTTGTTCTATTTTCAAATTTTCATGCTACTGTAACAACATCACTATCTGTATCACGAGTCACTTGCGTATCCTTAATATCTACATATATACTTGAATCTGGTCTCAATTTAAACCTATCTATTACTAATAATCCACATTCTCCATTAAAATTCGATAACTCAATACGAAGATCTGATGGATCTATATCATCTTTTGTTGAAAACTCTATAAAAAATCCTGTTGCTCCGCCTTTATGTATTGTTTGTTTATATGGCTCCAATTCATCGGGCATCGTTAAACCTACTGTCCCATTTGCTCATACTCTAATTTGACCATCATGGCTAGAAAGAACTTTTGCATCAAAAGATTCAATTTTTTTTCCGTTTGGATTATTTAAACTTATAGGCGCATAGTATGTATTTCGATAATCACCTTTCTCTCACTCCAGATCAAAAAAAGCTTCATTGACAGAGACATTGTATTCACAACTTTGCCCAAAGCTAAAGCTCATTCCAAAAAATAGTAACCCAACTCCCAAGACGATTTTTTTCATGTTTTTATTTTTATATCTAAAAAAATACTACATATATTATATAGTATAATTTTTATATGTCAAATATAGTTACGACTTCTTTTTCTCTTGTATTTTTTTGAGCAACATAAGAACAGGAATTTGATCTATGCTTCGTTTTTTTCCATGCAAATGCATAAGTTCTGTCGCACGATATGGAATTAAGCGACTTCTAAATGTATCCACAAAATCTTTACTTATACTCTCAACATAAAAAGGTTGATCAATGAGGCGAGAAATTAACATCATATCTTGTCCTGCATCTAAGTGTGATTTTACCCATCATAGTACTACTTGGTTATAATCAGCATGAGCCTGAGACAGCAACTTACTTCAGATTGAATTATCATCGAATCTTTGATAATTTGATGTCTTAGGATCTAATCAAGTTTGTTCATAGGCTTGTCGCAAAAGATCATCTCATCCATTCAAGGTAGCAATCTTCTTGTATCGTCAATTTTCAAGATGCATCAATGTTGATTGAGATTTGTCTATAGTAAGTAATCAAATTTTTTCTTTTTTTGATAAGATAGGATGGTAAAGCATAAAATACCATCTTGGGTATCGACGTATATTTTTAAGATGGACAATGTCTGATCGTTCAGTTTTGAGTACAAAGCAACAAATATCAAATACAATCTGCCCTGCTTCTCAAATAACATGTTGTGATGAAACCCTGTTGACCCAGATATTCTTAATACAATACGTGATCTGAAGAGGCTTAACTCAAAAATCATCCTGTACTTGTTGTAATTTTTCTGAAATAATCTGTTTGTACTGTGACCATGTTAATACATCAGACTGTGAAAGACGGACGGTCATATGATGCCATTCAAAGCAAGATTCATGCATCAATAAAACTTTACTCTCGTCAGTTTGTAGTATTTGTTTTTTGATTTCATTCCGTCATAAATGTGTACTAGCTTGTTGCACAGCATTATCATTTAGTTCATATATATCGGTATATTGATCACGAATATCAAAAATCTTCATATGTATTACAGAGTATGGTATATTAAAATGAATCTACATGGTCTCTATCATACTCTGTATCAAGCAATGCGGAATCTTTTCAATCGAGCCTCTCAAGACTATCAACTAAACTATTGTACTCTCAAGATTTTGGATAGACATATGTGATTGGATCAAGCAATCAAGTTGGTCTAATGACCTGTTGAGTTACATGTTTACTCATGTCGATTTCCTTTTGAGATGGAGTCGCAGACACAAATAATGTTTTTGCATTTTTTTTCATATGCTCTTTGAGATCTTCATGATCAGTCTCAGGTTGAAAAGATCTTCGTCATAATATTGATTGAAATTCTTCATTAGCTAAAGGCCTATGGTGAATTGCACTAGGCAATCTAAAGCCATGTTCAATTAAGGTACTCTTCCTGCTATTATCTGCCTTTGGCATTCATTGAAATTGAGGTAAGGTCATATGTGACTCATCAATAAGACATAACATATCATCAGGATAATAATCGAAAATAGTATTAGGTGTTCATCAATCCAATCTAGATTCAAAATAAGGAGAATAATTCTCAATTCCATTTACAAAACCAGTTTCTTTTATCATACGCATATCATAGTGCACCCTCTTTTTTAATCTTTGCGCCTCTACTAGTAATCATTGTTTTTCATATTCTTTTAATCTTCCTTTTAAATCAGAATATACTTGAGTAATAATCTTCTCCATATCCTCAGTGTTTTGAAGATATTGTGTTGCTGGTCGAATAGTAACCGCCATTACATCTCATTGGTTTTCATACGTAAGCGCATTTTTCTTCTGGATATACTCAAGCTCATTGTAGTTAAAAAATAATCTATATACAAATTGCTCAGTTGAACTATAAATATCAACTTTATCTCACTGGATATCGAACATTCCAGGTTCGATTTTACTCTGTACTGGTTTATACTGCATTGCAAGCAACTTCGCCTTCATCTGGTCGAAGTTAACCTCTTCCCCAACCTTGAAGTTCAGCGAGTTCTTATCAAAAAAATCCTTAGAACCCAGTCCGTACAGTGCTGAAACTGACGCTACAACGATAACATCCTCTCTAGAGAGCAATGATGCCATCGTCGCCAATCTGTACATCTTAATCTCTTCATTAATAGTTGCTTCTTTTTCTATATATGTTCATTTTTCTGGAAGATATGATTCTGGTTGGTAGTAATCAAAATATGATACAAAATAATGTACTGCACTATCTGGAAAAAAATATTTAAATTCTGTCGCGAGTTGTGCTGCCAACGTTTTATTATGCGATAAGATTAGGGTTGGTTTTTGAATTTGTTGAATAACATTTGCCATAGTAAATGTTTTTCAGGTACCAGTTGCACCAAGTAGAGTTACTTGATTATCGCCTTTATGAAAACTCTCCATTATCTCTTTAATGGCCTGAGGTTGATCTCATGATGGAGTGAAACTTGATTGCAGATTAAACATGATGATGAGTATAGATAATTGTATATAATAAAAAAGTCCCAATTACAATATTGAGACTTTTTTGTAAAATATATGTTTATACTAAGCCTTATATACGAACCAAGTATCTTTGTAAAACGTAACAACTAAATCAGATGTTACGGAACTACTTATATTAATAGCTGATAGACCTTTAATATGAAACTGAAATTGTCGTCCTTTTTCAAGTTGAGCTTTAATATGATTTGATGATACAATCCTAGCAATTTCAATCATCGCTCCTAAACCGTGAAAAGCTGTTTTTATGACTGTAAGTTGATCCGTTATTGTTAGTACTTGAGTGACTGCATCAGTTCTTGAATAAATACATCTTGGAGATGTTGATTCAGATAAATGGGCTGCTCTTGCTTTAGAGTCTTCATCAACATTAATTATCCATTGTCTATTAGCTTGGAGAGAGTAGCCAAGGAAGGCAAAAATACTAACATACAATTCCCAATTCTTCATATTCTCTTTATAAGCAGGATAACAGATGCCACTATAATCTTGATATTTCATTCCAATCTCAACATCAATATAGTTTTTATGTACTTCATCGAACGGTTGAGATACATTTGTAACTAGATTTGAAACATATTGAAAGGATTCAGCTAAGGATACTCTAAGAGTATTAAGCTGTACTGTCTGTTCTACATGTAAGACTTCAAACATTTTTTCAAACAACCAAGGATTCTGTTTACAAAAATTCATCGTATTTTTAGTAAAAAGACCTTGCGGAATTTGTTTTGAAACCATAGCTCCAAATTCATAAAAAAGTGTTGAACTTGGTGCATGTTTATCTTCATTAGCACTCATTGGCAATCATTTTTAACTGTTAATTAATAGTTGATTATTCACTTTATAATCAAGAACAATGTACTTATTTAAAAATATAAGTCAACTTTTTTAAATTAAGAAAAAGGAAGATAAAAAAATTATCTCCCTTTTAACGTCATTATGCAATAGATTAGGTTAATTAAATTCCACCACTCGTTGATCTTCTGGAGCATGAACTAAGGCAAAACTCATTCTCTTCCAATGGATCACTAACTCCATTTTCAAATCTTCTAGCAAGTTCCTTTTTAAATCTAGAAACACAAATATCTTTTTGTGCTTCAGAGCATGGAGTTCCAGATTTTTCAGCATTTTTTTTATTGCTACCAAATAGAAAACCCCATAAATCAGATAGTAAACTCATTTCTTATTATTTTTTGATATAATTATTAAAGGTGAATTTTGTTTTAATCAGATGCTACAATGTACTCCTAAGCAACTTTTTCAGAATCATGCATGGTTGTTGGCCTTGTTGATAAAGGATGTTCATTTATCAGATCCTTTAGATATACAAAGTTATTGATCTCACGTATTTTGTGGTATTTATTAGTATTTTCAATAGTCAAAAATCCATAATCATGATGGACTCTATGTCCACCCTCAACTTTTTCTATCTTCTTGATGGTGATCTTTTCATATCCATAGACTTTTCCATTGGGATTTGGTTCACTATCTAGATAGACAATATCTCCTTTTTTCAATTGGAGCGCCTTTTGCAATGGCATTATTTCGAACAGGCTTCTTATAGCCTTATTTTCGAAGCCAGACCACTTATTATAGTATATAATATGTTGTGGGAATGATTTATTTTCTAACGAAGTTAATAGATGTTTTTTAGCAATCTCTAAAGATTTTTTTGGATTTTTAATTCCAACCAAATTTGTAATAGGATTCTTTTTACCTTTTTTTCTTCTATAGTTCCAATGTGCTAACACATACGGTGTTGTTCCTTGCTCTAATCCCTCTAATGCTTTTCTTTTAGTCATTTACTATGTTTTTAGTTTGAAAAATTATTGTCTTTCTACAGATATTTGTATAGGTTAAGTACCAACTACATAATGTATATTAAAATGTCTTTAACATACAATGTCAAGTTATCTGCCCTCTTATCCCAATAATTTATCACTCACTCTCTTTAAATTCATTTCATGGAGAAATTGAGAATGTGTTGCAATAATTTCTATAATTTTCTCCTCTCATCAAGGAATAGCTTCTAGTATTTTCTCATATAGATCGTGTATTTCTTGCCTTCATTGAAATTTCTTTTCCAACACGTATTGTAGCAGACCAAGAGCGTCAAGGACCTTATACATTCTTAGTCATGAGATTTTTCACTTAAATGTTGATATCTTAGATACTCTCGTTGAAACATCTAGTTGAGGTCAAACTCAATCTTGAGAATGAGTGATTCGTTGAAAAGCTGATTCTAGCAAATTATCTAATGGTAGTCAAGATTCTTTCAAAATAGCAATAGATTTTGCCAGATCTCCCTGTCTATACATTTTTTCGAAAATTTCAGGAGTCATATTAAGATCATTAATCAGGCTTTCTTGATCTTCTGCATCATTACTCAAAAAAGAAGCGAAGTTCAATGAAGTATCATAAAAATTATCTAACTGTGGTCTCGTAACTACAAGCTTATACCATCAAGCTAGAAGATTTTTCATTTTCAACACATTAGCTTGATGTTTTGACTTATTCTTAAATAAGAAAAATTTGTATTTCTCATACTGCACCAATCATTCATAATCGGCTAGCAAATGTTCCCGCTCAGCTTCATCCAATGATATATTTCTTTTATTTGCTTGAATCACTGGGATAGCTGCTTCTAAGTGGGATTGGTTGTAAAGTAATCCTTTTTTCAATAATGGATCTTTTAACTTTTCTTCTAACTCAGTTCTTCAATTGTGTAATTTTTGATATTTTTTACTATTAGATTTTTCGTACTCCATTCTTTCAGAGTACAATACATCATATTCATTCTTATAAGTTTTTTTTGCGCTTTTTAGCTCCAAAGAATACTCATCTAGCTTTTCCTTATTATATAAGAGCACTTCGATACTCTTTGTTATAACAGTTGATATTTCATTATTTGGTTTTCAGTGTTTCTTATGTATTTTTTTATCTTGTAAGTAGGCAATATGAGTATTTAACGATTTTAATTGCATTTTTTTGAGATCGGTCTTTTCTAAGGAATTGTGCTGCAATTTATCATACTCAATAATATCATGCATAATACGAACGTATTCCTGTGACTGATCTTTGTTCATCTTATCAAGTCATTTACATAATTGACCTATTTGTGAAAATTTATTTTGCAGCATCCTAGTAAGTCTTTTGGCATATATCACTTTATTTATCTTTTCGGAAAATTTGTTTACATTTTCTGTTAAACTCTTCAGTTCAAGACTGCGCTTACGCCATTTTCATCTTTTAGGTACCAAAGAAATTTTTGCTTTGGTCTCAATCTTTCGTTCCATTATCTTTACGTTAATAACTTGTAACTGTTTAGCTATTATTCACTTTTTTATCTCAATATATTTTTGTACTTTCTGATGTGATTCAGATTCCTTAAGTGAGCGTCTAATGCTTTTTATCTGCTCGACAATTGCTCTTTGGAATCACATATTTACAGCAGAACTTATCTGAGTGTGTCTCATATCAAAAAATAAAAACTTTTCTTGAGAAACAATAAGTTCTTGTATCTTTCCCTCAAATGAAATTTTTAATTCTTCTTTTAATCAAGTTAACTCTTCATCAGACAATTGTATTGGATTCCCGACACATAACTCATCAATCATCTCATCCAATAATAAATCAACATTGGCTAATAAACTCTTTTGTAAAGTATCTGGAGAACCATCAGACTGATTCAATAGTGTCTTTGCATACTCCTTCTCCAAAGGAGGAAATCTATAATAATTCACAAATATTCATGTGTTTTGTTTAAATCTAGCAATCTTAGTTGGAATTCGTTTCATACAGAGTGAAAGTAACTGATATTTAGCTTCTCATTTAGATATCCATGCATTTAACTTCTTGAGTTCACTTGCTGAATGCGCATAAATTCTTCTTTGTGTATACAGAACGTTAATAGAAGATTTTATTTCTTTTCTTTTATCATCCAATTTTTCTTTTCGATCCCAATAATTTGTATAAAATAAATCTTTATTAGGGTTATCTACTGCATCTTCAAGAAACGTCTTTGCTTCATCTACTAACCCTTTTGCAACTTCATTATAAACTTTATTGTCGTTTCCATTTTCGTCAATCTGATTTATATTTGATTGTAGTTGCTCACTAATGTCTTGTATTCCGTTGTTCCACAACTGCATCTCAACCTTATTTAGTTGATTAAACACACTTTCTAAACCGTGTAGTGGATTTTCTGAAAGTTGTTTTTTTTGATCATTGATATTTTGAATAAAATCGTGAACTGATGCTCTTCATTCTACTAGATCTTTAACAAAATTGATGCGAATTTCTTTGGGAGAAAAGCTAACTAAATAAGATGATGAAAGTGGAATTCAAGAAATATTTTTTAAGATTCTTGATGGTGGACATGAAGGTATGTTATTAAAAAAGTATTGATCTATTTCTCACGTTTTTTTAGAATCAATTTTCACATCAGGAAGCTCATAACTAAAAGCAGTTGTTATTCATGAGGGAAGGTCCACAAAACGAAATTTTTTAAATAATGTCACTAATTCTGCTGGTCTTTTTCATGTTCAAACAGAATTGACGTGACTCATTATACTCTCATATGCTCAGAACGTTAATGCTGGGTTATTTTGATTAGTATTAGACAGGTGTTTATTGATTATATCGTATGAATGAGGCAATCAAGTCTTTGAAAGACAGTGCTTTCCATCTTGAATAAGGGAATAATGTAAAATTGTGACATTACTTTGCTTATTAAAAATTCTACACAAATATGATGCATTTCATGACTCATCAATTGTCTCTCTCAGGGTAAGTCTTAAAAGTCATCAAACTGGAGATGTAATACACATAGTTGAATCTAATGATTGATTATCATCAAGATATGCTGGGTCAGTTTTTACTTCTGATTCAAATAGTTCTAGAAATAATCATCCAATAGATGATTGTTCCCAACCCTCTGCTTTAGTCTCTTCAAAAGATGGTATAATCTGACATTCTTGATTCGTAAAGGTGTTGTTACTCTGAAGCTCTTCGAGAAAATCAGCAAGTCAGTCATTTTCAAATCACCCTGCTAGTTTAAAATTTTGTATTGCTCTATCAGCAACAGCACTAACTTGTTCTTTCGACATTATTTTATTAATGTTCACTTTATCTTTTTTAATCTTCTTTTTCTGTAAAATTATAGAATCTTCCGCGTCAAGAAGTTCTTTTAGAAAGTCTATATTAGAAACCTTACTAAGATCTTTTTCTGCTTCACTCACTCAAGGAAAGGAAGGATTGGTGTTTATATAAACATTAGTCAAAAAATATTGCAACAATTTATCTTCTCATTCTTGCTGGACTCCCATCGAATCAGAAACTGGCACAGCTGAGTATCACGACTTTGTATGCTTAGCAACTAAATTATATCTATTTCCAAAAGTTGGTAGTTCTTCTAGAAAATTATTTTTATCTAGAGTTAATCTCAGATAGTTCGTGTACTGATCTAAAAGATCAAAGTACTGCATATTTGAACCGTCAAATTTCTGTTTAATTTTCAATTGTAAGATATCAATGTATGTATTGAGTTCAGATTTGGTAGATAACGATACTAGAGGATAGGAATTTGGTATTCATAATGGGAAAAACTCAATCTGTTGTCATGAATGAATTTTAGCTGATGCTGGGACATTTAATGTGCGTGTCAATAAATCCGTAGCTTTTTTAAGTACTGCCTTATAGTTTCTTTTTCACTTCAAAGAAT
The DNA here is from genome assembly GCA_937923605.1 of Candidatus Absconditabacterales bacterium. GTDB lineage: Bacteria > Patescibacteriota > Gracilibacteria > Absconditabacterales > Absconditicoccaceae > JAHDCT01. The sequence continues at coordinate 12,283 of CALDTY010000034.1, forward strand.
TTTTATCAGAAAATTCAAATATGTTTACAATTAAGTTCTTTGTAAATGATATATTTTGCTCTCAAATTCATTGAGCGTATTTTGATATTAACGTATGTAGGGCTTTATGTTCACTGATATTTGGTTTTGATGAGTGAATAGCTTTTGCTTTGTGAAGCAGGTAAACTCCCAGGATTTCCTTTATATGATCTATAAATCACTCATTATCAAAACCTTTAGGTAGTGGTTTTTTATAAATCTTATCCTGCCAATATAAACGTCAATAGTTAATAAATTGTTGTATTTCTTTACTACTATTTGCGCTTTTGATTTCATCAAAAAATACGTCTCATACTTCATGACATGAAGGAAGTACAAATTCAATACTTTTGCTTTCACGGTTTTCCAAATTATTATTCATATGGATTTTCATCAGAAATTTCTAAGATATCATCCTCTGGTAAATCAATATCATCAAATAGTAGTTCATCATCTAGCAAGCTCGCATCCAAATCTGGATTTTCATCGGTCTGATCAGGTGTTGAAATAAGTAAGGTATCCTCAGCATTTTGATCACGTTGAAACAGATCGATACATTTCGCAACTTTTTTTCTGACCGCCTCGACTGTAAATCATGAACGCAGTGCTAGCAACGTTTTTGATAGTCATCTAACTTGAGATGACACTAATGCTAGGTCTTCTCATTCATTAAAAATATACTCTTCTAAGATATCCATACAATCATCATACAGGGCATTGCTTTCATTTTTAACGCTTTGTAAGAAAGTTATAATTCTATGATCTTCAAATCAATCGAGAATATTATCTAAAGACTCAAATGAATCTATAGCTTTCCTCAATCTCTTTTTTGCGTACACTTCGACGTCATCTACATTTTCTCGGATATGATTATTTTCCGACTGAGTATAGTAATTTATAATATCTCAAGATGTTAATTCAGGACTCAACCTCATTTCAGAATCGTCATAGTTGCCAGAGTATAACTGATCTTGAATACGCAATTCTCAATTATTCAATAATAACTTATAGAAAAGAATAGCAACTACTTTTTGTAAGGCCTCATAAATTAAATCTTTCCTTTTTAATCATGATGTCTCTATATCAACATTGTCCAACAACGTTCCCAGATTTTCTATCCAATTCATAATATCCTCCGTTGTTGCTCATAATATCCATTCATCAAACACACGATGATATTCATCAAATGTATGATTGTTACGCAAAGCCTTATCTCATCTTAAACTACGCAATTTATTTATTTCATCAAGTTGTGAATTTGATTTTTTGGTGTAATGGCATAGCATTCATAATACAATCAAAGGATCATCATATCACATGAGATAGTACTTTGTATACACATCCTTATTTGATAGCAAATTATTTGCTGATGTTATGGATTCAATCAACTTTTTCTCAATATTCTTTGTCGAAACCAATTCAAAAAACACCATATTACCAACGACTGCATCTCATATATCTATCGTTGATTCTTTTGCATAATATTCTAATTTCACTTGATGTGAATATTCCTTCATAAGTGAGTCAGAATCTGTTGCTGTCTCTTGGGCTTGTAAAGAAGAAACAATGCCAAACAAAGCTCACATTGACTGTATTGTCTTCGAGGAAATAACTGCAACTGACTTAGAATACATTTTTTTTCTTTCTTGTATCTCGCGATTATTCAGTTGATCTTCATTATACACAAGAATCATTCTTTTGAGTAAGGATACTTCATCTATATCATTGCTATAGGTATATTTTTTTACAAAACTATCGACCAAGTTATTTGCGACCTTTATATCTTTATCATACTCTTCATCTAGACATGATTCACAGGTAATTACTCATCAGATATCTAAATTATCTTTAATTAATTTCAGTTTAGCATCCATTTTTGATATCGCCAAATCATCTCAGTTTACGACCTTCCTCAATAAAAGTTCTCATGAAACACATTCAGTATATAGTCTAATCTTCTTTACCATAGAGGCTATTCATTGATCTCAAAATTGTTGAAACACTTCTAAGAGTCACTTAAATGATGTATAAGTATCTCATCATGCTAACTTAAGCTTATCTGATTGCAAACTTACCCTACTTGAAAACTCACTTAAAACTCATTGTAATTCAAGCACTTGTCTTTGTGAAAACAAATAAGTTTTTCATGAGATTGAATTCATTAGTTCTGGATTTTGCATTAACATTATTTGCGTGTATGACACGACTTCTTTAAGTAAGTCCAATTCATTTCAATTCAAAAAATCATTATCAGCTCTAATTTTATCTATTAATACCTGAACTTTCTTAGGAGAAAATCTTTCTTGCGTCATCTTGATATATTCACTTCAAATTCTCGCAATTCTTTGTTTTAAAAGTGTATTTTTAATATATCAGTACTTTTTTATTTCTGCAAGGATCTCTTTATGAGTATCAGACGAAATTTGTGCAAATCTAGTATCGATAATTTTATTTTGCCTGCCAATTTGAGAGAGAGCCATCTTCTTCACTTCTCATGATAATTGTTGAGGGTTAGTCGTTACTGGCAAATAGATGTCTGGAAATTGAATCAAATCCTCATTGGGATTTGACAATTCTATAGAAATGTTTTTTTCTTCTTTATTTTCATCTAAATCAAAAGTATCTGATCATCACAAATCGCTCATAGTTGTATATACATAAAAAAAATACTTTATAAGTATAAAGCTGGTTTTGTCAACACTAATTGTGCTGGTTTATTCTTACCCAGTTGCTCTAAGTCTATGTAATTCTTTTATTGCGTTTACTCTCGCCTTATCTTCAAACATGTTTTTACCATATTTACTTTGGAAAATTGATTTGTCTATTATGCCTTGGAAAAAGTCAATTGATCAGTCTCTAAATTGTTCATCAGTAGCGTCAGGATATTCTGCCCTTATACTATGTCTATACAAGTTAAACTCTATGCCTTCTTTCGCTAGAATTGACCTATCTAAGTCAGCAAATAATGCCTGATCCTCATTTTGTGCTTCTACTGACATATTTGTAGCTAAAATTAATTCTTGGACATTTTTCACAAATTTATCAGTTCGTCAATATATCTTTCAAAACCTTTCAACTTCCTTTGCGGACTTCTCTTCATGTCCAGTTCACAGATAATAATCATGAAGCCGAATAGCCATTTCTACTTCTTCTCTTGAGTATATCGTAAACTTATCTCTTACTTGGTTAAATAACTTTAAAAATTCAATTATATGAAATAGGTTATGATAATATCTAGCATTTTCTAATAAACGATCTCTAAGTCACTCATACATATCATGTTTTAAATCATGTCCAACCTCAATTTTTTCTGTACCCAGCCTATGTAGCACACTATGAAAACGGAGTCTTCCATCTACATCTGTCGCTGCTAGGAAATCAAAATACTTCTTTTTAATCTCTGCAGGCGAAGCATCGTTATTCATCATAGGTATAATTTCTCAAGCATTATTATATTTTTGAATATCTTTTTCTAAGATTTGATGCTTTCATTTTGTTGTATATTGACTCTCTATTCTATTTTTTATCATCTCATCACTATAACCTCTTCATCTCAATCTTTTTTCTTGTATTTCCTTGTCTACATCTATCAAAAGTGTTATATTATTACCAAATTGACTAATTCATGCCTCTGCAGTCAATGCTGCGTTAATAATATGTAATCCTTTTTTACCTTTCATTTCTTTTATAAGTTCCCTTCTAATTGGCTCTCTCATAATGCTATTTAGAGATTTCATCTTTTCTGGATTTTGAAAAACAATAGATCCAACTTTTTTTCTATCCATCATTCACTGATCGTCCAAGACATCTCATCAAAAATTGTCATTAAGTTCTTCTCTTATCCTCTTATATCCTTTTCATGTATGTTTGTTGGTAATATTTGCTGCTTGCTCATCTAGATCCTGATTAAACAGAGGTACTCATTCCTCCTTTCCTATATCTACAAATGCATCGGTAATAAATGATTTTCAACCTCAAATTTTTGCCGATAAATTACCTATATACTTTTGATGATGAGTTGCTTCAGCAAATTGCTTTGTAGAAAGAGGCACATGTTCTTCAATTCTGTCTTCATAATTTAGAAATATTTTTGATATTGTAGAACTAGTAAATTGATGCTTAGGATCCGCAAAGAGATACGTCACTTCTAGTTGTGCGTCTTGACTCTTTATTGCATGCTCAAATGTTTGTGCTTCGGTAAAATCCTGCGCATTTCTGAGTCATCTAATTATGTTTCTAGACCCTTTAGAAAACAAGTAGTCATAAATCGTTCATGAGTAATTTTCTACAACAAAAGAAGTTTTTGTTCACTTAAATACATCTAACAATGCTTTTCTAGCAAGATGTAAATTAGCCTGCATTTCGAACATAGATTTCTTTTTTTCGTTTTGTCATAATCACAAAACTAACTGCGCATCCTCTCATCATAGTCACTCTATGAGTTTCCCCGCCCTTTTTGCTATATCAACATGTCACAATTGTATAAGATCAAACGAACCTGCATAGACTACTGATTTCATGATATATCTTAAAATAATAAATAATAAATTTATACAACTTACAAGATAATTGTCAACAAAAGACAACAAAAAACTCAGCAGTGCTGAGTGTTTTTCTTATATCATATTAGTTGATATCATCACTTCTGATGATATCTAAATGATGTATTACTTATTTATTCATCAAGCACCCAAGAATATTTCTTATTATTTTCAGTCAATTCAATATAAGAATATTCCTCATCATGTTGTCTTAGAAAATTGTTATATTTCCTAGTAACACTCTCATTATCTCCAAGAGATTTATGGAATTCCATTACGTCAGCAAAAACCTTCCCAGTTAGTATCATAGCATATTGTCGATAATAAGCTTCATGCTCAAGAGGATCTAGATCAGGATCACTCATATGAGCTTTTGAACGATTAATTTCGCCAATTGCTTCTCGTAAATAGCTTCATACAGATGACTTTACTTTATCAGGATTAATTTTAGCTTCATCTTTCATTACTTTTAGCCAATCTTCTAACTTTGATGTATTATAAAATTCATCAAATGTATACAGGTTTTTTTCAATTTCATTGCTTGTAGTAATCGCAATATATAAAACTCTTGGATCTTCAATGCCATCCATAGATTGTTTTAGATATTCTCTGTCATCTACCAATTTTTGGTAATTTGCAGTGGCAATACCCTCTTTAATCTCAAGTACTTTTTCGATAGTCAATTCATCAGACTCGAAAGATTCTAGATTTTTCATAATTAAATATTAGAGATAAATATCAATATTATTATATACAAGAAACTCGAATATGTCAATTTTCTTTCCCAACAAAAAAACTCAGCAGTGCTGAGTAAATTTGTAGTATATATAGAATAATTGATTTATCTCTTACTCCATTGAGGACTTTTTCTAGCTTTCTTAAGACCTGGTTTCTTTCTTTCTTTAATTCTAGGATCTCTTTTAAGTAATCCATAAGGCTTAAGTAACTTCCTATTATCTTCATTCATCTTCACTAGTCATCTTGCGATTCACAGTCTTATTGCTTCAGCTTGACCCATGAGTCATCATCATCTCACCACTATTTCTGCATCAAATTCTTTTGCCGCTTTTGGTCCCAAAACCGCAAAAGGATATAGGACATCTTCTATCATATATGCGTGTCCACCAAAATACTCTTTAAGTGATATCATATTTTCTCACTTTCTCACTGTGATTTCTCATTTTCCCTTTGGGAAAAGCTTTACCACAGCACTTGATGATTTTCTTCTTCATACAGTACCGAAGTACTTTTTAGTAGATGTTTTTGCCATATCTAAATATAAAGTATAAAGTTTACTCTGTACGTATTATTCTTGTGTTTGTTTCTCTTCAGATTTCACTGCTTTCTCAGTGTTCTTTTTTATTGGTTCAGCTCAGATAACATCATCTAATGAAAGTAGTCATTTATCAGCATATGGATGGTCATCTCATGCGAATAACTTAAGTCTCGCCATTCTAATCTTTCTCATTTTGTTCTTTGGTAACATTCATCTTACCGCCAATTCCAAAACTCTAAGAGGCTTATGCTCCATCATCCACTTTAATGTGAAAGATTTAAGATTCCCCTTATATCAGCTGTATCTATAATACATTTTTGTAGCTAACTTATTTCAAGTAACGACAATTTTATCAGCGTTAGTAACGACAATGTAGTCACCAGTATCCCAATGATCAGCGTAATGAGCTTTATGCTTTCATTGCAATTTCTTAGCTATTTCAACAGCTAATCTACCAAGTGTCTTACCTTTAGCGTCTACTGTCCATCGATGTCTATTCTCTTTCTGCCAGTCTGGATGTACCCAAACTGTTTTATTCAGATCAGTTGTTGTAAATTGCATATGTCTAAATTTAGTAAACAAAAATAATTATACTAGTTTCATAAGAACCTTTTCAGCTGCATCTCATGCTCTAAATCACATTTTGTAGTTTGTTACGAATCATGTACTAACTCATTCGTCTAGATATCTAGGAATTAGTTCGTCTACAATCTTTTTCCCAGCAGTTTCAGAATATACCACCGATGTAACATATCTAATTGCCTCTCTTCTTGCATCTTTCGGATCCTTTGTTTTATTGATGCGAACAAGGCGAGCAAAAAAATGATCTGCAAATGCTTTAAGAGATTTAGATCTTTTGATCGTAGTCTCCATTTTTCCATGTTCTACTAGATTTGTGAGCATATTTCTTAGAACTGTTGTTGTTTTAACAATTCATGTATTTAGCTCGAGAACTCTTTTATGCTTATGTCTCATGTGTTAAATGTAAGGTGTAAAATATAAAGTATATTACAACTTTATGTTTCATTATGTAATTATCCCTCTAGAGATTTTCACATATTTTCCAACGAATCAATTATTTCATCTACTGCTTTTCTTCAAATTCATTTCATACTTAATAATTCAGATTTTCTCTTTTTTTCTAGATCTTCAACGTATAAAACTTCATTTTTGATCAATGCATTCCTAGTTCTTTCAGATAGTGGAAGAGCATCGATTGGTATAGTTTTAATATTCATATCTTCAACCATTTTGTCAGCAGTTTCTGCTATATCATAATAATCTACCAATAATGACTTATCTATATATACATCATCGAAAATGAATAATTTAGCATAAGAAGCTACCACTTCTCAAGCGAATGAAAGTAGTTCCTGAGGAGAAACAACTGGTGATATAGTCTTAATTTCTAGAATAAGCTTATCTTTACTAGATCAAGAGAAATCATCAATTACTTCTTCAACAGAGTACCTTACGTACTCTACAGCTTTAAAATCATTATCAATTAATAGTGTATTCATATCTTGACTATCTTCTTTTTCTTCGCGAGCTCTTAAGAAACCAATTGAATAATATCCGTATCCTTTTTCTACTCTATATTCGATAACTATTTCAACTGAAGCATCAGATATTTCCAAAAGATATACATCTTCATTTACGATATCTATACCACTTGGTAATTTAAGATCTGCAGCAGTATATTGTCATACTCATTTAAATCTTTGTGAAATCCACTGTATTTTCTCTACATTTTCATCAACTTTAAAACGTAGTTTCTTAAAGTTCAACATCACATCTATTACCGTTTCTTTCATTCAATCAATCACATGATACTCATGAGAAGCTCAATTAACTTTTAATCATGTTATTGCTCATCAAGCACTATATCATAAGATCGCTCTTCTAAGCGCGTTCCCTAAGGTATGACCGAATCAATTTGGAAGAAACTGTAATTCAAAAATTGAGGTAGTTGCATCAATCTCATCAACTACTATCTTTGGGGTTCCGATAAATTTTTGTATATCCAACATGAACTAGTGTATGTAAAAATAAAAGAAAGGGAATTTATGCTCTAGCGTAATATTCTACTACTTTCAATAAGTCTACTGGTGCACTAATTTCATCTGGATTAGGTAAATCAAGCACCTCTACTTCATATGTTTTCTTGTTCGTTTTCAACCATCAAGGTATTTGTACTCATCAAACACTGATTGGAGCCATACTATACAATGGCGAAGACTGTAGCTTAGGTCTCAAGGTTATAACATCTCCTGTTTTCACATATGTTGAAGGTACATTATGCTTAACACCGTTTAGCAAAAAATGCCCATGTACAACAATCTGTCTAGCTTGCATTATAGTATGAGCCAATCAAGCTCTAAGCACTATAACATCAAGTCTTCTTTCTAAAAACTGTAGCATAGCTTTATCATGAGCCATTCAGTGATTTTTAGCATGACGAGATGATATCACAGTCACTATCTTTTTAAATTGTTTTTCACTTAGTAAGTACATTCTTTTGAGTACTTGCTTGTTTCTCAAAAGTTTTCAGTACTCAGAATACCTAACATTAGAGGCACCGTGTTGTCCTGGAACACTTCTTCTTTTCCTTACATCATATTTTGCAGGTCAAAAAAGATTGATTCCTTCTCTTCTACATCGCTTGAACTTTGGTCAGGTATATTTCATACAATAAAGATTAAGAATTAAGAATTACTATAATAGAATATCGTTTATTTTAGATTCATTTGAGTTGTCTTGTTCTTAGTTACGTTTTCTTCTTTTCCTTTTACATCAACCATGTTGGATTGGTGTAGCTTCTTTTATCCACATGATATCTATTCATCCAACATCATTAATTCACTTAAATGATCCATCTCTTCACATTCAGAGTCATTTTGCAATAATTCCAATTTCTTTGAGTCAAAGATTATCTTTTGCATCTTGAATAATACTTTTACAGAGTTGTTCAGCTGCATAAGGAGTACTTTGTTTAGCTCATTTGAATCCTAGGACTCAAGTTCCACCTCACAAAACTCTATTTCATTGAACATCAGTCAATGTAATATGAGTATTATTGGTCGATGTGTTAATATGCAGTATTCATGATGGCAATTTGATATTCTTCTTTTTTTTCTTTAGTGCAGCCATTATATAGCAATAAGTAATAAATAGGGATAACGCTTAATCTTAATATATTATTTCTTCAATACTGGTCTCACTCTAGATCTACCAAGAAGTTTCTTAGCAGTAGCTCAACGTTTTCTAGTATTTTGACCTCTAACAGGTAATCAAAGATTATGTCTCATTCCTCTATAACATTTGATTTCTTTTAATCTTTTGATACTACCAGCGATTTCTCTTCTTAAATCATTTTCTAAAATCATCTCTTTGATAACATCAGTAATAGCTTTAAGTTGCTTATCATCCAATTCTCATACTTTTTGTTCGTAAGGAATCTTTAAATCACTTAGTATTTTCTTTGATGTAGAAATTCCGATACCATATATATAGGTTAAACCTACATAAATTGATTTGTTATCTGGAATCACATGTCATTGAATTCTAAACATAAACTTTTTTGTAAAAAATTAAATTAGATAAGGCAATACTTATTTATAATAGGTATCTTTAACCTTGTCTCGCCTTGATTCTTGCGTCTTTCCTTCAAGATTTCTTTCTGTTTTTTTGCACCAAATATAGTCTACATTTTGTACGTGACTTATTTCGTCTTTTTACCACTACATATCATTTCTGTGGTCTAATAGATGATCATACTTTCATCTTTATCTATAATACAAATAAATAATATCTTATTTTTCTACAGTAGGCTTTTCAACTTCATTAGTCTCTAATTTTGCTTCACCTTCTGTCGCTACCTTCTCTTCATTGTCTATTTTCTCTTCTTTTACTCTCTTTTTCTTTCAAGTGTTGATTGTTCTATAAACAATGCGTCATTTGGTAGGTTCATAGGGATTTAGTTCAACAGTCACGAGATCTCAAGGAATAATCTTTATTCTAAATTTTTTCATCTTTCCGGCAGCGTAAGCTTCAACTTCCATATCCATATCCATAACTTGAATCTTATACTTACCTCATCATAAAATCTCTAATACTAGTCATTCAACTTCAATAGCTTCTTCTTTTGCCATAAACAATGTGAGAATAAAAATTACGCACTTATCTTTTCAATCGTAATTGTAGTTTGTTCCGGTCTAAATCATTTAACTCTTTGGTATCTTTTTTTACCTTGAAATTTCAAAACTCTCGTCTTGTCTCATCTATCATGAGATATGATTTTAGCTTTTACCGTTGCTCACTTTACAACTGGAGTTCCAACTGAAACATTCTTTCCATCTTTATCAAAGATACAGTAAACATTATCAAATGTTACTGAGTCTCATTCTTTCGTGTCGATTATTTTATCAACCGTCAGCTCCAATCATTCTTGAACAATATACTGATGTCCTTGGGTAGCTATTACTGCATACATATTGTTTGCATTTAAAGTTTAAAAATAGTATTGACCTCCTACTATATTCATAGCAGAACAATCTAAATATACTTATATCTTCATTCAAAGATGTGAAAGCATATTATATTTCTTCTTAGTTTTTCTATACATATTCGACACAATAGCTTTCATTCTTTGATATCTTCTAGCACCAGGGAAATTATATGATACAAACTTTCTATACCATTTAGTTCAGTAATGCTTCTGTTGCTTTGCAGTATCAATGATATGAGACGCTCGTAACTCTTTCTTATAAAAAGCTATAAGTCTCTCGTTAGTATTTAAGTCTCCTGTCTTGTGAATAGTAAATCACATAAGATATATATTTAAAGGTAAATAACATTAATTGCCGGGAACCGGAATTGAACCGGTACGAGCTATTAACTCGGCGGATTTTAAGTCCGCTGCGTCTACCAATTCCGCCATCCCGGCAAGACTAAGATAATGACAATGTTTTGTCGAAACCTCTTGATACACACTAAATCAACGGACATATCCTGGAGTAGTTTATTTTACTTCATCGAATATTTTGTCAAAGACATCTGGGAACACGACAGCGATATTTGATAATACTTTTCTATCGATCATAATATCAGCAGCTCACATTTTCCCCATAAAGACACTATACTTAGAACCTTTATTTCTTAGTACAGCAGAGAGTCTCTCTATCCATAGTTTTCTAAATATTCTCTTTTTATTCTTTCTCCCTACATAAGCGTTTTGTCATTGTTTTACCAATGCACGTCTCACTTGGGTATACACAGTACTTCTTCCTAATCTAAATCCCTTTGCTCTTTTTATAAATCTCTTATGTCTTCTCTGTCTCGCGAGTCCATTGGAAATCCTTACCATCTCAGTCTATCAAAAATTAAAACAAAATTTGCCACTCTCACATGAGGATGACAGGCATTGTACTTGTTTGATTCTTTCTTTTTTGTTTTTCAATGTTAGATATTGCAAGTTACAAGGCAAACAATACTAACTATATATAAAGATGTAACGCATAACTACTTACCAGCCAAGAAAAAACTTATCTTGTCTTATAAGGGATCATAACTTTAATTTTCTTTGTCTCTACTTTAGCGATTCCTTTTCCATATTTATTTTTCTTCGTCGTCCTACCTTTCTTTGTCAACAAATGACTCTTACATGTTTTACTATGTCTGATTTTTCAAGTTTTTGTAACCTTGAATCTTTTAGCAACTGATCTATTTGTCTTAATTTTTCACATACTAATATAACATATAAGGAATAAATTACTTGTCTTCATTTTTAGGTGCCTTTTCTGCCTTTACTTTTTTGACTACCTTCTTCTCAGTTTTTTCACTCTTACCTTCTTCTTTTTCACTTTTTGTAGGTTTTTCTTTCTTTATTGACTCTTTTTTCTTTGCAGCATCACTATTCTTCTTTTTTTGCTGAGCCTTTTGTTGCACAGCTCTCTTTGAAGGCACTATCAAGATAGTATATCCAAAGCTTTCTGACTTAACTCATTGTGATTTACCATACTCTCTTAGCTGCTCTTCTACTCAATCCAACTTTGCACGAACAATATCTTTATATGCCTTTTCTCTTCATCTGAGTACTACATTCACCTTTACTGGATTTCATTTTGATAGGAACTCGATCGCTTTTTTTACCTTGAGGGCCAAATCGTGATCTCATATATTATATCAAAACTTAATCTCTTTTTGTACCATCGTCTTTTGCTTCTTTCTTTTTTCACTTTCTGCTTTTTTCTTCTCATATTGGTATTTTCCAAAATCAACAATCTTAGCTGTACACACCTTGGTTTTTGGATCGTAGTTGATTTGTACTAAATCCAACCCCTTTCATGAAGCCAAAGCTAGTGCTTTTGCTCTTGGCATTGTTCATAGTTTCTCTCAGTCTTCATCGACCACAAGTATGTTAAATGCTTTAATATCTTCATTTTTGAAGATTCTCCATGATTTCGTTCCTCACTTCCTTTTGTGATAAGCCATAAACAATGATTTCTAAAAACTGGTTAAATGTAATAATATCAAAGGCAATTGCAAGCCTTTTCTTGTGTAATTGTAGAAAAATCACCCCCCAGCGGGACTCGAGCTATGCATCTGATGCCCGAAATTGTCCTAAAGGGTTTGAATTAGACTCTATTTCACTCTACTATTATGTTACAAAAATAACACCCCCAGCGGGACTCGAACCCGCGATCTCTGCCGTGAGAGGGCAGTATCCTGGACCAGCTAGACGATGAGGACTCATACTCTGTACTTTATATAGATTGGGCTTCTATCAAATTATTTTTTTCTGAATACTCT